>NZ_JAFKEC010000030.1 GCF_017848315.1 Pseudomonas palmensis
TGCGTTCACTGCTGAACAGGCCCTCGTTGCCGAGCTTTTCCTTGAGCGCGTCGAAGGCCAGGCGCAGGGCGCCGTCACCGGCCGGTTCGACGGTGTCGAGGATCAGCTGATAGTCGCCGCGCCCCTCGAACAGCGAGACCTTGCCACGCACCTTGACCGCCAGGCCGTCGCGCAATGCCTGGCGCACGCGGGCGGCGTTGTTGCGAAACAGTGCACAGCGCACCTGGGCGCCGCTGTCCTTGAGGGTGAAGTAGACGTGGCCGGAGGCGGGCCGGGCGAGGTTGGAGATTTCGCCCTCGACCCAGATGTTGCTGAACACGTCCTCGAGCAGCACGCGGGCGCGGCCGTTGAGCTGGCTGACGGTAAGGACCTCGCGGTCCAGGCCGAGTCTTTCGAAAGGGTCTTTGATCATGCGGGGCATCATAAAGGGAATCGCGCGGTCTTTGCAGTCCCGGCAGGTGGCGGCGCTGCTTGCCGGCTCCTACAGGTCATGCGCGGTCTCTTGCAGGAGACGACGTTGCCGGCTCAGCCCTGCATGTGCTCCACAAACTGATGCACCAACGGCCCGGCATCGCGTCGATAGGCCAGCGCCACCGTACTCACGCACCCCGCGTCGGCCAGCGGCACGAAGCGCAGCGCCGCCGGCGCAATATCGCGCATGCACCGTGGCAGCAAGGCCACCCCGAACCCGGCCTGGATCAACTGCAACTGCGTGGTCTTGCGCGACACCACCCGCGCAGCCCGAGGGAAGAACCCTTCACGCATGCACAGCTCGGCCGACAGGTAGCTCAAGCCACCGCGCTGGCGGTGGGGGATGGAAATGAACGCCTCGTCGCGTAACTGCGCCAGGTACACCCTCGGCTCATCGGCCAGCGGGTGGTCTGCGGCCACCGCCAGCAGCAGCGGTTCGTCGAACAGCGGCTGCACGCACAGCCCTTCGTGCTGGCGCAGCACCGGCAGGCGCAGCAGGCCGAACTCCAGGCGACCTTCGGCCAGTTCCTCCAGTTGCGCCTCGGAAGATAGCTGCGCGATGTCCATCGACACGCCGGGGTTGTGCTGCAGGTAGCCCGTGAGCCGATCCAGCAGCGCGCCGGTCAGCGGCACCGTGCTCGAATGGCTCAGGCGCAGGCTGCCGCGCAGGCCCTGACCGATTTCGGTGGCCAGGCGGCAGGCCTTCTCCAGCTCGCCCAGCAGGTTGCGGGCCCGCGGCAGAAACGCCAGGCCCGCTGCGGTCAGGCGCGGCTGGCGGGCGGTGCGTTCGAACAGCGGGGTGGCCAGCTGACTCTCCAGCTCCTTTATCTGCCGGCTCAGCGCCGACTGCGCGACGAACAGGCGCTCGGCGGCAGCACTGAAACTGCCGGACTCGGCAATCTCGACGAAGTAGCGCAACTGTCGGGTAGAGATCATGAGGGATGCCTTTTCGAGATGGCTGATGGCGCAATTGCATATTAGTCGGCATGGCTGGCCAATGGCTAAAGTTCGTCTGAACGCTGCCTCACTCACGACTCAGGCATACACCATGCTCTCCACACTGCTCGACTCGCTCCCTTTCACTGCGCTCCAATGGCTGCCGATACTGCTTGGCATCGGCGTCGCCTACATCGTGTTCGGCATCGCCGGCTTCGGCACCGCGCTGGTCGCCGGGCCGGTCCTGATCAACTTCATGCCGCTGTCGCGCATCATCCCGTTGCTGGTGCTGCTGGACTTCGTCGCTGCCTTCGGCAACTGGCTGCCGGCGCGCAAGGCCGTGGTGCGCGGCGAACTGCTGCGCCTGCTGCCGTGCATGGCCATCGGCTGCACCCTGGGCGTGGTGTTCCTGCTCAACCTCAAGTCCGACCTGCTGCTGTTGCTGATGGGCCTGTTCATCAGCGCCTATGCGCTCTACAGCCTGGCGGTGAAGGTCAAGCCGGCGCGCCTGAATGCCGGCTGGTCGGTGCCGATGGGCATCACCGGCGGCCTGTTCGGTGCGCTGTTCGGCAGCGGCGGCTTCCTCTATGCCATCTACCTCAATGCCCGGCTCGACGCCAAGGAGCAGGTGCGCGCGACCCAGAGCGCGCTGATCAGTTGCAGCACCGTGGTGCGCCTGAGCCTGTTCCTGATTGCCGGGGTGTACGCCGACCTGCCGTTGCTGCTGCTTGCCCTGTGCCTGCTGCCGATGATGTTCGCCGGCCTGTGGGTGGGGCGCCGGCTGACCCTGAAGATGTCCCGAGAAACCTTCGTGCGGCTGGTCACCTGGCTGGTGCTGGCCAGCGGCATCGCGCTGATCGCGCGCTACCTGAGTGAGGTAAACTGGCACCTTTAACCTGTTCGGCCGCCTTCATGACATTCCAGAGCATCATCGTCCCCAAGATCTCCACCGTGCCGGTGCACGAGCCGCGCGCCCGCGCGATCCTGCGCTGGCTGGTACGCGAAAAGGTGATCGAGGAACAGCTCAGCACCTGCGGACGCACCGGCAACCGCATGGGCTATGCCATCGCCGAGGGTGCGCGCAAGGTGGTCGAGCGGCCGCAGTTGCTACCGTACGGCCAGCCCGTCAATGGCCTGGAAGTCATCTACAAGCGCTGCATCTATACACCTACCGAAGGCTTTCTCGAAGAAGCCGGCTGCGCCGAGTGCCGCCGGGAAGTGGGGGTGGAGCTGTTCGCCAGCCTGGAAGAGTGGATGCCCGGCATCAGCGACAACTTCACCTGCCCGCGCTGCGGCCATGAAGACGACATCAACGGCTTCCTTTACCTGCAGCCCTGTGCCTTTTCCAACCTGGGGTTCATCTTCAACAACTGGGGCGAGGCCGGTTTCAAGCCGTCTTTCATCGATGCCTTTGCCGACTGGCTCGACCAGCCGGTGGCAGTGGTGCAGGTAAAGCTGCAAGACAACTGACCGAAGGCCCATCTTTACATTGAGTCACACGGCGCGCATGAGTATAATGGCGCGCTTCCATTTTCCCGCCCGGGAGCCCCCGCGATGCTGCGTATCAGCCAAGAAGCCCTGACCTTCGACGACATTCTCCTAGTACCCGGTTACTCCGAGGTGCTACCTAACGAAGTCAGTCTCAAGACCCGTTTGACCCGTGGCATCGAGCTGAACATTCCACTGGTTTCCGCCGCCATGGATACCGTGACCGAAGCCCGTCTGGCCATTGCCATGGCCCAGGAAGGCGGCATCGGCATCATCCACAAGAACATGACCATCGAGCAGCAGGCTGCCGAAGTGCGCAAGGTCAAGAAGTTCGAGGCCGGCGTGGTCAAGGACCCGATCACCATCGAGGCCGACGCCACCGTACGCGACCTGTTCGAACTGACCCGCCTGCACAACATCTCCGGCGTGCCGGTGCTGCACAATGGCGACCTGGTCGGCATCGTCACCTCCCGTGACGTGCGCTTCGAAAACCGCCTCGACGCCACCGTGCGTGAAGTGATGACGCCCAAAGAGCGTCTGGTCACGGTCAGCGAAGGCGCCGACAAGAACGAGGCCCGCGAGCTGCTGCACAAGCACCGCATCGAGCGCGTACTGATCGTCGACGACAAGTTCGCCCTCAAGGGCATGATGACCGTCAACGACATCGAGAAAGCCAAGGCCTACCCGCTCGCCAGCAAGGACGACCAGGGTCGCCTGCGCGTCGGTGCTGCAGTGGGTACCGGCAAGGACACCGGCGACCGCGTGACCGCACTGGTTGCTGCCGGCGTCGACGTGGTGGTGGTCGACACCGCCCACGGCCACTCCAAGGGCGTTATCGACCGCGTGCGCTGGGTCAAGCAGAACTTCCCCGACGTGCAGGTGATCGGCGGCAACATCGCCACCGGCGCAGCCGCCAAGGCCCTGGCCGAAGCCGGCGCCGACGCGGTCAAGGTCGGTATCGGCCCTGGCTCGATCTGCACCACCCGTATCGTCGCTGGCGTCGGCGTGCCGCAGATCAGCGCCATCGCCAATGTGGCTGCCGCGCTGGAAGGCACCGGCGTACCGCTGATCGCCGACGGTGGCATCCGCTTCTCCGGTGACCTGTCCAAGGCCATCGTCGCCGGCGCCAGCGCCGTGATGATGGGTTCGATGTTCGCCGGTACCGAAGAGGCCCCGGGCGAGATCGAGCTGTTCCAGGGTCGTTCCTACAAGGCCTACCGCGGCATGGGTTCGCTGGGTGCGATGTCCCAGGCCCAGGGTTCCTCGGACCGCTACTTCCAGGACTCCTCGGCCGGTGCCGAGAAGCTGGTACCGGAAGGTATCGAAGGTCGCGTGCCGTACAAGGGCACCCTGACCGCGATCATCCACCAGCTGATGGGCGGCCTGCGTTCCTCGATGGGTTACACCGGCAGCGCCAACATCGAAGAAATGCGTACCAAGCCCGAGTTCGTGCGCATCACCGGTGCCGGCATGGCCGAGTCCCACGTGCATGACGTGCAGATCACCAAGGAAGCGCCAAACTACCGCGTAGGTTGATGCTCCTGGCAATACCTGTAAGCGGGGCTGTTCACGACAGCCCCGCGTCGTTTCCGATTACCACTGACGAGATTGAGTCATGGCCCTCGACATTCACGCTCACCGTATCCTGATCCTCGACTTCGGTTCCCAGTACACCCAGCTGATCGCCCGCCGCGTGCGCGAAATCGGCGTGTACTGCGAACTGCACCCGTTCGACATGGACGACGAGGCGATTCGCGAATTCGCCCCCCGCGGGATCATCCTCGCCGGCGGCCCCGAGTCGGTGCACGAAGCCGACAGCCCGCGCGCGCCACAGGCCGTATGGGACCTGGGCGTACCGGTATTCGGTATCTGCTACGGCATGCAGACCATGGCCGAGCAACTGGGCGGCAAGGTTGAAGGTTCCGAGCTGCGCGAGTTCGGCTACGCCCGTGTCGATGTGGTCGGCAAGAGCCGCCTGCTCGACGGCATCGAAGACCACGTCGACGCTGACGGCGTATTCGGCCTGGACGTGTGGATGAGCCACGGTGACAAGGTCACCCGCATCCCGGAAGACTTCCACATCCTGGCCAGCACCCCAAGCTGCCCGATCGCCGGCATGTTCAACGATGATCGCGGCTACTACGGCGTGCAGTTCCACCCGGAAGTGACCCACACCAAGCAGGGCGGTCGCATCCTGTCGCGCTTCATCCTCGACATCTGCGGCTGCGAAGCACTGTGGACCCCGTCGAAGATCGCCGAAGACGCAATCGCCCAGGTGCGCGCCCAGGTCGGCACCGACAACGTGCTGCTGGGCCTGTCCGGCGGCGTGGACTCCTCGGTGGTTGCGGCGCTGCTGCACAAGGCCATCGGTGACCAACTGACCTGCGTGTTCGTCGACAACGGCCTGCTGCGCCTGCACGAAGGCGAGCAGGTGATGGCCATGTTCGCCGAGAACATGGGCGTCAAGGTGATCCGTGCCAACGCCGAGGACCAGTTCCTGAACAACCTGGCCGGCGAAGCGGACCCCGAGAAGAAGCGCAAGATCATTGGTCGTACCTTCATCGACGTGTTCGATGCCGAGTCGAACAAACTGCACAACATCAAGTACCTGGCCCAGGGCACCATCTACCCCGACGTGATCGAGTCGGCCGGTGCCAAGAGCGGCAAGGCCCACGTGATCAAGTCGCACCACAACGTCGGTGGCCTGCCGGAGGAAATGAACCTCAAGCTGGTCGAGCCGCTGCGCGAACTGTTCAAGGACGAAGTCCGTCGTCTGGGCCTGGAGCTGGGCCTGCCGTACGACATGGTCTACCGTCACCCGTTCCCGGGCCCGGGCCTGGGTGTGCGCATCCTGGGTGAAGTGAAGAAGGAATACGCCGACCTGCTGCGTCGTGCCGACCACATCTTCATCGAAGAGCTGCGCAAGGCCGGCTGGTACCACAAGGTCAGCCAGGCCTTCGTGGTATTCCAGCCGGTGAAATCGGTGGGCGTGGTCGGTGACGGCCGTCGTTACGCCTGGGTGGTGGCGCTGCGTGCGGTCGAGACCATCGACTTCATGACCGCGCGTTGGGCGCACCTGCCATACGAACTGCTGGAAACCGTCAGCGGCCGCATCATCAACGAGATCGAAGGCATCTCGCGCGTCACCTACGACGTATCGAGCAAGCCGCCTGCGACGATCGAGTGGGAATGATCCTGCTTCCGGCATAGCCCGGCATGATCTAGCAAAAAATGCCCTGAAGCCCGCGTAATTGCGGGCTTTTGGCTTTTTGGGTCTGGCAAGTTCAGGCAGCGTTTTGCATCGCCAAGCATGGTTTTTTTATGGCATGGTATGGGGTACCAACTGCATCCGATGCCATGCATGACGCTTGATACCATGTCCCTTGTTTCAGGATGAGCATGGTATCGGGATAGCCAAGAGGCCCGGTTTTACTGGGGTTAAGCCCCATTCTTCCGCGCTTTTCAGAGCATGGTATTTTTTCATGGAATAAATGGAAGCCATGCTTACTGATACCAAGCTTCGAAATCTCAAGCCGCAAGACAAGCTCTACAAGGTGATTGACCGCGATGGCTTGTACGTGGCGGTTACACCGGCCGGCTCAATCTCCTTCCGCTACAACTACTCAATCAATGGTCGGCAGGAGACCGTCACCTTCGGTCGTTATGGCTTAGGTGGGATCACCCTGGCAGAGGCGCGCGAGCGGCTAGGGGAGGCGAAGAAGATGATTGCCGCAGGCAAGTCGCCTGCTAAGGAGAAGGCGCGTGCGAAGGCCCGCACCAAGGGTGCTGAGACCTTTGATGATTGGGCTGAAAAATGGCTGCGCGGCTATCAGATGGCGGACTCGACACGAGATATGCGCCGTTCAGTCTACGAGCGCGAATTGAAACCGAAGTTTGGCAATCAGAAGCTGGCTGAAATCACTCATGAGGACCTGCGAGCGCTGACTGACGCGATAGTAGAGCGACCGCCGTCCATTCACGTGAGATCGTGCTGCAGGTCTTTCGTTGGGCCATTGAGCGTGGTCAAAAGGTTGAAAACCCCGCAGATCTGGTAAGGTCTGCTAGCATTGCTAAATTCGAGCCACGCGACCGGGCGTTGACGCCTGATGAAATCGCGCTGATGTACCAGTACATGGACAGGATCGGTACCGCGACTTCGGTTCGTGCTGCAGCCAAGCTCCTGCTGCTGACGATGGTGCGCAAGAGTGAGCTGACCAACGCGACGTGGAGTGAGATCAATTTCAGCGAGGCGCTATGGACGATCCCCAAAGAGCGGATGAAGCGCCGAAACCCTCATTTGGTGTTCCTGTCCCGGCAGGCACTGGATTTCTTCATCGCGTTGAAGACCCTGGCTGGGGGTTCTGAGTACGTTCTGCCGTCACGCTATGACTCTGATTTGCCAATGAGTGCGGCTACGATCAACCAGGTACTGACGCTGACTTATCGTCTTGCTCAAAAGGAGGGGGTGCCGTTAGGAAAATTCGGCCCCCACGACCTCCGCCGCACGGCTAGCACGCTGTTGCATGAGGCGGGCTACAACTCCGACTGGATCGAGAAGTGCCTCGCGCACGAGCAGAAAGGTGTGCGCGCCGTCTACAACAAGGCCGAGTACCGGGATCAGCGTCGTGCAATGTTGCAGGATTGGGCTGATATGATTGATGAGTGGACGCTTAAGAAACTTGCATAGTTATCACTTATCTCTACTAGTCGCTGGGTGGGAAATATCCTCAATTTGACCAGCAGTTTTCATCGAGGCTGACTGGTCGTTTGCATTCGACATGATAAGTCATCTGTGTTCTCTTTAGCGGTCGCGCTAATGGCTTATGGGTGATCTTCGTAAAAAAGGCTTTTGACGCCGTGACTGTAAAAACAAGTCGGTTTGTTTATACCCTCTTGCTCACGGAATGTGCTACTCCACGGGGCGTGAGCACATGTTTTAGAGTCAGTAACTTGTGACTGCGCTTGGCATGCGCCTATGAAAGGGCACTTAACGCTAGGTATATCACTAGTTCTCCTTGTAGTGCCATCTGACTTAAGATGAAGCTGCACGTAGTGAAATGCCGATTGAAGAATAGAAAGAGCCACTTCATCCACAGCATTGACGATGGCAGGATCTCCAATTAGACTGATCTCCGCCTTATTGTTTTGCTTCTCTTGGCATATCCATTGGGGAACCAAACTTGCGATTTTTCTAAAGAACGTCTCGTGTGAAGTAATGTGCATAAAGCCCAGCTCCATAAGTGGAGAGGTGCATCTTTTTTCGAAAGAGATCGAAACAAAATCAAGATATTTTTCAACTCCACCTTGAAGGGAGGAAGATCCGCTAAAATTACGAATCATATTGGGCATGACTTGATTTTTTAGATCGCTCTTAAAACCTTCGAGGCCCTGCTTGAGCGTAAGTATGTAGTTGCAGAAGCCCTCAGAAGTAGTAGTTTTAAATGACTTAAGCATTCTGCATGCGCGAAGCAATCCCTTGCCAGGGGCTATTTCTAATAGCGCGCAAACTCCTAATATTAAACGTTCGTATAAACTGGTTTTTCTACCAACAAGATAGTCAATCAGATGCTGAAATAACAGGTAAGGGTAAGGTGGGGTGTGTTCATCTAGGTCATCCCATGCGCCAATTTTTCGCCTAATTTCTCGATCAATTTCATAGGCAATTCCTTCTGTAATTAAATTAATTCCTATTTCCAAAGTGAATTCATATGAGCTGCCGTAGTATGAGATTAACTCAACATCTATGCGCGTCATGCTGAATGTGTCAAACTCATAATCAAAAAGTCTCAAAGGCACCTCTTGAGTATTTGGTGCGCTAAATTTCCATAGCTTTATTTTTGATTCAGAAGATGGGCGTTCTCCGATTACTCTCCCTTGCAATAGGCTGTAGACTTTAAGAATGGATTCCGTGTTTTCAGATAGATGATTTTTTGGTTCGTAAATTCCATGCTTATTCGTGCCTCTCATGAATTCAAAAAATAAATTAAATCCATTGAATAAAAATACGACACCAGAAGGTGTTGATATGTTGTGCAAGTAATGAATGTATTCATGAACATGAACCGGGAGTGCTGCGTCCCATGGTTGCCTGTTTGAAGGGAGTAAATCGGCAGATTCTACTGTGCGAGTGAAGAGTGAGTTGGGATTGAATCCTCCTAGTTTTTGGTGGCTAAATTGCTCCAGTTGCAGAAAATCTGAATATTTCATATATGCTACCTATGCTCCTATGAGTGGAATTTCAAGATCTCGTCGCAGGTGCGGAATGGATTGGTATCTACGACGGAGTTAGGCAAAAGACCTCGAACGAAATATTGTGCATGTTGAATGAGGATAGAAACCACTTTTCAGAACTAGTAAAGCTATTTGGCATGCTAAGTTTAACCGCTACTCATTAAGGCAGCAGAGTGTCGGTTGCTGCCGCCGGGGATGCCTGCTTTTCCGCCTCCATTCGCCATGCAAAACCCAGTCAGATTGAATGCAAGTCAATGGGTTCGTCGAGTGCACACGTGTGGTCACGTAGATACAATGATTTAGCTTAATGCACTCACGCTTTCGGCAGTCTAAAACAATCAGGAATTGAACGAATAGCTTTGGATACTGCTTGGCGCTCGATCTCCAGTCTGCGAGCAATTTCTGATTGGTTGAAGCCGAGTTTTTGCAGTACGAGGATTTGCTTTCTTCGGTCTGTCAGCTTTACGTCCACCATTAGTCGAGCGAGATTTCTTAGCTCCGCTTCGTCCGCTAGGTGTAGGGTTTGGCTAAGCATGTATCGAAAGATATACGCGTCGACGAACTCGTCACCTGACTTTGCCTTAGGCTCTGCTCGTATCGCGCATTGTCTGCTCAATCTGGCCAGCTCTAGGTCGAACTGTGCTACAGATCTCATTGCTTGCCTGTATGCCGGGTTCCAGCGTCCATCTGGTGTCTTTGGGCGGTGGGTGGTGCAGTACAGGTTGCTCAGGCGTAGGTGTTCATCAAGGTCACGCTGACCTTCACCTTCTGCGAACAATGCTAGCTCTGCTCGCGCGCCGCAGAATCTACAAAACCCCTTCAAGCGTTGACCGTTCAAACCGTCCATATCCTTGGTATACGGCTGCTTGCGCTTACATGCCAGCACCAGTTCTATCAATGTCTCAAGCGTCGCAATGAAGCAGCGATCATCCCCCGACTGCTTGTCGTGAGTCAGAACAAAAGCTCGTAGCAGCTGACGCTGTAGGCGGACCATAGCGGCAATGCCAACAAGCTGGATAATCGCGCTGAACGCTACATTCGTTCCTGCCCCGGGTATATGGCCCTGATAACGCGATGAAAGCGTTTCGGCGTATGACGCCACGGCAGGGTCGATAAGCTCTTCGACCAGACGAACGATCGGATAGCGTTTAGATGCTGTGGAGTAGGGCTCCCAGCGATCAAGGAATCGGTGAAGGGCCTCTGCGACGGAGGCATCACACCCCTCCCAAATAGCTATGGTTGTTTGTTTTTTCATGTCAACCATTCTAGCCAATCATTCTGTCGAAGCAAAGGGCACCTAGAGGCACGATCAGGCACACATTCGCTGTGACTGATAGGGCCTAGCTATGCATTCATCGAGCAAAAAACTAATCGACAAAAAGACACTCCTGGCGATGATCCCGCTGTGTGAGCGCACGATCTATAACTTTGAAATGAAGGGGAAATTTCCACGTCGAATTGCGGTGAGTAGCCGCAAGGTCGTGTGGGATTTAGCCGAGGTAGAGGAGTGGATTGATACATGCAGGGAGTCCGGCCCCGCTCCTAGGCCAGGAATGGCAGTCTGAGCGGTGGGGTTCAGGCCTGAGACAAGGTCGACATCGCGTCCTTACTCAGACACTGCAAACGGCCTTGTAGAGCTGAATAGCGCAAGTTTACAGCTTGCGCTTTTCAGTTCTCAGGACGAAGCGCAGATGTATCACGATATGACGAGAGCCGGTTTTTTTTCGTTGCTCGTCGACTCCCAAGGTGAAAAGCGCCAGTCTTCTCATCGTTTGGCTGATATGCCAAAAGTGCTCAGTTTGTTGGACAAAAAACGTGACACTTGGATGTCCCAGGCAGAGTTCATCCGACCCAATCGGCGCGTCGTTAATCTTCTGCGGCTTGGCCTGCTGTTCGCCGACCTCGACACCTACCGCGTGCCCGCGCTGGCTGGGCGAGCGCCTGACCAACTGGCCGCGTCCGTCCTATACTTCTGCGCCGAAGAGGGCTTGCCGCCGCCGTCCGTGCTGATCTACAGCGGTCGGGGCATACAGGCCAAGTGGTTGCTGGAGGGCACCATTCCACGACAGGCCCTACCCCGCTGGAACGCCTGCCAACGCTACCTTGTGGATCGCCTCGCGCACGTCGGGGCCGACCCAATGGCCAAGGACGCCAGCCGCGTGCTGCGCACCGTGGAGACGGTCAATAGCAAGAGCGGGGAAGTCTGTCGCGTGGTTCATGTCCAGAGCGGCGCAGACGGCGAACCGATCCGCTACAACTTCGAGTATCTGGCCGAGACGCTGCTACCGACGGCACGCTGGACAATCGAGCAGCAGCGGCAGGAACAGGCCGAGCAGCGCGAGCGGCGCGCCACGAAAAAGCCTTTCCTTCTGGTGCCCGGCGGCAAGGCCGACAATCTGCGCGGGTTCTCCGGCAGACAGCTCGCATGGGATCGCCTCGAAGACCTGCGCAAGCTCGCTGAGCTGCGCGGCGGCGTCAGCGAAGGCAGCCGGATGCAGCACTTGTTTTGGCGGCTGAATTTCCTGCTGCTGTCAGGGGCGACCAACAGCAAGCAGATGTACCACGAGGCGGCCGCGCTGGCCCGCGAGCTTGACCCGCAATGGAATAGCCGCTCGAAAGAGCTTATGACGCTGTTCAGCAGGGCCAAAGCCTATGAGGCCGGGGAAAAGATTAGCTTTGGTGGTAAGGACTACGCGCCGCTCTACACGCCACGAAACGACACGCTTATCAACTTGTTCGGGATCACCACCGACGAACAGCGTCAGCTTAAAACCATCGTCAGCCAGGCCGAGGCCGCGGAACGGCACAGGAAGCGCGAGGAACGCCGCAGACGCGCTTCCGGTGCGGTAGACCGGGAAGCCTACCTTGAAGCTGCGAACTCCAAGCAGGCGAAGGCACAGTCCCTCAGGCGCGAGGGCTTGAGCGTGCGGGCCATCGCTAAGCAAATGGCTGTATCAGTCATGGCGGTTTCTAGATACATAAACGCACCGGCGAGTCAGTGTACCAAGTCCGTGCGTATTACTAATGGCGAAGCCCCCGCGCATTAGACGGTGTCCTGTCCGAGCTGATGCTCAGGGTGTTCAAAGTCCGTGCGTATTACTAATGGCAGAGTCTTCCGCACTTTTGATCAAGGCTGTCTGGGGGCGTCGTTCTGATGGAGTACCGGTAGGGGGCTTTCCTAAAGGGTGAGCTGAGACAAGTCCGTGCGTACTACTTAGATTTGGTGTCTCCGGAAAACAAACCCCCGCACTCTGGCGGGGGATTGTAGGGTCAGCGGTTGCCGGGAGAGTCGAGCCTTTGGGCTTCCTGCGCCGCTCGGATCGCCATCAGAATTTGCTGGGCTTGAGCTGCATTGCTCTTGCTACCAAGCAGTGGGAGGCGATTCAGGTGTTGCACTCCGGAAAACATATGAAAGGAAGCCGAAAGGGCCAGCGGGCTAACTCGAAGCTGCAACGCGGTACATTGTCGATCCAGTCTATCGAGCAATGGCCCGTAGCCTTTGCTTCGTAGCCAGCGGCCGAACGCCCACATGGCAATGGCCAAGGTGGAGGCGAGTACGACGAATACAGCGAACATCAGAATGCTATTCATGGTTATTTCTCTGGCTGGTCATTGCTTGAGGTTATGCTCGAAACGTCGGTGCGACCAGGATTCGAGCTGGTGTTCGTATCTGGTCGAATGACATTGGATTCCATACCTGGGGCTTCCGCAGCCGGCGCTGCGGATTTGAGCGAACTGGAGTCACCGTGAGCTGGCTGTGGAAGACCGGAGCCAAGCGACGCTGAGTGTGCATTCTCCATGCCCGGGACTGTCATCGAGGCGATTACGCCAAGCGCTTTTGCACCACCATTGACCGCATGGGACAGTGCGTTGCCGGAACTAACAGCTCCCCTTTTCGGTGTTGCTTTCTGATCATTGTCATCGCCGCTCTGCGTGGCCTTCCCGGCCTGCTTAGCGGCCTGCTGGGTGCCGCTGCTGGGGGGAGCCGATTGGGTAGCTGCGCCACCGCCAGTTTTCACGCCTGCGGAGCTGGCCGTCTTGGCAACTGCACCGCCGCCAGTGTTGGCCCCGACGCCAATTGGGGTACCGCCACCTACAGACGGAGCGGCACCACCGGCGGAGCTTGCACCGGCAAAGCTGGAGTTGATCGCCCCTGCGAGACCACCCCCGGCACCCGCTGCACCGGCACCGGCTGCACCACTGCTGCCAGCAGCGCCGAGAGCACCGGCAGCAGCAGGAGCGGCCGCCCCAGCCGTGGCGATAGTGGCGATTGCCGCCGCTGCACCGGCAGCACCGGCGGCCGCCATACCACCGATGGCTGATCCGCCACCCATCGACGAGCCGCTAATCATGCCGCCGATCAGGTCGGGAATAGTCTTTGTCAGATAGCAGCACACCAAGGCCAGACCGACCATCGTCATCAACGACGCTTCGTCATTGGTGTAGGCGGCCAACCACTGCTTGGCCGACTGAACGATCAGGCCGACGATCAGCGTTAAGACGAACAGCTTGGCTCCGATTGCGACGGTGAAACGCATTGGGGCGATTGCAAAATCACGCGTCCATTGTGACCCGCCAAAGCCAAAGAACAACACCGAAGCATTGATGATGACGTAAGACTCTACGAGCGTTACGAACATGAATGCAGCGATGAAGGCGAAACACGCCAATACAAGGATTGCGCATACTGCGATCAGAAGTCCTTTGGCCGGAGAAAACACTGATATGCCCTTCACCATGGTGCGGCCAAAATCCAGCGCAACCGCCAGCATATCGCCGGGTTCTAACGCGCGCCCGAGGCCGCTAGCAGATGCCGCCGCATTGCGGAAACTATCGACAATGGCAGATGACCACTCCACCGAGTATTTCATTACAGCAAGAAAGAAGCCGACCACCAGGACGAAGCGCAGCAGCTCGCCGACAATCTCGCCGAAGTCGGCTTGCTTCATTACCAGAGGCATGAACGTCCAGATGAACTGAATCGAGGCCAACAGCCAGAATAATCTGATCGCGTAGTCATACAGCTTTCCTGACCACTGGTGCGACTGCTACAAAACGAGGTCGAGTAGGCCCTGGACCGAAGTGTCGGCATGGGAAAGGTCGGTCGCGGCCATAGCATCTCCGCTCACGAATACACTCGCCAAGACGAGGAAGAACAGTAGGCGACGATCCATAGCTAGTACCCCTTAACGCCGCCGCGAGTGTTCGGGCGTGCTTCAAACGAGGCATCAGCGTCGCGCTGTTGCTGCTCCGCCACCGATGTACATTCGCTGTTGCGTTGAACCGCCACGGTGACCATAGAACCGATTAGTGCAGAGCCGGAGCAGATCAACGCGATGAGCCATTTCGAAATAGTCATTCTCAGTACCCCTTTACGCCGCCGCGTGTATTTTTGCGCGCTTCAAACTGCTGTTCGGTAGCTTCGCTGGCTGCTGTACGGTCACCCTGTTGAGCCAGATAGTTGCCCTGCATGTTGATTTGCGTAGCCACCAGATCGCGCAACTTTTGCAACTGCTGTACGTTCTGCGAGGCTATTTCGTTGCCCGCCTGAAGTGCTTGCATCCGGCCCATAGCCGACTGTGAACGGGTCATCATGTGGTCAAGCTGCTCGCCCTCAGACTCAAAGGTGCTGGTATTGAGGTTCGCCGCTTCTAGCGCAGCTTTCACGTTATCGCGGCCTTGCTCAGACCACGTCTGATAACGATCTTGTGTCGGTGACTCAGCCGAGTTGGCAGCTTGATTCAGGTACGAATTGAAGCCGGGGAAAGCCGTGTTGAACTGCGAATCCATGTTCTGGATTTGGCGGCCCAACGCCTGCGAGCGGTCGTAGACGTTCATCACGTTTTTAAGATCAGCAGCGATACTGCCGAACATCGAATCAGGCAAGCCCGTGCCCTGCGTGATCATGCTTTGATACTGCTGCATCTGGGTTTGCAGTTGCTCGGCGGTGTTCAGAGCCGTGTTAACCGCCTCAGCATACTCAAAAATTTGCTGATAGAACGTTGAGCAGTTCGAGCAGTAGATTGCATAGGCCGGGGCCGGGGCGATGTATACGGCCATCGCTATAAAAGCGGCTCCGACTATTTTGGTGCTATAGGCCGCTTGGCGTAGGAGTTTTTGGAGCGGAGAAGCGGGTGTTTCGTTCGAGATGTATTCTGACAGCGTTTTGTCTTTGAATCGGGCTGCGAATATATTACGCATATGATTGACCTCGATCAGTCACTATTATTCGTGCCTGATCGTGCCCCGATATGCCAGTTGCATCGATAGAATGATTGGCTAGTTAGGTTGACATGGACGATATCGACTGTGATGAATGTCGCTGTGGTTCGCCCTAAAAATAATTAAACGCCAGACTGACCGTGATTTTCGGTCAGTCGGCACTGATCGTGTCCCAGGTAGGCACAGAAACTCATAAATTTTAGATGAGATCGTCACGATTGTTTCCGCTGCTTGGGTCATGCTGAAACCCAGGCTGACGTTTCGACATGGTGCTCGGTTGCGTTGGGTGGGTAGATTGCCTTTGCTCAAGCAACGGTGTCGTTGGGGGGTGTGTTCCGTCCGTAGCCCTTGCTCGCTGGGCTCCGCGTTTGGTCGGTGTGCGGATGTATTTACCAACGTATCGGGCGAACTGACTGTAGCTGAGGCTCGTCTTATGTCCACCATGATTCTCGTATACGACCGTCACCGGCCAACCGGCCTGAATCAGGACTCGGAATTCCTCAAGACGCGCTAGAAATGCTACCCGACCCGCGCCGCTAAGTCCCTCTTTCGGTGTGTTCTTCATCGCAAGCTCCGCCTAAGCATGATTACGCAAGTATGCGCATAAAGTTGCATCTATGCCATGCTCAACCTAGCGTACATATGCGTAAGTATGCTCAGTGGTATTATTTCAGAGCTGTTCGCAGAGATGCGCAAATGTTTGCGCTTCACTGGACGGCAAGATGTGTGTTTGTAGCTACACGGCTTCGCCGTTCCTCTACGAACACCGCCACCTTACTCACCTGCGGTTCGACGGCATCTTGCTCTGCGAGGCCATCAATCGCTGCCGCGATCCAGGAAAGGAGGAGCCATGCCAAAACAAAGCGACACCAAAAAGGAAGGATTGAACCGCGACCGTACGCTTCGGTTTCGCGTGACTGCTGTTGAGGAAGCAGAAATAGAAAGCCGCGCCCGCAACGCTGGGCTTTCCCTATCTGCTTTACTGCGGGCGGGAGCTCTCCACCATCCGATCCGTTCGGTCGTCGATCTCAAGGCGGTGGCTGATCTAGGCAGGATCAATGGCGACTTGGGACGGGTCGCTGGCTTGTTGAAGCTCTGGCTTGCGGAGAAAAACGGTCTGGGGGCAAGCGCAGTCGAGGTCGAGCAGATGATGATCGAGTTTCGTGAGTTGCAAGCGGCCATTCGAGAAAAAATGAGCGCTGTCGTTTTTCCTCGAAAATCGTAAGGGTTCAGGGCCGAAATCTCTGGATTGTGCAATCCAATTCAGTACAGGCAGTTGCTAGAATGGCGCTTTTTTATTCTGTCAGCCGCTTTGAAAGGAATTGCATATGTCGGCCCTTGCCGCGCTTCTGGATTTTTATCGTTCTACCTCAGTCACCGAGCGCGAGAAGGGCACCTACTTTGAGGAGCTGATCTGCGTCTACCTTCGCAACGAAGCGACCTACCGTGATCTGTATGATCAGGTGTGGACGTACGCCGATTGGGCCAAAGAGCAGGGCTTGAGCGGTAAGGATGCAGGTATTGATCTGGTAGCGCGCACTCGGGGCACAGGCGAGTACCACGCCATCCAATGCAAGCTGTACGCCGAAGACTACAAAGTCCAGAAGAAGGACATCGACAGTTTCTTCACCGCTTCGGGTAAAGCTCCTTTCTCGCACCGAATCATCGTTACGACCACCAACAACTGGAGCGAGCACGCTGAGGATGCTTTGCAGGGCCAACATCTTTCGATCAACAAGATCGATCTGCAAGCCTTGGAAGACAGCCAGATTGACTGGGCCAAGTACCAGTCCAGCAAAGCGGTTGCGCTCAAATCCAAGAAGCAGCTGCGTGAACACCAGCAGACGGCATTAAATGCTGTCGCCGCAGGCCTCAAGGATGCTGAGCGCGGCAAGCTGATCATGGCTTGCGGCACTGGCAAAACCTTTACCAGCCTGAAGATTGCTGAGCATCTGGCTGGTAAGGGCAAGCGTGTCCTGTTTTTGGTGCCTAGCTTGTCCCTCCTGTCGCAGACCCTCACAGAGTGGACGCAGGAAACTGAAATACCGCTGCACAGCTTCGCTGTCTGTTCCGACAGTGACGTAGGCAAGAAGCGCAAGGCCGAGGATGACGCGGTTCAGGTATTCACCCACGAGCTGCGATACCCGGCCACAACCAAAGCGGACCGTCTGGCAGCAGAAATGCTCAAGCGTCATGACGCTGAGCACATGAGCGTGGTGTTCTCCACCTATCACTCAATCGATGTGATCAGCCGTGCCCAGCATGAGCATGGCTTGGCTGACTTTGACCTTGTGATCTGCGACGAAGCTCACCGTACTACAGGCGCGACCTTTGGCGATGACGACGAAAGCAACTTCGTGCGTGTCCACGATGGTGCCGACATACGCGCAGCGAAGCGCTTGTATATGACAGCCACGCCACGCATCTACGGCGACGGTGCCAAGGTCAAGGCAGAGTCAGGTGAGGTCACGCTTTGCTCTATGGATGACGAAGCCCTGTATGGCAAGGAGTTGTTCGTCATCAACTTCTCCGAGGCTGTCCAGCGTGGCCTGCTCACTGATTACAAGGTGCTGGTACTCACTGTGGAGGAGAGCACCATTAGCCGCCGCCTTCAGGACATGCTGAAGGATGAAAACAACCAGCTCAAAGTAGATGACGCAGCGAAAATCGTTGGCTGCTGGAAGGCTTTGGCTAAACAAGGACTGCACGAACAGCTCATCGGTGATGATGAGCCAATGAAACGTGCTGTCGCGTTCTGCCAGGTCATTTCGCCCAATTACAAGGGCACCAAGCACAAGGTCAGCTCCGTCAACATTGCCGACATGTTCCAGTCGGTCGTGGAGGCGTATCAGGAATCCGAGGAAATCGATGAGGCTGCACGACTGACCTGCGAGGCCGAGCACGTTGATGGCGGTATGAATGCCAGCCAGAAGGAAGCCAAGCTGAAGTGGCTTAAGGCTGAGGCTCCGGCCAATACTTGTCGCATTCTTAGCAACGTGCGTTGCTTGTCTGAGGGCGTGGATGTGCCAGCATTGGATGCTGTGCTGTTCCTCACTCCGCGTAACTCCCAAGTTGATGTGGTTCAGTCCGTTGGCCGTGTGATGCGTAACGCACCGGGCAAGAAGCGTGGCTATGTCGTGTTGCCGGTGGTTATCCCGGCTGGGATGGAGCCTCACGAAGCTCTCAACGACAATCAGACCTACAAGGTGGTCTGGCAGGTGCTCCAGGCGTTGCGTTCGCACGACGACAGTTTCGATGCCATGGTTAACAAGCTCGACCTGATTGGCTCAGACCCGCGTAAGATGGAAGTTATCGCCATCACCGACAAAGCCGAGAAGAAGTCCAAGAAAACCACTGGTACTAGCAATGGCAAGGCCGGTAAAGGCCAATACGGCATTGGCGAAAAGCGCGCTAAATACGATGTCGAAGGTCAGATAACTCAACAGGCTGAGCTGACCTACGAGGTCGGTGAAATTGAGAAGGCCATCTACGCCAAGATCGTCGAGAAGTGTGGCAACCGCCACCACTGGGAAGACTGGGCCAACGACATTGCTAAGATTGCCCGCACCCATATCGACCGCATTCAGGGCATTCTGGAAAACCCAGAATATACCAACGAGAAAGCTACTTTCGCAGCCTTCGCAGCAGAGCTGCGTGATGACCTCAACGACAGCATAACTGATGGTGAGATCGTTGAGATGCTTGCCCAGCATCTTGTAACCAAGCCGGTGTTCGATGCGCTGTTCGATGAGTACAGCTTTGCAAGCCACAACCCCATGTCAAAGGCCATGCAGGGGGTTCTTGACGCGCTCCATGAGCATCACCTTGCCAAAGAAGCTGATACCTTGGAAAAGTTCTACGCCAGCGTGCGGCAGCGCGCAGCGGGTATCGACAATGCTCAGGGCAAGCAGAAGATCATTGTCGAACTATACGAAAAGTTTTTTGCCAATGCTTTTCCCAAAATGCGAGACAAATTGGGCATCGTTTACACCCCTGTTCAGGTGGTGGACTTCATCCTGCATAGCGTGAACTATCTGTTGAATAAAGAATTCGGTCAGACTTTAGGTAGCAAGGGCGTTCACATCATAGATCCCTTCACCGGCACAGGCACATTCATAACGCGCCTCATCCAGTCGGGCTTGATCACGCCGGACGAGCTACCGCATAAATATCGACATGAAATACATGCCAATGAACTCGTACTACTTGCATACTACATCGCTGCGATCAACATCGAAGCTGCTTATCACGGCGAAGTGAGTGATGGTTATACCCCGTTTGAAGGTATCTGTTTGACTGACACCTTCCAGATGTATGAAAAGGATGATCTGGTAGATGCCTTGCTGGAGGACAACAGTGCACGTCGTAAGCGTCAAAAAGATTTGGATATTCGGGTAATAGTAGGGAATCCTCCGTATTCTGTCGGGCAGAAAAGCGAGAATGACAATAACGATAACGTTGAATACCCGTCCCTTGATGCCCGTATCCGCTGCACCTACGCGGATCGTTCTAACGCAACTCTGACCAAAGGTTTGTATGACAGCTACATTCGCGCCATTCGCTGGGCCAGTGATCGTATTGGAAATGCGGGCATAGTTGGTTACGTGACCAATGGGGGATTTTTAGAGAAGTCTGCAATGGATGGTGTGCGCAAATGTCTGACCGAGGAGTTTTCCTGCATTCATGTTTTT
This sequence comes from Pseudomonas palmensis, assembly GCF_017848315.1. Lineage (GTDB taxonomy): Bacteria > Pseudomonadota > Gammaproteobacteria > Pseudomonadales > Pseudomonadaceae > Aquipseudomonas > Aquipseudomonas palmensis. The sequence continues at coordinate 20,040 of NZ_JAFKEC010000030.1, forward strand.
AATTTGCGTGGTGATATACGAAAAAACATGTTGAGCAAAGGGAGGGCCAAAGAGGGTGGCAATATTTTCGGTAGTGGGAGTATGGCCGGTATAGCTATTTCTATTCTGATTAAGAATCCAGATGCTGCAGTCCACGGCCAGATCTATTATCACGATATTGGTGACGACCTCAGTAAAGAAGAAAAGCTCGAGAGGATTGCCAGCTACGTTAGCGTTTCAGGCATAGCTGACTGGCAGCCTATTTCTCCTGATGGACATGGCGACTGGCTCAAACAACGAGATAACAGCTTTAGTCAGTTCATTGTTTTAGGTGACAAAAGAGGCGAAGGGCCAAAGCTATTCGATAATTACTCGCAAGGCATCTTGACCGCTCGGGATGCTTGGGCATACAACGCCAGCGTTTCTAAGTTGGAAAATAACGTCACCCGTATGATCAACTTCTACAACTCGGAGTTGAAACGCTTTAATGCTGCCCATCCTACTCTGGATAAAAAGGGGCGTGAAGCGATTGTGGATGGATTTATTGATACAAACCCACAGCGAATTAGTTGGACGCACAATGTCAAACAGGAATTGGCTAAGGACCGTGCTTTTGAGTTCGAGGCGACGTCCCTGACGCCCTCACTCTACCGCCCGTTCACTAAGCAGTGGATTTATTACAGCCGAACTCTCAATGAGCGTGTGTACCAAATGCCACGTATCTTTCCTCAGTCCGGAGTTGAAAACGTTGTAATTTGTGTGTCCGGGATTGGAGCGCGTACAGGATTTTCTGCATTTGTAGCGAATTTACCTCCCAACTTTGACAGTCTTGAGAAGGGTCAATGTTTCCCCCTCTATATCTACGATGAAGCAGCAAGAGATTCAAAAGATGATCTCTTTGTTGAACCTGCGAAAGTTGGTATTCGGCGTCGAGACGGTATTACCGACATAGGATTGGCTCACTTTCAAGCAGCGTATCCTAGCGAGCAGATCAGCAAGCAAGACTTGTTCTACTATGTCTACGGTATCCTGCATTCCCCGGACTACCGTGAGCGCTATGCCGATAATCTTAGCAAGGAGCTGCCGCGCATTCCGACAGTTAAGAACGCTGTCGACTTCTGGACCTTCAGTCATGCAGGTCGCTCCTTGGTCGATCTCCACCTTAACTACGAAACCATCGAGCCTTATCCGTTGCTTATTGATGCCAAGGGGGCGCTGACCAATGCGGATTACCGTGTGGAGAAGATGAAATTAGCCAAAAAGGGTGACAAAACTACGGTCATCTATAACCACCGCATTACCCTAAAAGGCATCCCCGAGGCTGCTTGGGATTACTTAGTCAATGGCCGGGCTGCATTAGACTGGGTGATGGAGCGTCAGGCAGTACGTCCCGACAAGAGTAGTGGCATTGTCAATGACGCGAACGACTGGGCTACCGAAACTATGAGTAACCCCAAGTATCCGCTGGAGTTGTTCCAACGGGTCGTGACAGTCAGTCTGAAGACTATTAGCATCGTGAACGGTTTACCTACGTTAGATATCTGATCAGGATCGGTCGTGATGCTGATACCATGAGGTAAGTGATGAAAGATCGTAGCCACGATGAAGCAATGGCAGAGCTTTTCCAGGCAGATCCGCCGTACGCGGCGGCGCTAATGGTTGAGGTCGAACGTGATGGGGACGCTCATGAGTTGGCGATCCTGGAGCGGCAGCTATCGGCCGCCTTTGCCGCGAGCGGCACTGACCCCGCTTCCTGACCGGGTTTTGGCTTGGCATGGCATTTTTTATGGTCTTTTTATTTTTGGCTGCCTATAAATGCTTATTTATTTGGGCTTGGGTGGTCAATTGATAATAGAGTGGGAATGATCGGGCGTCCGGCATTCGCCGGAACCCGCTAGCGACCTACAGCCGAAAGCCCGCGTAACTGCGGGCTTTTTGCTACGCGCCTTTTGTCAGGAGAAGTACATGGTCAACCGCGTGTTCAACTTTCCCATCGACGCTACCATCGAGGCCATCGGCGGGCGCTGGAAGTGCTCCATCCTGTGCCACCTGATGGAAGGCCCCAAGCGCACAGGCGAGCTGCTGCGCCTGATGCGCCCCTTGTCGTCGAAGGTGCTCACCGAGCAACTCAAGGAGTTGCAGGGCGATCTGCTGGTCGAGCGCGAAGCCTTCCCTGGCAAGGTGCCCAAGGTGCTGTATCGGGTGACCGAGCACGGCCGCACCTTGCAGCCGATCATCGATGCGATGTGCCAGTGGGGTGCCCTGCATTCAGGTAATGCGCTCGCCACCGAGACACCGCCGGCGCCCGCCGAAGGCTGAACTCAGGCTGCCTGGGCAAATTGGCGCAGGTAATCCAGGTAACCTTCGGCGTTGGCCTCCAGCTCCGCCGGGTCGATGGCGTACTCGGCACCATAGAACACCCACGGGCGTACCGGCAGTGCTTCGATGTAGCGGAGGGTGACTTCCAGCGGGCGCAGCAGTTCGTCCAGGCTGTAGCTGTAACGCCCGCCGGCCCTGTAATCGTCTTGCCTGATGCCGGCAGAAATCGCCATGCCAACACGTTTGCCCGCCAGCTGGCGCTGCCCTTCGCCGTGGCCGTAGGCAAAGTCGTGGGTGAGCACTTCGTCCTGCCATTGCTTGAGCAGCGGCGGGGTGCTGAACCAGTAGAACGGGAACTGCCACACGATGCTGTCATGGGCGCGAACCAGTGCCTGCTCGGCTTCCACGTCCAGCGCGCCGCCCTGGGGATACACCTCGTACAGGCGGTGCAGGGTGACGTTCATGTCGCTGGCTTCAAGGGCTTTCAACCAGGCCTGGTTGACGACGGATTTTTCCAGGTTGGGGTGGGCGAGAATGATCAGGGTGCGCATGGCTCGGTACTCCAGTGATTGAGGCGGGCAATCTAGGGCGGGCGCCAGATCCCCACAAGTACGCACCTTTTTGTAACCACCCGGGGCCGCCCACGAGGTTTCACGTTGAACCACAGGCGCGGCGGTTTTCACCAAGCCATCGATAAAAAAGATATACACTCGCCCACATCTATAAAAACAACGTACCGGGTAATGCCCATGATGACTCTGCGTCAGATCCGCCACTTCATTGCCGTGGCCGAGACCGGTTCGATCTCGGCTGCGGCCCAGGCGGTGTACATCTCCCAGTCCACCCTGACCCTGGCCATCCAGCAGCTGGAACAGGAAATCGGCGTGAGCCTGTTCAATCGCCACGCCAAGGGCATGCACCTGACCCACCAGGGCCATCAGTTCCTGCGCCAGGCGCACCTGATCCTGGCCACGGTGGACAACGCCAAGCGCAGCCTGCAGCAGAGCACCGACCAGGTCGCCGGCCAGCTGGTGGTGGGGGTGACCAGCCTGGTGGCGGGTTACTACCTGGCCGACCTGCTCACGCGCTTCCAGCGTGCCTACCCCAACGTCGAAATCCGCGTGATGGAAGACGAGCGACCGTACATCGAGCACCTGCTGGTCAGCGGCGAAATCGATGTGGGCGTGCTGATACTCTCCAACCTCGAAGACCGTCACGCCTTGCAATCGGAGGTGCTGACCCACTCGCCCTACCGGCTGTGGCTACCGGCCCAGCACCCGTTGCTCGAACACGACAGCATCAACCTGGGCGACGTGGCCCGGGAGTCGCTGATCCAGCTGAACGTCGACGAGATGGACCACACCGCCCAGCGCCAGTGGGCGCAGGCCGGGCTGCAGCCGCGCATCACCCTGCGCACGGCCTCCACCGAGGCGGTGCGTAGCCTGGTGGCAGCGGGCCTGGGGGTGTCGATACAGCCTGACATGACCTACCGCCCGTGGTCGCTGGAAGGCGACATCATCGAGGCCCGCCCGATTGCCGACCTGACCCAGACCCTCGACGTGGGCCTGGCCTGGCGCCGCGGCACGGCGCGCCCGGCGCTGGTCGACCCGTTTCTGACGGTCGCCCGCGAGCAGCCCCACGGCGGGCGCAAGTCATCCCTTTAGCCGCATGGCCACACCACAAGAAGGAACCCTGCACATGCCAGTCGCGCAGACCCCGTTGTCCACCGCACTCCTGATCGATGGCGAACTAGTCGCAGGCGAGGGCGTCGTCGAGCCGATCCTCAACCCGGCCACCGGCCAGGTGCTGACCCCTATCGCCGAAGCCAGCGCCGAGCAGACCGAGGCCGCGATCCTGGCCGCCCACCGCGCGTTCGCCGGCTGGGCCCGCACCACGCCGCAGCAGCGCTCCAACCTGCTGCTGGAGATCGCCAGTACCATCGAGCAGCACGCCGACGCCTTCGCCCGGCTCGAAGCGCTGAACTGCGGCAAGCCGCTGCACCTGGCGCGCAAGGACGACCTGAGCGCCACCGTCGATGTGTTCCGCTTCTTCGCCGGCGCGGTGCGCTGCCAGACCGGTCAGCTCAGCGGCGAATACGTACCCGGCTACACCAGCATGGTGCGCCGCGACCCGATCGGGGTGGTGGCATCGATCGCGCCGTGGAACTACCCGATCATGATGGCCGCCTGGAAGATCGCGCCGGCCCTGGCCGCAGGCAACACCCTGGTGTTCAAGCCGTCCGAACACACCCCGCTGTCGATCCTGGCCCTGGCGCCGGCGCTGGCGCGGATCCTGCCGCGCGGGGTGATCAACATCATCTGCGGCGGTGGCGAGAACGTCGGCGCTCACCTGGTCGGCCACCCCAAGGTCCGCATGGTCTCGCTGACCGGCGATATCGTCACCGGGCAGAAGATCCTCTCCACAGCGGCCAAAACCCTCAAGCGCACCCACCTGGAACTGGGCGGCAAGGCCCCGGTGATCGTCTGCGACGATGCCGACCTGCAGGCGGTGGTCGAGGGCGTGCGTGCCTATGGCTACTACAACGCCGGGCAGGACTGTACCTCGGCGTGCCGGGTCTACGCCCAGGCCGGCATCCACGACCGGCTGGTGGCCGAACTCGGGGCTGCGGTCAGCAGCATTCGCTATGCCGGCGCGCACGATGCCGACAACGAGATCGGCCCGCTGATCAGCACGCGCCAGCGCGACCGGGTGTCCAGCTTCGTCGAGCGCGCCCTCAGCCAGCCGCACGTGGAGTGCGTCACCGGTGCGGCGATGCATGCCGGGCCCGGGTTCTACTACCAGCCGACGCTGCTGGCAGGCTGCCGGCAAACCGACGAGATCGTCCAGCGCGAGGTGTTCGGCCCGGTGGTCACCGTGACCCGTTTCGACGAGCTGGCCCAGGCCGTGGACTGGGCCAACGACTCCGAATACGGCCTGGCCTCGTCGGTGTGGACCCAGAACCTGGACAAGGCCATGCAGGTGGCGGCGCGCCTGCAGTACGGCTGCACCTGGATCAACAGCCATTTCATGCTGGTCAGCGAAATGCCCCACGGCGGGCTCAAGCGCTCGGGCTACGGCAAGGACCTGTCCAGCGACTCGCTGCAGGACTACAGCGTGGTGCGGCACATCATGGCGCGCCACGGGCAGCACCTGTAGGCCGCTACCCCCGGTGCAAGGGAGCATTCGATTTAATCGAATGCTCCCTTGAGTTTTTAGTAATTGTCGATCCGCTACCCGTGTCTTAGTGTCTGGCCCCATACCGGCCTGTGCCCACCGTGCAGCGCCTGGACAAGCGGTCCATCGGCTTCGGCGATCGGCAACCGCCACAACAATAACCAGACACCCACCGCCCAGGCGGCCCCTCTGACTCGTCTGCCATAACTACAACATTGCAAGTGCGCCCCAGTGCGAGAGGAACCTACCGATGCAATTCCAGTTTCTGTTACCCACCAAGATCGTCATGGAACCTGGCCTGCGCCAGCGTACCGGCGAGCACCTGACCGACCTGGGCCTGCGCCACGTGCTGCTGGTCACCGACCCGGGCGTGAAGAACGCCGGCCTGCTCGACAGCATCTATACCAGCCTGGACAAGGCCGGCGTGCGTTATGAAGAGATCGTCGACGTCAAGCCCAACCCGCGCAGCGAAGACGTCAACCGCGCCGCCGAGCTGTATCGCGGCAAGGGCATCGACGGCGTGCTGGCAGTGGGTGGCGGCAGTGCGATGGACGCGGCCAAGGCGATCAGCGTACTGCTGACCCACGACGGCAAGGTCGAGGACTACGAAGGTGCCTTCACCCTCAAGGGCCCGGTGCTGCCAATCGTGGCGATCCCGACCACCGCAGGCACCGGCAGCGAGGTCACGTTCTTCTCGGTGATCACCGACACCCGCCGCCAGTTCAAGATGAGCATCCTGGACTACCGCATCGGCCCGGTTCTGGCGCTGCTCGACTCGGACATCACCGCCACGCTGCCGCCGCACATCGCCGCCGCCACCGGCATGGACGCGCTGACCCACGCTATCGAGGCCTACACCGGCAAGCCGGCCAACCCGATCAGCGACGGCCTGGCCCTGCATGCCATTCGCCTGATCGCGCAGTACCTCAAGCCCGCCGTGCAGGAGCCGAACAACCGCGAGGCCCGCGAACAGATGCTGATCGCCAGCCTGATTGCCGGCATGGCCTTCGGCAATGCCGACATCGCCAGCGTGCACTGCATCTCCGAAGCCATCGGCGGCATGTACGACACCCCGCACGGGGTGGGCAACGCGATCTTCCTGCCGTTCGTGTTCAGCCATAACCGCGACGCCGACCTGCGCCGCCATGCCGATGTCGCCTATGCCCTGGGCATCGACCCCAATCTTGGCGCCAGCGCTGCCGCCGAAGCGGGCGTGGAGCAGTTGTTCCGCATGAACCGCGAGCTGGGTATTCCGCGTTTCGCCGATGTGGCCGGGGTGCGCGAGGAGGACTTCCTGGCCATCGCAGAGAAGTCCAAGAGCAACATTTCCGATGCGAGCAACGCCAAGGAGATGTCAGTCGAGAGCTACCTCGACGTGATCCGCGCCGCCTACACCTACGCAGCCTGAGGCCCTAACCATGAGCGCATCGACTTCCTCCGCGCACCTGCGCCGGACCCTCGGGCCGGTGTCCGTGCTGTTGTTCGGCCTGGCCTTCATCGCCCCGCTGATCGTGTTCGGCACCTATGGCGTGATCGCCCAGGCCAGCCAGAACACCGTGGCGCTGTCCTATGTGGTGGCCTCCATCGGCGTGATCTTCACCGCCCTGAGCTACGGGCGCCTGGTGCGGATCTTCCCGGCGGCCGGTTCCGCCTACACCTACACCCGCAAGGTGTTCAACCCTGGCATCGGCTTCATGGTCGGCTGGGCCGCGCTGCTGGACTACTTCTTCATCCCGATGCTGATCTGGCTGCTGGGGGCCAGCTACCTGAGCCTGGCGTTCCCGGATGTACCGCAGTGGTGCTGGATCACCGGCTTCATCGTTTCCACCACCTTGCTCAACATCCTGGGCATCCAGGTCGCCAACCGCTTCAACATCATCCTGATGCTGATCCAGCTGACCATCATCGCGGTGTTCATCGCGCTGTGCTGGCACTACGTGTCGGCCATCAACGGCCCGGGCGGTCTGCTCTCGGTCAAGCCGTTCTTCAATGCCGACGTGCCGTTCTCGGCCACCATGGCCGGGGCCGCGATCGCCGCCTATTCGTTCCTGGGCTTCGACGCGCTGTCGACCCTGAGCGAAGAAACCGTCGAGCCCGAGCGCACCATCCCGCGTGCCATCCTGCTGGTGGCCCTGATCGGCGGCAGCCTGTACGTGGGCTCTTCGTACTTCATGTACCTGGCGCACCCGGCGGGCCTGTTCGAGAACATCGACGGCGCGGCCTTCGAAATCGCCAAGACCATCGGTGGCGACCTGTTCTTCGGCGTGGTACTCACCGGCATCATCATTGCCCACTTCGCCGCCGGCCTGTCGTTCCAGGCCAGCGTGGGGCGTCTGCTGTATGCCCTGGGCCGCGACAACCAGCTGCCGCAGAAGCTGTTCGGCGTGCTGCACCCGCGCTACAGGACCCCGGTATTCAACATCGCCCTGTGCGGGGCCTTCGGTTTCGTCGGGTTCGGCCTGACCATCGCCACGGCTACTTCGCTGGTCAACTTCGGCGCCTTCCTGGCCTTCACCTCGGTCAACCTGTGCGCACTGAAACTGACCTTCGACCGCAGCATCGGCGACAAGGCCGGCGTGGTCCGCGGGGTGATCTTCCCCCTGGCCGGCGCCTTCACCTCGGGCTGGATGCTGATCAGCCTGGATGCCGACGCGCTGATTCTCGGCTGTTGCTGGGTGCTGCTGGGGCTGGTGTACCTGGCCTGGCGCACCCGGCTGTTCAGCACGGCAGTGCCTGAAGCCGCACTCTGAACCTGCGGGCGCCCGGCGCCTGCCCCCCCTGTAATGCTCCCCCTGTGCGCAGCCCGGCTGCGGGCACGGGGCGCTTGCGACTTTTTTATGGCGGCGGCCAACCTCGCCGCACAGGAGAACCCATGCAAACCTGCCTGCTGATCAATGGACAACTCATCGCCGGTGAAGGCGAAACCCTGGCGGTGCTCAACCCGTCCCTGGGGGCCACTCTGGTGGAGATCCCCGAGGCCAGCCTGGCCCAGGTCGATGCCGCGGTGTGCGCTGCGGATGCGGCGTTCGACAGCTGGTCGCAGACCACCCCCAAGGACCGTTCGCTGCTGCTGCTCAAACTGGCCGATGCGATCGACGCCCACGCCCCGGAGCTGGCGCGCCTGGAAGCGGACAACTGCGGCAAGCCCTACGCGGCGGCGCTCAACGACGAGCTGCCGGGGGTGGCCGACGTGTTCCGCTTCTTTGCCGGTGCCAGCCGCTGCCTGCAAGGCAGTGCCGCCGGCGAGTACCTGGAAGGGCACACCTCGATGATCCGTCGCGACCCGGTGGGCGTGGTGGCCTCCATCGCACCGTGGAACTACCCGCTGATGATGGCCGCCTGGAAGCTCGGGCCGGCCCTGGCCGCAGGCAATACCGTGGTGCTCAAGCCGTCCGAGCAGACGCCGCTGACCACCCTCAAGCTGGCGCAACTGATGGCGGAGATTTTCCCGGCAGGCGTGGTGAACGTGGTCTTCGGCCGCGGCCCGAGTGTCGGCAAGCCCCTGACCGGGCACCCCAAGGTGCGCATGGTGTCGTTGACCGGCTCGGTGGCCACGGGCAGCCGCATCATCGCCGGCACCGCCGACAGCGTGAAACGCATGCACATGGAGCTGGGCGGCAAGGCCCCGGTGATCGTGTTCGATGATGCCGATATCGATGCGGTGGTCGAAGGCGTGCGCAGCTTCGGCTTCTACAATGCCGGCCAGGACTGCACCGCCGCCTGCCGCCTGTATGTGCAGAAGGGCGTGTACGCGGCGTTCGTGAAGAAGCTCGGCGAGGCGGTGGCCAGCATCCGCTACGGCCTGCAGGACGACCCTGACACCGAGCTCGGGCCGCTGATCACCCAGCAGCATCTGGAGCGCGTGGAAGGCTTTGTGCAGCGCGCCCGCGAGCAGTCGCACATCGAGGTGGTGACCGGTGGCCAGCGTGTCGCCGGGCCAGGGTTCTTCTTCGAGCCGACCGTACTTGCCGGCGCCCGGCAGGACGACGAGGTGGTGCGCCATGAGATCTTCGGCCCGGTAGTCACGGTCACCGCCTTCGACGACGAGGCCCAGGCCCTGGCGTGGGCCAACGATTCGGACTACGGCCTGGCCTCCTCGGTTTGGACCCGCGACGTGGGCCGCGCCCACCGTTTGGCCGCACGCCTGCAATACGGCTGCACCTGGGTCAACACGCACTTCATGCTGGTCAGCGAAATGCCCCACGGCGGCGCCAAGCTCTCCGGCTATGGCAAGGACATGTCGATGTATGGCCTGGAGGACTACACCACCGTGCGCCATGTGATGTTCAAGCACTAGTTGACGCACCAGGCCTAGCGGCCCGGTTGCCGCGAGGCGAAAGCAAGGGCAAGGCCAGGCGGCCTTGCCCTTTTTTCATCGCCGCCTGCCTGGCGTCACAGCGGCACGTACTTCAAGCCGTACCGGGACAGCTGGAAGGCCATTTCCGACAGGTCCGGCAGGCGTCGCTTGTCCAGCCATGGCCAGCTGGCGCGTTCGATATAGATGAACTCACCGTCCCTTGCGATGGGCGTGTAGTGCAGCGCCAGGTCCTTGCTGCGGTGTATCAGGGTCATCTTGCCGTCGATGTCCTTGAAGCCGAACGCCCCCGGTTTGGCCAGCCGGCTTTCCAGCGTGCCCGAGGCCGAGGGCGGCTGGGCAATCGGCACCTGCAGGCGCAGGTCGCCCTGCACGCGGGTTTCGCGGATACCGTCGTCCACTGCGTAAAGCCCCGGGTCGCGGCCCACGCTTGCGCTGCTGCCGATTTCGATGTCCTCGACGCGCACACCGATCACACCTTGCAGTTCGCTGACCCCGGGCACGCTCTCGAAGGTGTTGGCGTGGGTGTTGCCCATCAGTGCAACCCATTTGCCGGCGCCATGGGCAGCCTGGTCGGCAGCGATCACGCGGTGGGCGAAGAAGTTCATCATCTTCTGGCGAATCGCGGGTGGTCGGGGGCCCATCCATGCCTGGCGGTAACTGGCCATGCAATCGATGGCCTGTATCCGGATGCCCTGTTTCTGCGCGCTCCTGATCACCTGCATGAAGGTGTAGCGCTGGGCGGGGTCGGTGTGCCAGCCGCGGTCCAGATCGGTCACGTAGGTCTTGAGTGCCTGGGGCATCTGCCCGGTCTGGTTGAACAGGTCCAGGTCGGCCTGCTGGAAGTCGGTCATCAGGTGCTCCATGTACAGCACCCGCACCTTCTGCTGCTTGAGCAGGGCCATGTTCTCGATCAGAAACTGCTTGCTGCCCAGTTGTGAATGGGCTTCGCCGACCACCAGGCCCTCGCTGTTTTCGTACACGCTGCGAATGATCTGCCTGGCACTGGCATCGGCAGCCAATGTTGGCAGCGGTGGCCGCTGCGGCAGGCTTGCGGTGCTGAAAAACGCTTCGGCGTCGTCGACCAGCAGGTCGCGCAAGGTGCGAAATTGCGCGTAGGCCTGTTCGCGGGCGGGGTTGTTGGGGGAGAACGTGCGCCCGCTCAGGTTCGACTCCTCGCCACCGTTGGAGGCCTTGAGCAATTCGGGCTGCAGCGCCTTGTCGACTTCATAGGGGGTGGGCACGCGTTCCGGGCCGGGCGCGGGTACCTGGGCCTGGCCCCAGAGCTTGAGGCGAAAGCGTGGCGCCCCGCCTTTCAGACCCTGCTCCAGCGGTTGCCATACGCCTTCGTCGTTCAGGCCAATGGGCACGTTGCGGTAGAACGAGTAGGGGTTTTGCGGGTCGACCACCGCCCATGAACGCAGCTCGCCGATGTAGCGCACGTGATAGGGGAACCCGTCTATCTGGGCATAGAAGCCATCGTCCAGGGTGTAGATACCCTGGAATTTGCCGCTGCCGGTGGCGTGCCCGTCCAGCAGCACGTTGGTTTCGAACGGGGCCAGCAGTTGCGAGCGCTCGGCCGGTATCAGCGGCGCAGGCGCCCACTCGGCGAGTTCCGCCGGGGTGGCCATTGGCGAGTGTTCGGGCTCGACGGGTGCAGTGTGCGTGCCCGCGTCCAGGCTGGGTTCGATCTCGGCGATTTCACCGGTGACGGCCGGGCCTGCGAGCAGGGTGGCATTGAACAGCGTGTTGATGGCCGCCAGCACGGCGCCGATCACGCCGGCCTTGCGTTGGGCAGTGGTGTGCCCGTTGACCGCCTGATCGATGTTCAGGCCGGTTTCGGCCAGCCCGGCGCCCACGGCAGCCAGCGCTACCGGCCAGTCGACCGCGGCCATGGCACTGGCGAACGTGCCGAAGGCCTTGAGGTAGCCGATCCACAGTTGCTTGCGCAGGTCGGCGTTGGAGCGCAGCGAGAAGTTCGCATCGTCGATCATGCGCTGACGCGCTGCATCGCGCAGGTGGGTGAACCCGTCGCCATGCACGGTCGTGTTCGACTGGTTGAGTGCGTCGTGACCGTTGCCGCCCCAGTTGTTGAACAGCACGTCGATCAGGTGCTCGAGCCCCACCGCGCTGGCTTTTTCGCCGCGGTCCGCAAGGGCGAAGTGGGTCATGAAGCGTGCGCGGTTCTGCGCCGCATTGGTGTTGTGCAGCACCCACCAGTACAGCTCGCTGTGGTTGGCGAACAGGTGCAGGGCGTCGACCTCGCCCGGGATGTAGAGCAACTGGTAACCGTCGTCGAGTTCCACCCGCAGGATATCGGTGGCCACATGGCCGCCGATGTCGAAGGTGCACAGGCGCACCCCCGCCACCGGCCTGGCCTGTTGTTGCAACTGGCTCAGCGAGGGCGGCCAGCTGGCGTCACCGGCCAGGGCAGTGGCCACCCGCCGCAAGCGTGCCAGGCGGGCGGGGTCGGTCTGGTGCGCGCAGGTTTCGAGCACCTTGCTCAGGAAGTTGGCCTTGGCCAGGGTGCGGAAGTTGTCCGAATGACGGGCCCAGAAGCGGGTCAGGTCCTGGTGGAAGGCGCTGCAGAAGTCGACCTTCCACAGCTCGTCGAGTACCTCGCGCGGGGCCATCGGCACTTCATCGCGCTCATCGAACAGGCCTGTGCCCGGCCCGCGGCTGTAGAAGCCGGTGCGGTAGCCGAGCAGGTCGGCGTTGTCCTGGTCGTTGACATCGAAACGCTGCATCACCAGTTGCGGCAGTGTCAGCGATTCGCTGGGCGGGCCGAGGTGTTCCCAGCCGCTGAAGGTGCGCGGGCTGCTATGCGCGGTGTTGAACCGGTGCAGGTACACCGCGTCCGGGTCCAGCGTGCTGCGGGTGTGTTTCTTCAGGATATGGCTGGCGATTTCGCGGGCCATCTGGCGCATGTCGGGGCAATGCTTGACCAGTTGTCGGGCCAGGTTCTGCAGCTGTTCGTGGTCGTGGGTCTGTTGGGCGGTCAGGGGCATGGCGATACTTCCGTGTCAGGGGCGAGGGGCCAGCTTGGCCGGGGGCGGCGAGCAGCGTGCGGTAAGTAAGTAGTGCGGGCCGCCCAGCCAGCCCGGGCCGTCCAGGCAGCAAGCAAAGCTGGGCGGCGCCGTTACAGTGGCACGAAGGTCAGCCCGTTGGATGTCACCAGGGTCGACAGTTGCGCCAGGCTTGGCATGCGGCGCTTGTCCACGCGTGGCCAGCTCGCCCGATCGATGTAGTAGAACGTGCCGTCCCGTTGGATGGGGGTGTAGTGCAGCGTCAGGTCCTTGCTGCGGTGGATCATCTGCAAGGTCCCCTCCACCTGGGTGAAACTGAAGGAGCCGACAGCGCGCAGCTTTTCTTCCAGGGTGCGTGCCACGCCGTGTGCGGGAGCAATGGGCACCTGCAGCAGCAGGTCGCATTTGACCGCTGCCAGGTTGGCCGACTGGTCGGGTTGGATACCGGGGTCCACGCCGAATCGCACAGGCAGCCCGCACTCGATGTCTTCGATGCGCAGGCCGATGGCGCCCTGCAGCTCGGCAAGCCCTGGCACGCCGTCAAACGTATTGGTGTGGGTGTTGCCCACGAAGGCGATCCACCTGCTGGGGTGCAGGGCCTGGTCTGCTGCAATGACCCGATGGGCAAAGAAGTTCATCATCTGTTGGCGGATCGGGCCCGGCGGGGTGGCCAGCCAGGCCTGACGATAGCTGGCCATGCAGTCGATGGCCTGGAGGCGGACCTGGTTGGCCTGTGCGGTGAGCATCACCTGCTGGAAGGTATAGCGTCCGCTGCTGTCGGTGGCCTGGCTTCGGTCCAGTTCGGCCACATAGTCGCGCAGGTGCTGGCTCATGTTGCCTGTGCGGTTGAACGCATCGAGGTCGGCCTGGTGAAAGTCCGTCAGCAGATGCTCCAGGTACAGCACCTTGACCTTCTGCTTGCGCAGTTGCGCCATGTTGTCGATCAGAAAGCGTTTGCTGCCCAGGTGTGCGTGGCATTCGCCGATCACCACGCCGTCGCAGCGGGAGTAGCAACCACGCAGGATCTGCTTGGGCGCCGGGTTGCTTTCGAACAGCGGCAGTTGCGGGCGTGGCGGCAGCTCCACCGTGCTCAGGTACTCCTTGGCATCGTTCAGCAGCTTGCTGCGCAGCTTGCGAAACAGGTCGCAGGCTTCTTCCAGGTGTGGCTGATTGGCCCGGTAGGTAATGCCGCTGAGCTGTTCGTCATCCACCGAACGCAGCTGTGCCTGCTGGCGTGGGAGCAACTCGTAGGGCGTGGGGATACGTTCGGCAGGGGGTGGCGCGTAGTCGCTGCGACCCCACAGTTTCAGGCGAAAGCGCGGTGTACCCCCCAGAAGGCGGCCCTGTGCGACGGGCTCCCACTGCTGTTGCGCATTGAGCCGGATGGGCACGTTGCGGTAGAACGAAAAGGGCGCGTTCGGGTCGATCACCACCCAGCTCTTGAGCTCGCCCACGTACCGCACCTGGTAGGCGAAATCGCCGATCGCTACATAGAAACCGTCGGCCAGCGAGTAGATGCCCTGCATCTTGCCAACCCCGGGTTTTTCGCCATCGAGCAGGGCATTGGTCTCGAAGGTGGCCAGGCGCTGGGAAGCCGGTGTCGGTCTCAGGGGGGGCGGGCACCTGGGCGTCAATATCCTCGGCAGTGGCAAGGGGTTCGTCCTCGGCCTCCACATAGGGCTCGGCGACGGCGGGCACCTCGCTGTCGATCCGTATCGCTTCACCGGTCTCCTCGCCGAGCAGCGTCGCGTTGAACAGCGTGTCGAGGGAGGCCAGTACGGCGCCGATGACGCCCGCCTGGCGCTCGGCAGTGGTGTGGCCGTTGATCGCCTCGTCGATGGACAGGCCGGTCTCGCCAAGCCCTGCGCCCACGGCAGCCAGTGCAACCGGCCAGTCGAAGGCGGCCATCGCCCCGGCGAACCGGGTAAAGGCGTGCAGGTCCGCCACCCACATCTGTTTGCGCAGGTCGGCGTTGGAGCGCAGGGCGAAGTGCGCGTCGTCGCTCATGCGCTGTCGCGCCGCATCGCGCAGGTAGCTGAATGCATCCTGGTCGACCGGCTTGTCCAGCAGGTTGATGGCATCGTGTGCGCTGCCGGCCCAGTTGGAGAACAGCAGGTCGATCAGATGCTCGAGCCCGACCCCGGCGGGGTTTTCGGCATGGCTGGACAACGCGAAGTGGGCCATCAGGCGCGCGCGGTTATCTGCGGCATTGGTGTTCTGCAGCACCCACCAGTAAAGCTGCGCAGGGTTGGCAAACAGGTGCAGGGCCGTGACCTCGCCGGGCATGTACAGCACCTGGTAGCCATCGGGCAGCACGGCACGCAGCATGTCGCTGGCGACGTAGCCGCCGATGTCGAAGGCATGCAGGCGCACCCCCTGGTCGGGAACATGCGTTTGCTGCAGTTGTTCGAGGGTGGGCGGCCAGTCGGTGACGCCGGCCAGTGCCCGGGCCAGCAGGCGGTAGCGTTTGCGCTGTTCGGGCAGGTCTGCGTGTTCGCAGGCTTCCACCACCTTGCTCAGGAAGTTGGCCTTGGCCATGCTGCGAAACGCCTCTGCACTGTTGGCCCAGAACGCCTGCATCTTCTGCTTGAAGACCGAGCTGAAGTCGATCTGCCAGAAGTAGCGCAGCACATCGGCCGGTGCCATGGGGACTTCGTTGCGTTCGTCGAACACCCCGGCATGCGCGCCTTCGCGGTAGAAGCCGGTGCGGTAGCCGAGCAGGTCGGCGTTGTCCTGGTCGTTGGCGTCGAAGCGCTGCATCACCAGTTGCGGCAACGTCAGCGACTGGTAGGGCAGGTCACGGTGCTCCCAGCCGCTGAAGCTTCTGGGGTTGGACTGGGCCGCCTTGAAACGGTGCAGGTACACGGTGTCCGGATCGAGGCTGCTGCGGGCGAACTTCTTCAGGGCGTCGACGGCCACCTCACGGGCCATCTGGCGCATGTCCGGGCAGTTGACGACGAGCTGGCGCGCAATGTCCTGAAGCTGCGCGCGTTGTGGGTTGGGGGGCTGGGGCATGGCGATCCTTCCTTGGTCTGGGCCATGGCAGGATGGGCTGGCTCCAGCGGGCAGGTGCGGTAGATAGTGCTGCGCGGGTGGGTGCGGCATCGTGTGCCGCTGCCGGGGCAACTCTTCACTTAAAGTTTCGCAAATGCAGGTGTATCGTATTCGCCCTTACCGCCAGCCCGGTCATGGCTGGCAGGCTGTTTTCGCGATACGAGGTGCCTGTTCCGATGTCCTTTACCCGTCGACAAATGCTCAAGGGGCTGACTGGCCTGGTGGTGGTTGGCCTGGGCGCCGGGGGCGCCGCACGTTACTGGATGGGCAAGGTCGAGGACGAGCAGGCCGGGCATGACTATGAACTGATCGCCGCGCCGCTGGACGTCGAGCTGGTGGCCGGGCACACCACCCAGGCCTGGGCGTTCGGCCCGTCCGCGCCGGGCACCGAGCTACGGGTGCGCCAGGGGCAGTGGCTGCGGGTGCGGTTCATCAACCACCTGCCGGTGGCCACCACCATCCACTGGCACGGTATCCGCCTGCCGCTGGAAATGGACGGCGTGCCCTACGTGTCGCAGCTGCCGGTGCTGCCGGGCGAGTACTTCGACTACAAGTTCCGCGTGCCGGATGCCGGCAGCTTCTGGTACCACCCCCACGTCAACAGCAGCGAAGAGCTGGGCCGCGGCCTGGTCGGCCCGCTGATCGTGGAGGAGCGCGAGCCCACCGGTTTCAAGCACGAGCGCACCCTGAGCCTGAAGAACTGGCACGTGGACGAGCAGGGCAACTTCGTCGAGTTCAGCGTGCCGCGCGAAGCGGCCCGTGGCGGTACCGCAGGGCGCCTGATCACCATCAACGGGCAGCCCGACGCGGTGGTGGAAATGCCCGCCGGGCAGATCGTGAGGGTGCGCCTGCTGAACCTGGACAACACCCTGACCTACCGCATCAATCTCAAGGGCGACTTCGAGGCGCGTATCTATGCGCTGGATGGCAACCCGATCACCCCGCGCCCATTGGGCAAGGACTACTGGCTGGGCCCCGGCATGCGCATCTGCCTGGCCATCCGCATGCCGGCAGCCGGTGAGGAGCTGTCGCTGCGCGACGGCTCGGTGCGCCTGGGCACCCTGCGTTCGGTGGCCAGCAGCGAGGCACCGGGCGACTGGCCACCGGCGCTGCCGGCCAACCCCATCGCCGAGCCGGACCTGGCCAACGCCGAGAAGATCAACTTCAATTTCGAGTGGGTAGGCTCGGTGTCGGTCAATACCGAGAACGGCAAGCCGCCAAGCCTGTGGCAGATCAACGGGCAGGCCTGGGACATCACCGACAAGACCTGTTCCGACCGGCCGATTGCCACCTTGAAGAAGGGCAAGAGCTACATCTTCGAGCTCAAGAACATGACCCAGTACCAGCACCCGATCCACCTGCACGGCATGAGTTTCAAGGTGCTCAGCTCCAATCGCCACAAGATCCCGGAGCAGTACTTCACCGACACCTACCTGCTGGGCAAGAACGAGCGGGCGCAGGTGGCGCTGGTGGCGGATAACCCCGGCACCTGGATGTTCCATTGCCACGTGATCGATCACATGGAAACCGGCCTGATGGCCGCCATCGAGGTGGCGTGATGCGTCAGCCGCAGATCATCGACCGCAGCCGCGACCAGCACTTCATGCGCCTGGCGCTGGAGCTGGCGGCGCAGGGGGCTGCATTGGGCGAGGTGCCGGTGGGCGCGGTGCTGGTGCAGCACGGCGAGGTGATCGGGCAAGGCTTCAACTGCCCGATCAGCGGCAGCGACCCCAGCGCGCACGCCGAAATGGTGGCCATTCGCGCGGCGGCGCAGGCGGCCAGCAACTACCGGCTGCCGGGCAGCACGCTGTATGTGACGCTGGAGCCGTGCAGCATGTGCGCCGGGCTGATCGTGCATTCGCGGGTCAACCGCGTGGTGTTCGGCGCCCTGGAGCCCAAGGCCGGGATCGTGCAGAGCCAGGGGCAATTCTTTACCCAGGGGTTTCTGAACCACCGGGTGCTGTTCGAGGGTGGGGTGCTGGCCGAGGAGTGCGGGGCGATTCTGACCGAGTTCTTCAGGGCTCGGCGGGCCAAGGCCTGATAACCGTGGTGTGACCATCGCGGGTCAAGCCCGCTCCCCCGTTGTTGCGGGAGCGGGCTTGACCCGCGATACAGGCGCTGCAAACTAGAGCGGCGGCGAAGCGTCGGCCGGCTTGGTCTTGTTGACCCCCGGCACATGCAGGTTGCCTTCGGCCACCTGGCTGCCCTCCAGCTGCGGCTGGGTCACCCAGGTCAGGATGTCGTAGTAGCGCCGGATGTTGGCCACGAAATGCACCGGCTCGCCTCCACGGGCATAGCCGTAGCGGGTCTTGCTGTACCACTGCTTCTGCGACAGGCGCGGCAGCATCTTCTTCACGTCCAGCCACTTGTTCGGGTTCAGCCCCTCGCGCTTGGCCAGCTTGCGTGCATCGTCCAGGTGGCCGCTGCCCACGTTGTAGGCGGCCAGGGCAAACCAGGTGCGGTCCGGCTCCTCGATGTCGTCATCGAGCTCCTTCTTCACATGCATGAAGTACTTGGCCCCGCCCTCGATGCTCTGGCGCGGGTCGAGCCGGTTGGACACGCCCATGGCCTGGGCGGTGCGCTGGGTCAGCATCATCAGCCCGCGCACGCCGGTCTTGGAGGTGACCTCGGCCTGCCACATCGACTCCTGGTAACCGATCGCCGCCAGCAGGCGCCAGTCCACCTGTTCCTTCTTGGCCGAGGTCTTGAAGTGGTTCTCGTAGCGCGGCAGGCGCTGCTGCAGGTGCTGGGCGAAGGTGTAGGCGCCGACATAGCCGAGCACGTCCACGTGGCCGTAGTAGCGGTCCTTGAGCCGTTGCAGGGTGCCGTTCTTGTGCACCTTGTCGATGAATTCGTTGATTTCGTTGAGCAGGCTGTTGTCTTCGCCGGCCGCCACCGCCCAGCGCTGGTCGCGCCCGTCGCCCAGGTCGAAGGCGACCCGCACGTTGGGGAAGTACACCTGGTTCATCGCCACTTCGTTGGAGTCGACCAGGGTCAGGTCGATCTGGCCCTCGTCGACCATGCGCAGCAGGTCGACCACCTCGACCTGGTCGGATTCTTCATATTGCAGGGCCGGGTACTGTTTTTTCAGCTCTGCCAGCTGTTCGGCATGGCTGCTGCCCTTGAGTACCAGAATGCGCTTGCCGACCAGGTCGCCGGCGTCGGTGGGGCGGGGCTTGCCGTTGCGGTAGATGATCTGCGGGGTGACTTCGAGATACGGGTGGGAAAAACGTACCTGCTGCTTGCGCTGCTCGCTGCTTACCAGGCCCGCTGCCGCCAGCACCGGGCCGTTCGGCTGGCCGAGCTGGTTGAACAGGTCGTCGAGGTTGTCGGCGGTCTCGATCTGCAGCTTCACGCCCAGGTCGTCGGCAAAGCGCTGGACCAGCTCGTACTCGAAGCCGGTTTCGCCGTTGCGGTCCTGGAAGTAGGTGGCCGGGCTGTTGCGGGTGATCACGCGCAGCACGCCGTCCTCCTTGACACGCTCCAGGGTGCTGGGTTTTTCAACACAGGCACCGAGCATCAGGAAGAGTCCGGTTGCGATGAGCCATTTGGCACAACGCTGGCGCAAAGCAGTCTGGGCAAACATAGGGTGCAGTATACGCAAAGGACCTGCCGCGCCATATCTCGACAACATCCGGCTTGTCTGCTAGCACAGCCCGATAAAACCGCGTCGGGACGGGTTTTTGTCATCTCGTGAAGCACTCTTGTCGGCTTGCCGACATTCGGCCTGTCGCCGATGCAGCGTTTCGGGTGCCGTCGGCGGCGGTTTAGGCTAGAATGCACGGCCTCTAAGCACACCCCCTTCCTGAGGCTGTCCCGACGATGTTGATCCTGCGCGGCGCTCCTGCCCTTTCTGCCTTTCGCCACGGTAAATTACTCGAGCAACTGAGCCAGAAAGTCCCCGCTGTTAGTGGTTTGTACGCTGAATTCGCCCATTTCGCCGAGGTTGACGGCGAGCTGAGTGCCGACCAACAGCATGTGCTCGCGCGCCTGCTCAAGTACGGCCCGAGCGTGCCGGTACAGGAGCCCAGCGGTCGCCTGTTCCTGGTCATGCCGCGTTTCGGCACCATCTCGCCCTGGTCGAGCAAGGCCAGCGACATCGCCCACAACTGCGGCCTGGAGAACGTCAAGCGCCTGGAGCGTGGTACTGCCTTCTATGTCGGCGGTGAACTGAGCGAGGCCGATGTGGCCGCCGTTGCCGAGCTGCTGCACGACCGCATGACCCAGATCGTGCTGGGCAGGCTCGAAGAGGCCGCCGGCCTGTTCAGCCATGCCGAACCCAAGCCGCTGACCGCCGTCGACATCCTCGGCGGTGGCCGCGCCGCGCTGGAAAAAGCCAACGTCGAGCTGGGCCTGGCCCTGGCCGAAGACGAGATCGACTACCTGGTCACCAGCTTCCAGGGCCTCAAGCGCAACCCGCACGACATCGAACTGATGATGTTCGCCCAGGCCAACTCCGAGCACTGCCGCCACAAGATCTTCAACGCCAGTTGGGATATCGACGGCCAGAGCCAGGAAAAAAGCCTGTTCGGCATGATCAAGAACACCTACCAGATGCACAGCGAAGGCGTGCTGTCCGCTTACAAGGACAACGCCTCGGTGATCGTCGGTTCCACCGCCGGGCGCTTCTTCCCGAACCCTGAAACCCGCCAGTACGGCGCGGTGCAGGAGCCGGTGCACATCCTGATGAAGGTCGAGACCCACAACCACCCGACCGCCATCGCGCCGTTCCCGGGGGCCTCTACCGGTTCCGGCGGCGAGATCCGCGACGAAGGTGCCACCGGTCGCGGCGCCAAGCCCAAGGCCGGCCTCACCGGCTTCACCGTGTCCAACCTGCAGATCCCGGGCTTCGAACAGCCGTGGGAAAAGCCCTACGGCAAGCCGGAGCGCATCGTCACCGCGCTGGACATCATGATCGAAGGCCCGCTGGGCGGCGCGGCGTTCAACAATGAATTCGGGCGCCCGGCACTGACCGGTTACTTCCGTACCTTCGAGCAGTCGATCAACACCCCCCATGGCGAAGAAGTGCGCGGCTACCACAAGCCGATCATGCTCGCCGGCGGCATGGGCAACATCCGCGAAGGCCATGTGCAGAAGGGCGAGATCACCGTCGGCGCCAAGCTGATCGTGCTCGGCGGCCCGGCCATGCTGATCGGCCTGGGCGGCGGTGCTGCCTCGTCGATGGCCACCGGCGCCAGCTCTGCCGACCTCGATTTCGCCTCGGTACAGCGCGAAAACCCTGAAATGGAACGCCGCTGCCAGGAGGTCATCGACCGCTGCTGGCAGCTGGGCGATGCCAACCCCATCGCGTTCATCCATGACGTCGGCGCGGGCGGCCTGTCCAACGCCTTCCCCGAGCTGGTCAACGACGGCGGCCGTGGCGGTCGTTTCGAGCTGCGCAACGTGCCCAACGACGAGCCGGGCATGGCGCCGCTGGAAATCTGGAGCAACGAGTCCCAGGAACGCTACGTGCTGGCGGTCGACGCCAAGGACCTGGAGCGTTTCACCGCCATCTGCGAACGCGAGCGCTGCCCGTTCGCGGTGGTCGGCGAAGCCACTGCCGAACCGCAACTGACCGTCACCGACAGCCACTTCGGCAACAGCCCGGTGGACATGCCGCTGGAAGTGCTGCTGGGCAAGGCCCCGCGCATGCACCGTTCGGTCAGCCGCGAAGCCGAGCTGGGCGACGATTTCGACCCGAGCACCCTGGACCTCGCCGACTCGGTACAGCGCGTGCTGCGCCACCCGGCCGTGGCCAGCAAGAACTTCCTGATCACCATCGGTGACCGCACCATCACCGGCCTGGTCGCCCGCGACCAGATGGTCGGTCCATGGCAGGTCCCGGTGGCCGACGTGGCCGTCACCGCCACCAGCTTCGACGTGTACACCGGCGAAGCCATGGCCATGGGCGAGCGCACCCCGCTGGCCCTGCTCGACGCCCAGGCGTCCGGGCGCATGGCGATCGGCGAGACCCTGACCAACATGGCGGCCTCGCGCATCGGCAAGCTGTCCGACATCAAGCTGTCGGCCAACTGGATGTCGGCTGCCGGCCACCCCGGTGAAGACGCGCGCCTGTACGACGCGGTCAAGGCCGTGGGCATGGAACTGTGCCCCGAGCTGGGCCTGACCATTCCGGTGGGCAAGGACTCGATGTCCATGAAGACCCGCTGGGAAGATGAAGGTCGCGAGAAGACCGTGACCTCGCCGATGTCGCTGATCGTGACCGGCTTTGCCCCGGTTACCGACATCCGCAAGACCCTGACCCCGCAACTGCGCATGGACAAGGGCGAAACCGACCTGATCCTGATCGACCTGGGTCGCGGCCAGAACCGCATGGGCGCCTCGATCCTGGCCCAGACCCACGGCAAGCTCGCCAGCCAGGCACCGGACGTCGACGACGCCGAAGACCTCAAGGCGTTCTTCGCGGTGATCCAGGGCCTGAACGCCGACGGTCACCTGCTGGCCTACCACGACCGCTCCGACGGCGGCCTGCTGGCCACCGCGCTGGAAATGGCCTTCGCCGGCCATTGCGGGCTGAACCTGGAACTGGACACCCTGACCGGCAAGCGCGAGAAAGTCGCGGCCATCCTCTTCAACGAAGAGCTGGGTGCGGTGATCCAGGTGCGCCAGGACGCCACCCCGGACGTGCTGGCCCAGTTCAGCGCCGCCGGCCTTGGCGAAGACTGCGTGGCGGTGATCGGCAAGCCGGTCAATTGTGCCGACGTGGCCATCAGCCTGAACGGCGAAGTGCTGTTCACCGGCGACCGCCGCCTGCTGCAGCGCCAGTGGGCCGAGACCAGCTACCAGATCCAGCGCCTGCGCGACAACGCCGACTGCGCCGACCAGGAGTTCGACGGCCTGCTCGAGGAAGACAACCCGGGCCTGAGCGTCAAGCTGGGCTTCGACGTCAACCACGACATCGCGGCGCCTTACATCAAGAAGGGCATTCGCCCACAGGTGGCGGTACTGCGCGAGCAGGGCGTCAACGGCCAGGTGGAAATGGCCGCGGCGTTCGACCGTGCCGGCTTCAACGCCATCGACGTGCACATGAGCGATATCCTCGCCGGTCGCGTCGACCTGAACGAGTTCAAGGGCATGGTTGCCTGCGGCGGCTTCTCCTACGGTGACGTGCTGGGTGCCGGTGAAGGCTGGGCCAAGTCGGCGCTGTTCAACAGCCGCGCCCGCGACGCCTTCCAGGGCTTCTTCGAGCGTAGCGACAGCTTCACCCTGGGTGTGTGCAACGGTTGCCAGATGATGTCCAACCTGCACGAGCTGATCCCGGGCAGCGAGTTCTGGCCGCACTTCGTGCGCAACCGCTCCGAGCAGTTCGAGGCGCGCGTGGCGATGGTCCAGGTGCAGGAGTCCAACTCGATCTTCCTGCAGGGCATGGCCGGTTCGCGCATGCCGATCGCCATCGCGCACGGTGAAGGGCATGCCGAGTTCGCCAGCGAAGAGGCACTGCTGGAAGCCGACCTGTCCGGTTGCGTGGCCCTGCGTTTCGTCGACAACCACGGCAAGGTCACCGAGACCTACCCGGCCAACCCGAACGGTTCGCCGCGCGGGATCACCGGCCTGACCAGCCGCGACGGGCGCGTCACCATCATGATGCCGCACCCTGAGCGGGTATTCCGTGCGGTGCAGAACTCGTGGCGCCCGGATGACTGGAACGAAGACGCCGCCTGGATGCGCATGTTCCGCAACGCGCGGGCCTGGGTGAACTGAGGGTGTTCAAACTCGCCTTCTTCGTGCCGCCCAGCCATGTGGAGCAGGTCAAGGCCGCTGTGTTCGCCGCCGGTGGCGGACGCATCGGCGCCTACGACAGCTGTGCGTGGCAGGTGCTGGGCCAGGGCCAGTTCCGTCCGTTGAGCGGCAGCCAGCCGTTCATCGGGCAGAGCGGGGTGGTCGAGCAGGTCGAGGAGTGGCGGGTCGAGCTGGTGGTGGACGATGCGCTGGTGGGGCCGGTAGTCGCGGCCCTGAAGGCGAGCCACCCCTACGAGACCCCGGCCTACGAGGTCTGGCAGCTCGCTGATTTCTGATTGGCAGGTCTGCCTCTTCGCCGGCAGGCCGGCTCCTACAGGGTTCATGTGCGACGCAACACCCTGTAGGCGCCGGCCTTGCCGGTGAAGAGCTCCGATCAGGCAACCTCCATCGTCTGTTCCTGCTTGCGCTGCACCCCCGCACACGCCAGCAACCCCACTTCAAACAGTATCCACATCGGCACCGCCAGCAAGGTCTGTGAAAACACGTCCGGCGGGGTCAGCAGCATGCCCACCACAAAGCATCCGACGATCACGTAAGGCCGGCTCTTGCGCAGTGTCGCCACATCCGTCACCCCCGCCCACACCACGATGAAGGTGGCCACCGGTATCTCGAACGCCAGCCCGAACGCCAGAAACAGCGCCAGGATGAAGTCCAGGTACAGGCTGATGTCGGTCATCATCGACACCCCGGCCGGGGTCACGCTGGCAAAAAAACCGAACATCATCGGAAACACCACGAAGAACGCGAAGGCCATGCCGGCATAGAACAGCACGATGCTCGATACCAGCAATGGCAAGGCGATGCGCCGTTCCTTGCGGTACATCCCCGGTGCCACGAACCCCCACACCTGGTGCAGCAGCACCGGCATGGCGACGAACAGCGCAGCCATCAGGGTCAGCTTGAAGGGCGCCAGGAACGGCGAAGTCACGCTGGTCGCGATCATGCTCGCGCCTTCGGGCAGGTAACGGCGCAAGGGTTCGGATACGGCGGTATAGAGGGTCTGGGCGAACGGGAACAAACCCAGGAACACCAGCGTGACGGCCAGCAGGCAGCGCACCAGGCGCCGCCGCAGTTCGGTCAGGTGGGCGGTCAGGGGCATGCCCGCTTGGGTATCAGTCATGGGCAGGGTCCATTGGTCGAAGTCGGGGTCGGCTGCGCCTGCAGGTTCACGCCCTGGCGCAGTTCCTGTTCCAGACGCCGCAGTGGCTCGGCATCCAGCTCCTGGGTCAGTGCCTGGGTGTCGAGCTCACGCTCCACCTGTGCACGCAGCGCCCCCATGGCACGCCTGGCCTGGCCCACGCCACGCCCCACGGTGCGCATCGCCACCGGCAGGCGTTCGGGGCCCAGCACCAGCAGCGCCACCACGCCCACCAGCAGCAGTTCGGTAAAGCCGATCTCGAACATCAGCTGCGTTGTTCCGGTTGCCCCTGCTGTACCTGCTGCACCGGGGCAGGGGCGTCCGGGGTGTCGGCCTGCGGGCCGTTGCCCATGGATTTGCGAAAGCCCTGGATCGCCTCGCCCACGTCCGCGCCCAGGCCCTTGAGGCGCTTGGTGCCGAACAGCATGAACACGATCATCAACACGATAACCAGTTGCCAGATCCCGATACCGCCCATGTGAAGCACTCCAAGGTCATGAAAAAGAAGGGTTTATCCTGCCTGCGCTTTATGACGCAAAGGTGACGGGCAACGCCTTTGCCATGTGCCTGAAACATCCGCCGTGTTGACTGGCCGCTCTTTGGCAGAGGTAGCGTGACGATGGGTGGCAAGCGACAGCAGGGCGCGGCATTGCTGATGGTGCTGGTGGTGCTGGCGATGATCGCCGGTGGCCTGGCATGGCTGGTACAGGAGGGGCGCGCCCAGGTCGATGCGGTGCGCCTGGTGCAGCAGCGCGTGCAGGCGCGCGGGCTGGAGCGGGCCGGGCTGGCCTTTGCCGAGCAGGCCCTGCAAGACCCCAGTTGGCGTGCCAGCCCGCTGTTCTGGCAGGCGCTGCGTGGCCAGGCGCTGCCGTATGCGTTCGACGGCGGTTCGGCGACCCTGCGCATCCGCGACCTGCACACCTGTTTCAACGTCAACAGCCTGGTGGGCGAGGATGCCGAGCGTGCCGAACGCCAACTGCAGTACCTGCTGGGCGGCGACATGGCCGCCGCCCAGCTGGCCCAGGCCCTGGCCGACTGGATCGACAGCGATCACCAGGCGCGTCGCGAGGGCGCCGAGAACGATCATTACCTGCGCCAGTCGCCGCCGCGCCTGGCGGCCAATCAGCTGATGCTGGACATGAGCGAGTTGAACCTGCTGCTGGGCCCCGACCCGCAACGCCAGGCCCGTTACCCGCAGCTGTGTGCGTTGCCCGAAACCACGCACTGGCGGCTCAATGCGAATGCGCTGAGCCTTGAACAGTTGCCGTTGCTGGAGGCGCTGTATGAGGGAAGGATGAGCCGCTCACTGCTGAGCCGGGTGGTCACTGCACGCCCGGCCACCGGCTACCGGGATGCCGGCGCCTTGCGCCAGGCACTCGGTGCGCTGGACGATGCGACCTTCGAACGCTTGAGTGAGGGGTTGTTGCTCAACAGCGGGGACTTTCTGTTGCAGCTGGAGATCGAGCAGGACGCTCACGTGCTGCGCAGCCAGTACCAGGTACATGCCCGTGGCGTGGTGCAGTGGCATGCCCTGGTGCCGGTGCAGCAGGTGCGGGTAACCCGGCGCGAATCGCTGCCCTGGTAAGGGCAGCGGTGCCGGTCGGGTCTAGACGCCGATTTCACCGCCATCGTTGCGCTGGATCACCACTGTCGAGGCGCGTGGGCGCACGGTGGTGCCGGCGGGGGTGACGGAGGTTGCGACGTCGGTCGACGGCCAGTTCTCCGGGTGCTGGATGTTGACGAAGATCGACTTGTTGTCCGGCGTGAAGGCGATGCCAGTCACCTCGCAGCCGTTGGGGCCGACGAAGAAGCGGCGCAGGTCGACCTGGTTCTGGGCATTGATCGGCACCTGCTTGCCGCTGGCATCGACCAGGTCGGTGGGGATCACCGCCAGCATCTGGTCGTTGGTGTAGTCGGTCAGGGTCGATTCGCCGTTGTCGGTCTGGAACCACAGGATGCCGCGGCTATCGAAGCTCATCCCGTCGGGGCTGGCGAACTGGTTGAGTTCGGTCAGCCCCGAGCGGTTGATGTCGGCGCTGCCGGCGGCGTTGGCGCCGAACACGAAGATGTCCCAGGTAAAGGTCAGGTGGTCGTCGCTGTCGTGCCAGCGGATGATGTGGCCATGCTTGTTCGGCCCGCGCGGGTTGGCGTTGTCGACAGTGGCCGGGGTGCGCTTGCTGTTGTTGGTCAGGGTCAGGTACACGTCGCCGTTGAGCGGGTTGACCGTGGTCCACTCCGGACGGTCCATAGGCGTTGCGCCCAGGGCATCGGCGGCGCCACGGGTGTTGAGGATGATGCCCGGCAGGTCGGTGTACAGCGCGCCCAGGGTGGTGCCGGCCTTGGTGGTGGTGGCGACGTCCAGCAACAGCCAGTGGCCGCTGCCGTCGGCGTCGAAGCGCGCCACGTACAGTTTGCCGTCGTCCATGTACTTGGCACCGGTAGCCAGGCGGTTGCTCGGGTTGGCGTCGGCGGTGTCCCACAGGGCGGTGGAGACGAACTTGTAGAGGTACTCGTTGTTGGAGTCGTCGCCCATGTAGAACACCACCGGCTTGCCGGCTACCGGCAGCGCCGGGCAGCAGCCTTCATGGCGGAAACGCCCCAGGGCGGTGCGCTTGACCGCACGGGTGCTGGCGTCATAGGGGTCGATCTCGACGATGTAGCCGTAGGTGCTGGCTTCGTTGCGGTAGTCGTCGGTGGCCGTCGCGCCGGTGGGGTCAAGAATGAACCGGGTGAACTCGCCGTCCACTTCGCTGGCATCGCCGGCAGCACTTTCCCAGGCGTAGTTGCCCTTGCTGGTGCTCACCCCGATGCGGCGCTGATCGTCCGGCACGGCGCCGCTGGTGTTGACGAAAATTCCTGGCCAGTTCTCTTCGCAGGTGAGGTAGGTGCCCCACGGGGTGAAGCCATTGCCACAGTTGTTGTTGGTGCCGCGGGCTTGGGTACCGGTGTTGGAGAACACGGTCTTGACGTGGTCGCTGCCGCGCAGCGGGCCGGCCAGGTCCATCAGCGTGGCGGTGGTGAATCGGCGGTTGAGCGGGTCGTTGTCGACCACTTGCCAGCGTCCGTTGACCTTGCTCAGGCGCACCACGCCGGCACCGTGGGCGTTGATTTCCTTGCGCACTTCCTCGGCCGGGCGCTTGCCGCTGCCGTCCACGGTCGGGCCGGCCGGGTGCAGGGCGTCGGCATCGATGTACTCGAAGTTGATCGCCAGCAGGCCGTCGTCGGAGCTGCCGTTGATGGGGAAGAAATGCATGCCGTCATGGTGCATGCCCATGGCGTTGGCCTGGTCGGCGGCAGTGTTGGTGCCGTCGCTTTTCCACGGGTTGCCCGCGCTGTTCAGCGGTGTACCCCAAGGCGCCAGCACGTAGGCGCTGTAGCCGTCGGCGACCACGCAGGCGTCGGTGCGCGAACCGGCGATGGAGTTGAAGCCCAGCTTGAGTTTCGGTTTCTCGGGTTCCACCGGAGGGGTCGGCTTGTGGCTCGAGCCCCCGCCGCTGTCGAAGCAGCCGCTCAGGCCTGTCCCTGCAATCATCGCGATCGCGGCACCGAGGCTGCCGCGCACCACGCTGCGGCGGCTCAGGTAGGCATCCAGGACAGTCGCCATTGGCAGGTTGCCACTGGTGTTGCGGTCCAGGTTGTCGCCGGTGTCTCGACTCATCTCTTCATATCCTTGTTGGGTGAAGTGGCTTCTACGGAAACCGGCACTGTAGAGAGCGAGTGTGATGATTGATTGGCAGTTTTGTGAACAGACCTTTAAGGAAATGAATCCTTACCATTTGATTTGGATGGGGTTTTGTACGCCCTGTCGAATAACTGCCATCAAACTGTAATCCCCTCGCCGCACTATCCGCTGCGACAGTTGATCAGCCCGAGGGCGATGGAGTAGATGGCGAGCATGTACAGACGCGATGTGTTGGGCTGGATGGGCGTTGGCGCAATGGCGCCGCTGCTGACCGCCTGTTCCAGCCTGGCCACGCCGTCGACGGCAGAGGCCGGCACGGTGGAGCTGCTGTATTTCGCCGACACCCTGGATGCGCGCCAGCCCGGCATGCCCGTGGTGCCGGCGACGCGCCTGGGGCCGGTGAGCCACCTTGGCCAGGCACCGTGGATGAGCGGTATCAATGCCCGCCAGGGGCGTGCCGAGCTCAACCCGCTGCTCGACGCCAGCCTTGCCGAAGGCGTACAGACCGGCGGGTATGCGGTGTTGGGTGCCCTGCTCGAACAGCTGCGCGAGGCGGCGGGGCGGGGCAACTGCCTGACCCTGGAAAATGGCCAGGGCTGGAACGGCAGTGGCCTGGCCTACCTGACCCAGGGCGCCAGTGGCGTGCAGGGCAGCCGGATGCTGGGCAGCGAGGTACGCGTGAGCAGCGATGAGCGGGTGCTGTGGCCGCGCCAGTGCGCCGGCCTGTATCGCCAGTACGGTCAGGCCGTGCTTGGTGCGGGGCTGGCCCCCGAACGCGCCCAGGCCCTGGGCACGCCGGCCTTCACTGTGCTGCACCGCGGCGGCGTGCGGGTGGCGGTGGTCGGCATTACCGACCCGTACGCCCGCGACCAGAACGCATCCCTCAAACAGTGGTATCAGGCGCTGCTGCCGGCCTTCGAACAGGCACGCCAGGCGGCGGACCTGGTGATCGCCCTGGCGGACGTGGGCACCGGCCCCGGGCTGTGGCTGGCCGAGCGTCTGAACGACGCCGACCTGCTGCTGTGCGCCCGTGGCCAGGACCTGTGGCCGCAGCCTGTTTCGGTACTGCAGGCCAGCGGCAAGCAGGTGCCGGTGCTGCTGGCCGGCAACCGTGCCAGCGGCGTGTTCGCGGTGAACTGCCTGCATCGCGACGGGCGCTGGCAGTTCACCGCGCAGTTTCATCCCGCCTTCGAACACCGCCTCACGCCGGCTGCCCGCGCGCGGGTCGAGCCGTTGCGCGCGCAGTTGCAGCAACAGCGCGCCGGGCATGCCGCCTGGCTCGACCAACCCCTGGCGCAGGCACCGCAAAACCTGTGGCGACGCGATACCCGTGGCGGCAGCTGGGACAACCTGCTCCACCAGGCGCTGGCCGATGACAGCGGGGCACCGGTGCTGTTGCCGGGGCTGCGCTACGACAGCCCGCTGGCGGCCGGCCAGCCGATCACCCGCGAACACCTGATCAGCCTCACCGGCAGCTACCCGGCCCCGGTGGTGCAGGTGCCGGCACGCCAGGTACAGCAGGTACTGGAAAACGCTGCCGAGCAACTGTTCGGCACGCCGCTGCTGCTCGACAACAGCCAGGATTTGCCGCGCTGGTTTGGCGCGCCCTGGCAGGTCAGCTACAGCCCGGGCGGCAAACGGGTCTCCGGGGTAGCCGCACAGGATGGCCAGTGCCGCACCTTCGGCCTGCAATTCGACAGCGACGCCGGCGAGCCACTGTGGCAGCGGGTGGAAGCATGGCTGGTGCAGCAGCCACCGGGCTGGCAATTGCCGCCGCTGGCCCTGCCGCAGGTGCGTTACGTCCAGGGCCACCCTGGCTGGCACCCGCGCGGGCTGGCCAGTTGATCAGCCCGGGCCGCGTGCTCGACGGCGTGCTGTTGAGCCTGGCCGGCTGGCTGGCTGCGCAGTGCGTGCTGCTGGCCGCCCGCGAGCCGCTGCCGGCGCCGGCCGCAGAGGCCGAACCGGCTGCGCTGCCCGGCCTGCTGGTCGGGCATTGGCAGGCGCCGCCGGCCAGTGACGCGCTGCCGCTCACGCGCTTGCCCGTGCATTACCTGGGCGGCCTCAAGGCCGTGCCCGCCAGCGCCACAGTGGTAGTGCTGCGCTACGAGCAGGCGGTGCGTACCTACGTTCGCGGCCAGCGCCTGGCACCGGGCATCGTGCTGCAGGACATCGATGACGATGGCCTGATTTTCGACAACCAGGGGCGGCGCGAGCGCTTGCCCTGGCCGCCACGGCCCGCCGTGACCGGCTTCAAGCGCCAAGGATGAAGGGATGATCGCAAGATTCTGCGTGGCTGGCGTACTGGCCCTGGGGCTCAACCTGGCCTGGGCGTTCGACGAGCCCGAAGCGGTAGCGGACGAAGACGGTACACCGCTGTACGAGGTGAATTTCGTCGACACCGACCTGGGCGAGTTCATCGACAGCGTGTCGCGCATCACCGGGACCACGTTCATCGTCGACCCGCGGGTAAAAGGCAAGGTCACGGTACGTACGGTGGACCGTCACGACAGCGAGGCGATCTACGATATCTTCCTGGCCCAGCTGCGGGCCCAGGGCTTTGCTGCAGTGGACCTGCCCAACGGCAGCGTGAAGATCGTGCCCGATCAGGCGGCGCGGCTGGAGCCGGTGCCCGTCGAGAGCGGGCGCAAGGCCCAGGCCGGCAGCGATGGCATCGCCACCCGGGTGTTCAACGTGCGCAACGCCGCCAGCGAACAGATGCTGGCGATCCTCAAGCCGCTGATCGACCCCCGTGTGGGGGTGATCACGCCGTACCCGGCCGCCAACCTGCTGGTGGTGACCGACTGGCGCAGCAATCTGGAGCGCATCGACAGCCTGCTGCGCCAGCTCGATCAGGTCAGCGAGGAGCCGCTGCAGGTGATGCCGCTGCACCATGCCAGCGCCAGCGATACCGGTCAGTTGATCACCCGCCTGCTGGCCCGCGAGCAGGGCGCCGACAGTGCCCAGGTGGTCGCCGATCCGCGCAGCAATGCCCTGCTGGTGCGCGGCAGTGCCGACAGCCGCGAGCGCGTGCGTGCCTTGCTGGCGCAGTTGGACCGCCCCGGCGACGCATTGCGTAGCTCCAACACCCAGGTGATCTACCTGCGTCACGCCAATGCCGGCGAGGTGGTCAAGGTGCTGCGCAGCCTCAGCCAGGATGCCGGCGCTGCGCCGGGCGAAGCTGACAAGGACGCCAAGGCGCCCGTGCCGGTCAACCTTTCGGGCATTCGCCTGGAATACGAGGAGGGTACCAACGCCGTGGTCATGGTCGGGCCCGACAGCGAGCTGGCGGCCTACCGCACCATCGTCGAGCAACTGGACATCCGCCGTGCGCAGGTGGTGGTCGAGGCGATCATCGCCGAAGTGTCCGACTCGCGGGCCCAGGAGCTGGGCGTGCAGTGGCTGTTCGCCGACGAGAAATTCGGTGCCGGCGCGGTCAACTTCGGTACCGGCGGTGCCAGCATCACCGGCATTGCCGGGGCCGTGGCCAGCGGCGACAACGCGGCGCTGGGCAAACTGTTGTCGGGCGTGAACGGCGTGACGGCCGGCATCGGCAACTTCGGC
Source organism: Pseudomonas palmensis (assembly GCF_017848315.1). Taxonomy (GTDB): domain Bacteria; phylum Pseudomonadota; class Gammaproteobacteria; order Pseudomonadales; family Pseudomonadaceae; genus Aquipseudomonas; species Aquipseudomonas palmensis. The sequence continues at coordinate 52,049 of NZ_JAFKEC010000030.1, forward strand.
GGCGGCTTCAACTTCGCCATGCTGGTCAATGCACTCAAGAGCAACAGTGGCTTCAACCTGCTGTCGACCCCGACCCTGCTGACCCTGGACAACGCCGAGGCGTCGATCCTGGTCGGCCAGGAAGTGCCCTTCGTGACCGGCTCGGTAACCCAGGACAACACCAACCCCTACCAGACCATCGAGCGCAAGGAGGTCGGTGTAAAACTGCGCATCAAGCCGCAGATCAACAGTGACAACACCGTGCGCCTGGACATCGTGCAGGAGGTCTCGTCGATTGCCGACACCGCTGCGGCCAGCGACGTGATCACCAACAAGCGCGAGATCAAGACCAAGGTCATGGTCGAGGACAACGGCCTGATCATTCTCGGCGGGCTGATCAGCGACGAGGTCACCTCCAGCCATCAGAAGGTGCCGTTTCTGGGGGATATCCCCGGTCTGGGCCGGTTGTTCCGCTCCGATGCCAGCCGTGGCGTGAAGCAGAACCTGATGGTGTTCATCCGCCCGCGGATCCTGCGTGACGGGGCCAGCCTGACCAGCCTCAGCAGCGAAAAATACCGCAGCCTGCAACAGACCACGCCGCTTGCCCTGCCCAGCCTGGCCGATGGCAGCGAGTTGCTGCGGGTGTTCCCGGCCAGCCGCCAGCGCCTGGACGAGGGCACCTGGTGAAGCCGTTGCTGCCCTATCGCCTGGCGCGCCAGGGCGGGCTGGCCATGGCGCCTGGCGCCGACGGCTGGAGCCTGTGGCTGCGCCCGGATGTCGACAGCGACCAGTTGCACGAGCTGCTGCGGGTGTATGGCGCGCCCCAGACCGTGTGCCATTTCGACGCGGGGGAGTTCGACACGCGCCTGGGCCAGTTGTACCAGGCCGGCGAGAACGCCACGGCGGCGCTGATCGAGGGCATTGGCGAACAGGTCGACCTGGACGGCCTGATCAGCGAGATGCCGCGGGTCGAGGACCTGCTCGAAAGCGATGACGAAGCCCCGGTGATCCGCCTGATCAACGGGCTGTTCGGCGAGGCGCTGCGTCAGCAGGCCTCGGACATCCATGTGGAAACCTTCGAGCAGAGCCTGGTGGTGCGCCTGCGGGTCGACGGCCACCTGCGCGAGGTGCTGCGCCCGCCACGTGCGCTGTCGGCCATGCTGGTGTCGCGGATCAAGGTCATGGCGCGCCTGGACATCGCCGAGAAGCGCCAGCCCCAGGACGGGCGCATCACCCTGCGCTCGGGTGGGCGCGAGGTCGACGTACGTGTCTCGACGCTGCCGGGTATCCACGGCGAGCGAGTGGTGATGCGCGTGCTCGACAAGCAGGCCAGCCTGCTCTCGCTGGGCAACCTGGGCATGCCCGGTGCCGTCGAGGCGGGCCTGCGCGCCTGCCTGGGGCGACCCAACGGCATCGTGCTGAGCACCGGCCCGACCGGTTCGGGCAAGACCACCACGCTGTACGCCAGCCTCAACAGCCTGAACGACGGCAGCCGCAATATCCTCACCGTCGAGGACCCGGTGGAGTACGCCATCACCGGCATCGGCCAGACCGCCATCAACCCGCGTGCCGGTCTGACCTTTGCCAGCGGTTTGCGCGCGATTCTGCGTCAGGACCCGGATGTGATCATGCTTGGCGAAATCCGCGACCGCGAAACCGCGCAGATTGCGGTGCAGGCCAGCCTCACCGGCCACCTGGTGCTTTCGACCCTGCACACCAACAGTGCGGTGGGCGCGGTGACGCGCCTGCGCGACATGGGCGTGGAGCCTTTTCTGATTGCCTCGTGCCTGCGCGGGGTCATGGCCCAGCGCCTGGTGCGGCGCCTGTGCAGTTGCGCCGTGGCGCAGCCATTGCAGGCGGCCGAGCGGGCGTTGTGGCCGGAGCTGGTCGAGCTTGAGCACAGTTATCACGCAGTGGGCTGCGCACAGTGTCAGGGCAGCGGCTATCGCGGCCGGCTGGGGCTGTATGAGTTCATCGAGCTGGACGCCGGGCTGATCGGCCTGCTGTATGACGGGGCCAGTGAGGTGGCCATGCAGGCGCATCTGCAGGGCCGGCGCCAGAGCCTGGCCGGCATGGCCAGCGAGTGCCTGCGCCAGGGCCAGACGAGCCTGGCCGAAGTGCTGCGCGCGGTGCAGGGCTGAGCCATGCCGACCTACCGATACCAGGCCGTTGACCTCGCCGGGCGCACCCTCAAGGCCAGCCTGCAGGCCGAAAGCGAGCGCCATGCCCGCCAGTTGCTGCGCGAACAGGGGCTGTTCGCGCGCCAGTTGCAGGTGCAGGGCAACGCGCAGGTGTTGCCACGGCGCCAGCGCGTGAGCCGCGCACAGCTGTGTGAACTGACCCGGCAACTGGCCACGCTGACAGGGGCCGGCATTGCATTGGTGGATGCCCTGGCCACCCTTGAGCGGCAGTTGGTGGAGCCGGCCCTGCGCAATCTGCTGGTGGGGGTGCGCGGCGCGCTGGCAGAGGGGCTGGGCCTGGCCCGCAGCCTGGCACGCCAGGGCGGGGTGTTTTCAGCGCTGTACTGCGCGCTGGTCGAGGCCGGCGAACGCTCGGGGCGCCTGGCCCAGGTGCTGGAACGCCTGGCCGACCACCTTGAGCAGGTGCAGCGCCAGCAGCACAAGGCGCGTACCGCGCTGATCTACCCGTGCGTGCTGATGGGGGTGTCGCTGGCGGTGGTGGTCGGCCTGATGAGCTTCGTGGTGCCCAGGCTGACCGAACAATTCGCCCATTCCGGGCAGAGCCTGCCGTTGATCACGCGCCTGCTGATCGGCGCCAGCGAAGCGCTGTTGCTGGCCGGGCCGTGGCTGCTGGGCGCCGCGGTGCTGGGGGCGGCAGGCGCGGCGCGGCTGCTGCGTCGGCCGCACTGGTGCCTGCGCCGTGACGACCTGCTGTTGCGCCTGCCGCGCGTGGGTGCGCTGCTGCGGGTGCTGGAAAGCGCGCGGCTGTCGCGCAGCCTGGCGATTCTGGTCGGCAGCGGGGTACCGCTGCTCGAAGCCTTGCAGGTGGCCACCGCCACCCTGGAAAACCGACGCATTCGCCTGGCGCTGGAGCGGGTGCAGGTCGATGTGCAAGGCGGCGTCAGCCTGCACCGCGCGCTGGATGCCAGCGGGCAGTTCCCGCCGATGCTGCTGAACATGGTCGCCAGCGGCGAGGCCAGCGGCACCTTGCCCGACATGCTCGAGCGCGTGGCCGACAACCAGGAGCGCGGCTTTGCCCGTCAGGTCGACACCGTGATGGCGTTGTTCGAGCCGCTGATGATCCTGGTCATGGGCGCGGTGGTGCTGTTCATCGTGCTGGCGGTGCTGTTGCCGATCATGCAGCTCAACCAGGGCCTCACACTTTAATAGGAGCACTACCATGCAGACACGACGTTCCCGCCAGCACGGCTTCACCCTGATGGAAATCATGGTGGTGATCTTCATCATCGGCCTGTTGATCGCGCTGGTGGCGCCCAGTGTGCTGGGCAGCCAGGACAAGGCCATGAAGCAGAAGGTGATGGCCGACCTGTCGAGCCTGGAGCAGGCGCTGGACATGTACCGCCTCGACAACCTGCGCTTCCCCACCGCCGAGCAGGGGCTGTCGGCCCTGGTGAGCAAGCCGCAGGCCGAGCCGGTGCCGCGTGCCTGGCGGGCCGATGGCTATATTCGCAGGCTCCCGCAGGACCCGTGGGCCACACCGTACCAGTACCGGGCGCCGGGGCAGCATGGGCGCATCGACATCTATTCGCTGGGTGCCGACGGGGTGGAGGGCGGCGAGGGGATCGATGCCGACATCGGTAACTGGGACCTCTAGGCATGCCGGCCCAGCGTGGCTTCACCCTGCTGGAACTGCTGGTGGTGATCGCCATCGCCGGGTTGATGAGCGCCCTGGCGGTGGCCTCGCTCGACGGTGCCAAGGCGCCTTTGCACCAGGCCCTGGAGCGCCTGGCCGCGGCGTCGCGGGCGCAGGCCGACCTGGCCCTGCATGGCGGGCAGGTGCGCGGCCTGCGCTGGAACGGGCAGCGGCCCGAGTTCGTGCGCCTGGTCGAGGGCGACCAGTGGCAGGTGGAGCCGGTGGCGCTGGGCGAGTGGCCGGCCGGGCTGCGCCCGGACTGGCCTGCGGGCAGCACGCCACGGGTGATGTTCACCCCCTCCGGGCTGGCCCGACCGGTGAGGCTGGAGTGGCGCTGGGCCGAGGGCCGGCAGCGCTGGCACTGGCGTCATGCTGCCGGCCTGCAGGTGGTGAACGTGCCATGAAGGCTCGCCAGCGTGGTTTCACTCTGCTCGAAGTGAGCGTGGCCCTGGGCATCGCCGCGACCATGGCGATCATCAGCAGCCAGGTACTGCGTCAGCGCCTGGTGGTGCAGCAGGGCGTGCAGCAGCATTGGCTGGGCAGCCTGTGTGCCCGGGAACTGCAGGCGCGCTTTGTGGTGGAGCAGTACTGGCCGGCGCAGGCACTGAGTAGCGGCGAGCTGCGTCAGGGGCCGGGCACCTGCCACTGGCGGTTGCAACTGGGTTCCACCGGCGTGCGCAACCTGCGCGGTGGCGAACTGCGCCTGTTTGCCGACCGCGATGAACGTGAGCCGCTGGGTCAATACCGCCTGTTTCTGGTGCGCCCGTGAGGCGCAGGCAGCAGGGCCTGACCCTGCTCGAACTGCTGGTGGCGCTGGCACTGACCGCTGTACTGGGCGTGCTGCTGGCGGCGCTGGTCAATGGCTGGCTGAGCGTACGTGAGCGACTCGACCAAGCGCCGCAGGCGAGCCCGGTGCTGAGCTTCTGCCTCGGGCTGGAGCGCCGCTTCGACGCCACGGTGCTGCGCCAGTTGTACGAGCAGCGCCTGCCCCTGGCCTTGAACTGGCTGGACTGGCAGCCTGCCGAGTTGCAGCTGCAATGGGTGGCGCTGGCGGCGTGGCCGGCGGCCGAAGGCGGCTCGCGCTTGCAGCGCCAACGCCTGCGCTATGACCGGCGCGATGCACGCCTGCTGCTGGAGACCTCTGCCGACCTGTATGCCGTCGAGCGCCCGCACTGGGTGCTGCGCGACAGCCTGGCGGGGGTGTCCAGCCCCGTTTTCGAATTTCGCCAGGGCAGCCGTTGGCTGGCCTGGCCCTCTGCCGAACGCGCTGCGCCCGATCGTGGTGTACGGCTCGAGTTCCAGCGTGATGGAGCCCCCTATGTGTGTACGTTTGCCCTGCCGGAGAGCCAATGATTGACATTCGATACTGGCGACGGCGCCAGCCTGGGTCGTGGTTGTTGGTGCGCCCCGATGAGGCCGGCTGGAGCTGGCTGCAGGTGCGGGCCGGTGAGGTGCTGCGCGCGGGGCACGGGCAACCGCCGGAAGGTGCCGGTCGCGTGGCGCTGGTGGTGCCGGGCAGTGAATGCGCGCACTTCCATTTGCAGGCGCCGCCGGGTCTCAAGCGTGAAGAGTGGCCATTGCTGCTTGAAGATCGCGTGTTGCAGCCAGCCGAGGCGATCCATGTCGGTTGTGTGTCGCGAGGTTCGGGATGGCTTGAGCTGGCGGTGATTGACCGGCAACGCCTGGCGGGTTGGTTGCAGGCTTGCCAGGGCTGGGGCCTGCAGGTCGAGCGCTGCTGGGCGGAGTTCCAGCTGCTGCCGGAGCTTGCCCCCGGCGATGCCTGGTGCTGGCGACGCAGCCCGGACCTGAGCCTGTTCAAGAGTTGCGGCGCCGACCGGCGCCAGGCGTGGCTGGCCTGGCCGACGGCGCTGGGGGCAACCCCGCCGCCGGTGTGGTGCGACAGGCAGGTGCAGGCATTCGAGGGCGCGTGGCCGGCGTCGCTGGCGGCGCTGGAACGTCTGCCCGGCCTGTTCGAGCTGCGCCGCACGCCCCGCGCGCGACCGCACCTGGCACAGGGGCAACGGCGCCTGGCGATGGCCTGCGCCGTGCTGGGTGTGGTGTGGTGTGGCCTGTGGCTCGGCCTGCAGTGGCGCCAGGCCACGCTGTACAAGGCGCAGGTGGTGGCCGTGACCGGGCCGCTGAGTACCCCGCGCCAGGCTACGCAGTGGCTCAAGCGCGAGCGCCAGACGCGGGATGAGCGCAACCTGCGACTGCGCCAGCTGGAGGCATTGCAGGGCGCCATGGTGCAGTGGCTTTCGGCGCAGCCTGGCTGGCGGCTGCAGCGTGCGCGCTTTGATGGCACACGCTGGACCTTGCAGTTGCAGGGTGCGCAGGCACCGTCGGACACGCCGTGGGCTGCCATGGCCGCCAGTGCCGGGGCGCAGGTGGCGGTGCAGCCGGCCACGGCAGATGCCGTGCAACTGGTGTTCGACCTGGGGGCAGGAGCATGAGCAGCGTCACCGCACGGCGCTGGTTGATGCCGCTGGCCTGGACCGCAGTGGCCCTCTTGCTGTTGAGCCTGGTGGTGCGCGAGGGCCTTGGCCAATGGCGCGAGCTTTCGCAGTGGCGCGAACTGGCCGCCTCGGCGACGGCCATGCACTCAGGCGCCGAGGTGACGCTGGAGCGATTGCAGCAGTCGGCTGCGGCGCAGCAGCTCGTGCTCAGCGACGTGCAGCCGGTTGACGCGGGGTGGCAGGTGCGCGGCCAGGTCAAGGACGAGCGGCGGCTTCAGGCGTGGTTGCTGAGCTTGCAGCGTGAAGGCGTTCAGCCGCTTCAATGGGGGCTGGAGCAGGCGCCGTCGGGCCTGAGTTTCGATCTGGTGCTGGCGCGATGAGCCGCAGGAGGTTGGGGTGGATGCTGTTGGTGTTCTGCCTGACGTTGCTGGCGGGGTTGCCGGCGCGCTGGTTGTTCAAGGCTGCGCCGTGGCCTGCGCAGGACGTGGCCGGTAGCGTGTGGCAGGGGCAGGCCGGGCGGATCGGCGACGTTGGCCCGTTGAGCTGGCAGGTGCGCCCGTGGGCGGTGCAGGTGCAGGCAGGGTATCAGGGCCAGCGCTGGGGGCTGGTATTGCGCGGCTGGCCGTGGGACTGGCAAGCGAGCGTCATGCCGCAGGGGCCGGCCAGCTGTGTGGCTTCGGCGTATCGCCTGGGGGGTGAGTGGTCGGGGCAACTGGCACTGAGTGGGCGTGGCGCGCGGTGCGTGAGCGGGCAGGGTGCGCTGGTGGCGGATCAGTTGGCCCTGGTGGCGCCATGGACGCTGGCCCTGGGGCGCGGCGAGGTGCGCGTGGTGTGCAACGAAGGCTGGCGGCTATCGGCGCGACTGGCGGCGGCGGGTCAGCACCACCTGGCGCTGGACGCGGGGGTGGCAGGCGGTACGCTGCAAGGGCAGGTGGAGCAGGGGGCGGCACTGTATCCGGTGCTGGTCGGCGGGCAGTGGCTGCAGGCCGGAGAGCACGCGGTGCGGTGGTCCTTCAACTGGTGATTCGCCAGTGGGCGCTTTTTCGCCGGCAAGGCCGGCTCCTGCAGGTTTGTGGGGGCGGCAGGTAGGAGCCGGGGAAGGGGCACGCTCGGTCAGGGCCGAATCTCGATCAGCGTGCCGTCGCTGACCAGGTTCCATACTTCGCGCATGTCGCGGTTGGTCATGGCGATGCAGCCTTCGGTCCAGTCCAGGGTGTGGAACAGCGCCTCGGGGTAGTCCGCACTGTCCGGGGTGCCGTGGATCATGATCATGCTGCCCGGCTTCACCCCTTCGCGGCGGGCACGGGCCGAGTCGCTGACATTGGGGTAGGAGACGTGGATGGCCAGGTTGTAACGGTCGGACACCTTGCGCCAGTCGAGCCAGTACAGCCCCTCGGGCGTGCGCTTGTCGCCCTCGCGCAGCTTGGCACCGGTGGGCTGCTTGCCCAACGAGATGCGGTAGCTCTTCATCGAGGTGTCGCCGCTCATCAGTTGCAGGCGGCGTTCGGACTTGATCACCAGCACCTTGTCGATCAACGG
>NZ_JAFKEC010000031.1 GCF_017848315.1 Pseudomonas palmensis
CCCGATGACCGCCGCCGATTTCGACCGCTTCTGGCCCACCTTCCAGGCCGTGATCGCAGCGCGGGAGACCTACGCCTACGACCCGAACCTGAGCCTGGAGCAGGCCCGGCACCTGTGGCTGGAGGTGCCGCTGCACACGCTGGTGGTCGAGGACGAGGGCCAGTTGCTGGGCGCGTACTACCTCAAGGCCAATGCCGCAGGCCCCGGCAGCCATGTGAGCAACTGCGGCTACATGGTCGCCGAGGCCGCCCGCGGGCGCGGCGTGGCGCGGCTGATGTGCGAGCACTCCCAGCGCCTGGCACGCAACGAGGGCTTCCTGGCCATGCAGTTCAACTCGGTGGTGGCCAGCAACGAGGTGGCCGTGGCGCTGTGGCACGCGCTGGGCTTCGAGACCGTCGGGCGCCTGCCCAGGGCCTACCAGCATGCCCGCCTGGGCCTGGTCGACTGCCTGGTGATGTACAAGTGGCTGGGTGAAATGACTGCGCCCGAACAGCCAAGGCTGATCGGGCGCAAGAACATCGAGGCGGTGGTGTCGCGCAAGCGCGGGCGCTAGCCCTTAGAACGCAAGGCCGACCTTGATGCCGAACTCGTCACGCTTGAGCTTGATGTTGTCGGCCACTTCCGAGTCTTCGTCCAGCTTGTACTCGGTGCGGGTGTAGTACAGGCCGGCCATCACCGGCATCGAGCCCTTCTGGTTCATCAGCAGGCTGACTTCGGCATAGGGGTTGGTACGGTCCTTGAGGTCGACGGTGTCGTTGCCCACGTCTTCGACATGCAGCTTGGCCTTGCTGTCCAGCGAACGGCGTGCACCGGCTTCCAGGCGCAGGGTCATGTCGTCGAACTGGTGGTTGTAGCCCAGCGCGGCCTTGGCGAAGGGGGTGCGACCGGTCAGCTTCATGTCGTAGCCGTTGGATTCCAGCTCGTAGCGCGACCAGTTGTAGCCGCCGCCCACGATCAGGTCGACCGAGTTGCGCGCATCGATCGCGGCGCGCCAGCCCAGGTCCACGTCGGCCTGGCCTTCCTTGAGCTTGGTGTCGTTGTGGTCGCCGTACTTGAGGTCGACACCGGCCTGGTAGATGAAGCCGGATTCAGCGGTGAGCTTGTTGCCGAAGTTGAAGAACAGGCCGCCTTCACCCATGCGGTCGGTATCGGACTCGCTGCCGCCTTCGAGCTTGAACTTGTTGTAGGCGCCGAGAACACCAAAGGTTGCAATCGGGTCGGTGGGGGCTGCGGCCAGCGCACTCAGGGGGGCGGCCAGTACCGCCAGGGCCGAGGTCTTGAGCAGCAGGTTGCCGAATCGCTTGGACATCACTTTCAGTCTCCATTTATGTGAAAGGCACTCGGGGTCGAATGCGACCTTTCGAACCCCGGGCGTTTCAAAAAGTTCAGACGAAGGCTCTGGGGTGCGGGTTGTGTCACAGAAACCGTGTCAGGCGTTCACAAAACCCTGTGGGAGCTGGCATTGCCAGCGAAGGCAACGCCGCAGATATACAGCCGATTGAATGTTTTCAGCACCGCGCAGTCCCACCCTTCAAGCCCCAGCCATCAGGAGTACCGCATGACTGCACGCAAACTGTTCACCACCCTTGCCCTGCTCGGCAGTGTCGCCCTGGTCCAGCTCCCGGCCCAGGCCGCCGAGCCCAGCGTGGTCGCGCCCGAGTCCCCGACCCGCGAGCTGAAGGTGCACGACAAGGCCCCCGACCTCTACAAGCGCGACGACATGGCCCTGCGCGGCTGGAAGGAAAAGGGCCTGAGCCAGCCCGACGAAGACAGCCAGTGGGTCAAGATCCAGGACAACTACGTGCTGATCGAAATCACCAACGGCACCATCAAGAAGATCGTGCCCGCCAAGGGCTAGCCCAGCACCGGCAGGCTGTAGCGCTCGGCGAAGTACTGGCGCAGGAACTCGACCGCCACGCGTACTTTCGCCGAGCTGGCCAGGGGCGAGGTGTATACCGCCCAGATGTCCGCCGCCTGGTGATAGTCCTCCAGCACCGGCACCAGCCGGCCATCGGCCAGGCTGTCGTGCACATCCCAGTACGAACGCAGCAGTATCCCCCGCCCGTCCAGGCACCATTGGTGCGCCACCTCGCCGTGGTTGGTCGACAGCCCGCCGGTCACCCGCACGCTCTGCTCGCCCTGCGGCCCCTGTAGTTGCCAGACGCCGAACGGGTGGTCACGCTCCTTGATCACCAAACAGTCATGGCTGCTCAACTCGGCCAGTTGGCGCGGCGTGCCGCGCCGTTGCAGGTAGCCCGGTGCGGCGCACAGCACGCGCCGGTTGTGGGCCAGCGGCTTGGCAATCAGGTGCGGGGCAATCACGTTGCCCACGCGGATATCCAGGTCTACCCCCTCCTCGATCAGGTCCACCAGGCGGTCGTGCACGTCCAGGCGAATATCCAGCTGCGGGTAGCGCTCGGCCAGCTCCGACAGCGCCGGCGCCACGAAGCGCCGGCCCAGGCCCAGACTGCTTGCGATACGCAACTGGCCCACCGGCACGCGGTGCTGGGTGCTGATGTCGTCGCCCATGCGCTGCACCGTCTCGAAGATCTGCAAGGCCCACTGGTAGACCCGCTCGCCCTCCTCGCTCAGCGACACCCGCCGCGTGGTGCGGTGCAGCAGGCGCACGCCCATCTGCTGCTCGAGCAGGCGCACACGCTTGCTGATGAACGCGGCCGACATGCCCAGTTGCTCGGCCACCGCGGCAAAGCTGGCGCGCTTGGCCACCTGGACAAAAATGTTGAGGTCTTCGAGGTTGGGCAGACTATTCACGATATGTGCACAAAGAATTCATGTTGGGCGAGATTATCTCTGACCCAATGGCTTATAGCATGCGCTCACCTGTTCCCAAACAACAACGAGTGAGCCGCCATGACCAAGACCTTCAAGATTGCCGCCATTCCCGGCGACGGTATCGGAAACGAAGTGCTGCCCGAGGGCATCCGCGTGGTCGAAGCCGCCGCGCGCAAGCACGGCCTGGACATCCAGTTCGAATTCTTCGAGTGGGCCAGCTGCGACTATTACCTGGCCCACGGCAAGATGATGCCCGATGACTGGTTCGAGCAGCTCAAGGGCTTCGATGCGCTGTACTTCGGTGCGGTCGGCTGGCCCGACAAGGTGCCGGACCACATCTCGCTGTGGGGCTCGCTGCTCAAGTTCCGCCGCGACTTCGACCAGTACGTGAACATCCGTCCGGTGCGCCTGTTCCCCGGCGTACCCTGCCCGCTGGCCGGTCGCGAGCCGGGCGACATCGACTTCGTGGTGATCCGCGAGAACACCGAGGGCGAGTACTCCTCGCTGGGCGGTCGCATGTTCGAAGGCACCGAAAACGAGTTCGTGCTGCAGGAGTCGGTGTTCACCCGCCGCGGCGTCGACCGCATTCTCAAGTATGCCTTCGACGTGGCGCAGACCCGTGAGCGCAAGCACGTGACCTCGGCCACCAAGTCCAACGGCATGGCCGTGAGCATGCCGTACTGGGACGAGCGCACCGCCGCGATGGCTGCCAACTACCCCGAGATCAGCTGGGACAAGCAGCACATCGACATCCTCTGCGCACGCTTCGTGCTGCAGCCGGACCGCTTCGACGTGGTGGTGGCTTCCAACCTGTTCGGCGACATCCTCTCCGACCTGGGCCCGGCCTGCGCCGGCACCATCGGCATCGCACCGTCGGCCAACCTCAACCCCGAGCGCAGGTTCCCGTCGCTGTTCGAACCGGTCCACGGCTCGGCGCCGGACATCTTCGGCCAGAACATCGCCAACCCGATCGCGATGATCTGGTCCGGGGCGCTGATGCTGGAGTTCCTCGGCAATGACGGCGCCGACCCGCGCTACCGCGCCGCCCACGACGACATCCTCGGCGCCATCGAGCGCGTGATCGCCGCCGGCGACACCACCCGCGACATGGGCGGGCAGAAGTCCACCCAACAGGTCGGCCAGGCCATCACCGCGCTGATCGAAGGGTGAAACAACGGGCCGGTTGTCTGAATTGCCAGACAATCCGGCCCGTCACCTCTTGCGAGCCCACAAGATTCTAGGCAGAATCTGTTAACCAAAAGATAGTAGTTAACTTACAGTTAACAGAAGGAGGACGCTTTACCGCATTACCCCCGGATTGCCTGCCGGGTACAGATAAGAACGCCAACGTCCAGGAGACGATGATGTCGCACAAGAATAAAAAACAGATAGATGTGTTCCTGATTACCGTGAGCCTGATTGCCGTGCTGCTCACCGTGATCGGCCTCGCCGTGTTTCCCTCCCAGGCCGAACAGGCCGCCAACCAGTTGTTCGAGATTGCCACCCGTACCTTCGGCACCAGTGTCCAGGTGCTGGTATTCGGCAGTTCGCTGGCCGTGCTGTATCTGGCGTTCAGCAAGTACGGCAACATCCGCTTCGGCAGCGGCAAGCCCGAGTACTCCACCCCCACCTGGGTGTTCATGTTCATCTGTGCCGGCATGGGGTCCTCGACCCTGTACTGGGGCGTGATGGAATGGGCCTACTACTACCAGACCCCTGGTCTGAACATTGCCGCGCAATCGAGCCAGGCGCTGGAATACAGCGTCAGCTACTCGTTCTTCCACTGGGGCATCAGCGCCTGGTCGATCTATGCCCTGGCCTCGCTGGCCATGGCCTATCACTTCCACGTGCGCAAGAAGAGCGGCCTGAACCTGGCCTCGATCGTCGAGGCGGTGACCGGCTTCAAGGCCACCGGCCCGATCGGTCGCACCGTGGACCTGATCTTCCTGCTGACCATGATGGGCGCGCTGACCGTGTCGCTGGCGCTCACCGCCTCGACCCTGACCCGCGGCCTGCATGACCTGGCCGGTACCCCCGACACCTTCACAGTGCAACTGATGGTGATCGGTGCAGTGGCCATCCTGTTCTCGCTCAGTTCCTACATCGGCATCGATGGCGGCCTGCAGCGCCTGAGCAAGATGGTGTGCATCGGCGCGCTGGTGTTCGCCGGCGTGGTGCTGCTGGTGGGCCCGACCCAGTTCACCATCAACAACACCGCCAACTCCATCGGCCTGATGGTGCAGAACTATGTGCGCATGAGCCTGTTCACCGACCCGGCCGGCGACGGCGCGTTCACCCGCAACTGGACGGTGTTCTACTGGCTGTGGTGGGTGTCCTATGCCCCGGGCGTGGCCATGTTCGTGACCCGTGTGTCCCGTGGGCGCCAGCTCAAGGAAGTGGTGTTCGCCCTGCTCGCCGGTGGCAGCGTGGGCTGCTGGTTCTTCTTTGGCGCGCTGGAAAGCTACAGCATGCACCAGTTCATCAACGGCGCCATCGACGTACCGAAGATCCTCAGCGAGCAAGGCGGCGAATCGGCGGTCAGTGCCCTGCTGACAGCACTGCCGATGGGCAAGGTGTTCCTGGGCGTGTACCTGTTCATCATGGCGGTGTTCTGCGCCTCGCACATGGACGCTGCCGCCTATGCCGTGGCGGCCACCAGTACCCGCAACCTGCGCGAAGGCGACGACCCCACCCCCACCCACCGTCTGTTCTGGTGCGTGGTGCTGACCCTGGTACCGCTGGCCATGCTGTTCGCCAAGGCCTCGCTGTCGACCATGAAGACCGCCGTGGTGCTGACCGCGATCCCGTTCATGGTGATTCTGCTGATCAAGATCTACGGCTTCTTCAAGTGGATGCTGCAGGACTACGGCCACGTGCCGGCCCACCGCATCGAGGAAGAGGCCGCGCGCCTGGCCGGCGAGCAGCCCGAACAGCCTGAACCCGTTGAACAACCCGCAGCGGCCCCGGTAACCGCGACGGCCCGCTGAGTCGCTGACCCCGACCCACCTGCACGGATGCAGGCCTGACGGTCCTTTTTTTTGCCTGTTCTGTTAACCAATAGATACACGTAAACCAATAAGTAAAAGCCAATTGAACAACGGTGCGCCGGCCTGGCTGGACGCCCCCGTGAGGAGATAGCAATGAACGACTTCAAACGCCTGCCCGCCGATTTCTGCGCCAGCGCAGACGAGGCCTTCACCATTCCGGCCAAGTTCTACACCCAGCCTGCGGTGTTCGAGCACGAGAAAGAGAACATCTTCGCGCGCAGCTGGATCTGTGTGGGTCATCGCAGCGAAGTGGCCGAGAACAACGCCTACATCACCCGCGAGATCATCGGCGAGAGCATCATCGTGGTGCGTGGTCGCGACAGCGTGCTGCGCGCCTTCTACAACGTGTGCCCGCACCGTGGCCACCAGTTGCTCAGCGGCAGCGGCAAGGCCAAGAACGTGATCACCTGCCCGTACCACGCCTGGACCTTCAAGCTCGACGGCGAACTGGCCCACGCACGCAACTGCGAGAACGTGGTCAACTTCGACAAGCAGAACTCCACCCTGGTGCAGCTGCGCGTGGAAGAGTACGCAGGCTTCATCTTCATCAACATGGACATGGACGCCGGCAGCGTCGAAGACCAGCTGCCCGGCCTGCAGGCACGCATGCGCCAGGCCTGCGCGGTGATCGACGACCTGCACCTGGCAGCACGTTTCGTCAGCGATACCCCGGCCAACTGGAAGTCCATCGTCGACAACTACCTGGAGTGCTACCACTGCGCCCCGGCGCACCCGGGCTTCTCCGACTCGGTGGACGTCGGCCAGTACAGCCACACCACCTACGGCAACTGGACCCTGCAATATGGCCTGGCCAAGCCGTCGGAGCAGTCGTTCAAGTTCGACGAAAGCGTCAAGGACCCCTCCTTCGCCGGCTTCTGGGCATGGCCGTGCACCATGTTCAACGTGCCGCCAGGCGCGAACTTCATGACCGTGATCTACGAGTTCCCGGTCGACGCCGAAACCACCCTGCAGCACTACGACGTGTACTTCCTGAACAAGGACATCACCGAAGAGCAGCAGAAACTCATCGACTGGTACCGCGAGGTGTTCCGCCCCGAGGACCTGCGCCTGGTCGAGAGCGTGCAGAAGGGCCTCAAGTCCCGCGGCTACCGTGGCCAGGGCCGGATCATGGCCGACCGTGAGCGCAGCGGCATGAGCGAGCACGGCATCGCCCACTTCCACAACCTGATCGCCGTCGCCCACCTCAACGACTGACAACGCCCGCCCCCGGTACGCCGGGGGCGGCATGGAGTGCCTTGCGTGAAACTCAACGATCCCACACTGCTGCGCCAACAGGCGTACATCAACGGCCACTGGTGCGATGCCGACGACGGTCGTCAGGTCGAGGTCTGCGACCCGGCCAACGGCGAACGCCTGGGCAGCGTGCCGCTGATGGGCGGCGCCGAGACGGTACGCGCCATCGAAGCCGCCGAGGCCGCGCTGCAAGGCTGGCGCGAGCGCACCGCCAAGGACCGCGCGCAGGTGCTGCGCCGCTGGTTCGAACTGCTGCTGCAACACGAAGACGACCTGGCCCGGCTGATGACCTTCGAGCAGGGCAAGCCACTGCACGAGGCACTGGGCGAGATCCGCTACGCGGCCTCGTTCATCGAATGGTTTGCCGAGGAAGGCAAGCGCGTCTACGGCGATGTCATCCCCAGCCCTTCCAACGACAAGCGCCTGCTGGTGATCAAGCAGGGCATCGGCGTGTGCACCGCCATCACCCCGTGGAACTTCCCGGCGGCGATGATCACGCGCAAGGTGGCCCCGGCCCTGGCCGCCGGCTGCACCATCGTGGTCAAGCCGGCCAACGAAACCCCCTTCTGCGCCCTGGCGCTGGTGGAGCTGGCCGAACGTGCAGGCATCCCTGCCGGGGTGTTCAGCGTGGTCACCGGTGATGCGGTGGCCATTGGAGCCCAGTTCACCGGGCACCCGGCCGTGCGCAAGCTGAGCTTTACCGGCTCCACCCCGATCGGCCGGCTGCTGATGGGCCAGTGTGCCCAGAGCATCAAGAAGGTGTCGCTGGAACTGGGCGGCAACGCGCCGTTCATCGTGTTCGACGATGCCGACATCGACGCCGCCGTCGAAGGCGCGCTGGCAGCCAAGTACCGCAACGCCGGCCAGACCTGCGTATGCGTCAACCGTTTCTACGTGCATGACAGCGTGTATGCGCAGTTCACCGAACGCTTCGTGGAGCGCGTGCGCGCCCTGGGCGTGGGCCACGGCACCAGCGCCGCGAGCCAGGTCGGCCCGCTGATCAGCGACAAGGCCGTGGCCAAGGTGCGCAGCCTGATCGACGACGCCGTGGCCAAGGGCGCCGACCTGCTGCTGGGCGGCGAAGCCCATGCGCTGGGTGGCAACTTCTTCGCACCCACGGTGCTGGCCAACATTGCACCGGGCACCCAGCTGCTGCAGGACGAGATCTTCGGCCCGGTGGCGGCCATCGTGCGCTTTCGCAGCGACGAAGAGGTGATTGCCCAGGCCAACGACACCCTGTACGGCCTGGCGGCGTACTTCTACAGCCGCGACATCGCCCGGGTGTTCAAGGTGGCCGAGGCACTGGAGTACGGCATGGTCGGTATCAATACCGGGCTGATCTCCAATGAAGTGGCGCCGTTTGGCGGCGTCAAGCAGTCGGGCCTGGGCCGCGAAGGCTCGCGCTACGGCATCGAAGACTATCTGCAAATCAAGTACCTGTGCCTGGCCGTGTGAGCCAGTGGCAGTCGAGGTGAATCATGGCCAACAAATACGAGATGTTCAGTGTGCAGGTAACCGCCGTCGAGCAGGCGACGCCGCTGATCAAGCGCTTCACCCTGGCCCGTGAGGACGGCGCGCCGATGCCGGCATTTACCGGTGGCAGCCACGTGATCGTGCAGATGCAGGGCGCCGACGGGCGCCAGTTCAGCAACGCCTACTCGCTGATGAGCGACCCGCGCGACACCCGCAGCTACCAGATCGGCGTGCGCCTTGAAGAGCAGTCCAAGGGTGGCTCGGCGTTCATGCACCAGCAGGTCGAGGTGGGCAGCGTGCTGACCATCTCCAGCCCCAACAACCTGTTCGCACTGGACCCGAGCGCGGGCCGGCACGTACTGATCGCCGGCGGCATCGGCATCACGCCGTTTCTGGCGCAGTTGCATGAACTGGAGGCCGGCAGCACCGCCTACGAGCTGCACTATGCCTTTCGCAGCCCCGAGCATGGCGCGTTCCAGGCCGAACTGAGCAGCGGGCCGCATGCGGCCAACACGCAGTTCTACATCGACAGCCTGGAGCGCAAGCTGGACCTGGCCGCGCTGTTTGCGGGCCTGGATGACGCGGCGCATGTGTATGTGTGCGGGCCCAAGCCGCTGATCGATGCGGTGATCGCCACCGCAGCGTCGCTGGGCATTGCCGAGCAGCGCGTGCACTGGGAGCAGTTTGCCGCGGCGCCGGTGACCGGTGCGGCGTTTACCGTGGTGCTGGCGCGCTCGGGGCAGGAGTTGCAGGTGGAGGAAGGCATGACCATCTTGCAGGCCATCGAGAAATCCAAGGCGGCCAAGGTGGAATGCCTGTGCCGCGAGGGTGTGTGCGGCACCTGCGAGACCATGATTCTGGAGGGTGAGGCCGAGCATTTCGACCAGTACCTGAGCGATGAAGAGAAGGCTTCGCAGCAGAGCATGATGCTGTGCGTGTCGCGGGCGCGCACGGCCCGGCTGGTGCTGGACCTGTAGATCGAATCGCGGGTCAAGCCCGCTCCCACAGGTGCAGTTCAGTTCCTGAAAACACTGCAATCCCTGTGGGAGCGGGCTTGACCCGCGAATGGCCTGCGCAGCAGGCCCAAGGTCTCAAGCCGGGCGCAGCACCAGCACCGCCAGTGGCGGCAGGTTCACCGCCAGCGACAGCGGCTGCCCATGGCTGGGCAACGCCTCGCTGTTCACCGCCCCGAGGTTGCCGTAGTTGGACCCGGCATACACCTGGGCATCGCTGTTGAGCACCTCCACCCACTGTTCGCCAAACGGCACCCCGATGCGATAACCCTCCCTCGGCACCGGCGTGAAGTTGGCCACCACCAGCAACGGCTCGCCCTCGGCGCTCCAGCGCAGCCACGCATACACGCTGTTGCGCGCATCGTCGCCGATCAGCCACTGGAACCCTTGCGGCACGCAGTCCTGCTGATGCAGCGCCTTCTCGTCGCGGTACAGCCGGTTCAGGTCGGCCACCAGCGACTGCACACCCTTGTGCTCGGGGTACTGCAACAGGTACCAGTCCAGTTCCGCATCATGGTTCCACTCGCGCCACTGGCCGAATTCGCAGCCCATGAACAGCAGCTTCTTGCCCGGATGGCACCACATGAAGGCCAGGTACGCGCGCAGGTTGGCGAACTTCTGCCAGCGGTCGCCCGGCATCTTGTCGATCAGCGAGTGCTTGCCGTGCACCACCTCGTCATGGGAAATCGGCAGGATGAAATGCTCGGAATACGCGTAGATCAGGCCGAAGCTCATCTCGTTGTGATGATGCGCACGGTGGATCGGGTCGTTCTGGATGTAATGCAGGGTGTCGTGCATCCAGCCCATGTTCCACTTGTAGTTGAAACCCAGGCCGCCCTGCTGGGTCGGCTGGCTGACACCCGGCCAGGCGGTGGATTCCTCGGCGATCACCAGCGCCCCCGGCGCCTCCTGGGCCACCACGTCGTTGAGGTGGCGCAGAAAATCGATGGCCTCCAGGTTCTCGCGCCCGCCGTGGCGGTTGGGCACCCATTCGCCGGCCTTGCGCGAGTAGTCGCGGTACAGCATCGAGGCCACCGCATCCACCCGCAGCCCGTCGATATGAAAATGCTTGAGCCAGTGCAATGCCGAAGCCAGCATGAAGCCGTGCACCTCGTTGCGCCCCAGGTTGTAGATCAGCGTGTCCCAGTCCTGGTGGAAGCCCTCCAGCGGGTTGGCGTACTCATACAGTGCGGTGCCGTCGAACTGCGCCAGCCCATGTTCGTCGGTAGGAAAATGCGCCGGCACCCAGTCGAGGATCACGCCGATGTGGGCCTGGTGGCAGGCGTCGATGAACGCGGCGAAATCCTCGGCCGTGCCATAGCGCGCGGTGGGCGCGAACATCGACAACGGCTGGTAGCCCCACGAGCCGCCAAACGGATGCTCCATGATCGGCATCAGCTCGATATGGGTAAAGCCCAGTTCCTGGATGTAGGGCACCAGCCGCTCGGCCAGTTCGCGCCAGTTGTAGTAGCGGGCCACTTCACCGCTTTCATCCAGCTCGCATTGCCAGGAACCGGCGTGCAGTTCGTAGATCGACAGCGGCGCGTTGGTGGCCTGGTGCGCCGCACGCACGCGCATCCAGCCCTGGTCCTGCCACACATGGCCCAGCGCGGCGGCCACCTTCGAGGCGGTGCTGGGCGGCAGCTCGGTGGCCAGTGCCAGCGGGTCGGCCTTGAGCGGCAGGATGCCGTCGGGCCCGAGCAGTTCGTACTTGTACGTCTCGCCGGCCTGCAGGCGCGGGATGAACAGCTCCCACACACCGCTGGGCACGCGCTTGCGCATCGGGTGGCGGCGCCCGTCCCAGTTGTTGAAGTGACCGACCACCGACACCCGCCGCGCATTCGGCGCCCACACCGCAAAGCGCACCCCGTCGATGCCGTCCACCTGTGCGGGCTGCGCGCCGAACACCTTGGCCAGGTCGCGATGATTGCCCTCGGCGAACAGGTACAGGTCCATCTCGCCCAGCAGCAGCTGGGTAAAGCTGTAGGGGTCTTCGGTGACCTGCTCGCCCCCTGCCCAGTTGATGTGCAGGTCGTACGCCTGCGGTTGCTGCAACCGCCCGCTGAACAGCCCGGGCACACTGCCCTGCTCCAGCTCCAGCAGCACCTGCCCGCTGTCGCGGGCCAGCGCCCGGGCACTCAGGGCATCGGGCAGGTAGGCGCGTATCCACTGCCCGCCCGCGCCATCCGGGTGCGGCCCGAGCACCGCGAACGGGTCGCCGTGCCTGGCATTGACCAGGTCATCGATATCCCTTGTGCCCAGCCCAGCCTGTTCCCGCTTGTGCGCGCTCATTCATTCTCCCCACGTACTGACAAGCCCATGGAGGCCATGCAAGGGCACGGCCAACCAGCTCGGGCGATTCTCGGCTTCATACATAATTTCGTAGGCAGCCTTTTCCAGGCTGAACAGGTCCAGCGCCGCGCGTGCCCCGCCGGGCTGTTCCCAGGCGTGCGGCAGGTCGGCGGTGGCCAGATCGTAGGCCTGAACAAAGGCATGCCGGGCCTGGTGCAGGTAGCGCCGCGCCACGCGCTGACGGGCCTGGCGGGCCGGCGGCGAGACGTCCACCCCCGACGCGCTGCGCAACACCATCGCAGCAGCATAGTCGAACGAACGCAGCACGCCGCTGACGTCCTTGTACGGGCTATGCTTGCCGCGTCGCTCCTCCAGCGGGCGCGCCGGCTCGCCTTCGAAGTCGATCAGATAGGCATCGCCCTGCACCACCAGCACCTGGCCCAGGTGCTGGTCGCCGTGTACCCGTATCAGCACGCCACCGACCGCCTGCATGGCCAGTTCGCTGACCTGTTCGAGCAGGCCCTTGCGCTGCTTGCCCAGGTCGTCGACCAGCGCCTGGCTGTCGGCATCCAGCTCATCGCGGTGCTGCTCCAGCAGGTCGAACGCCTGGTTGAGCTGGGCACTGACCTGCTTGCCCCAGGCCTTGCCATCGCGCGCGCTACTCACCCGCGGCTTGAACGCCGGGTCCTGGGTGGGCGCGGCCAGCACCTGGTGCATCTGGCCCAGGCGCTGGCCCAACTGCGCGGCAAAGGCCTGCAGCTCCTGCAAGGCATCGGCATGGGCCTGCGGGGCCTGGGTGCCGGGTTCCATTTCGTCGCGAATCGCGCGTTCCAGGGTGTTCTGGGTCCAGTCCCAGGCGTCGCCCTGGTTGCTCAGGTAGCCCTGGGCGATCATCAGCAGGTGCGGCTGCCCGGTGGCGTCCACCCGGCTCAGCCAGCCCAGCAGCGGTGATATGTTCGGGTAGCCGGCGGCAGTGAGGTAGGCGCTCATCTCGAGCTCGGGGTGGATGCCGCCATTGACCCGGCGGATCAGCTTGAGCACCAGGCTGCCCCCTACCACCACCGAGCTGTTGGACTGCTCGGCCGACAGGTAGCGCACCGCCGGCTCGTCGCCCAGCTCCAGGGCGGCCAGCTGCTCGGTGGCCTGGAACTGCAACTCGCCGTCGCTGCAGCTCAGGCGCGTGCCATCGGCAAAGCCGGCCAGCACCGCGCGAATGAAGCTTTCGAGCACGAAACCATCGGTGATCAGGCCCACCTGGCGCCCCCGGCGTACCCGTGACAGGGCCAGTTGCTGGGGCAATGCGCTGGTCAGCTGGTCTTCGCCGATCAGGCCGAACGGCAACTGATAGCGGCTGGTCTGCCCGCCGCTGTCGACCTCGATTTCACTGAGCAGCACGGGGCTGGTGGCCGCACCGAAGCGCACGCCATAGGCGATGCGCACCTTTTCCAGCGCGGCGCCCTTGCCCGCGAACCAGCGGCGCTTGGGCAGGTACTGCGGCAGGATGGCGTCTTGCAGGGTGTCGCGCGACGGCGATTCGAGCAGCTCTTCCATGCGTTTCTTGAGCACCACGGTGGTGAACTCCGGTAGCGGCTGCGCGGGCTGCACATGCCAGCTGGGCATCTGGTCCCTGGGCGCGAGCAGGAACCAGTAGAAGCCATAGGGCGGCAAGGTCAGCAGAAACGGCAGTTGCCCGATCGGCGGGAACGCGCTGCCGCCGAGCATCTCCACCGGCACCTGGTCGACATAGGCCGAGAGGTCCAGCTCTGCCGCCTGGGCGGCGCGGGACACGTTGGCCACGCACAGAATGGTTTCGCCCTTGCCGTCGCTGCCGGTGAATTCGCGGACATACGCCAGGATGCGGCGGTTGCTGGGCGAGAGCATGGTCAGGCTGCCGCGGCCAAAGGCCTTTTGCTGCTTGCGCACCGCCAGCAGGCGACGGTTGAAGTTGAGCAGCGAATGCGGGTCGCTGGCCTGGGCCTCGACGTTCACCGACTGGTAGCCGTACAGCGGGTCCATGATCGGCGGCAGCACCAGGCGTGCCGGGTCGGCGCGGGAGAAGCCGCCGTTGCGGTCGATGGACCATTGCATCGGCGTGCGCACGCCGTCGCGGTCGCCCAGGTAGATGTTGTCGCCCATGCCGATCTCGTCACCGTAATACAGGGTCGGGGTGCCCGGCATCGACAGCAGCAGGCTGGTCAGCAGCTCGACCCGGCGCCGGTCGCGTTGCAGCAACGGTGCCAGGCGCCGGCGGATGCCCAGGTTGATGCGCGCGCGACGATCCTGGGCGTAGTAGTTCCACAGGTAGTCGCGCTCGCGGTCGGTGACCATCTCCAGGGTCAGCTCGTCGTGGTTGCGCAGGAAGATCGCCCATTGGCAGTTGGCCGGGATCTCCGGGGTCTGGCGCAGGATGTCGGTGACCGGAAAGCGGTCTTCCTGGGCCAGCGCCATGTACATGCGCGGCATCAGCGGAAAGTGAAAGGCCATGTGGCATTCGTCGCCCTGCCCTTCGCCGAAGTACAGCTGGGTGTCCTCGGGCCACTGGTTGGCCTCGGCCAGCAGCATGCGGTCGGGGTAGTTGGCGTCGATTTCGGCGCGGATCTTCTTCAGCACCTGGTGGGTTTCGGGCAGGTTCTCGTTGTTGGTGCCATCGCGCTCGATCAGGTACGGGATGGCATCCAGGCGCAAGCCGTCCACGCCCAGGTCGAGCCAGTAGCGCATCACCCCGATCACCGCCTTGAGCACCTGCGGGTTGTCGAAGTTGAGGTCGGGCTGGTGCGAGTAGAAGCGGTGCCAGAAGTACTGGCCGGCAACCGGGTCCCAGGTCCAGTTGGAGTGCTCGGTGTCGAGGAAGATGATGCGCGTGCCGTCGTACCTGGTATCGGTGTCGGACCACACATAAAAGTCCCGCGCCCTGGAGCCGGGCTTGGCGCGCCGGGCCTTCTGGAACCACGGGTGCTGATCGGAGGTGTGGTTGATGACAAGCTCGGTGATCACCCGCAGGTTGCGCTTGTGCGCCTCGGCGATGAAACGGCGCACGTCTGCCAGAGTGCCGTAGTCGCTGTGCACGGCCTTGTAGGCGGCGATGTCGTAGCCGTCGTCGCGCCGTGGCGAGGGGTAGAACGGCAGCAGCCACAGGGTGTTGACCCCAAGCTCGGCGATGTAGTCGAGCTTGGCGATCAGGCCGGGAAAATCACCGATGCCGTCGCCGTTGGAGTCGAAGAACGACTTGACGTGCACCTGGTAGATGATCGCGTCCTTGTACCACAGCGGGTCGTTGATGAACGTGGCTGGGCGGGCTTTCTTCGCCATGTACGACTCCTTCTGGTTGGCGGGGGGCTAGCGGGCCGGGGTGATGCGCCAGATGCCGAACGGCTGGTGCCAGGGTTCGATGCGCATCCACTGGGTCTTGCCGTACCAGCTCCAGCGATGGCCGCTCATCAGGTCTTCGCCGAAGGTTTCGGCGTCGTCCTCCAGGCCCAGCTCCCACAGCGGCAACTCGAAGTGCGCCTCCTGGGCGTTGTGCGGGTCGAGGCTGACGGCCACCAGGATCAGGCTGCCGCTGGCCGGATCGCCCTTGGCGAAGTACAGGATGTTGTCGTTCCAGGCGTTGTAGAAGCGGATGCCCAGGTGGGTCTGCAGGGCCGGGTGCTGGCGGCGGATGCGGTTGAGCTGGGCGATCTCGGCAATGATGTTGCCGGGCTGGGTGTAGTCGCGCGGGCGGATCTCGTACTTCTCCGAGTCCAGGTATTCCTCCTTGCCCGGTATCGCCGCCGCCTCGCACAGCTCGAACCCCGAATACATGCCCCACAGGCCCGAGCCCATGGTGGCCAGCGCTGCGCGAATCAGAAAGCCCGGGCGGCCGGAGTCGTGCAGGAAGAACGGGTTGATGTCCGGCGTGTTGACGAAGAAGTTGGGGCGGTAGCAGTACGACCACGGCGGCTGGTTGAGTTCGCTGAAGTACTGTTGCAGCTCGGCCTTGGTGTTGCGCCAGGTGAAGTAGGTATAGCTCTGCGAATAGCCGACCTTGCCCAGGCGCGCCATCATCGCCGGCTTGGTGAAGGCCTCGGCGAGGAAGATCACCTGCGGGTGCTGGCTGCGCACGTTGGCGATCAGCCACTCCCAGAACGGCAGCGGCTTGGTGTGCGGGTTGTCCACGCGAAACTGGGTCACGCCCTCCTGCACCCAGCCCAGCACCACGTCGCGCAGGGCCAGCCACAGGGCGGGCACCGCGTCGGCGGCATAGAAGTCGACGTTGACGATGTCCTGGTATTTTTTCGGCGGGTTCTCGGCATAGCGGATGGTGCCGTCGGGGCGCCAGCTGAACCAGCCCGGGTGCTCGGTGAGCCAGGGGTGGTCCTGGGAGCACTGGATGGCGAAGTCCAGGGCGATTTCCAGACCATGCTCGGCGGCGGCGGCCACCAGCCGGCGGAAGTCTTCGCGGCTGCCCAGCTGCGGGTGGATGGCCTCGTGCCCGCCGTCGGCGCTGCCGATGGCGTAGGGGCTGCCGGGGTCGTCGGGGCCGGCCTGCAAGGCATTGTTGCGGCCCTTGCGGTGCTGGGTGCCGATGGGGTGGATGGGCGGGAAGTAGAGCACGTCAAAGCCCATGTCGCGGATCATCGGCAGGCGCTGATGCACGTCGTTGAAGGTGCCGTGGCGGGCCGGGTCGTCGGTGACCGAACGCGGGAACAGCTCGTACCAGCTGGCAAAGCGTGCGCGCTCGCGCTCCACCTCAAGGGGGAACTCGGCGCTGCGGCTGAGGTAGGCACGGTGGTCGGCGCGGCCCATCAGGGCGCGGGTGTCGCCGTGCAGCAGCAGCTCGACGCCGGCCTGGGCAGGCAGGCTGGCCAGTTGCAGGGCCACCGCCTCCAGTTGCGCACGCAGCGGCTCGCTGCTGCGCTCGGCGCTCTGCATCAGATGGCGGCGGCCCTCCTCCAGCTCCAGGCCTACGTCGACGCCGGCGGCGAATTTCTTCTCCAGCTCGTAGCAGTAGCTGGCGTACTGGTCGATCCAGGCCTCGATCATGAACAGGTGGCGGCCCACCTCGCTGACCGTGAAGCGCCCCTCCCAGCTGTCGTTGCCCAGCAGCGTCATGGGCACTTCGTGCCAGTTGGGGTGCTGCAGGCGGCGCCAGCTCAGGCGCACGGCCAGCACGTCGTGGCCGTCGGCGAAGACCTTGCTGGTAACGGTGACCTGTTCGCCCACGGTACCCTTGACCGCGTGCTGGCCGGCGTCGAGCACAGGTTCGGTGTTCTCGATCACTATGCGCGGCAGCAGCAGCGCCCTGGCCAGGGTCAGGGTGTGCTCGCTGGTTTCATCGGTGCTGAAAGGCTCATCGCGGGTCATCGAACATCGCTCCGTTACGCTGTGACGGTAAGGTTCAGAGCAATGGCAGGCGTGGGGGTTCAATAAAAAATGAGCGATGCGGCGCGGCCACGGTCGAAGAATGGGTCAGCCTTTGAACAGCCCTTTATGTGAGGTTCGGCCCATGAATATTCCTATTCCTGCTGAAACGCCCGATCCGAATATCGATGACCCCAATCTGCCACCACCGGTGCCCGAGAAGGAGCCCGAGCCGCCCAAGGAGCAGGAGCCCGTGGGCGACCCGCCCAGTGAAGAGCCGCCGGTGAAGGTGCAAGCGTAGACCGGGATCTGGCAGTTGCACTGCGGTGTGCCCATCGCGGGTCAAGCCCGCTCCCACAGGAGTGCGGTGGTTTACAGAAATGCGCGATACCTGTGGGAGCGGGCTTGACCCGCGATGGCTGAAACGCCGAGCTCAACGGTTGCACAACTCCTCGATGCTGATCTCGCGCATGCGAAACTTCTGGATCTTGCCGGTCACCGTCATCGGAAACTCCTCGACGAAACGAAAATGTCGCGGCGTCTTGAAGTGCGCGATGCGGCTCTTGCACCAGGCCTGCAGCTCCCCATCGGTGGCGCTGTGCCCAGGGTGCAGCTTGATCCACGCCACGATCTCCTCGCCGTAACGCTCATCCGGAATGCCGATCACCTGCACGTCCGCCACCGACGGGTGGGTAAAGAAGAACTCCTCCAGCTCGCGCGGGTAGATGTTCTCGCCACCACGAATGATCATGTCCTTGTTGCGCCCGGCAATGCACACGTAGCCCTGCTCGTCCATGCTCGCCAGGTCGCCAGTGTGCATCCAGCCCGCCGGGTCGATCGCCTCGCTGGTGGCCGCCGGGTTGCCCCAGTAGCCCAGCATCACGCTGTAGCCGCGGGTGCACAGCTCGCCGATGGTGCCACGCGGCACGATGCAGCCGTGTTCGTCGACGATCTTGCTCTCCAGCTGCGGCTGGGTGCGCCCCACCGTGGTCACGCGCAGCTCCAGCTCGTCGTCCGGGCCGGTCTGCAGCG
The DNA here is from genome assembly GCF_017848315.1 of Pseudomonas palmensis. GTDB lineage: Bacteria > Pseudomonadota > Gammaproteobacteria > Pseudomonadales > Pseudomonadaceae > Aquipseudomonas > Aquipseudomonas palmensis. Next base: position 18,245 of record NZ_JAFKEC010000031.1, read on the forward strand.
ACACCGGGCTGGTCTCGGTCATGCCGTAGGCGATCTGCACCTCGCCCATGTGCAACTGGTCGATCACCCGACGCATCACTTCGATCGGGCAGGTAGCACCGGCCATGATGCCGGTGCGCAGGCTGCTCAGGTCGTAGTCGCCGCGCCGCGGCTGGTCGAGCAGCGCGATGAACATGGTCGGCACCCCGTACAGCACGGTGGCGCGCTCGCGGGCCACGCCTTCGAGGGTCAGCAGCGGGTCGAAGGCGTCGTTGGGGTAGATCATGGTGGTGCCGTGGGTGATGCAGCCCAGGTTGCCCATGACCATGCCGAAGCAGTGGTACAGCGGCACCGGGATCACCATGCGGTCATGCTCGGTCAGGCCCAGGCTCTCGCCGACCATGTAGCCGTTGTTGAGGATGTTGTAGTGGCTCAGGGTCGCGCCCTTGGGGAAGCCCGTGGTGCCGGAGGTGTACTGGATGTTCACCGGCTGGTCGAACTGCAGGCTCTGCTGGCGCTGCTGGTACTCGGCCGGGGCGACCTGCTCGGCCATGCCGGCCAGCGCCGCCCACGGCAGGAAGCCGCCCGGCGGCGCGTCGTCGAGGCTGATCAGCCCGCGCAGGTCGGGCAAGCGCTCGCCATTGAGCTGGCCTGGCGCCTGGTGCGCCAGCTCCGGCAGCAGTTCGCCGAGCATGGCATGGTAGTCGGAGGTCTTGAAGGTGCCGGCGCAGATCAGCCACTGGCAGGCAGACTGGCGCAGCACGTATTCCAGTTCGCTGGTGCGGTAGGCCGGGTTGATGTTGACCAGGATCACGCCGATTTTGGCGGTGGCGAACTGGGCGATGCACCACTGCGCGCAGTTGGGCGCCCAGATACCCAGGCGGTCGCCGGTCTTCAGGCCCAGCGCCATCAGGGCGCGGGCATGCAGGTCGATGCTGTCGGCCAGTTCGCGCCAGCTGTAGCGCAGTTGCTGGTGGCGTACCACCAGTGCCTCGCGCTCGGCAAAGCGCGCCACGGTGTTGTCCAGGGCCTGGCCGATGGTCATGGCCAGCAGCGGTTTGTCCTGGCGACCCTGGGTGTAGCTCGGTTGATTCATGACGACCCCGTATTGTGATTGTTGTGGGTGCTGATTCACGCGAGACCTAATGTGGCGCAAATTAACGTTAACGTAAAGGTCATGGGGAGATTGACAGTGTTCGGTGCGGGGTTTACGTTAACGTAAAGGTGACAGATCGCAGCGCCTTGATCGCGGGTCAACCACCACGCCACTCAAAGAACAATCGACAAGAAAGGTGCCAGCATGCGTTATCCGACCCTGAACTTCGCCCTGGGCGAAACCATCGACATGCTCCGCGACCAGGTGCAGGCGTTCGTCGCAGCCGAGCTGGCCCCGCGTGCGGCGCAGATCGACCAGGACAACCTGTTCCCCGCCGACATGTGGCGCAAGTTCGGCGACATGGGCCTGCTGGGCATCACCGTCAGCGAAGAATACGGCGGCGCGGGCCTGGGCTACCTGGCCCACGTGGTGGCCATGGAAGAAATCAGCCGCGGCTCGGCCTCGGTCGCGCTCTCCTACGGCGCCCACTCCAACCTCTGCGTCAACCAGATCAACCGCAACGGCACCGCCGAACAGAAAGCCAAGTACCTGCCCAAGCTGATCAGCGGCGAGCACATCGGCGCCCTGGCCATGAGCGAGCCCAACGCCGGCTCCGACGTGGTGTCGATGAAACTGCGTGCCGAACAGCGCGGCGACCGCTTCGTGCTCAACGGCAGCAAGACCTGGATCACCAACGGCCCCGACGCCAACACCTACGTGATCTACGCCAAGACCGACCTGGAAAAGGGCCCCCACGGCATCACCGCGTTCATCGTCGAGCGCGACTGGGCCGGCTTCAGCCGCAGCAACAAGTTCGACAAGCTGGGCATGCGCGGTTCCAACACCTGCGAGCTGTTCTTCGACAACGTCGAGGTGCCCCAGGAGAACATCCTCGGCCAGCTCAACGGTGGCGTGAAGGTGCTGATGAGCGGCCTGGACTACGAGCGTGTGGTGCTCTCCGGCGGCCCTACCGGGATCATGCAGGCGTGCATGGACCTGGTGGTGCCCTACATCCACGACCGCAAGCAGTTCGGCCAGAGCATCGGCGAGTTCCAACTGATCCAGGGCAAGATCGCCGACATGTACACCCAGCTCAATGCCAGCCGCGCCTACCTGTATGCCGTGGCCCAGGCCTGCGATCGCGCCGAGACCACCCGCAAGGACGCCGCCGGGGTGATCCTCTACACCGCCGAGCGCGCCACCCAGATGGCCCTCGAGGCAATCCAGATTCTGGGCGGCAACGGCTACATCAACGAGTTCCCCGCAGGCCGCCTGCTGCGCGACGCCAAGCTGTACGAGATCGGCGCCGGCACCAGCGAGATCCGGCGCATGCTGATCGGTCGCGAGCTGTTCAACGAGACGCGCTGAGGCGCTCAGCGGCAACGCCGCCATAACGCAGACCCACTCTTGCAGCTTGGAGCTTGCCGCTTGAAGCTGCGCCAGGAGCCACGATGATTCTGAAGTCTCAGTTGAACCCCCGCGCGCCCGAATTCGCGCTCAACAGCGCGGCCATGCTCGAACAGGTGCAAGGCCTGCGTGACCTGCTCGCCAGCGTGCACCAGGGCGGCGGGCCCAAGGCCCAGGAGCGCCACACCTCACGCGGCAAGTTGCTGCCGCGCGACCGCATCGACCGCCTGCTCGACCCCGGTTCGCCGTTTCTGGAGATCGGCCAGCTGGCCGCCCACGAGGTGTACGGCGAAGACGTGCCTGCCGCCGGCGTGATCGCCGGCATCGGCTGCATCGAGGGTGTGGAATGCATGATCGTGGCCAACGACGCCACCGTCAAAGGCGGCTCGTACTACCCGCTGACCGTCAAGAAGCACCTGCGCGCCCAGACCATCGCCCAGCAGAACCGCCTGCCCTGCGTGTACCTGGTGGACTCCGGCGGCGCCAACCTGCCGCGCCAGGACGAGGTGTTCCCCGACCGCGAGCACTTCGGCCGCATCTTCTTCAACCAGGCCACCATGAGCGCCCAGGGCATACCGCAGATCGCCGTGGTGATGGGCTCGTGCACCGCCGGCGGTGCCTACGTGCCGGCCATGGCCGACGAGGCGATCATGGTGCGCCAGCAGGCCACCATCTTCCTGGCCGGCCCGCCGCTGGTCAAAGCCGCCACCGGCGAGGTGGTCAGCGCCGAAGACCTGGGCGGTGCCGACGTGCACTGCAAGGTCAGCGGCGTGGCCGACCACTATGCCGACAACGACGAACACGCCCTGGCCATCGCCCGGCGCTGCGTGGCCAACCTCAACTGGCGCAAGCTGGGCCAGCTGCAGGTGCGCACCCCGATCGCCCCGCTGTACGCAGCCGACGAGCTGTACGGCGTGGTGCCGGCCGATGCCAAGCAGCCGTTCGATGTGCGCGAGGTGATCGCGCGCCTGGTGGACGGCTCGCTGTTCGACGAGTTCAAGGCGCTGTTCGGTACCACGCTGGTGTGCGGCTTTGCCCACCTGCACGGCTACCCGGTGGCGATTCTGGCCAACAACGGCATCCTGTTCGCCGAGGCCGCGCAGAAAGGCGCGCACTTCATCGAGCTGGCCTGCCAGCGCGGCATCCCGCTGCTGTTCCTGCAGAACATCACCGGCTTCATGGTGGGCCAGAAGTACGAGGCCGGCGGCATCGCCAAGCATGGCGCCAAGCTGGTGACCGCAGTGGCCTGCGCCCAGGTGCCCAAGTTCACCGTGATCATCGGCGGCAGCTTCGGTGCCGGCAACTATGGCATGTGCGGGCGTGCCTACGACCCGCGCTTTCTGTGGATGTGGCCCAACGCGCGCATCGGCGTGATGGGCGCCGAACAGGCCGCAGGCGTGCTGGCCCAGGTCAAGCGCGAACAGAGCGAGCGCAGCGGCCAGGTTTTCAGCCCGCAGGACGAGGCGCAGCTCAAGCAGCCGATCCTGGACCAGTACGAACACCAGGGCCACCCCTACTATTCCAGTGCAAGGCTGTGGGACGACGGCGTCATCGACCCTGCGCAAACCCGCGAGATTCTCGGCCTGGCCCTCTCGGCAGCCCTCAATGCCCCGATCGAACCGAGCCGTTTCGGCATTTTCCGGATGTGACCGATGAGCGACTTCTCTACCCTTGAACTGATTCGCGACCCGCGCGGCTTCGCCACCCTGTGGCTGAGCCGCGAGGCCAAGAACAACGCCTTCAACGCGCAGATGATCCGCGAACTGATCATCGCCATCGACCAGATCGGCAACGACGCCAGCCTGCGCTTCATGGTGCTGCGCGGGCGCGGCCGGCACTTCAGTGCCGGCGCCGACCTTGCCTGGATGCAGCAGTCGGCGCAGCTGGACTACAACACCAACCTGGACGACGCCCGCGAGCTGGCCGAGCTGATGTACAACCTGGCGCGGCTCAAGGTGCCGACCCTGGCGGTGGTCCAGGGCGCAGCCTTCGGCGGTGCCGTGGGGCTGATCAGTTGCTGCGACATGGCCATCGGTGCCGACGACGCGCAGCTGTGCCTGTCTGAAGTGCGCATCGGCCTGGCGCCGGCGGTGATCAGCCCGTTCGTGGTGCAGGCCATGGGCGAGCGCGCCACCCGCCGCTATGCCCTGACCGCCGAACGCTTCAGCGGCGAGCGGGCCCGCGAACTGGGCCTGCTGGCCGAAACCTGCCCGGCCGCGCAGCTGGATGCCGAGGTCGAGCGCTGGGTCGACAACCTGCTGCTCAACAGCCCGCAGGCCATGTGCGCCAGCAAGGAGCTGCTGCGCGAAGTGGGCAATGGTGAGCTCACCCCTGCCCTGCGCCGCTACTGTGAAGGCGCCATTGCGCGTATCCGCGTGAGCGCCGAAGGCCAGGAGGGCCTGCGCGCCTTCCTCGAAAAACGCACGCCAGCCTGGCAAACCCCCGCTTCGGACAAGGAGCCACGCCCATGAGCCGCCCTCTGCTGACCACCCTGCTGGTCGCCAACCGTGGCGAGATCGCCTGCCGCGTGATGCGCACCGCCAAGGCCATGGGCCTGACCACCGTGGCCGTGCACAGCGCCATCGACCGCGATGCGCGGCACAGCCGCGAAGCGGATATCCGGGTTGACCTGGGTGGCGCCAAGGCGGCCGAGAGCTACCTGGACATCCCCAGGCTGATTGCCGCGGCCAAGGCCAGCGGCGCCCAGGCGATACACCCGGGCTATGGCTTTCTGTCTGAGAACGCAGGCTTTGCCCGGGCCATCGAAGAGGCCGGGCTGATCTTCCTCGGCCCGCCGGCCAGTGCCATCGACGCAATGGGCAGCAAGTCGGCGGCCAAGGCGCTGATGGAAGTGGCCGGGGTACCGCTGGTGCCTGGCTACCACGGCGAAGCCCAGGACCTGGAGACCTTCCGCGCGGCCGCCCAGCGCATCGGCTACCCCGTACTGCTCAAGGCCACCGCCGGTGGCGGTGGCAAGGGCATGAAGGTGGTCGAGCAGGAAAGCCAGCTGGGTGAAGCCCTGGCCTCGGCCCAGCGTGAAGCGCTGTCGTCGTTCGGCGATGCACGCATGCTGGTCGAAAAGTACGTGCTCAAGCCGCGTCACGTCGAAATCCAGGTGTTCGCCGACCAGCATGGCAACTGCCTGTACCTGAACGAGCGTGACTGCTCGATCCAGCGTCGTCACCAGAAGGTGGTCGAGGAAGCCCCGGCCCCCGGCCTGAGCCCGGCGCAGCGCCAGGCCATGGGCGAGGCGGCGGTACGTGCGGCCCAGGCCATCGGCTATGTGGGCGCAGGCACGGTCGAGTTCCTGCTCGATGCCCGTGGCGAATTCTTCTTCATGGAAATGAACACCCGCCTGCAGGTGGAGCACCCGGTGACCGAGGCGATCACCGGCCTGGACCTGGTGGCCTGGCAGATCCGCGTGGCGTGCGGCGAGGCGCTGCCGCTGACGCAGGATCAGGTGCCGCTGCACGGGCATGCCATCGAGGTACGCCTGTACGCCGAGGATCCGGCCAACGACTTTCTGCCGGCCACCGGGCACCTGGCGCTGTACCGCGAGTCGGCGCCGGGCGAAGGGCGCCGGGTCGACAGCGGCGTGTGCGAAGGTGACAGCATCTCGCCGTTCTACGACCCGATGCTGGGCAAGCTGATTGCCTGGGGCGAGAACCGGGAGCAGGCACGCCTGCGCCTGCTGGCGATGCTCGACAGCTTCGCCATTGGCGGCCTGAAGACCAACATCGCCTTCCTGCGCCGCATCCTGGCCCACCGCGCCTTCGCCGAGGCCGAACTGGATACCGGGTTCATCCCGCGCTATCAGGATCAACTGCTGCCCGCGCCCGTCGCGTTGCCGACAGCGTTCTGGCAGGCTGCCGGGCAGGCCTTCCAGCAATCGCGCCCCGCCTGCGTGCGCGCTGATGACCGGCACTCGCCGTGGGCAGCCGCCACCGGTTTCAGGCCGGGCGTACCGGCGCAGACCGCCCTGCACCTGCGCTGCAATGGCGAAGACCGGGCACTGAGCCTGAACCCCGGGTCGGTGTCCGCGCGCATGGACGGCGAGCACCTGGTGATCGAGCACGAAGGCGTGCGGCGCAGGCACCTGGCCGTGCGCCGTGGGCAAACGCTGTATCTGGAGTGGGATGGCGAGCTGCACGGGGTAAGCGCTTTCGACCCGATTGCCGAGGCGGACGCCGGCCATGCGCACCAGGGCGGCATGAGTGCGCCCATGAACGGCAGCATCGTGCGGGTACTGGTGGAGGTCGGTCAGGCGGTCGAGGCCGGCACGCAACTGGTGGTGCTGGAGGCCATGAAGATGGAGCACAGCATCCGCGCACCCCAGGCGGGGACGATCAAGGCGCTGTATTGCCAGGAAGGCGAGATGGTCAGCGAAGGGGCCGCGCTGGTGGAGCTGGAGGTTCAGGAAGGCTGACGGCGCTGCACCTGCACAGGGTTTTGTGGGCGCCACGAAACCCTGTGTGGGCCGGCTTGCCAGCGACGCTTTTCAGCCCAGCCGGATAGACGCCTGCACCACCACACCGAGCACCTCGGTGCCCTCCTCCCACGTCAGTTTGGGCCAGGTGGGATTGAGCGGCTGCAAGTACCGCTGACCACCCTCCTCGACCAGCTGGCGAAACACCGCGACAGGATTGCCGGGCAGGCGCGCGATCACCAGCGCGCCGATCTCGGCAATTCGACCGCTGTCCACCAGCACCATCATGCCCGCCGGCACGCTCAGGCCCATGGGCGAATTCATCGCGTCACCTTCCACCGTCAGCCAGTAGCACGGGCCATCGGCCAGGTGGTCGCTGAGCACGGTCGGCGCGCCTTCGACAGGCTCGGCCAGGTGCTCCCAGTCCGACAGCGGGTAGCGGAATGCACCCAGCGCCGGTGTGGCATACACCCCGGACGGCTCCGCGACGGCGTCGTCGCAGACCACGCCCATGCGCCCCATGCCCAGTATCCGCAGGATTTCGTCGATGGTGGCCAGCGGTGGGTTGTTCCTTCCCCGAATCCAATGGCCAACGCCACCTTGGGTCACCCCGAGGCGTTCGGCCAGTTTCTCCTGCGTGAGGCCCAGCTCGCGCATTCTGGCTTTCGCCAGTTCATTCCATTTTTTCATCGCTGGCACGATACGGACTGACAGCAGCGACTCAATACATAATCTGTAGTATTTAAGCGATGGAATACAATACAACATGTACTTAGGATTGAAGGGTAATCTTTTCCTACTCACCACAAGGAAGGCAGCCCCATGACCCCACCCCCTTTCAACGACCTGGACAGCGAAGCGGCACGCCGCGCACTGGACTATTACCTCAACCCTACCCCATCTACGGTCAGCCACACGGACGACCAGCTGTTCATCGCCCGCCAGGACCTCTCGGCCGAAGCGGCCACCGAACACGCCTCGAGCATGCTGCGCTGCGCCGCAGCCAGCGCCTACGAGTCGGCCGACAACCTCAAGGGCAACTCACGGGACATGGCCTTCTCGGTGATGCACATGATCAACATGGCCAGGGCGCTGCTGGACCGCAGCCTCGCGGAACAGGCCAGGCGGCAGGAGCTTCAATCAAGGGAGGGATGATGGGCAACGGGAACGGCGGTGGGGCAGGCCGTGGTTCAACGACCAGGCACAGCGATGCGGAATTTTTTGCTGGATAACAGAAAATTCATTTGACTTGAAAATGAGAACGATTATTATTGCAAACAACTGGTCGCGAGACTGGTTGGATAACTGAAAGCCCTTAGGTCGGACTCTCAGATTATCTCCTCATCAGGCTAATCACGGTTTTTGACCCGGCTTTTTGCCGGGTCTTTTTTTTGGCTCTTCAGGCTAATGAAGGCGGGTGGTGCTTGAATGGCAGCGATGATAGCAAATGTATGTCTCGATATGTAACCCCGAGACAAACCTTTGCCGATTCAGCACTTGAGAATCAATCTCATGTAGATTAAGCTGTCGCAGCGTCAGGGAAGACGCCCCCTTCTCTTCAGTCGTTTCTTTCTGCAAGGAGCTCGTACATGACCCGTCTGTTGCTGCCCCTTGAACACCATCACGATAGCGCCGACCTCGGCGAAGATGCCCTGCTCGTGCGCCTGAAAAAGCTGCCACGCCGGGTACAGCAGGTGTTCCTGCTCAATCGCCTCGATCAACTGTCGTTCGCCGCCATCGCCCAGCGCCTGGACATCGGCGCACCGACCGTGGAACGGCACATGGGCCAGGTGCTGCAGGCCGCCCTGCCGGTGCGCAGCGCCTCCAGCACTGCGGCGGCGCAATGGTATGTGCGCCTGCAGAGCCCGGACATCACCGCCAGCGAGCGCATCGACTTTCGCCGCTGGCTGGATGCCGCCCCCGAACACCTGCATGCGTTCCATGCCACCGAATTGCGCTGGCGCAACCTGCTGGCACCGGCCCGGCAACTGGGCGATGGGCACTGGTATCGCCAGGCCTGGGCCGGTGTTTCGCTGGGAGGCTGCTCGGTGGCGCTCGGCCTGGGGTTGGCAGCGGCGCTGGCGATCGGTTTCTGGTCGTGATCCAGGGGTGTAGAGTGGTTGGCACAACAACTCTACCGGAGCCTGGCCATGACCGTGACGCTGTCCCCCGTTAGCATCGATTGCGCATTCGATGCCGGCAACATCCTGCTCGTCGATGCCGGCAACCCGTCCCGGATTCACCTGAACATCCGCCCCGACACCCACAGCGGGCATTTCCAGTGGTTTCACTTCAAGGCCAGCGGGCTGACGCCCGGGCATACCCACGCCTTCAGCCTGGACAACGCCAGCCAGTCGTCCTATAGCGCCGCATGGGAGGGCTACCAGGCGGTAGCGTCCTACGACCAGCAGAACTGGTTTCGCGTGCCGACCCGCTACGACGGCAAGGCCCTGCACTTCAGCCTTGAGCCCCGCGAAACACAGGCCTGGTTCGCCTATTTCGAGCCCTACCCGCGCGCGCGGCACAATCAGCTGATCGAACGCGCCAGCGCCTTGCCGGGCGTCGAACTGCTGGCCACCGGGCGCAGCGTCGAAGGGCGCGATATCCCGTTGCTGCGGGCGGGCGACGGGGGCGCGGGCAAGCGCAAGCTGTGGATCATCGCCCAGCAGCACCCCGGCGAGCACATGGCCGAGTGGTTCATGGAGGGCGTGATTGACCGCATACAGGGTAACGATGCCACCGTGCAGGCCCTGCTGGCGGTCGCCGACCTGTACCTGATCCCCAACATGAACCCGGACGGTGCCGCTGCCGGGCACCTGCGCACCAATGCCAGGGGCAAGGACCTCAACCGCGCCTGGCAGGATGCGAACATCGAACACACCCCTGAGGTGCTGTTCGCCCAGCAGCAGATGAAGCTGTATGGCGTGGACCTGTTCCTGGATGCCCATGGCGATGAGGAAATACCCCATGTGTTCACGGCCGGGTGCGAAGGCAACCCGGGCTACACGGATCGGATCGCGGCACTGGAGGAGCGTTTTCGCAGCACCCTGTGCAGCGTGACCCGGGACTTCCAGACCACCCACGGCTACCCGCGCAGCAAGCCTGGGCAGGCCAACATGACCCTGGCATGCAATGCGGTGGGCCAGGCGCATGACTGCCTGTCGCTGACCCTGGAGATGCCGTTCAAGGACCACGACGACGCGCCCGATGCGGTGACCGGCTGGTCGGGTGAACGCTCCAAGGCGCTGGGTAGCGCAGTGATCGACACCTTGGCGAAGCTGGTCGCAGAGCTGCGCTAGGGCTGACGCACCGCCGCCCCGCAGCGCTCCCCATCGCGGTTCAAGCCCGCCCCCACAAGGCTTGCAGTGCCCTGTGGGAGCGGCCTGACCCGCGATGAGGCAGGTCAGGCCGGCGGCGGCCCCGCCACCCGCACGCAATCATCCGGCCCCAGCACCCGCCCATCCGCCGCTCGCAGCTGCAGTGGGCCCACCGGCGCCCCGCTCTGGCGGTCCACCAGCACCGAATGCGCCTCGCCAGGCTGGTAGAAAAAAGCCTCGCCCCACTGGCGCAGCCCCACGATCAAGGGAAACAACCCGCGCCCCTTCTCGGTCAGCACGTACTCCTGGTACGCGCTGCCATCCGACGCCGGCACCAGCTCCAGAATCCGGTGCTCCACCAACTGGCGCAAGCGCGAGGCCAAAATGTTCTTGGCCATGCCCAGGTTGCGCTGGAACTCGCCAAAGCGGCGCAAGCCATCAAACGCATCACGCACGATCAACAGCGACCACCAGTCACCGATCGCGTCCAGTGACCGGGCCACCGGGCATTCGGCATCTTGCAGGCGGGTACGTTGAACCATGATCGCTCTCGGCAGGCTGAAAAAAGTAGTTGCAATATAAAACCGGTCCTCTCAGCATACAACCAGTTTCATTATGCAACCACATAGGATATCGCCATGCCCGCCTCCCCTGCGCCCCGGCTTTCGCCGTGGCTCGCCCTGCTGTTCTCCGTCGCCTGCGCACTGGCGGTGGCCAACGTGTATTACGCCCAGCCACTGCTGGACGCGATGGCCCGCGACTTCGCCATCGACCCGGCGCTGGTGGGGCTGGTGGTGACCCTGACCCAGGTGGGCTACGGCCTGGGCCTGATACTGCTGGTGCCTCTGGGCGACCTGTTCGAGCGGCGCCGGCTGATCGTGCTGCAGTCGCTGCTGTCGGTGCTGGCCCTGCTGATGATCGCGCTGGCCACCAGCAGCGCCTGGCTGTTTGTCGGCATGGCCCTGACCGGCCTGTTGGCGGTGGTGGCGCAACTGCTAGTGGCGCATGCCGCCAGCGTATCGGCCGACACCGAACGCGGGCATGTGGTGGGCATGGTCACCAGCGGTATCGTGATCGGCATCCTGCTGGCCCGCACCCTGTCCGGGGCGATGGCCGATCTGGCCGGCTGGCGCTCGATCTACGCCCTGTCGGCAGCGCTGACCCTGCTGATGACCCTGCTGCTGTGGCGCGTGCTGCCCGCACACACGGCTGCGCGCCCCAACACTGGCTACGGCGCGCTGCTGGTGTCGTTGTGGCAACTGGTGCGCGAGCAGCCGGTGCTGCGCCAGCGCGCCCTGCTGGCAATGCTCAGCTTCGCCTCTGCCATGGTGCTGTGGACCCCGCTGGTACTGCCCCTGAGCGCCCCGCCGCTGTCGTTGTCGGCAACCGAGGTGGGCCTGTTCGGCCTGGCCGGCGCCGCCGGGGCGCTGGCCGCCGCGCGTGCCGGCGGGCTGGCCGACCGTGGCCTGGGGCAACGGGTCAGCGGCCTCTCGCTGCTGCTGATGATCGGTTCATGGGGCGCCATCGCCCTCACCGAGCAATCGCTGTGGGCACTGCTGCTGGGGGTGGTGGTGTTCGACCTGGGCCTGCAGGCGCTGCACGTGGCCAGCCAGAGCCTGATCTACCGCCTGCCGGCCGATACCCACAGCCGGCTCACCGCCGCCTACATGCTGTTCTACTCCATCGGCAGTGCACTGGGCTCGCTGGCCTCGACGCTGGCCTACGCCTGGGGCGGCTGGCTGCTGGTATGCGTGCTGGGCGCGGGGTTGAATGTGCTGGCACTGGGGTATTGGTGGCGCACCGTGCGCCAGCCGGCTCAGAACTGCACGTCGAGTATCACGCTGTCCAGGTAGTCGCCGGCCGGCGGCGTGGCCTGGTCGGTGTAGACCCTGGCGTTGTAGTTGAACACCTGGCTGCCGGCCGCGCTGCCACTGCCATTGCCGTTGCCCGGGTTGATGTCGGCGTCGCTGCTGGCGCGCCGCGCACTGCTCAGGCTGCCCCAGCGCACGCCCCCGCCACTCTTGAAGATGTCATAGGCCAGGTAGTTGCCGGCGCTGGATTTCATGCGCCGACGCCCGCCTGCCACGTTCTGCCCGTCATCCAGCCCCACCGTGTAGGCACTGCCCTTGGTACAGGCCAGGTTGACGTTCTGGCTCACCGTGGCGAACCCGCTGACCACCGGCGCGCTGCCGAACACGATGTTGGGCGAGCTGATCTGGCAGTCGTTGGTGACGGTCAGGTTGATGGTCAGGGTGGTAGTGGCGTTGAACACCTGCCGCCCCAGGCAGGCGCTGCCCAGACCCAGCCCCCAGCAATAGTCGATGCTCCAGGCCACGGTGAACGTCTCCTGGTACAGGCCGGCCGCCACGTTGCTGGTCATTTGCGTGCGCAGGTAGATGGGCACGGTCTTGGGCGAGGTGCCGCCGAGCAGGCCCAGGGCATCGATGATGCCGTTGCGCGCAAAATCGTAGGGCTGGCCCCGGGTGATCGGGTAGCTGGTGCTGTTGTTGGCGTACAGCGTGTAGAGGATGACGTCGCCGGTGGGGCCCACCAGCCCGGTGGTGCCGTTGTTGGCGGTGAAGGTGGCCTTGAAGGAGTCATCCGAACGCAGCAGGGTCAGCAGCGAACCGGTGCAGCTCAAGCCGGCACTGGGCGCCGTGGTGGTCTGCACCGTGGTGCGTATCAGGGTGGAGTTGACCAGGCCGAAAGTGGCTGGCGTGGTTGCCAGCACCTGGCACAGCGCCTGGGCGCGCATGCCGGCCAGCAGTGCCAGCAGCGCAAGCAGCCCCGTCAGCCGGCGCTTCACTGGCACACCAGCGGGCCGATCAGCGGCACCTGGTCGGCCTGCGCCTTGAGCTCGAACTGCACCCGGCAACTGCCGCCTCCGGCCAGTTGCACCACCAGGCTGTTGTGTTCGCTCAGGTCCTCCAGGTACACCAGGCCATCCCAGCCCACCACCGCCAGCGCGCCGCTCTGCTCGTGGCGTACCTGGCTGCCCACGGCCAGTTCGTTGTTGCCGGCATCCACCAGCACCACGCTGGCGGCCAGTACCCGGCGCAACGGAAATTCCAGCAGGTAGCCGGCGCCGCGCCTTACCGCCACGCGCTGCTCCACATTCGGCGAGCGCACATCGGGGGGCAGTTCCAGCGGGTCGATCTCGTACTTGCCGCGGTAGTAGCCGCTGCCGTAGGGCACCAGCAGGTGCCCCTGGCTGTCGGTGTGCCCCACCACCTGGTTCTCGTAGCGCACCGGCACATCGGCAAAGCCTTCGGTGCTGACCAGCACGAAGGCGTCGTCGATGCGATTGGCCGCGAACACCCCGGCGTCCATCAGCACCACCGAGCCGCTGGCGTCGGCCCAGCGGGTCATGTTGTCGCTGCTGCCGTACACCCCGGCCTGCAACTGCACCGATTGCAGGCGCCAGGTCAGGTCGGCCTGACGGTAGGTTTCACGGTCGCCACCGGCATAGCCCAGGTTGAACCCCACGCCGCCCTGGGCGGGTACGGCGCGGCTGTAGTTGACCCGCTGCAGGTTCTCGCCCTGCTGGTTGCGCTCCAGGCTCAGGGCCAGCGTGCCGTGCAGGTCGAAGGGCACCACCACCTGCGCCTGCACCGCCCACTGGCTGTCGTCCAGGTCGCGGTTGGCCGACAGGTACAGGCTGCTATTGCCCCACAGCGGCTTGCTCCAGCTGAGGTTGAGCAGGCGCGTGCGCGAGTTGTCGGCGGCGCGCACATCGAAGTAGCCCGCCCCCAGGCTGCCATAGCGTTGCAGGTTGAGGCTCAGGGTGACCTGCTCGCTGCGCTGGCTGAGGCGGATGTACGGGCTGTCGACCAGCGACAGGTCGGCGTAGTCGCCATGACGCTCCAGGCGCTGGTAGTTGAAGCCCAGCCAGCGGTTGTTGTACTGGTAGCCCAGGCTCAACTGCTGGCCACTGCGGCCTTCGAAGCGGCTCTGGCTCAGCGCCGTGTTGAGCACGCCGAAGTTGCCCACCCGCAGGTTGCCGCCCAGCCCGCCCAGGCCCAGGGACCCGGCCGCCTCGGCATGGCTTTCCAGCGTGAAGTAGTCGGTCAGGCCATAGCGCAGGCTGCCCGCCGCAACGCCCGGGCCGTAGGCAAAGTCGCGCACGGCATAGTCGCGGCGCAGGGCGCCGGCCGCCACCGAGAAGTCCGCCAGCCCCTGTTGCAGCAGGCTGCTGGTGACGTAGAACGGCAACGTGGTCGAGACCTGCCGGCCAAGGGCGTCGGTGGTCACCACCACCGCCTCGCCGGCACCGTTGATGAACGGCACGTTGGTCAGGGTATAGGGGCCTGGCTGCAGGTCGGCACTGGCGCTCTTGTAGCCATTGATGAACAGGTCCACCGACGAGGGCACCGCGGCTTCACCGGCGAAGGCCGGCAAGGGGTAGGTCACCAGGTCCGGGCGCACGGCAAAGTCCCGCGACAGCTGCACCCCGCCCACCCGCACCGAGCTGGTCCAGGGCAAGGCGCCGGTCAGCACATCGCCGGCCTCGAAGGTCAGCAGGCGCGCCTCGTCGGTGTAGCGCCAGGTGGTGTCGTACCGCCGAAAACCTTCCTGGGCGCCTTCGTAGCCTGCCCCGCCGAGGCGCTGGCGCCACTGCCCGGTGGTGGAGAAGGTGCCCCAGCTGTCGAACACCCGCAGTTCGTTCCAGGCTGCCAGGTAGGTGCCCCCCTCATCGGTGTCGTTGAAGTAGGCGTCGTAGTTGAGCAAGGCGCCGAAACTGCTCAACGCCTCGCCGGCCGGCCCCAGCGAGCGCTCGCCGATACGCTGGTTGGGCAGCCACGCCGCCGGCACCTGCACCAGCAGCCGCTGGTTCTGGCTGTCGTACTCGCTGTGCAAGCCATCGATGGCGTCCAGCGCCAGTTCCGGGCCGGGCTGCCCGGGCAGTTGCACGCCCGCCGCCTGCAGGTCGGCGGTGGCCATGTACAGGCGCCCGGCCCGCTGGTGCACCAGCACCACGCTAGCGCTGCTCATCTGGTTGACCACCAGTTCCAGGTACAACGGCGCATCGGCGACAGCCTCCATACTCGCAGGGGGTGGCGGCAGTTCGCCTGCGACCGCGCTGCCCGCCAGCAGCACCGCCAGCGTCACGCTGCGGGTGCAGGCCAGAGAAGTACTCACGCACGCCGTCCCACCATGTCCGGGTCCTCCCTGGCCCCTGCTCCATCTTCATGCGCCCTTGAGGCGCCGGGCTCAGTGGCCCTGGTTGATGGTCTGGGGCGGCTCGGCCCCGTTGACGCGCCCTTTGAGCACACTGGCCGCCGAGGCTGCTGCAGGTGCCGGCCAGCGCATGCTCGCGCCGGGCAGTACATAACCCAGCAAGCCGTCGACCAGCGGCTTGCTCTGGGCGCCCTGCTGCATCACCACATCGGTGAGGCGCGCATGCACCGGCCCCACGTTGCGGATCTCGACGAAAGGCTTGCCCTGCTGCGATACCTGTCGCCAGCTCAGCAACGGCGTGCCCACGCCCGCTGCATCACGCTTGCCCTCGGCGTCCGGCTTGCTCCACAGCCCCTGGCCGTAGACGAACAATGGCACCGAGTAGCGCATCTGGAAGCGGATCTGCGCCTGGGAAGTCTGCGCATCGCTGGCCGGCAGGGCGGGTGGGATTTCGTCGATGATGATGCGGTAGGCCTGTTCCTGGCCGGCCGGCGACTGGCCGGTGCGGGTCAGGCGAATCAGCTGTTTCTCACCCGGCTTGATGGTCGCTACCGGCGGGCTGCCGATGATCTCGCGCTGGGGCTGGAACTGGTCGTCATACCCGTCCTGGCGCCAGGCGAACACCCTGACCTGCAGGTTCGCCGGGGTGGTGCCACGGTTTTCCAACCACAACGCCCCGGCCTTCTGGTCGGCCTCCAGCACCGGGTCGATCGGCCAGATCAACACCGATGTGGCCGCCTGGGCGCCCCCTGCGCCGAGCAAGGCGCCCACCAGCAGCCACTTGCCCATCCCTTGCCATCCACGTGCGTACAGCGCCATGCACCCTCTCCTTTGGCTTGCTCCGATACAACCCCGGGAGCGCACTCACCAGGACAACACCACTTGCACCACGTCGGTGTAGGTGCCCGCCGGCAACACGCCGGGTAACTGGGCTTGCGCATACACCGGCAGCTTGATCGCCGTCGGATCGCTGTAACTGACCGCCACGAGCTGACCGATGCCCAGCACCTGGGACAAGGCCGCGTCGCGGTACAACTGATAGGCCACCAGCGAGGTACCGCTGGTGCGCTTGAGGTTGCGTACCCCGTTGTTGTTCAGGCCACCGTCGACGCTCATCTTCAGGGCCACCCCGGGCGTGCATTGCAGGGTCACCGTGGTGCCTGCCAGCTGGGTGTTCACGCTGGCGGCGCCGAGCGCCGGACGGGTGCCGAAGTCCAGGGTGCCGTAGTTGCTGGCGCCGCCCACCACCAGGCAACCTGCCGCAATCGTCGCGCTGACCTGAAGCGTGCTGGTGAGCGCGGCATCCAGCGGCATGGGCACTGCCCAGGCCAGCACCGCAAGGCCACCGAGCAACCGGCGCATGACCTAGAAGCTCAGCTCGACCGCCACCGTGTCGGTGTACACCCCTGGCGGCAGCGACGGCTTGCCCACGGCGCGGCCGTACAGGTTGACGGTCTGCGCCACCCCGGTGCTGGTGGCGAGGGTGATGGTGCCGTTGATTGCCAGCAGATTGGTGTGCCCGGCATCGGTATAGAAGTCATAGGGCACGTAGTTGGTGCCCATGGCCAGCGCGCGGCTGCCACCGGTGGTGGCCGCGTCATGCGCGCCTGCGCCCACCTTCACCACCGGCGTGGCACCGGGCGAACACAGCACGCTGATGGCGCCGCCACCACCGGTGCCGATCACCTGGGCGCTGGCCTCGGTGAACAGGGCAATCTGCGAGCCGAAATCCAGGTTACCGAAGTTGACCCCGGTGGTGGCGGTCGAACCGTTCACCTGGCAGGCCGCGGTCAGGGTCAGGGTGGCGTTGATATTGCCCGTGACCGTGGCCGCCTGGGCCTGGCTGGCAAGGGCCAGGCCAAGCCCGGCGAAGAGTATGCGTGAGACGTTGGGATGCATGAGTCACTCCTTGTTGTTACCAGTCCAGGGTCACCATCAGGGTGTCACGGTAGATGCCGGCCGGCAGCGCCCTGGGGTGTGCCACCACGGCGCCGTAGATCGGTATGGGGATTTGCGCAGCGCTGCTGATCGAGAAGTTGCGCTGCTGGCCGATGCCGTAGCGCACTGCACCGCTTGGATCGGCCGCCAGCTGGTAGGGGATGAGCTCGCTCCCGTTGCGCAGGCGGCGCACGCCGTTGGCATCGTTGCTGCCGCCATTGATGCTCACCGTGAAGGCCCGCACCGAGGGGTTGCAGCTGACCTGCAGGGTGCCGCTGCCGCCGGTCTGGTCGAGGTTGGCGCTCAGCGGGCGGGCCCAGCTTGGCCCCTGGGTGCCGAAGTCCAGCAGGCCCAGGCCGCCACCGGCCGGGCTGTCGTCCGGCACATTGCTGATCTGGCAGGCTGCGCTGATCACCAGGCGTGCCTGGATATGCCCGCTGAGGGCGGCATTGGCCATCGGACACAACAGCAAGGGCCCGAGGCTGATCAACAGAATCTGCGATGTCTTCATGCTGCCAGTTCCTTTAGCACGCACAGGGTCACCAGGTGACGGTCACCTTGAGCAAGTCCGAGTAATGGCCGACACGGGGCACCTGGGCCAGGGTGTCGATGCGGGCGTACAGCGGCAGTTCCACCGACCCCGAGTCGGGTACGCGTGCGTGCTGGGCGATGTTCACCGCCAGCGGAGTGCGCCAGGCCGGGTCCTGGTAGAGGCGGTACGGGATGGGGCGGGCCTGTGGCGTGTCGCTGGCCAGGTAGCGCACCTCGCCGACGCCGCCATGCTGGCCGCCATCGACCTTCACCTGGTACAGCGTGTCGGGGTTGCATTCCAGACGTGGGGGGCGTTGTTGCAGCAAGGCGCCGGTCAGCGGGCCTTGCGGATCGTCCAGGCGCGCGGTACGGCCGAAGTCGAGCAGGCCCTGGGCCTGGGCGCCGGCATCGCGGGTCTGGTGCACCAGCTGGCAACCACGCTGTACATCCACGCGAACTTCCACCAGAAAATCTGCGGCGGCGGCAGCGTCTGCGACAACCAGCCCGAGCAGCGCAGCCAGAGAGCGTCCCTTCACCGTTACCCTCCTTGCAATGCAGGATCCATCTGTTCCAGAGGGTAGCAGCCGAAGAAAAACCTGCCAGCAAGCTCGGAAATGTATAGGCCGCGTACAAGAACCTTCCTACATGACCTGCCAGGCACGACATGACTGGCAGCCCAACCCCCTATTCGGTACATTAGCGCCGCCCACTCAGCCGGCCCCTGTGCCCGGCACCCCCAAGGAGCCTGAGATTGACCGCCTTACCGCCGTCCTGGATCCGTTCGCCGCTGCGCGCCCTGCGCCAGCGCCTGGCTGCCCGTGCACACCCGCCGGCCAAGCGCCTGGCGGCTGTTGAAGTCGATGAATTCTTCCGACGAAAGGCCGATGAGCAGGGCTATACCTTGAGCCACGGCCAGCAGCGGGTGATCGCCTGCATGGCCGAGCAGGCCGCGCACCTGGCTGACGGCACGGCGCGCAGCCTGTACCTGTACGGGGCGGTGGGACGGGGCAAGAGCTGGCTGCTGGACGGCTTCTTCCAGTCACTGGAGCATCCGCACAAGCGCCGCCTGCACTTTCACGATTTCTTCGCCCAGTTGCACGAGGGCATGTTCCGCCATCGCCAGCAGGACGATGCGCTGGGCGCGACCCTGGACGAGCTGCTGCAAGGCTGCCAGGTGCTGTGCTTCGACGAGTTCCACGTGCACGACATCGGCGACGCGATGCTCATCACCGGCCTGTTCAAGGCGCTGTTCGAGCGCCGCGTGTTCGTGCTGCTGACCTCCAACTACCCGCCTGCCGGGCTGCTGCCCAACCCGCTCTACCACCAGCGCTTCGAACCGGTGATCCGCCTGATCGAGGCGCACATGCAGGTGCTTGAAGTGGGCGGCGAGAAGGACTACCGCAGCCACCCGGCCTCCGGCAGCCAGCAGCGCTTCACCCAGGGTCACTACCTCTGGCCCGGCAGCCCGGCGCAGCGCCATGCCGCCGGCCTGGATCAGGCCGGCGCGCCGGTAAGGCTGCAGGTGGGCAAGCGCTCGCTGCAGGCCCTGTTCAGCCAGGAGCGCACGGTAGGCTTCAGCTTCGAGGCGATCTGCGAGCAACCCACGGCGGTGATGGACTACCTGGAGCTGGCGCGCCGCTACGACCACTGGGTGATCGAGCACCTGCCGGACCTGGCGCAGTGCTCGATGGCGGCGCAGCAGCGCTTCATCAACCTGGTGGACGTGCTGTATGACCAGGACAAGCACCTGGTGCTGGTCGGCCAGGCCTCGCTGTGCGAAAGCCTGGGCGGCAGCGCCATCGACCTGGCCCGCACCCGCAGCCGGCTGGGCCAGCTCAATGTGCTGGGCCCGGTGGCCTGCCCGGGTTGACCCTCAGCTGGCCCGCGCCAGGCTGGCCAGCACCCCTTCGATCTCGGCCAGCACGGCCGGGTCGTCCAGGGTCGAGGGCGGGGCGTAGGGCTGGTGGTCGGCGATCTTGCGCAGCACCGCCCGCAAAATCTTGCCCGAGCGGGTCTTGGGCAGGCGCTTGACCACCCGCACCTGGTTGAAGCAGGCCAGCGCGCCGATCTGCTCGCGCACGCTGGCCACCAGTTCGGCCTGCAACTGCTGCTCGCTCAGGCTGACCCCGTCCTTGAGCACCACCAGGCCCAACGGCACCTGGCCCTTGATTTCGTCGCGCACCCCCACCACCGCGCACTCGGCAATCGCCGGGTGGCGCGCCACCAGGTCTTCCATCTCGCCGGTGGACAGCCGGTGCCCGGACACGTTGATCACGTCATCGGTGCGCCCCATGATGTAGACGAAACCGTCCTCGTCGAGGTAGCCGCCATCGCCGGTGTGGTAGTAGCCGGGGTGGCTGTGCAGGTAGGCCTGCAGGTAGCGCGCATGGTCGCCCCACAGCGTCTGGCTGCAGCCGGGTGGCAGCGGCAGTGCGATCACGATGGCACCCTGCTCGTTGGGGCCCAGAAGGTGCCCGTCGTCGTCCAGCACGCGCACGTGGTAACCCGGCACGGCGCGGTTGCTCGAACCCGGACGCACCCCGCAACCTTCCAGCCCGACGCAGGGCGCGGTCACCGGCCAGCCGGTTTCGGTCTGCCACCAGTGGTCGTGCACGGCCTTGCCGCTGGCCGCCTCCAGCCATTGATGGGTGCTGGAGTCGAGTTTTTCCCCGGCCAGGAAGATCTGGCGCAGCGAGCTCAGGTCATGGCGCTTGAACAGCTCGCCCTGCGGGTCTTCCTTGCGGATTGCGCGCATGGCCGTGGGTGCGCAGAACAGCCCGTTGACCCGGTACTGCTCCACCACGCGCCAGTAGGCGGCAGCGTCCGGGGTGCGGATCGGCTTGCCCTCGTAGAACACCGTGGTGCAGCCGTTCATCAGCGGCCCGTAGACGATCAGCGAGTGCCCCACCACCCAGCCCACGTCGGAGATGCCCCACCACACATCCCCCGGCTGCATGCCGTAGATATGGCGCAGGGCAAAGCGCAGCGCCACGGCGTTGCCGCCGTTCTCACGCACGATGCCCTTGGGTTTTCCGGTGGTGCCGGAGGTGTACATGATGTACAGCGGGTCGCCTGCGGCCAAGGCCACCGGTGGCACCGGGCTGGCCGCAGCCACTGCCGCCTGCCAGTCCAGATCGCGGCCTTCGCGCAGCTCGGCGCGGGCCTGCGGGCGCTGCAGCACCAGCACCTGGCGCGGCTGGTGGGTGGCCAGTTGCAGGGCCTTGTCCACCAGCGGCTTGTATTCGATGACGCGGTCGAACTCCAGCCCGCAGGAGGCGGTGAGCAGCAGCGCAGGCCGCGCATCGTCGATGCGCAGGGCCAGCTCGTTGGCGGCAAAGCCACCGAACACCACCGAATGCACCGCGCCGATGCGGGCGCAGGCCAGCATTGCCATGGCCGCCTGCGGCACCATCGGCATGTAGATGATCACCCCATCGCCCTGCTTCACCCCCAGCTCGCGCAACAGGCCGGCCAGGCGCGCCACCTCGTCGCGCAGTTGCACGAAGGTGTAGGTCTGGCGGGTGTCGGTGACGGGCGAGTCGTAGATCAGTGCGGTCTGCTCGCCACGGCCCTGCTCGATCTGGTGGTCGAGAGCCAGGTAGCAGCTGTTGAGTTGCCCGTCGGCAAACCACTGGTGGGTGCCGTCGGGGTTGGCCACAAGGGTCTGCGCAGGCTTGCGGTACCAGGCCAGGTGGTCAGCCTGTTCGGCCCAGAACGCGGCGGGGTCGGCAATGGAGCGGTCGTAGCTGTGCTGGTAAGTCATCGATCGGTAACCCTGAACTTTGTTGTTATTAAAAGGGCGAATATCGAGTATGGACGCCAATTGCGCGCCTGCCATGGTACTTAAGTCGGGTATCATCGCCGCCGTCTTCATTGTCCTTGCAGCCCCTTCATGCACACCCTCGACGACCTCAGGCGCGGCCGCCTGGCAGGTGCCACCCGCCTCGACCTGAGCTGCGGGCTCACGCAGTTCCCGGATGAGATCTTCGAACTGGCCGACAGCCTCGAAGTGCTCAACCTGAGCGGCAATGCGTTGAGCAGCCTGCCCCATGACCTGGGCCGGCTGCACCGGCTCAAGGTGCTGTTCTGCTCCCACAACCGGTTCACCGAGGTGCCGGCCAGCGTAGGCCAGTGCCTGCGCCTGGAAATGGTCGGGTTGCGCAACAACCGCATCACGCACCTGCCGGCCGCCGCATTGGGCCCCAACCTGCGGGCACTGGTGCTGACCGAGAATTGCCTTGAACAGTTGCCCGACGCACTGGGCGACTGCCAGCAGCTGCAAAAGCT
The DNA here is from genome assembly GCF_017848315.1 of Pseudomonas palmensis. Taxonomy (GTDB): domain Bacteria; phylum Pseudomonadota; class Gammaproteobacteria; order Pseudomonadales; family Pseudomonadaceae; genus Aquipseudomonas; species Aquipseudomonas palmensis. The sequence continues at coordinate 40,404 of NZ_JAFKEC010000031.1, forward strand.
GATGCTGGCGGGCAACCGCCTGCGCGCCCTGCCGGCCAGCCTTGCGCGGTGCCAGCGGCTCGAACTGCTGCGGGTGTCGGCCAACCGGTTGAGCGAACTGCCCCAGTGGCTGCTGACGATGCCCCGCCTGGCGTGGCTGGCGTATGCCGGCAACCCCTTGCCCCAGGGCCTTGCGGCGCCGCAGGCGCCGGGCCGGTGCGACGCCATCGACTGGCACGCCCTAGAGCTGGGCGAGGTGCTGGGCCAGGGCGCCTCCGGGGTGATTCACCGCGTGCAGGTGGCGGGCCGAAAGGCGGCGCTCAAGCTGTACAAGGGCCAGATGACCAGCGATGGCTCGCCGCTCAACGAAATGCAGGCGTGCGTGGCAGCTGGCGCCCACCCGAACCTGATCCCGCTGCTGGGGCAGGTAGCCAACCACCCGCACCAGGTGCCGGGGTTGCTGATGGCGCTGGTGGGCACCCACCTGTCTGCCCTGGCCGGGCCGCCCAGCCTGCAAACCTGCACCCGAGACGTCTACCCGCCTGACCTGTGCCTTGGCCTGCAAGCCGCAACCCGGCTGGCGACGGCCATCGCGTCGGTCGCAGCGCACCTGCACCAGCGCGGCATCACCCACGGCGACCTGTACGCGCACAACATCCTGTGCGATGCACAGGGCAACGCGGTGCTCGGGGACTTTGGCGCGGCATCGTTCTTTGCGCAGGATGGCAGTGTTGCAGCAGACGCATTGCAGCGTATCGAGGTGCGGGCGTTCGGGGTGTTGCTGGGGGAACTGCTGGCGTGTTGCGGGGAGGCGTCAGAGGAACTGGCGGACCTGCAGGCGAGCTGTGTTCAGCCGCAGGTGCTGGCAAGGCCGGATTTTGCGCAGGTTGAACGTGTGCTTCGCCGGCAAGGCCGGCTCCTGCAAGAGGCGTAGGAGCAGGCCTTGCCGGCGAAGTGGGTTATCAGCCCGCCAGGCCGACGTACACGTTCTGCACGTCGTCGTTGTCGTCGATGGCTTCCAGGAATGCCTCGACTTCAGCCATGTGCTCGTCGCTGAGCCCGCTGACCGGGTTCTTGGGGGTGTAGCCGATCTTGGCCGAGATCACCTTGAAGCCCTGTTGCGGCAAGGCCTTCTGTACCGCGTCCAGGTCGGTGGTGTCGGTGATGAACAGGGTCGAGCCCTCTTCTTCACCTTCCGCGAAGTCCTGTGCACCGGCTTCGATGGCGGCCATTTCCGGGTCGGCATCAGGGGTTTCAGGGCTGGCTTCGATCAGGCCGACATGGTTGAAGTCCCAGGCCACCGAACCCGAAGCGCCCAGCTGGCCCTTGCGGAACAGCACGCGAATCTGCGCCACGGTGCGGTTGACGTTGTCGGTCAGGCATTCGACGATCAGCGGCACCTGATGCGGGGCGAAGCCTTCGTAGGTAACGTGGTGGTACTGCACCGCGTCGCCATCCAGGCCCGCGCCCTTGCGGATGGCGCGTTCCAGGGTCTCTTTGGTCATCGAGGCCTTCTTGGCCTGTTCCACGGCCAGGCGCAGGCGCGGGTTCATGTCCGGGTCGGCACCGGCCTTGGCCGCGATCTGGATCTCCTTGGACAGCTTGCCCATGATCTTGCCCTTGGCGTTGGCTGCTACTTCTCTATGCTTGGCTTTCCACTGTGCGCCCATCTCGACTCTCTTGTTTCAGCTGCCGGTTCAGGTAGCGACCAGCAAGGTGGCGTGCAGTTTATACAGGCTGCGCCGGGCAATCGACAAAAAAACGCTGGGCTGTTGCCGGGCCTGGTGAACCCTTCGCCGGCAGGGCCGGCTCCTACTGGCGTTGCAGGAGCCGGCCTTGCCGGCGAAGAGACCAACATCCACAACCTAGAAACCACTTTAAGTTGTGATTTTTATTTCATATATATCAATCAGATAAGTCAACAACCTCATGTAGTTAAGCAGCTTCACGCTGCGCCACCGCGTGCGCCGCCGCCAGCATCGCCCTGAGCAGCACTGCGCACCCGGCCGCCAGGTCCTTGGGGTCGGCATTCTCGATTTCGTTATGGCTGATGCCGCCCTCGCACGGCACGAAGATCATCCCGGCCGGGCCCAGTTCGGCCAGGAAGATCGCGTCGTGCCCGGCCCCGCTGACGATGTCCATGTGCGACATGCCCAGCCCCTGCGCCGCGCTGCGCACCGCCTCCACGCAGCCCTTGTCGAAGTACAGCGGCGGGAAGTCCGCGGTGGGCGTCAGCGTGTAGGTCAGCCCGTGCTGCTGCGCGGTCGCGGCGATCACCTCCTGCACCTGGGCGATCATCGAGTCCAGCCGCGCCGGCTCCAGGTGGCGAAAATCCAGGGTCATGCGCACCTCGCCGGGGATCACGTTGCGCGAGCCCGGGTACGCCTGCAGGCAGCCCACCGTGCCGCACGCATGGGGCTGATGCTCCAGAGCCACGCGGTTGACCGCCGCCACCACCGCACTGGCGCCTACCAGGGCGTCCTTGCGCAGGTGCATCGGGGTCGGCCCGGCGTGGGCCTCGACACCGCGCAGGGTGAGGTCGAACCATTTCTGCCCCAGCGCGCCGAGCACCACGCCGATGGTCTTGCGCTGGTCCTCCAGGATCGGCCCCTGCTCGATATGCGCCTCGAAATAGGCGCCCACCGGGTGCCCACTGACCGCGCGGGTGCCGGCGTAGCCGATCGCATTCAGCGCCTCGCCCACGCTCACGCCCTGGGCATCGCGCTTGGCCAGCGTCTCCTGAAGGGTGAACTTCTCGGCGAACACGCCCGAGCCCATCATGCACGGCGCGAACCGCGAGCCCTCCTCGTTGGTCCACACCACAACCTCAAGTGGCGCCTCAGTTTCTATCTGCAAGTCATTGAGTGTACGAAGAACTTCCAGCCCGGCCAGCACCCCGAAGCAGCCATCGAACTTGCCGCCGGTGGGCTGGGTGTCGATGTGGCTGCCGGTCATTACCGGCGGCAGTTGCGGGTTGCGCCCGGGCCGGCGGGCAAAGATGTTGCCCACCCCGTCCACGCTGACGGTGCAGCCGGCAGCCTCGGTCCATTGCACGAACAGGTCGCGGGCCTGGCGGTCCAGGTCGGTCAGGGCCAGGCGGCATACACCGCCTTTGGCGGTGGCACCCAGTTGCGCCAGCTCCATCAGCGACTGCCACAGGCGCTGGCCATCGATGTGGGCCTGGGTACTTTGCAGAACGTCCTTAGCGGTTTGCATGAGCATCTCCTGCTTGGCCGGCCTCTGCGGGCCGTGGGGTTACACGGTGGGTTTGAGGCTGGTGGCACGCGCGCCCTTCAGGCTGCCCAGGGCGTAGTAGATCACCCCGCCCAGCGCCGAGCCGGTGAACCAGCCGAAGTCGTAGAACCAGCTGAACGCCGGGCTGTGCAGCGACAACAAGGTCAGCACCACCGGCACGCCGAAGGCGATGAAGCCGGTCGCGTTCCAGGCCGGGTACACGTCGTCGCGGTACAGCCCGGCAAGGTCGAGGGTCTGCTTGCGCAGCAGGAAGTAGTCCACCACCATGATCCCGGCAATCGGCCCCAGCAGGCTGGAATAGCCCAGCAGCCAGTTGGAATACACCGACTCCAGGCTCACGTCCGAGACGATCAGGCCGAGTTTCTTGAGCAGCTCATGGGCCATCAGCAGCAGGCCCACCAGCCCGGTCAGCAGCACGGCGGTGGTACGCCCGATCCACTTGGGCGCCAGGTTCTGGAAGTCGTTGGTGGGCGAAACGATGTTGGCCGCGGTGTTGGTCGACAGAGTGGCGATGATGATCAGCGCCATGGCCAGCGCCACCCACAGCGGGCTCTGGATATGCCCGATCAGGCTCACCGGGTCGGACACCGTCTCGCCCACCAGCGAGGCCGAGGCAGCAGTCAGCACCACCCCCAGCGCGGCAAACAGGAACATGGTCAGCGGCAGGCCGAAGATCTGCCCCAGGATCTGGTCCTTCTGGCTTCGGGCATAGCGGCTGAAGTCCGGGATGTTCAGCGACAGCGTGGCCCAGAAACCCACCATGGCGGTCAGCCCGGCGAAGAAGTAGCCGGTCACGCTGGCGCCTTCGGGGCGTTTGGGCGGCTGCGCCAGCAGTTCGCTGAACGACACGTTGGGCAGCGCCCACACCAGCAGCCCGGCACCCACCAGCACCAGCAGCGGTGCCGACAGGGTTTCGAGCCACTTGATCGACTCGGCGCCGCGCAGCACCACCCACAGGTTGAGGCACCAGAACAGCATGAAGCCGATGACCTCGCCGGTGCCGCCCAGCGCCTTCCATTCCGGCCAGAACGAGCCCAGGAAGAGGTGGATGGCCAGCCCGCCGAACATCGTCTGGATACCGAACCAGCCGCACGCCACCAGCGCGCGGATCAGGCACGGCACGTTGGAGCCGATGATGCCGAACGAGGAGCGCAGCAGCACCGGGAACGGGATGCCGTACTTGGTGCCGGGGAAGGCATTGAGCGTCAGCGGGATGAGCACGATGGTGTTGGCCAGCAGGATCGCCAGCAGCGCCTCGCCCACCGTCAGGCCGAAATACGCCGTGAGCACCCCGCCCAGGGTGTAGGTGGGCACGCAGATCGACATGCCGACCCACAGTGCGGTGATGTGCCATTTGTTCCAGGTGCGCTGCCCCACCTTGGTCGGGGCGATGTCATGGTTGTAGCGAGGGCTGTCGAGGACGTCGGTGCCGGCGTCGAGCTCGAACAAGCCGTCACGCTCGCTCACTTGCGATCGGGTCTGGTGCATTGGCCGCTCCACTTTTCTGGTTATGTGCACCTCGCGATGAGGCGCCGGAGTCTTGCGCGTGCAGGTAAGGCAATCACGGTCAGGTGATCTGAGAAATCTTGACCATTTACGCATCCTGTCAAGCAAGACAGGACTCGCCAGAAACCTCTCCTAACCCGTAAAAAGAGGTTTTATTCTTATTTTTCAATAAGTTGAAAACAGAATAAGCATATAAAAAATAATCTTGCCCAATCCCGGATCGCCAACTAGATTCAATTCTTGACGGCGATGACAGGATTACTCCGGCGCCGATCACGACAAAAATCTAGAGCCGGTAGCAACCGGTCAAGCCTGCGAGGAGCTTCGTGATGACGCTTTTGATTCGTGGCGCCACCCTGATTACCCATGACGAGAGTTACCCGGCCGACGTGTACTGCGCAGACGGCCTGATCCAGGCCATCGGCCACAACCTCGACGTCCCCGCCGGCTGTACCGTGCTCGATGGCAGCGGGCAGTACCTGATGCCCGGCGGCATCGACCCCCACACCCACATGCAGCTGCCCTTCATGGGCACGGTGGCCAGCGAGGACTTCTACACCGGCACCGCCGCCGGCCTGGCCGGCGGCACCACCTCGATCATCGACTTCGTGATCCCCAACCCGCAGCAATCGCTGCTCGAAGCCTTTCACCAGTGGCGCGGCTGGGCCGAGAAATCGGCGGCCGACTACGGCTTTCACGTGGCCATCACCTGGTGGAGCGAGCAGGTGCGCGAGGAAATGGCCGAGCTGGTCAACCACCACGGGGTGAACAGCTTCAAGCACTTCATGGCCTACAAGAACGCGATCATGGCCGCCGACGACACCCTGGTCGGCAGCTTCGAGCGCTGCCTGGAGCTGGGCGCGGTGCCCACGGTGCATGCCGAGAACGGCGAGCTGGTGTACCACCTGCAGCGCAAGCTGCTGGCCCAGGGCATCACCGGCCCCGAAGCGCACCCGCTGTCGCGCCCTTCGCAGGTGGAAGGCGAAGCGGCCAGCCGTGCCATCCGCATTGCCGAAACCCTCGGCACCCCGCTGTACCTGGTGCACGTGTCCACCCGCGAGGCGCTGGACGAGATCACCTATGCCCGCGCCAAGGGCCAGCCGGTGTACGGCGAAGTGCTGGCCGGGCACCTCTTGCTGGACGACAGCGTGTACCAGCACCCCGACTGGCAGACGGCGGCCGGCTATGTGATGAGCCCGCCGTTTCGCCCGCGCGGGCACCAGGAGGCCCTGTGGCACGGGCTGCAATCGGGCAACCTGCATACCACCGCCACCGACCATTGCTGCTTCTGCGCCGAGCAGAAGGCCGCGGGGCGTGACGATTTCAGCCGTATCCCCAACGGCACGGCGGGCATCGAGGACCGCATGGCGGTGCTGTGGGACGAAGGCGTGAACACCGGCCGGCTGTCGATGCAGGACTTCGTCGCCCTCACCTCCACCAACACCGCCAAGATCTTCAACCTGTACCCACGCAAGGGTGCGCTGCGGGTCGGCGCCGATGCCGACCTGGTGCTGTGGGACCCGCACGGCACGCGCACCATCTCGGCCAAGACCCACCACCAGAACGTCGACTTCAACATCTTCGAAGGCAAGACGGTGCGCGGGGTGCCCAGCCATACCATCAGCCAGGGCAAGCTGGTGTGGGCCGACGGCGACCTGCGCGCCGAGCGCGGCGCCGGGCGCTATGTCGAACGGCCGGCATACCCGGCGGTGTTCGACCTGCTGAGCAAGCGTGCGCAGCAGTGCAGGCCCGGCGCGGTCAAGCGCTGAGCCTTTAAAGCATCGCGGGTCAAGCCCGCTCCCACAGGTATCGTGCGATCCCGGTGGGAGCGGGCTTGACCCGCGATGGGCGCGCCAGCGCCCCGGTTTCTATAAAAAAACAAAGAGGCCACTACCGTGATCAACGCCTTGAACCATCTCCCGCACCCGCAAGACGACAACGCCACCCTCGCCACGCATTTCAGCGACCTGGCTCCGCCCCTCACCCCGCGCCAGGCCGCCGTGGAAAGCGCGCGCTGCCTGTACTGCTACGACGCCCCCTGCGTCGACGCCTGCCCCAGCGACATCGACATCCCCTCCTTCATCCGCAACATCCAGCAGGACAACGTGCAGGGCGCGGCCATCAAGATTCTCTCGGCCAACATCCTCGGTGGCAGCTGCGCCCGGGTGTGCCCCACCGAGATCCTCTGCCAGCAGGCCTGCGTGCGCAACAACGCCCAGGAATGCGCCCCGGTGCTGATCGGCCTGCTGCAACGCTACGCGGTCGATCATGCCGAGTTCGCCGAGCACCCGTTCCAGCGTGCGCCCAGTACCGGCAAGCGCATCGCCGTGGTCGGCGCCGGCCCCGCAGGCCTGGCCTGCGCCCACCGGCTGGCCTGGCACGGGCATGAGGTGGTGATTTTCGAAGCACGGGAAAAGGCCGGCGGCCTCAACGAATACGGCATCGCCAAGTACAAGCTGGTGGACGACTTCGCCCAGCGCGAGCTGGACTTCGTGCTGCAGGTGGGCGGTATCGAGATCCGCCACGGCCAGGTGCTGGGCGACAACCTCAGCCTGGGCGAGCTGCAACAGCAGTTCGACGCGGTGTTCCTCGGCCTGGGCCTGGCCGCCAGCCGCCAGTTGGGCCTGCCCGACGAAGGCGCCCCGGGCCTGCTCAGCGCCACCGAGTACATCCGCGAACTGCGCCAGGCCGACGACCTGAGCACCCTGCCCCTGGCCGAACGCTGCATCGTGCTCGGCGCCGGCAACACCGCCATCGACATGGCGGTACAGATGGCCCGCCTGGGCGCCCATGACGTCAACCTGGTGTACCGCCGTGGCCTGCAGGACATGGGCGCCACCCAGCATGAACAGGACATCGCCAAGGCCAACCAGGTGCGGCTGCTGACCTGGGCCCAGCCCGAGCAGGTGCTGCTCGACGACCAGGGCCGGGTGCGCGGCATGCGCTTTGCCCGCACGCACCTGGTGGACGGACGCCTGCAAACCACCGGGCAAACCTTCGAACTGGCGGCGGATGCGATCTTCAAGGCCATCGGCCAGGCCTTCGACGGCCAGGCCCTGAGCGACCCGCAGGCCCTGCAACTGGAGCGTGATGGCGAGCGTATCCGCGTGGACGACAACCTGCGCACCAGCCTGCCGGGCGTGTACGCCGGCGGCGACTGCACGCACCTGGGCCAGGACCTCACCGTACAGGCCGTGCAGCACGGCAAGCGGGCCGCCGAGGCCATCCATGCCCAACTGACCCTCAACGTGGAGGCCGCATAAATGGCAGACCTGTCGATCGAATTCGCTGGCATCAAGGCGCCCAACCCGTTCTGGCTGGCCTCCGCACCGCCCACCGACAAGGCCTACAACGTGATACGTGCGTTCGAGGCCGGCTGGGGTGGCGTGGTCTGGAAAACCCTGGGCGAAGACCCCGCCGCCGTCAACGTGTCGTCACGCTACTCGGCGCACTTCGGGCCCAACCGCGAGGTGCTGGGCATCAACAACATCGAGCTGATTACCGACCGCTCGCTGGAGATCAACCTGCGCGAGATCACCCAGGTGAAAAAGGCCTGGCCCGACCGCGCGCTGATCGTATCGCTGATGGTGCCGTGCGTGGAGGACGCGTGGAAAACCATCCTGCCGCTGGTGGAGGCCACCGGGGCGGACGGCATCGAGCTGAACTTCGGCTGCCCCCACGGCATGCCCGAGCGCGGCATGGGCGCGGCGGTGGGCCAGGTGCCGGAGTACGTCGAGCAGGTGACACGCTGGTGCAAGACCTACCGCTCGCTGCCGGTGATCGTCAAGCTCACCCCCAACATCACCGACATCCGCCAGTCGGCCCGCGCCGCGCACCGCGGCGGCGCCGACGCAGTGTCGCTGATCAACACCATCAACTCGATCACCAGCGTCGACCTTGAGCGCATGATCGCCCTGCCGATCGTCGGCGAGGCCAGTACCCACGGTGGCTACTGCGGTTCGGCAGTGAAGCCGATCGCGCTGAACATGGTGGCCGAGATTGCCCGCGACCCGGCCACCCACGGGCTGCCCATCAGTGGCATCGGCGGCATCGGCAGCTGGCGGGATGCCGCCGAGTTCATTGCATTGGGTTGCGGCTCGGTGCAGGTGTGCACCGCGGCGATGCTGCATGGCTTTCGCATCGTCGATGAAATGAAGGACGGCCTCTCGCGCTGGATGGACAGTCAGGGCTACCACAGCCTGCAGGACTTTCGCGGGCGCGCGGTGGGCCACACCACCGACTGGAAGTACCTGGACATCAACTACCAGGTGATCGCCAGGATCGACCAGCAGGCCTGCATCGGCTGCGGGCGCTGCCACATTGCCTGCGAAGACACCTCGCACCAGGCCATCGCCAGCCTGGTCAAGGCCGAGGGCGGGCACCGCTACGAGGTGATCGACGCCGAGTGCGTGGGGTGCAACCTGTGCCAGATCACCTGCCCGGTGGAGGACTGCATCGAGATGGTGCCCCAGGACACCGGCAAGCCGTTCCTGGACTGGCTGCACGACCCACGCAACCCCTACCGCGAGGCGTCCTGAGGCTGCGCCCCGCGCAGGTCTTCGAAGCAGGCCTTGTTCCCGTCCACCTGAACAGACGCCCGGGGCAGGTTCGCCGCCTCCCCGGTCGGCGTCTCCACATGCCAGTAGCAGTGCTTGATCGCGCGGGTGATGGCCACGTAGGCCAGGCGCAGGATCTCGTCCTTCTGGGCGTTGTCGTAGCCTTCGGGGTCGCCCGCGCGGCCCAGCCCGGCCTGGCGGTACACCTGGTTCTTGTACGGCGAGCGCGTCAGGTGCTGGCAGTCACCGAGCATGAACACCGCATCGGCCTGCAGGCCCTTGGCGCTGTGGTAGGTGAGCTGGCGGAACCGCCGCTGCGCCGCCGGCAGGCTGGCCTCGTGGTTGAGCAAGGGCTGCAGGTGCTCGGCAATCACCGACTTGTCGACGCTCTTGCGGTACAGCAGCATCACCGACTCGCCATCGCGGTAGTGGTCCATCAACTGCCGGGCCAGTGTGGCTTCGTCGCGCTCCATCACCATCACCGGCACCGGCTGCTCGGCCGCCGGGCCGCAGGCACGGGCCTTCTTGCCGGCAATTGCCGGGGCCGACTTAACGATATGCTCGGCTGCATCGATGATGTGCTGGTGGCTGCGGTAGTTGTCGGCCAGCATCACGCGGGTGGTGCTGGGGGCGACGAACTGCTTGGCGAACTCCATGAAGTACTTGGGCGAGCTGCCGCGCCAGCCATAGATCGACTGCCAGTCGTCCCCCACGCACAGCAGCGAGGAATGCTGCGCCACCTGCCCCACGTGCATGGCCGGGCCGCGCCGGCGGATCTCGCGCAGGCAGGCGCGCAGCCACGAGACGATCTGCGGCGACACGTCCTGGAACTCGTCGATCATCAGGTGCGACAACGGGCGCAGCATCGGGTCGGGCAGCAGCCGCAGGTTTTCCGGGTTGTTCTCGCCGAACAGCGCGAACATGCGGTTGTAGCTCATGATCGGCGGCGACTGTGCCAGCAGGTGCGCCTCCAGCGCCTTCCAGTACAGGCTCAGGGCCTCGAAGAACAGCGCGTCGGTGTCGCCCTGCGGGAAGCTCATGCCGCCCACCGCCACGCTCACATCCAGCCCCAGGTTCTCGATGAACCCGGCAGCGCCGACGAACGCATCCAGCAAGGGCGCCGCGCCCAGCTCGCCTTTTACCTTGTAGTCAAAGCCCGGCCCGGCCACCGCATCGCCGGCCAGCGAGGCGGTGAGGCGTTTGGCCGCCGCGTAGTTTTCCAGCCAGATCACCGGCTTGTCGCAGAACGCCTGGAACAGCGTGCGCTTGATCACCCATTCGGCCCACACCGGCAGCTTGGCGCCGGGGCGCTTGTACTGCTGATTCTCCTTGGGGTCGAAACCCAGCACCACCCAGGCGTCCAGCTCGGCGATATGGCCGTGGAAATGAAAGCGGCTGCCGTTGATTTCGACGGTTTCGCGGCTGGGCTCGATACCCTTGATCGGCCAGGCACCCGCCTGGAACCACAGGTCTTCGATCACGTCGCACAGCTCTTCGTCGCGCCCGGACGACAGCTGTGTCACCGCCACGCGCTTCTGCACGTCGGGGTGGTCGCGGTCCAGGGCCTTGAGCTGCAGGGCTTCGCGGCGCAGCCCGGCAATCAGCTCGGCGAACCGCGGGCTGGTGTGCAGCAGGTCGCGGTAGCACAGGTTGAGTTGCTGGCGCTGGGCATCGTTGATGCGCAGGTCGAACGGGTTGCTGTCCACGCCCGCCTCGCTGCCCCCGGGCTGCTCGCTGCCCAGGGTCTCGAACGCCCGCACCTGGCTGAAGCCCGGCAGGCTGCGCACCAGCGGCAGGATGCGCGAATGGAAGGTGCGCACCAGCTCACGCGCCTGCACCGGGCTCAGGGCCAGTTGCCACAGGCCGAACACCTGCACCAGGCGGGCAATGAAGTCCTTGCGCGACTCGCGGGTGAAGGTGACCACGGTCATGGCCTCCAGCTCGAAGCCCAGGTAATGGCGCAGCAACAGGATACGCAGCACCAGCGAGGTGGACTTGCCAGCGCCGGCGCCGGCGATCACGCAGGTGGACGGCGTGTCGCTGAAGATCATCTTCCACTGCGCTGCGCTGGGTTGGGCGTGGGCCGGCAGGCGCGCAGCGACGTCGGCCTTGAAGCGCTTCTTCAGCTCGGGGGTCAGCGGCAGGCGCCAGTCGTCGAACAGGGCATCGTCCAGCCCCGGCACGCCGTGGGCATCCGGGCGCGTATCGCGGATCACCAGCACCTGGCGCCCGGCCTCGAAACCGTCCACGCGCCCTTCTTCATAGCCTTCACGCAGCCCGTCGGCATGCCCGGTGCGCTGGCCGTTGGCATGGCCCTGGAACCACGAATCGCGGTGCTGTGCCTGCAACCGGCTCAGGCCACGGCCCAGCAGGCGTGCGGCCAGACGTCTGACCCAGGGCAGTTGCGCGGGTGGGGTTAGATCCGTGGGTAGCTTGGGACGCTCGTGTGACACACCGACTCCGGCAATCAATTCAATCAGCGGCCATGTTCGCCTTATCACGACCAAATCACCAGCCGAATGCTTTCAGATCAGTGGATTAGGCGACGAAACAGCGAAACTACCGCAGGTTATATATCGAATATAACGATCATATTTAGCCGATATTTACGCTTTTTTTCGATGTTTATCGAGAGGATCATCAGCGCCATCCACCTGATTACCGAGGACACGAGCATGCTGCAACTGCGCCCCTTCGACACCCTTGGCCACGCCAACCATGGCTGGCTGGATGCCCACCATCACTTCTCCTTTGCCGAATACCACGATCCGCGCCGCATGAACTGGGGCACGCTGCGGGTATGGAACGACGACCTGATCGCCGCCGGCAGCGGGTTCCCGCCGCACCCGCACCGCGACATGGAGATCATCACCTATGTGCGTGAAGGCGCGATCACCCACCAGGACAGCCTGGGCAACAAGGGCCGTACCGAAGCCGGTGACGTGCAGGTGATGAGCGCCGGTACCGGCATCACCCACAGCGAGTACAACGTGGAGGCCGTGGACACGCGGATCTTCCAGATCTGGATTGTGCCCCAGCGTGTGGGCCAGGCACCGTCGTGGGGCGTGCGGCCGTTTCCCAAGGGCGAGCGCGGCGAAGGGTTCGTGACCCTGGCCAGCGGGCGCGAGGGGGATGAAGGCAGCCTGGGGATCCGCGCCGATGCGCGGCTGGTGGCGGCGACGCTGAAGGCCGGGGAAAGCGCCGAGTACCGCATCGATGCGGGTCGCCGGGCCTACCTGGTGCCGGCCAAGGGCGTGATCGAGGTCAACGGCCTGCGCGCCGAGGCCCGCGACGGGGTGGCGGTGGAGGATTAGCAGGTGCTCAGGGTGGTGGCGCTGCAAGACAGCGAGATTGTGCTGGTGGATGTGGCGTAGGTACCGACGTCATCGCGGGTCAAGCCCGCTCCCACAGGGTTTGCGAACGCCGCAAAACCTTGTGGGAGCGGGCTTGACCCGCGAAGCTTTTAGGCGATGGCAGCGTCCACCAGCTCCTGCGCCTCACCCACCAGGCGCTGCAGGTGCGCGTCGTCGACGAAGCTCTCCGCATAGATCTTGTAGATGTCTTCGGTGCCCGACGGCCGCGCCGCGAACCAGCCGTTGGCCGTCATCACCTTCAAGCCGCCAATCGCCTGGTCGTTGCCCGGCGCATGGCTGAGGATCTGCTCGATCGGCTCGCCCGCCAGCGTGGTCGACTTGACCTGCTGCGGCGACAGCTTGCCCAACTGGGCCTTCTGCTGCGGCGTGGCCTTGGCATCCACCCGGGTGGAGAACGGCCTGCCCAGCGCCTCGGTCAGCGCCTCGTATGCCTGGCTTGGGTCGCGCCCGGTACGGGCGGTCATCTCTGCCGCCAGCAGCGACGGGATCAGGCCGTCCTTGTCGGTGCTCCACACCGTGCCGTCCTTGCGCAGGAACGAGGCGCCGGCGCTCTCCTCCCCACCAAAGCCCAGCGAACCGTCGAACAGGCCATCGGCGAAATACTTGAAGCCCACCGGCACTTCGTACAGGCGACGCCCCAGGCGTGCCGCCACGCGGTCGATCATGCCGCTGCTGACCACGGTCTTGCCCACGGCCGCATCGGCGCGCCATTGCGGGCGGTTCTGGAACAGGTAGTCGATGGACACCGCCAGGTAGTTGTTCGGCGCCAGCAGGCCACCTGACGGGGTGACGATGCCGTGGCGGTCATGGTCGGGGTCGCAGCCGAACGCCACGTCGAACCGATCGCGCAGGCCGATCAGGCCCTGCATGGCGTAAGGCGAGGACGGGTCCATGCGGATCTGGCCGTCCCAGTCCACGCACATGAAGCGGAACGTGGGGTCGACCTCGGTGTTGACCACGTCCAGGTCGAGCTTGTAGTGCTCGGCAATCGCCGACCAGTAACGCACCCCGGCACCGCCCAGCGGGTCGACACCCAGGCGCAGGCCCGCACCACGAATCACATCGAAATCAATCACATTGACCAGGTCGCTGACGTAACTGCCCAGGTAGTCGTGACGGTGCGTGGTGCTGGCCTTGAGGGCCTGTGCATGGGCCATGCGCTGTACGCCCTTGAGGCCGTCGGCCAGCAGCTCGTTGGCCTTGGCCTCGATCCACTTGGTGACGTCGCTGTCGGCCGGGCCGCCATTGGGCGGGTTGTACTTGAAGCCGCCACTTTGCGGCGGGTTGTGCGACGGGGTGATCACGATGCCGTCGGCCAGGCCACGGCTGCGGCCACGGTTGTAGCAGATGATGGCGTGGGAGATGGCCGGGGTCGGGGTGTACTCGTCATCCTTGGCCAGCATCACCTCGACGCCGTTGGCTGCCAGCACCTCCAGTGCGGTAGCAGCCGCCGGGGTCGACAGCGCATGGGTGTCGATGCCGATGAACAGCGGCCCGTCGATGCCCTGCGCCTTGCGGTACAGGCAGATGGCCTGGCTGATGGCGAGCACGTGCGCTTCGTTGAAGCCCAGGTCCACGGAGCTGCCGCGGTGCCCCGACGTGCCAAAGGCAACGCGCTGGATGGCGACGCCTGCATCGGGCTGGCCGGTGTAGTACGCGGTCAGCAGCTGGGGGATATCGACCAGCACGGAGGCTGGCGCCGGTTTACCCGCCAAGGGACTGAGCTTCATGCAAAACCTCAAGTAAAGATGTACAGGGTGATGAAAATACGCAGTTTACTGGCACTTCGACCACAACGCGACGGCGGCGATCCCGCCCGCCGCGACTATTTGTACTGCGGTGCCCACCAGCCGGGAAACATCCGCTGCACCCGGGGCTCGGCAAAACGGTCGTCGATCAGCATGACCACACCGCGATCTTCAGTGCCACGTATCACCCGCCCGGCCGCCTGGATCACCTTCTGCACGCCGGGGTACAGGTAGGTGTAGTCGAAGCCCGCGTCGAACAGAGCACCCATGCGCAGCTTGAGCTGTTCGTTCACCGGGTTGACCTGGGGCAGCCCCAGGGTGGCAACGAAGGCGCCGATCAGCCGGGTGCCAGGCAGGTCGACCCCTTCGCCGAACGCCCCGCCCAGCACGGCGAAGCCCACGCCCTGCCCGTCTTCGACAAAGCGTTCGAGAAAGCCCTTGCGCTGCGCCTCGTCCATGCCGGGCGACTGCGACCATTGCACGATGTGCGGGTAGCGCTCGGCCAGCAGCCGCGCCACCTGCTGCTGGTAGTCGAAGCTGCTGAAGAACGCCAGGTAGTTGCCCGGCTGGAGGCGGTACTGCTCGGCGATCAGTTCCACGATCGGCGCCAGTGACGCCTGCCGGTGCTGGAAACGCGTCGACACACTGCTGATCACGCGCACCTGCAACTGCTCGGCGGCAAACGGCGAGGCCACATCCAGCCACGCGGTGTCGGCCGGCAGGCCGAGCAGGTCGGCGTAGTAATGGCGTGGGCTGAGGGTGGCGGAAAACAGCGTGACGCTGCGCGCAGCGGCCATGCGCGGGCCGATCAGCGGCGCCGGCACCACGTTGCGCAGGCACAGGGTGGACAGGCTGCGCCGGCCCGGGCCGTCGCGCTTGCTGATGTCGAACACGAAATGCTCGTCGAACACCTCACACAGGCGCAGGAACTGCGAAGCCTGAAAGAAGAGCTGCAACAGCGGCCCTTCGACGCCGGCAGGCTGCTGGTTCATGCTGTCCTGCACATGGCTGACAAAACGCTGCAGCGCCTTGAGAAAGGCCTCGGGCAACTGGCCGGTGGCGCGGTAGGGAACGTCCTGGTCCTTGTGCACGGCGTTCCAGGCCCGGTCAAGGCGCTGCAAGGCGTTGGCCATGCCTGCCGGGGGATCACGCCGCAGGGCCTTCAATTGCCATTGATCGAGGCTCACGCTGTACATCTGGCGTGCACGCTCCACCAGGTTGTGCGCCTCGTCCACCAGCACCGCCACCCGCCACTGGTCGAGCTGGGCCAGGCCGAACAGCAAGGCGCTCTGGTCGAAGTAGTAGTTGTAGTCGCCCACCAGCACATCCACCCAGCGCGCCATCTCCTGCCCCAGGTAGTACGGGCACACCTGGTGCGCCAGGGCTACCTCGCGCAGGCGGGCCTGGTCCAGCACCGGCTGCTGCGCGGCGGCCTGGCGGGCGGCGGGCAAGCGGTCGTAGAAGCCCTTGGCCAAAGGGCAGGCTTCGCCGTGGCAGGCGGTGCCGGGAAACTCGCAGGCCTTTTCCCGTGCCACCAGTTCCAGGCTACGCAGGGCCAGCTCGGGGCTGGCGTGCATGACCCGCTGCACGGCCTCCAGCGCCAGCGCCCGCCCCGGCGTCTTGGCGGTCAGGAACAGCACCTTGTCCAGTTGCTGCGGCACCATCGCCTTGAGCAACGGGAACAGTGTGCCCAGCGTCTTGCCGATGCCGGTGGTGGCCTGGGCCATCAGGCAGCGGCCGGTGCTTACCGCCTTATACACGGTTTCGGCCAGCTCGCGCTGCCCGATACGAAAGCTGGCGTGGGGGAACGCGAGCGCCTGCAGGCCGCTGTTGCGCAAGGCCTGGCGTTGCATCTGCTGCTGGGCCCAGCGCAGGAACAGCGTGCACTGGGCGATGAAGAACTGCTCGAGTTCGGCGGCGGTATGGCGGGCCTCCACCAGGGTTTCTCGGTCGCTGTCCACGTCCAGGTACACCAGCGCCAGGTTCACCTCGGCCAGTTCTCGCTGCTGGCACAGCAGCCAGCCATACACCCTGGCCTGTGCCCAGTGCAGCTGGCGGTGGTTGTCGGGCTGGCTGGCCAGGTCGCCGCGGTAGGTCTTGATCTCTTCCAGGCGGTTGAGCGCCGGGTTGTAGCCGTCGGCGCGCCCGCGTACCTGCAACTGCTCGAACTGCCCCTCCAGCGCCACCTCCGACTCATAGCCCCGGCCCCGGCGCGTGACCACCGTGCGGTGGCCGGTGATGCCCTCCTGGGCCGAGGGCGACGGGGTGAAGCGCAGGTCCAGGTCACCGACCTTGGCGGTGAACTCGCACAGCGCACGCACCGCTACCTTGTAGCTCATGCTGCCGGCTGTGCCCACTGCACGTGGCACACCTCGACGGGCAGGCCGTGCTCGGTGCAGAAGGCGATCCAGCGCAGCTGGTTGTCCTGCAGGCGATCGCCCGGGCCCTTCACTTCGATCATGCGGTAGCGCCGTTGCCCGGGCCAGAACTGGATCAGGTCCGGCATGCCGGCGCGGTTGGCCTGGATATCCTCCAGCAGGCGCTCGAAGCAGCGCTTGAGGTGCGCCGCCGGCAGGCAGTCCAGGGCCTGCTGCAACAGCGTGGCATCCAGCAGTTCCCAGTACACGAAGGGTGATTGCAGGCCGTGCTTGGCCTGGTAGTTGGCCAGGATGGTGTGGCGGTAGCGCTCATCGTCCAGCTGCCCCAGGCAGGCGGCAAAATGCTCGGCGCGGCGCGCCTGGAAGCCGGCATCGTGCAGGTCCAGCGGGCCGCTCTGGAACGGGTGGAAGAACGCGCCGGGCACGGGCGCGAAGATGGCTTCCCAGCACAGCAGCCCGAACAGGCTGTTGAACAGGGTGTTCTCGACGTAGTACACCGGCCCGTCATCGGCCGCCAGGTGCACCTGCACCGCCTGCTCCACGCCAAGCGTTGACAGATCGACAGGCAGGCACAGGTCCAGCCGGCTGATCGCTGCCGGGGCGCGCCGACGCTGTGGCGGGCCGCCCAGCTTGCGCTGCAGGCGGGGCAAGATGCGCGCCAGCGCCTGGACCTCCAGCGCGTTGGCCGGTTTGGCGCCCACTACGCTGGCAAGCTCCAGGGCGGCGGCATGATCGGCGCTGCGCTCCAGCACGCGGATATGCCGGATGCGTGCCTGGGGGTGGTTGCTGCGGGGGTAGATGTTCAGGGCCTGGGCCCAGTCGCCGCTGCGCTCGCAATGCTGGCCAAGCTGGAACAGCAACCTGGCGCGGCGCCGTTCCAGCCACGGGTTGCTCGGCTGCAGGCCGTCCAGCAGTGCCAGCACCTGCTCGACCGGCTGCCCGGCCTCGAGCTGCTCGGCACAGGTGTGCAGGGCCAGGCACAGGTCGATATCGGCGCGCTCGCGCAGCGCCCGGGAATCCTCGCCGAACGCGACCTGCTCGTAGCGCAGCAGGCCAAGGTCGGCGAGCACGAACTCCGACCAGTCCTGGTGCAGGTTGCCGAAAAACAGCAGGCGCAGACGATCGCACAGCGCCTGCAGGTGCAGCACGTACACCGGTTCGTCGAATTCGGGCCACCACTGACGCAGGGGCCTGGCCTCGGCATACAGCGCCGACAACTGTTCGAGCAGTTCGCCCTTGGCAGCCCGCGGGCGCTCCAGCACGTCGGCGAAACAGCGGGCGATTTCGTCCTTGCGCAGCAACTGGAACAGGTGGTCCAGGCCCAGGCTCGGCTGGTCGTCGAGCCAGCCCAGCGCCACCAGCGGCGCGGCGGCAGGCTCGATTGCGCCGATTTCCAGGTAGGTCAGCTTGCTGGCGCGAAACATCACACCCTTGCGCATCACCATGCGTACCAGCAGGGCCTGGGAGGCCTGGCCCAGCGTCGCGAACTGTTGAATGAAGGCGTGTTCGTGTTCATCGAGCAGGTCGGCGTAGCGCAGTTGCACCCAGGCCAGTACCTGCTGAAAGTTGCACAGGTAATAGAACGGGTCGGCGACGGAATGGGCGATCACGGAGCGGGTAACCAGCAGAAGGAATCCACTGGTTATACATACAGACAGGCGAGCTTGGCAACCTCAGCGGATCAATGGCGCAACCGGCCCGGATCGCTATCCCGGGCCCGCGCCAGCAGCGAACGTCCACCGGCGGCCGCTTCACTTTCTCGCTGGTAGAGCATCTGCAGCGTGCTCAGGGACAAGCCGCTGATCTCCTCCAGCCATTGCACCATGGGCTGTGGCGAGGGTACGCCCTTGAGTGCCTTGTGCAGGTAGGGCAGCGCCGCCTGCATGCCGGGGTGCCGCGCCTGTACGAAGCGCTCCAGGTTGCACCCGCGGTCGACGAAGGGCGCGAACAGCAGGCAGGCCAGCTGTTCTTCGTTGAGGTTGTAGCCCTGCAGGGCGAAGTTGTCCGCCAGGCGGCGGCGCTGGCCGTGGCGCTCGCGGTCTTGCCAGGTTTCCATGGCCAGTGCCTGCAGCGCCGCCGGCACCGGTTTGCGCCGCAGCTGGGCCTTGACCTGCTGCAGGTGCTCGGCAATGCCCAGCGCATAGTCCTGCCCCTGCACCCACTGCGCGCGCAGCCCGGCAAGGTGTGCCATCAGCAACGGGTTGGCGCAGGCCGACTGGCTGAAACCCAGGGCCAGCTCGTCATAGCGAAACCTGAGAAATTCGAGCAGCAGCACGCTCTGCCCCTGCTGGCTGTCCTGCAGCAGGTCGGCGATGTCGATGAAGCGCGGGATACGGCGGGGGGCCGGGACCTGCCGAAGGGGCTCGGCTGGCAGACCCAGCACCTCGTTGAGGTAGATGCGGCGCAGTTGGCCAAGGCCCTGCAACAGGGCGCCGGGGTGTGAGTGGGCCGGCCTTGCACTGCTCAACCCGGCCTCGCGCATCATGCGGCGGCCCCACGCCAGGTAGCGTTTGCGCTCGGGCATCGGGTCGGCGTTGATCAATGC
>NZ_JAFKEC010000032.1 GCF_017848315.1 Pseudomonas palmensis
CCCGAGCCGTACACCCCCTGCCAGCGCTCCAGCACCTCGATGCGCCCACCCAGCGTCTGCTCGGCCAGCTCGATCATCCAGTTGTCCACCTGCTCGGCATTGAACGGCAACGCATCGCTGCCGTAGGCATGCGAATCGCCGATGATCAGCTCGCCATGGGGCGTCGGGCTGATCAACAGGTGAATGCCGTTTTCCAGCAGGTGCGGGCTGCCGGCCTGTACCTCGGCGCGCAGGGCCTGCGCCTGCGGCAGGTCGGCATACGCCCCGTAATGCAGGCAGCTCAACCCGGTCAGCAGCGAATGCTGCAGGTCCAGGCCGAAGCATGGCCGGGCGCGCAGCATCTGCAGGCGACATACCTGCGGCTGCAACTGCGCCATCGGCTCGGCGAGCAGCGTCTGGTAGTCGTGCCCGCTGCACACCACGATATGCTCGCCGCTGAAGCGACCGGCGGTGGTGGTCAGAAACCCCGGCTCCACCTCGCGCACCAGCGTGGAAAAGTGGAATTCGACGCCCAGTTGCTCGCGCAGGTAGTTGACCAGCGCAGGGATGGCCTCGCGCGAGTACACCTGCTGATCGTCCAGCCCACGCAGGGCGGCGCGATGATGGCGGAACTGGCCATCGTACAGCGCATCGAGCGCAGCGCCCTGCAGCAGTTCGACCGGGTAGCCGTGCTCGAGTGCACGCCCATTGCAGAAGGCTTCGAGCAGGTCTTGCTCCAGCGCGGTGCGGGCCAGCAGCAGCGAGCCGTTGCGCTTGAGCGCAAAGCCGGCGTGCTCGGCCCAGTGGGCCCAGATGCCGCGGCTGGCATTGGCCAGTTCGAGCATCTGGCCGGGTGGCTGGCCGCTGACCAGGGCCTGGCCGAAGTTGCGAATGGAGGCGCCCAGCGGGGTGGCGCTGCGTTCGAACACCTTGACCCGCAGGCCGCGCCGGGCTGCGGCGTAGGCGTGGGACAGACCGAGGATGCCGGCGCCGACGATGAGAAAATCTGACATGGGGGTTCCCTTCAGGATTGTGGTGCGGCCATCGCGGGTCAAGCCCGCTCCCACAAGGACGGCGATGATCCCTGTGGGAGCGGGCTTGACCCGCGATGAATGCGAAGCGGATTTACTGCTGCGCCACCTTCTCCGACTTGCCGTCATAGCGCTTGCGCCACTCGGCCAGAATGCTGTCGCGGTTCTTCGATGCCCAGCCGAAGTCGTTCTTGATCAGACGCTGCTCGTAATCGGCCGGCAACTCGGTCTGCGGCTTGGCAATGCCCGGCTGCGCCAGCACCGCGAAGTTCTCCTTGTACAGCTCCATCGCCGCCGGGCTCGCCGAGAAGTCGGCCAGGCGCTTGGCCGCGGCTTCATGCTGACTGCCCTTGATCAGCGCAGTGGCCTCGATCTCCCAGCCCAGGCCTTCCTTGGGCAGCACGATATCCAGCGGCGCGCCCTGGCGCTTGAGCTGCACCGCCGGGTACTCGAACGAGATGCCGATCGGGAACTCTCCCGCCGCCGCCAGCTTGCACGGCTTGGAACCGGAGTGAACGTACTGGCCGATGTTCTGGTGCAGCTCGTCCATGTACTGCCAGCCCTGCTTCTCGCCGAAGGTCTGCAGCCATGCGCTCACATCCAGAAAACCGGTGCCGGACGAGGCCGGGTTGGGCATCACGATCTTGCCCTTGTACTCGGGCTTGGTCAGGTCCTGCCAGCTCACCGGCTTGCTCAGCCCCTGCTTCTCGGCCTCGATGGTGTTGAAGCAGATGGTCGCCGCCCACACGTCCATGCCCACCCACGCCGGCGGGTTGGCCGCATCGCGGTAGTTGGCGCCGATCTTGTCCAGGTCCTTGGGGGCATAGGTCTGCAGCATGCCCTGCTGGTCGAGGATCGCCAGGCTCGACGCCGCCAGGCCCCACACCGCGTCGGCCTGCGGGCGATCCTTCTCGGCCAGCAGCTTGGCGGTGATGATGCCGGTGGAGTCACGCACCCACTTGATCTCGATATCCGGGTTGGCCTTTTCGAAGGCCTGCTTGTAGGTCTTGAGCTGTTCGGCCTCCAGCGCGGTGTACACGGTGAGCTGGGTGTCGGCGGCCTGGGCCTGCACGGTCACGGCAGCGAGCACGGCAGCGGCAAGAGCAAGTGGCTTGAACATGGTGCGGTTCCTTTGAGCAGTACAGGGTTGGAAGAGCAATCAGTGGCCCGGCGCGCGTTGGCGCCAGGCCTGGGAGCGTTTGAGCAGGCCACGCGAGGCCCACGCCAGCAGCAGTGACACGCCGGCGCTGGTCAGCAGGATCAGGGTGGACATGGCGGCGGCACCGCCGACGTTGCCGGCATCGTCCATGTTCAGTACCGCTACCGCGGCCAGGATGGTGTCGGGGCTGTAGAGGAAGATGGCCGCCGACACGGTGGTCATCGCCGAGACGAACAGGTAGCGGATGATGTCCAGCAGCGCTGGCAGGCAGATCGGCACGGTGACCCGCGCAAAGTGGCGGTACAGCGGGGCCTTGAGCGACAGCGCGGCGGCCTCGAACTCGCTGTCGAGCTGGCGCAGTACAGTGGTGGCGGTCATCTGCGCGGTGGTCAGATAGTGCGCGATGGTGCACACCACCAGCAGCGTCATGCTGCCGTAGAACACATGCAGCGGGTTGCCCGGCAGGTTGAAGAAGAATACGTAGCCCAGCCCCAGCACCAACCCCGGCACGGCCATCGGCACGAAGCTGAGCAGGCGCAGCAGCAGGTTGAGACGGCCTCTGGTCTTCTCCATCAGGTAGGCGCCGCTGAAGATCACCGCGCTGCCGATCAGGGCGGTGCCCAGCGCCATGGTGATGCTGTTGCGGTAGGCCAGCCAGCCGCCGCCGGCGGTGTCGTCGAACTGGTAGTGCTTGAGCGACAGCGACAGGTTGTAGGGCCAGAACTTGACCAGCGAGGAGTACACCGCCATGCCCACCACCAGCAGCAGAATGGCGCACACCAGCAGCACGATGGCCAGGAAGCACGCATCTCGCCGGCGGCTGGGGGCCGGCTCGAACACCTGGGCGCGACCGCTCATGGCATCGCCCTGGCGCCGGCGCAGCCAGGCATCCACCGCAAAGCTGAGCAGCGCCGGCACCAGCAGCACCATGCCGATCAGTGCACCACGGCCGAACTGCTGCTGGCCCACCACCGCCTTGTAGGCTTCCAGCGCCAGCACCTGGTAGTCGCCACCCACCACCACCGGCACGCCGAAGTCGGTGATGGTGAGGGTGAACACCAGGCAGAACGCGGCGAACACGGCCTGGCGCGTGGCCGGCCAGGTGATGCTGGTGAACGCGCGGCGTGGCCCGGCGCCCATGCTGGAGGCCGCATCGAACAACCGTGCATCGGCCAGCGACAGTGCCGAGAGCAGGATCATCAGCGCATGCGGGAAGGTGTAGATGGCCTCGCCCAGCACGATGCCCCAGAAGCCATAGATATTGTCGCTGAGCAGCCCGCGCAGCAGGCCCTGGTTACCGAACAGGTAGACCAGCGCGATGGCCGGCAGCATCGAAGGCGCCAGCAGCGGCAGCAGCGAGATCCCGCGCCATATGCGCTTGCCCGGAATCAGCGTGCGTTGCAGCGCATAGGCGAACAGGTAGGCGGTGGGCACCACGATGGCCGCCACGCTCAGCGCGACGGTGAGGCTGTTGCCCAGCAGCCAGTGGAAATTGGCGCTGGCGAACAGTTCGCGGGCCGCGACCAGCCCGCCGCCCTGCCCGGCATCGCTGCTGAAGCCGCGCCAGAAGATCGCCAGCAACGGCAGCAGCACCGCGACGGTCAGCAGCACCAGCAACAGCCATTTGCCGCCGGTCACGAACAGGCGATCACCCAGCGCGACGCCGCCGGTGGTCTTGGCCTTCGCAGGTGCGATCGGCAGGCTCATCGGCGCGCCCATGCCAGGCAAACACCTGCAGGCTGCGCGGCGGCAAGGCCACCCAGATATCCTGCGAGCCCAGGCGCGGCATCGACTCGGGCGGCACCTCGGCGGTGAGTGCGTGGCCGGGCAGTTGGTTGAACTCGAAACTCATGCGGCAGCGATTGCCAAGGAAGGTGATTTCCCGCACTCGGGCCGGGAACAGGTTTTCTTCATGCACCGGCGGGTTGACGCTGATCGCCTCGGGGCGGCAGAACAACCGGCCACTGTTGGCCGCGCCCGCACCGGGGGCCAGGCGCAGGTTCATGTCACCTACCTGGGCATGGCTGTCGCTACGCTGCTGGAATGGCAGCCAGTTGCCCTGGCCGACGAACTCGGCCACGAACGGCGTGGCCGGCTTGTCGTAGATGGCCTGCGGGGTGTCGTACTGCTCGACCTGGCCGTTGTTCATCACCGCGATGCGGTCGGCCATGAGCATGGCCTCGTCCTGGTTGTGGGTGACCATCAGGGTGGTGATGCCAAGTTGGCGTTGCAACTGACGCAGCTCGCTGCACAGGTGGTCGCGCACGCGGGCATCGAGGGCCGACATGGGTTCGTCGAGCAGCAGCAAGGAGGGTGCCGGGGCGAGTGCGCGGGCCAGGGCCACACGTTGTTGCTGGCCGCCGGAGAGCTGGCCGGGGTACTTCTTCTCGCTGCCGCGCAGGCCGACCAGGTCGAGCATGTCGGCCACGCGCTGACGGGATTCGTCGCGGCTGCTGGCGGTCAGGCCGTAGGCGATGTTGGCTTCGACGGTGAGGTTGGGGAACAGCGCGTAGGACTGGAACAGAATGCCGTAGTCGCGGGCCTGGGGCGGCAGCTCGGAAATGTCGCGGTCACCGATGTAGAGGGTGCCACGGTCCTGGCGTTCGAGCCCGGCGATGCAGCGCAGCAGGGTGGTCTTGCCGCAGCCGGAAGGGCCGAGCAGGCACACCAGTTCGCCGGCGGCGATGTCCAGGGACACGTCGTGCAGCGCGGTGAAGGCGCCGAAGCGTTTGTGGATGCCGCGCACTTTCATCTGTGCGCCGGGGGTTGCGAGTGCGTTGTTCATGCCGGGACCTCACTGAACGAGTGAGGGCCATGCTAGGCGGGCAATGCGAAGGTTCTGTGGCGGTGGGGCAAAAGCGGGTGATAGTGGTATAGGCAGATTTTGTAGGAGCCGGCCTTGCCGGCGAAGGGGGCACTGCGCAATCCCGCAGGCCGCAGCGCGACATTCGCCAGCAAGGCTGGCTCCTACAGGGTCAGCGCCGAGACTTCCTGGGCCAGGCCGAGAAAGGCAGCAGGCAACCGCGCCTGGCGCCGTTCCTTGAGGCAGTACAGGTACTCATGCATCACCGGCGCCCCCTCCAGCGCCAGCACCTTCAGCTCCGGGTTATGCGGCACCTCGTGGCGGGCGATGATGCTGATGCCGATGTTGCGCAGCACCGCCTCGCGGATCGATTCGCGGCTGCCGATCTCCAGCAGCGAGCCCACCTTAACCCCCGCCTCATCGAGCATCTGCTCGGTGAGCCGGCGCGTGGTCGAGCCCTGTTCGCGCATCAGCAGGCAATGCCCGCCCAGCGCACTCAGCGGCACCGCCTCACGCGAGGCCAGGGGATGGTTGCGGTGCACTGCCACCACCAGCGGGTCGACGCCCAGCACCCGCCGCACCAGCCGCGCATCCTCCACCAGCTGTGACGAGGCGGCCATGTCCACGCGGTAATCCTCCAGCCACTCCAGCACCTGCTGCGAGTTGCCGATCTCCACCGACAGCTCCACCTGCGGCAGGCGCTCGCGGAAGATCTTCACCAGGTCGAGAATGTAGTACGGCGCGGTGGCCGCAATGCGCAGGCCGCCCTGCCCCTGGCCGCTGTTGCGCAGGAAGAACTCGATATCCGACTCCTGCTGCATCAGCGCCTTGACCATCGGCATCAGCCGCGTGCCGTCGTCGCTCAGGGTCAGGCGGCGACCGCCACGAAAGAACAGCTCGACCCCGTACTGGGCCTCCAGGTTGCGGATCTGCGTGGTCACCGTCGGCTGGCTGAGCCCGAGTTTCTTCGCCGCCAGGGTAATGCTGCCCAGGCGGGCCACCATGTAGAACGCCTTCAACTCGGAACTCAACATACCGCCTCTTACTTTCTGAGCAGGCGCAAGCCGTTGAATACCACCAGCAAGCTCACGCCCATGTCGGCGAACACCGCCATCCACAAGGTCGCCATGCCGGTGAAGGTGATCGCCAGGAAGATCGCCTTGATGCCCAGGGCCAGAACGATGTTCTGCACCAGGATCGCCGCGCTTTGCCGCGAGAGCCTGACGAACGCCGGGATTTTGCGCAAGTCGTCATCCATCAGTGCCACGTCTGCGGTTTCGATGGCGGTGTCGGTACCGGCCGCCGCCATGGCAAACCCGATCTCGGCGCGCGCCAGCGCCGGGGCATCGTTGATGCCGTCGCCGACCATGCCGACCCGATGGCCCTGGGCGTACAGGTCTTCGATGGCCTTGAGCTTGTCGGCCGGCAGCAGGTTGCCGCGAGCCTCATCGATGCCCACCTGCGCGGCGATGGCCTCGGCGGTGTGCGGATTGTCGCCGGTGAGCATGACGGTCTTGATACCCAGTGCATGCAACTGCGCAATCGCCTCGCGGCTGCTTTCCTTGACCGTATCGGCCACGGCGAACAGCGCCAGCGGGCCGGAGGCGTCGAGCAGCAGCACCACTGTCTTGCCCTGGCGCTCCAGCTCATCGAGCTGGGCTTCCAGTTCGGGCGAGCACAGGCCCAGTTCCTCGACCAGGCGATGGTTGCCCAGGTGGTACAGCACGCCGTCGATCCTGCCGCCCACGCCACGGCCCATCAGGGCCTGGAACTCGCTGACCTCGGCCAGCGGCTGATCGCCGTACTGCTGTGCGATGGCCATCGACACCGGGTGATCGGAACGAGCGCCCAGGCTCGCGGCGATGTGCTGGGCGCGGCCTTCGAAGCGCGCATCGAGCACGTGGTAGTCGGTTTGCACCGGTTTGCCGTGGGTGATGGTGCCGGTCTTGTCCAGCGCCAGGAAGCTGAGCTTGCGCCCGCCCTCCAGGTACACGCCGCCCTTGATCAGGATGCCCTTGCGCGCTGCGGCGGCCAGGCCGCTGACGATGGTCACCGGGGTCGAGATCACCAGCGCGCACGGGCACGCCACCACCAGCAGCACCAGCGCACGGTAGATCCAGTCGAACCACAGGCCGCCGAAGAACAGCGGTGCCACCACGGCCACCGCCAGTGCCAGCACGAACACCACCGGGGTGTAGATGCGCGAGAACTGGTCGACGAAGCGCTGGGTCGGGGCGCGGGCGCCCTGGGCTTGCTCCACGGCCTTGATGATGCGGGCCAGGGTCGACTGGCCGGCGGCGGCGGTCACGCGGTACTCCAGCGCACCGGACTGGTTGATGGTGCCGGCGAACACCTTGTCGCCGGGGCCCTTCTCCACCGGCAGGCTTTCGCCGGTGATCGGCGCCTGGTCGATGCTGGACTGGCCTTGCAGCACTTCGCCGTCCAGGCCGATACGTTCGCCTGGGCGCACGCGCACGGTGGCGCCAAGGGCCACCTGGCGCACGTCGACCTCCTGCCATTGGCCGTTGGCCTGGCGCACGGTGGCCAGGTCCGGGGCCAGTTGCATCAGGCCGCCGATGGCGTTGCGTGCACGGTCCAGCGAGCGCGCCTCGATCAGTTCGGCCAGGGTGAACAGCACCATCACCATGGCCGCTTCCGGCCACTGGCCGATCAGCACGGCGCCGGTCACGGCGATGCTCATCAGTGCGTTGATGTTCAGGTTGCGGTTCTTCAGGGCAATCCAGCCCTTCTTGTAGGTGCCCAGGCCGCAGCCGAGGATGGCCGCCAGCGCCAGCAGGGCCACGGCCCATTCCGGGGCGGCATTGGTGAAGTGGACGATCTCGGCGGCGAGTGCGGCGACACCGGACAGCGCCAGCGGCCACCAGGCTTTCTTCGGCGCAGCCACTGCGTCGCTGCCGGCCTCGCCCGCATCGTCGAGCGGTTCGGCGTGCATGCCCAGCGAGGTGATCGCCTGCTCGATGCCGCGGGTGTCGGGGTGGGTATGCGTGACGCCGAGGATACGGTTGATCAGGTTGAATTCCAGCTGCTCGACGCCGTCGAGCTTGCCCAGCTTGTTCTGGATCAGGGTCTGCTCGGTCGGGCAGTCCATGGCCTCGATCCGGAAGCGGCTCAGCCGCGCATCGCTGCTGGTGGTTTCACGCAGCTGCACCAGGGCCGGTGCGGCGGCGCCGGAGCAGCAGCTGCCGTGGGCAGGCGCGGCAGGCGCGGGGCTGGCGTGGTCGTGGTCCGCGTGGTCGTGGGCATGATCGTGGCTATGTTCATGCTTGTGATCGTGCGCGTGGCCGACGTGGTCGGGGCTGACAGGCTGGTTCATGTGGTTCATCCCTAAAGGTCCTGTTGCCAAGTGAACACCCTGTAGCCACTATAGGGTCAAGCAACCAACCGAGGTATTTTGCAGATGAAGATCGGAGAGCTGGCCAGGGCCACCGACTGCCCGGTGGAAACCATTCGCTACTACGAGCGTGAAAGCCTCTTGCCAGAGCCTGCGCGCAGCGAGGGCAACTACCGGCTGTATACCCAGGCGCACGTGGAGCGGCTGACCTTCATCCGCAACTGCCGCACGTTGGACATGACCCTGGAAGAGATCCGCAGCCTGCTGCGCCTGCGCGACAGCCCGGAGGACCAGTGCGAAAGCGTGAATGCGCTGATCGACGAGCATATCCAGCACGTGAAGGCGCGCATCGACGGGTTGGTGGCATTGCAGGGGCAGTTGCTGGAGTTGCGCCAGCATTGCCGGGCGCAGGAAACGCAGTGCTCGATCCTGCAGCATCTGGAGGTGAACGGTGCGGTGACAGCTCCGGAGGCGGAGCATTCGCATGTGGGGCGCAGCCATGGGCACTGACTGAGGGCCCTTTCGCCGGCAAGGCTGGCTCCTACAGGGGATCGCGGTGATCCTTGTAGGAGCCAGCCTTGCTGGCGAAGCGGTATGGCGCGCTTAGACCGCCATCGGCGCCGTCATCGGCGCATGGTGCTCGTAGCCTTCCAGGCTGAAGTCGCTCGGCTCGATCTTCTCCAGCCACTCCGGCTCGTACACACCCGTCTTGGCATACTCCGGCACGCGGTCGGAGATCACCAGCCTGGGCGCCGCCAGCGGCTCGCGCTTGAGCTGTTCGGTGAGCATGTCCAGGTGGTTCTCGTACACGTGCGCATCACCGATGAAGTAGGTGAACCAGCGCGGCGTGTAGCCGGTCAGGCGGCCCACCAGCGACAGCAGCGCGGCGCCTTCGGTGAGGTTGAACGGTGTGCCCAGGCCCAGGTCGTTGGAGCGGATGTAGAGGGTCAGGGAAATCTCCTTGGTCTCCACGTTCGGGTGAAACTGATAAAGCAGGTGGCACGGCGGCAACGCCATCTCGTCCAGCTGCGCACAGTTCCAGCCATGGAACAGGATGCGGCGGCTGCCCGGGTCGTTGTGGATGGTGTCGATGCACTGGCGAATCTGGTCGATGGCCTTGTACAGCACCACGAACGCCTCGCCCTCTTCTTCTGCCTCGGCAATCTTCACGAAGCCATTGCTCTGCGCCAGCTCGATGGCCGCCGGGTTGCTCAGTGGGATGCGCTTGTAGGCCGGCCACTGGCGCCATTGCACGCCGTAGATCTCGCCCAGGTCGTCATGCCCCTGGCGGAAGGGGTTGGCCAGCCACTGGGCGTTCTCGTTGGCGTTCTGGTCCCAGACCTTGCAGCCCAGTTCACGAAATTCGCCGGCGTTCTTCACGCCACGCAGAAAGCCCACCATTTCGCCGATCGCCGACTTGAACGCCAGGCGGCGGGTGGTGATGGCCGGGAAACCCTTCTGCAGGTCGAAACGCAGCATGGCTCCCGGCAGGCTGATGGTACGCACGCCGGTACGGTTGCCCTGCAGGGTGCCGTTCTCGATCACATCACGCACCAGCTCTAGATATTGCTTCATGTCTTACCTGTCTCGATACCGGCAGGGGCCAGGCCCCTGCCGGGAAAATTAAAGCGCGGCGCCCTTGGCACTCGGCGCGCGGCGGTAGGCCAGCCAGATCAGCGCGATACCGGCGACGATCATCGGCACGCACAGCACCTGCCCCATGGTCAGCCAGCCGAAGGCCAGGTAACCCAGCTGCGCATCCGGCACCCGCACGAACTCGACGATGAAGCGGAAGATGCCGTAGAACAGCGCGAACATCCCGGAAACCGCCATGGTCGGGCGCGGTTTGCGCGAGTACAGCCACAGAATCAGGAATAGTGCCACACCTTCCAGGGCGAACTGGTACAGCTGCGACGGGTGACGCGGCAATTGCGCCGGGTCGCTGAACGGCGGGAACACCATGGCCCACGGCACGTCGGTGGCCTTGCCCCACAGCTCGGCGTTGATGAAGTTGCCAATGCGCCCGGCACCCAGGCCGATTGGCACCAGCGGCGCAACGAAGTCCATCAGCTCGAAGAACGACTTGTTGTTGCGCTTGCCGAACCACAGCGCCGCCAGCATCACGCCGATGAAGCCGCCATGGAACGACATGCCGCCCTTCCACACCTCGAAGATCAGCGTCGGGTTGGCCAGGTACGCGCTCAGGTCATAGAACAGCACGTAGCCCAGGCGCCCGCCGACGATCACGCCCATGGACAGCCAGAACACCAGGTCGGAGAGTTTCTCGCGGCTCCAGGTGGGGTCGAAGCGGTGCAGCCGGCGCGACGCCAGCAGCCACGCGCCGCCGATGCCGATCAGGTACATCAGGCCGTACCAGTGGATTTTCAGCGGCCCGATGGCCAGTGCCACGGGATCGATCTGCGGGTAAGGCAGCATGGTGACTCCTCTCGTTAAAGCAAAAAGCTCAGGCCTACACAGAACAGCAGTGCGGCGAACAGCCGCTTGAGCAGGCGTGGCGACAGTTTATGCGCCAGGCGCGCACCGAAACGGGCAAAGAACATGCTGGTCAGGGCAATCCCGAGCAGCGCCGGCAAATACACGAAGCCCAGGCTGTTGGGCGGCAGGTGCGCCTCGTCCCAGCCCAGCACGATGAAACTCAGGGCACTGGCCACCGCAATCGGAAAACCACAGGCCGAGGACGTGGCCACCGCCTGCTGCATGGGCAGGCTGCGCCAGGTCAGGAAGGGCACGGTGAGCGAGCCGCCGCCGATGCCGAAGATCGCCGAGGCCCAGCCCACCACGCCGCCGGCGGCGGTCAGGCCAAGCTTGCCGGGTACGCCGCGGCTGGCCTTGGGCTTGAGGTCCAGGGCCATCTGCACCGCCACCAGCAGGGCGAACACGCCGATGATCTTCTGCAGGTGCGGGCCCTGGATCAGCGAGGCGGTCTTGGCCCCGACCCCGGCGCCGAGCAGGATGCCCACGGTCATCCACACAAAGATCGGCCACTGCACCGCGCCACGGCGGTGGTGCTCGAGGATGGCGTTGACCGAGGTGAAGACAATGGTCGCCAGCGACGTGCCGACTGCCAGGTGGGTCAGCACCGAGGCGTCGAAGCCCTGCAGGGTGAAGCTCAGTACCAGCACCGGCACGATGATGATGCCGCCGCCCACGCCGAACAGCCCGGCCAGTACACCTGCACAGGCGCCCAGCACCAGATAGATCACAAATTCCATTGTCGACCCCCAAAATCAGTTCGGCATGGTAACGGAAGGTGGGCCTGTGGCTCTAGTGAAGACACGTTTAGTCGATGGATAGCGAACGCCAGTGTGGGTAGAGTGGCTGAAAACACTGGGAGCGAACCTATGTGTCTGATTGCTTTTGCATGGCGCCCGGGGCATGCCCGGCCGCTGATCGTCGCGGCCAACCGTGACGAGTTCTATGCCCGCCCCAGCCAGGCGCTGGGGGCGTGGGAGGATGCGCCGGGGGTGTATGCCGGACGTGACCTGGAGGCTGGCGGCAGCTGGCTGGGGGTCGGACCGGGCGGGCGCTTTGCGGCGCTGACCAATATTCGGGACCCGCAGCAGGCGCAGGGTGCGCGCTCGCGCGGCGAGCTGGTGGCGGGATTTCTGCGCGGCGAGCTGGGGGTGGAGGCTTACCTGGACCATGTGGCCAGCCGCAGCAGCCAGTATTCGGGATTCAACCTGCTGGTAGGGGACGCCGGGCAGTTGGGGTACCTGAATGCGCAGGAGGCGGCGCCGGTGCTGCTGGCCGAGGGGGTGTACGGCTTGTCGAATGCCGGGCTGGATACGCCGTGGCCGAAACTGCTGAAGATGCGGGCTGCGCTCGAAGACCAGCTGCAGGACCCGCGACCACAGCGGCTGCTGGCGTTGCTGGGGGATGAGCAGCAGGCCGAAGAGGCCGAGCTGCCGCAGACCGGTGTGGGGCTGGCGACCGAGCGGTTGCTGTCGAGCGTGTTCATTGCCAGCCAGAACTACGGGACGCGGGCGAGTACGGTGTTGATTGTCGAGGCGGATGGCAGCAGGTTGATGGTGGAGCGCAGCTTCGGACCGTTTGGAGGGCAGTTGGGCGAGGTCACCCTGCAGGTTTGACGCTTTCGCGGGTAAAGCCCGCTCCCACAGATACAGCACAAGCATCAAGACCGGTGAGATCCCTGTGGGAGCGGGCTTGACCCGCGAAGGGCCGCGAAGCGGCCCCGGCTTCACAGGGTCTTGGAAGCCCCAGGATTGATCATCCGCGACAACCCCAGGTTCTTCAGCGCCAGTTGCAGCGAGCTGTGGATAACCTGCGGGTTATCGATACCCATCGCCTGCTCCAGCAATTCCCTGGATTTGCTCATGCTGATCTGACGCAGCATCCATTTCACTTTCGGCAGGTTGGTGGCGTTCATCGACAGGCTGTCGAAGCCCATGGCCATCAGCAGCACCGCCGCTGCCGGGTCGCCAGCCATCTCGCCACAGATGCTCACCGGCTTGCCCTCGGCATGCGCCGCGGTCACCACGTGCTGCAAGGCCTGCAGCACCGCAGGGTGCAGGTAGTCATAGAGGTCGGCCACCCGCGGGTTGTTGCGGTCGACCGCCAGCAGGTACTGGGTCAGGTCGTTGGACCCCACCGACAGGAAGTCGACCATGCGCGCCAGCTCGCGGGTCTGGTAGACCGCCGCCGGAATCTCGATCATGACCCCCACAGGCGGCATCGGCACGTCGGTGCCTTCGTCGCGCACCTCGCCCCAGGCGCGGTGGATCAGGTGCAATGCCTCTTCCAGTTCGTGTATCCCGGAGATCATCGGCAGCAGGATGCGCAGGTTGTTCAGGCCTTCGCTGGCCTTGAGCATGGCGCGGGTCTGCACCAGGAAGATCTCCGGGTGGTCCAGCGTCACGCGGATACCGCGCCAACCCAGGAACGGGTTGTCCTCCTTGATCGGGAAGTACGACAGCGCCTTGTCACCCCCGATGTCCAGGCTGCGCATGGTCACCGGCAACGGGTGGAAGGCCGCCAGTTGCTCGCGATAGATCGCCAGCTGCTCCTTTTCGCTGGGGAAGCGTTGGTTGATCATGAACGGCACTTCGGTACGGTACAGCCCCACCCCTTCGGCGCCGCGCTGCTGCGCCCGCGCCACGTCGGCCAGCAGCCCGGTGTTGACCCACAGCGGCATGCGGTAGCCATCGAGCGTCTCGCACGGCAGTTCGCGCAGGGCGTCCAGGCCCTGGGCCAGCTGGCGCTCCTCCTCGACCACTTCGGTGTAGTGCTTGCGCAGCACTTCGCTGGGGTTGGTGTAGACGTCGCCCTTGTAGCCGTCGACGATCATCTGGATGCCGTCGACCTTCGAATACGGCAGGTCGACCAGGCCCATCACCGTGGGGATGCCCATGGCACGCGCCAGGATCGCGACGTGGGAGTTGCCCGAGCCGAGTACCGACACCAGCCCCACCAGCTTGCCTTCGGGTACTTCACCGAGCATGGCCGGGGTCAGCTCTTCGCTGATCAGGATGGTGTTGTCGGGGTACACCAGGGTCAGCTGGCGGGCTTCCTGCAGGTAGGCCAGCAGGCGCCGGCCCAGGTCTTTGACATCGGAGGCGCGCTCGCGCAGGTAGGCGTCGTCCATCAGCTCGAAGCGGTTGACGTGCTCGCCCACCACCTGGCGCAAGGCGCCCTGGGCCCACTGGCCGGTCTTGATGACCTCCACCACCTCGCCGCCCAGGGCGACGTCTTCGAGCATCATCAGGTACACGTCGAACAGCGCACGCTCTTCGGGGCGCAGCTGGGTGGCGAGCTTGGCCGAGAGGTTGCGCATGTCGCTGCGCACGCCTTCGAGGGCGTTGTTGAACAGTTTGAGTTCGGCGTCGATGTCGGTGACGGTCTTGTCCGGCACCACGTCCAGGTCGGCCGGCGGCAGCATCACCACCGCCGTACCCACCGCCGCGCCCGGCGAGCCCGGCACGCCGACGAACTTGGCTTCCTGGATACCCTTGCCCTGGCGCCCCAGGCCGCGAATCGAGCCGGTGGCCTCGGCATGGGCGATAACCCCGGCCAACTGCGCACTCATGGTGACCAGGAAGGCTTCTTCGCCCTCGTCGAACTGGCGACGTTCCTTCTGCTGGATGACCAGCACGCCCACCACGCGGCGGTGGTGGATGATGGGTGCACCGAGGAAGGAGGCAAAGCGCTCTTCGCCGGTTTCGGCAAAGTAGCGATAACGCGGGTGATCGGCGGCGTTTTCCAGGTTCAGCGGTTCTTCGCGGGTACCCACCAGGCCCACCAGGCCTTCGTTGGGGGCCATGCTGACCTTGCCGATGGAGCGCTTGTTCAGGCCCTCGGTGGCCATCAGCACGAAGCGGTTGCTCTCCGGGTCGAGCAGGTAGACGGAACACACCTGGCTGCCCATGGCTTCTTTGACGCGTAACACAATGATCCCCAACGCCGTCTTGAGATCCTTGGCGGAGTTAACTTCCTGGACGATCTTGCGCAGCGTATTGAGCATGGCTCGGGGTCGAACTCCGTCGTCAGTCGCGCGCCAGCAGGCGCGGGGCAAGCTCTTTGAGAGCGCGGCGGTAAACCTCGCGCTTGAATGTCACCACCTGGCCCAACGGATACCAATAGCTGACCCAGCGCCACCCATCGAATTCCGGTTTACCGGTCAAATCCATCCGCACCCGCTGCTCGTTGGACACCAGGCGCAGGAGGAACCATTTCTGTTTCTGGCCGATGCACAGCGGTTGGCTGTGGGTACGCACCAGGCGTTGGGGTAAACGATAACGCAACCAGCCACGGGTGCAGGCAAGAATTTCAACATCCTGCCGCTCCAGGCCCACTTCTTCATTCAGCTCGCGGTACAGGGCGTCTTCCGGCGTTTCCTCGGGGTTGATCCCGCCTTGTGGAAACTGCCAGGCATCCTGGTTGATCCGTCGAGCCCATAGCACCTGCCCGAGATCATTGGTCAGAATGATCCCGACATTGGGGCGAAAACCATCGGGGTCGATCACGGCAGCAACCTCGCAAACGCATGTCGCCGCATTGTTCCACAAAGCTTGCAACGCCAGCAACGCGCCGCTCCACCTTATGTGCATAGCAGATAAAAGTCCGTATTCTGTGGGCCTTTTCAGATGTTATGCGAGTGACTTCGATGCGCCTGGCTTTATTCGATCTGGACAACACGCTTCTGGGTGGCGACAGCGACCACGCCTGGGGCGATTACCTGTGCGAACGCGGGATTCTCGACCCCATCGCCTACAAGAACCGCAACGATGCGTTCTACCAGGACTACCTGGCCGGCAAGCTGGACCAGGGCGCCTACCTTGAATTCACCCTGGAGATCCTGGCCCGGACCGAAATGGCGCAACTCGACGAATGGCACCGCGACTTCATGCGCGACTGCGTCGAGCCGATCATCCTGCCCCAGGCCCTGGCGCTGCTGCAAAAGCACCGTGACGCGGGCGACAAGCTGGTGATCATCACCGCCACCAACCGCTTCATCACCGGCCCGATTGCCCAGCGCCTGGGCGTGGAGACCCTGCTGGCCACCGAGTGCGAGATGGTCGACGGTCGCTACAGCGGGCGCAGCATCGACGTGCCGTGCTTCCGTGAAGGCAAGGTGACGCGCCTGAACCGCTGGCTCGAAGAGAATGGCTTGAACCTGGACGACAGCTACTTCTATAGCGACTCGATCAACGACCTGCCGCTGCTGGAGCAGGTGGCCAACCCGGTGGCGGTGAACCCGGACCCGACCCTGCGTGCCGAAGCCGAGAAACGCGGCTGGCCGGTGATCAGCCTGCGCGATTGAGGTGTGACCATTCGCCGGCAAGGCCGGCTCCTACAGCGCAACGGGTGTAGGAGCCGGCCTTGCCGGCGAAGGCATCAGACGGGTTTTGCACCCATCAGCCCGGCAATCGCGATGAAGCACACGGCGCAGAACACCGCCAGGCCCAGCGTCACCTTCGGGTTGCCTGCGCCCGGCGCCGTGCGCAGCCGGTTAAGGCGCACACTCAGCCAGAACCAGCAGAACGCCCCCACCGTATAGATCAGGCTGGAGCCCAGCACCCAGGTCTGCCCCAATGGCCAGCCGATCAGGTGCACCAGCCACCAGCCACTGAACGGCATGCTCACCAGGCATACGCCCATCAGCAACCATACGAACAGCAAAGGCCGCTGCAACAGGCGCGTGTGCGCAGTCACGTCACCCTTGCGTCGTGCCAGCCAGACCCACAGCGCCAGGCCCAGGGCACTGCCCAGCAGCACGACCGTGGCCAGTACGTGGGCGATTTTCAGGCTTGTCAGCAATTCCATGTCTTCTTATTCCTCAGGCGTTGCCCAACAGCGTAGCCGTTCAGCCCAGAAACAGCCGGTACGCCGGGTTGTCGGTTTCATCCCAGTACGGGTAGCCGATCTTGGCCAGTGCCGCCGGCACCAGGTGGCGCTCATCATCCGGCACCTGCAGCCCGGCCACCACGCGACCATCGGCCGCGCCATGGTTGCGGTAGTGGAACATCGAGATGTTCCAGCGCCCACCCAGCTTGTTGAGGAAGTTGAACAGCGCCCCCGGCCGCTCAGGGAACTCGAAGCGCAGCACCAGCTCGTCGCTGACCCGCGCCGCGTGCCCGCCCACCATGTGGCGGATGTGCAGCTTGGCCAGCTCGTTGTCGGTCAGGTCCAGCACCGGAAAACCCTGCGCGATCAGGCTGTGCAGCAGGGCACTGCGCGGGTCGGTGTCGGGGTGGGTCTGCACCCCGACAAAGATGTGCGCCTCGCCGTCGGCGTGGTAGCGGTAGTTGAATTCGGTGATCTGGCGCTTGCCGATGGCCTCGCAGAACGCCTTGAAGCTGCCCGGCTGTTCGGGGATGGTCACTGCGATGATCGCCTCGCGGCCCTCGCCCAGTTCGGCGCGCTCGGCCACATGGCGCAGGCGGTCGAAGTTCACGTTGGCACCGGAGTCGATGGCCACCAGGGTCTGCCCGGTCACACCTCGCAGCTCAACGTACTTCTTGATGCCGGCAACGCCCAGCGCGCCGGCAGGTTCGGTGATCGAGCGGGTATCGTCGTAGATGTCCTTGATGGCCGCGCAGATCTCGTCGGTGCTGACGGTGATCACCTCGTCCACATGATCCTTGCAGATGTCGAAGGTGTGCTGGCCGATCTGCGCCACCGCCACGCCATCGGCGAACAGGCCCACCTGCGGCAGCACCACGCGCTCGCCGGCGGCCATGGCGGCCTGCAGGCAGTTGGAGTCGTCCGGCTCGACACCGATCACCTTGATCTCGGGGCGCAGGTATTTGACGTAGGCGGCAATGCCGGCGATCAGGCCGCCGCCGCCCACCGGCACGAAGATCGCGTCCAGCGGCCCGGGGTACTGGCGCAGGATCTCCATGGCCACGGTGCCCTGCCCGGCGATGGTGTGCGGGTCGTCATAGGGGTGGATATAGACGAAGCCCTTTTCGTCCACCAGCTTGAGCGAGTAGGCCAGCGCCTCGGGGAACGAATCGCCATGCAGCACCACCTTGGCGCCCCGCGAGCGCACGCCTTCGACCTTGATCTCGGGGGTGGTCTTGGGCATCACGATGGTGGCCTTGATCCCCAGTTCACGGGCGGCCAGCGCCAGGCCCTGGGCATGGTTGCCGGCCGAGGCGGTGACCACGCCCCGCGCCAGTTCCTCGGCGCTCAACTGCGCCAGCTTGTTGTAGGCGCCGCGGATCTTGAACGAGAACACCGGCTGCAGGTCTTCGCGCTTGAGCAGCACGTGGTTGCCCAGGCGCTTGCTGAGCTGGCCGGCCGGTTGCAGCGGGGTTTCGACGGCGACGTCATAGACGCGCGAGGTGAGGATCTTCTTGACGTACTGTTCGAGCATCGGGAACGCATCACTGGGCAGCTGGGCGGGGCCTCGGAGTCTACCGCAGCGCCCGGTCGGGCGACCACAGCCAGTCTGTGGTTTTAGCCGCTATACTACGCGCCCTCACGATACCCCTGCCCGCTCCGGAGCCCGCATGACCCAGGACCAACTCAAACAGGCTGTCGCCCAGGCCGCTGTCGATTTCATTCTGCCCAAGCTCGATGACAAGAGCATCGTCGGCGTCGGCACCGGTTCGACCGCCAACTGCTTCATCGACGCCCTGGCGCTGCACAAGGGTGCGTTCGATGGTGCGGTCGCCAGCTCCGAGGCCACGGCTGCACGCCTGAAGGGCCACGGCATTCCGGTGTACGAGCTGAACACGGTCAGCGACCTGGAGTTCTATGTGGACGGTGCCGACGAGAGCGACGAGCGCCTGAACCTGATCAAGGGCGGTGGCGCAGCCCTGACCCGCGAGAAGATCGTCGCGGCCGTGGCCAAGACCTTCATCTGCATTGCCGACGCGAGCAAGCTGGTGCCGGTACTGGGCGCCTTCCCGCTGCCGGTCGAGGTGATCCCGATGGCGCGCAGCCATGTGGCACGTCAGCTGGTGAAACTGGGCGGCGACCCGGTGTACCGCGAAGGCGTGGTGACCGACAACGGCAACATCATCCTGGACGTGTTCAACCTGCAGATCACCAACCCGGTGGAGCTGGAAACCCAGATCAACGCGATCGTGGGCGTGGTGACCAACGGCCTGTTCGCGGCGCGCCCGGCGGACCTGCTGCTGCTGGGGACCGCGGACGGCGTGAAGACCCTGACCAGGTAAGCTTGCGGGGCCGGCCTCATCGCGGGCCAAGCCCGCTCCCACAGGTTCGGTGTGATCTTGTGGGAGCGGGCTTGACCCGCGATACAGCCTACTCGGTCTTCCTGAATACGTAGAACAGGTTCGGCTCGCTCACCACATACAGCGTCCCGGCATCGTCCAGCGCAATCCCCTCGGCCTGCGGCACGCTCGCCTTCAACCCGGCAGACCCCTTGCGCAGCGACAGGCTGCTGATCGGCTTGCCCTTCACGTCCAGCTCCAGCACCAGTTGCGATTCGTCCGACAGGGCCAGCAGATGCCCGCTGCGCTCGTCGAACTGCAAGCTCGACAGGTCTCTCACGAACAACCGCGAATCACGCTTGCGGTCCTGCACCACGTGCACCGCATAGGGCTGCTCCGGATTGTCATGGGGAAACCCGTGCACCTCGTAGATCAGCATCGGGTCGCGCTCCTTGGCCACGAACAGGCGCTTGCCGCCCGAGTCGTAGGCCAGCCCCTCGAAACCCTTGTTGCCGTTCAGGCCGATGCCCAGGGTAAGCTGCTCGGCATCCTTGGCATCCAGGAACGCGGTATCGGGCGCCACATGCACCCGGATCAGGCGCTGCTCGCGCTCGTCCGTGATCACGAAACTGCCCGGCCCCACATACTCCACCGCCTCGGGGTCGCCGAAACCTGTCAGGGGGATGCGCCGCACGATGCGCCCCTCCAGCGACAGCTCGATCAGCTCGGGGTTCTTGTTGGTGACCGTGTACAGGCTGTTGCGGTCCGGGTCGAAGGTCAGCGCCGAAATATCCGCCTCCAGCCCCTCGACCGGGCGTGCCTCGACCACCACCTGGTAGCGGCTCAGCCCCATGCCCTGCTCGGCCGGCTGCCACCAGGCCTTGAGGTCGAACCAGGCACGCTCGAACACGCGGTGCTGCTGCCCCGCCACGCCCAGGGCGGCAAGGGCCAGCAGACTGAAAACAAGAAAGACCAGGGGCAGGTAACGACGCATTCGGGAAGACTCGGCAGGGTTCGGGCGTCATCTAACCATAGCCAACTGAATCGAAGCTTAATGCCACTATGCGGGAGTCACTGCTTGCGAAAGCGGTAGAACAGGTTCGGCTCACTGACGATGTACAGGGTGCCCTGGTCGTCCATGGCCACGCCCTCGGCGCGAGGGATGCGCTTTTTCAGGCCGTTGAAACCGCCGAGCAGGGTCATGAAGCTGACCTGCTCGCCCCGCTCGTCCAGCTCCAGCAGCATGTTCGAGTCGGCCGACAGCACCAGCATGTGCCCGGTACGCGGGTCGACCCCCAGCGCCGAGAGGTTGCGCAGGTCCAGCTCGTCACTGGGCAGCGGCTGCTTGTCGCCGGTCAGCGGCGAACGGCCGTCGGTGCGCCAGGTGAACAGCCGCGGCGGACGCTCCTCGCCCAGCACGAGGCGCTGGTTGCGCGGGTCCCAGGCAATCGCCTCGAAGGCCTTGTTCTGATTGGCCGAAGGGCCCAGGTCGTATTGCGTGAAATCCTTGATGTTCAGTGCCTGGGTGCTGTCGTCCAGGCTGACGATGGTCATGGTGTGATCACGCTCGTCGACAATGGCCAACCGCCCGTCCGCCAGCACCGCAACCCCCTCGGGGTTGCTCCAGCCGTGAAGTGGCAGCTTGCGCAGCACATCGCCGTCCAGGGTCAGCTCGACCAGGAACGGGTTCTTGCCCATGACGGCGAACAGGGTCTTGCGCTGGGGGTCGTAGGCCAGGTCGGAGGCCTCGTCGTCCTCCATGCCCGGCAGCACCTTGGCGTCGATATCGACCGTATAGCCCGGCAGCCAGATACTGGCCTGCTGTTCGCTCACCGACTCGAAACGCTCCTGCAGCCACAGCAGGCCACGGTCGTCCCAGTGCATGGCGATGGCCACGCCATAGCCGATCACCGCAGCCGTCACCAGCCAGGTAGACCAGCGCAACAGGAGGCGACGCTTGCGCACAGGAGGGAGCGAACCGCTGGAAGGATAAGGTGTGGCCATCAGGTATTCCCGTTGTTTTTTTAGCCTGGCACGCAACACGCAGGCACGTTCACAAGGTTGATTCGCGGGGATTATCCGGATCATTTGTGAAAAAAACGGCAACGCCCGATCAAAGGCCGGGGAAAAGGTGGCAGTCGGCTATCGACTGCCACCCGGGGCAGGTCAGCGAACGCTGCCCTCGAAACGGCTCACACCGGGCAGTTCCAGCACCAGCTCATCGCCAGCGCTCAGCGGCCCGACGCCGGCCGGCGTACCGGTGAGGATCACGTCACCCGCCTGCAGCGCGAACTGCGAGGCCATGTGCTGGATCATCGGCACGATCGGGTTGAGCATCAGCGCGCTGTTGCCGTCCTGGCGCACCTCGCCGTTGATGCTCAGGCGAATGCCGATATCGGCCAGGTCCTCGAATGTGCTGCCAACCACGAAGGGCGTCAGCACGCAGGCGCCGTCGAAGCACTTGGCGCGCTCCCAGGGCAGGCCCTTTTCCTTGAGCTGCGCCTGCAGGTCACGCAGGGTCAGGTCCAGTGCCGGGGCGAAGCCGGAGATGGCGTCGAGCACTTCTTCTTCGGTAGGCGCCGGCGACAGCGACTTGCCCAGCAGCACCGCGATTTCCGCCTCGTAGTGCACCGAGCCACGCTCGGCCGGGATCTTGAACCCGCCTTCCAGCGATACCACGCAACTGCCCGGCTTGATGAACAGCAGCGGCTCGGTCGGAATCGGGTTGTCCAGCTCTTTGGCGTGCTCGGCGTAGTTGCGACCGATGCACACCACCTTGCCCACCGGCAGATGAGTACGCGTGCCGTCTACATACTGGTGCTGATAGTTCATTGCCGACTCCTGGAACGATGTTATTGGCGCTGCGGGGTTCACTCGACGGCGAAGATCTTGCCCGGGTTCATGATCCCGTTGGGGTCGAACACCGCCTTCACTGCCTTCATGTACTCGATCTCGACCGGCGAACGGCTGTAGGTCAGGTAGTCACGCTTGGTCATGCCCACGCCGTGTTCGGCCGAAATCGAGCCGTTGTACTTCTCTACCGTCTCGAACACCTGCTTGTTGACCACCGCGCAACGGGAGAAGAACTCGTCCTTGCTCATGTCGTCGGGCTTGAGGATGTTCAGGTGCAGGTTGCCGTCGCCGATGTGGCCGTACCACACCACCTCGAAGTCGGGGTAGCGTTCGGCGACGATCGCGTCGATATCCTTGAGGAACGCCGGCACCTTCGACACGGTTACCGAAATGTCGTTCTTGTACGGGGTCCAGTGCGAGATGGTCTCGGAGATGTACTCGCGCAGCTTCCACAGGTTCTGCAGTTGCTGCTGGCTCTGGCTCATCACGCCGTCCAGTACCCAGCCCTGCTCGACGCAGTGCTCGAAGGTGGCCAGGGCTTCGTTGGCCACTTCCTCGGTGCTGGCTTCGAATTCCAGCAGCGCGTAGAACGGGCAATTGGTCTCGAACGGCGCAGGCACGTCACCGCGGCCCAGCACCTTGGCCAGGGCCTTGTCGGAGAGAAATTCGAAGGCGGTCAGGTCGAGCTTGCCACGGAAGGCGTGCAGCACCGGCATGATGGAGTCGAAATCAGGCGTGCCCAGCACCATCGCGGTGAGGTTGTTGGGTGCCCGGTCCAGGCGCATGGTGGCCTCGACCACGAAGCCCAGGGTACCTTCGGCGCCGATGAACAGCTGGCGCAGGTCGTAGCCGGTGGCGTTCTTGATCAGGTCCTTGTTCAGCTCGAGCAGGTCGCCCTTGCCGGTCACGACCTTGAGGCCAGCTACCCAGTTGCGGGTCATGCCGTAGCGAATCACCTTGATACCGCCGGCATTGGTGCCGATATTGCCGCCAATCTGGCTGGATCCTGCCGACGCGAAGTCGACCGGGTAGTACAGGCCCTTGTCCTCGGCAAAATTCTGCAGCTGCTCGGTGATCACGCCAGGCTGGCACACCACGCTGCGGTCGAATTCGTTGAAGTCGAGAATCTGGTTCATGTAGTCGAACGCCACCACCACTTCGCCATTGGCGGCTACTGCGGCAGCCGACAGGCCGGTGCGCCCGCCCGACGGCACCAGGGCGACCTGGCGCTGGTTGGCCCAGCGCACGATGGCCTGAACCTGTTCGGTGCTCTTGGGGAACACGATGGCCAGGGGGGCTGGAGCAAAATGCTTGGTCCAGTCCTTGCCGTACGCATCAAGTGAAGCAGCGTCGGTCAGGA
Source organism: Pseudomonas palmensis (assembly GCF_017848315.1). Classification (GTDB taxonomy): domain Bacteria; phylum Pseudomonadota; class Gammaproteobacteria; order Pseudomonadales; family Pseudomonadaceae; genus Aquipseudomonas; species Aquipseudomonas palmensis. The sequence continues at coordinate 23,199 of NZ_JAFKEC010000032.1, forward strand.
CCTTTCCAGGCTCAACCAGGGTCATCAGCTCATCCAACAGCGCACGATCGGTCATCTACAGAACTCTCGAACAATTCATGGTCACCCTGAGCACGTTTCACGTGCCAGGGATGGGCGTAAACAGGGGTGCCTATGCTAGCATACGCACCCCCGCAGATCGTGCCGAAAGCCGATGCTGCGAGCGCTTCTTTCCCTGCCATTTTTCTCCGGGACACAGGTTTACGCAGATGAGCAAGACTTCTCTCGATAAGAGCAAGATCAAGTTCCTTCTCCTCGAAGGCGTCCACCAATCCGCCGTGGACGTCCTCAAGGCCGCCGGGTACAGCAACATCGAATACCTCACCGGCTCCCTGCCGGATGCGCAACTGAAGGAAAAGATCGCCGATGCCCACTTCATCGGCATTCGCTCTCGCACCCAGCTGACCGAAGAGGTCTTCGACTGCGCCAAGAAACTGGTCGCTGTCGGCTGTTTCTGCATCGGCACCAACCAGGTCGACCTGGACGCCGCTCGCGAGCGCGGCATCGCCGTGTTCAACGCGCCTTACTCCAACACCCGTTCGGTTGCCGAGCTGGTACTGGCCGAAGCGATCCTGCTGCTGCGCGGTATCCCCGAGAAGAACGCTTCCTGCCACCGTGGCGGCTGGATCAAGAGCGCGGCCAACTCCTTCGAGATCCGTGGCAAGAAGCTGGGCATCGTCGGCTACGGCTCGATCGGCACCCAGCTGTCGGTACTGGCCGAAAGCCTGGGCATGCAGGTGTTCTTCTTCGACCCGCTGACCAAGCTGCCGCTGGGCAACGCGACCCAGGTCGCCAGCCTGCACGAGCTGCTGGGCCTGGCCGACATCGTCTCGCTGCACGTTCCTGAGCTGCCATCCACCCAGTGGATGATCGGCGAGAAGGAAATCCGCGCGATGAAAAAGGGCGCGATCCTGATCAACGCCGCCCGTGGCACCGTGGTCGAACTGGACCACCTGGCCGCCGCGATCAAGGACAAGCACCTGATCGGCGCCGCCATCGACGTGTTCCCGGTAGAGCCGCGCTCCAACGACGAGCAGTTCGAAAGCCCGCTGCGTGGCCTGGACAACGTGATCCTGACCCCGCACATCGGTGGTTCCACCGCCGAGGCCCAGGCCAACATCGGCCTGGAAGTGGCCGAGAAGCTGGTCAAGTACAGCGACAACGGTACCTCCGTGTCGTCGGTCAACTTCCCTGAAGTGGCCCTGCCGGCGCACCCGGGCAAGCACCGCCTGCTGCACATCCACCAGAACATTCCGGGCGTGCTCAGCGAGATCAACAAGGTGTTCGCGGAAAACTCGATCAACATCTCCGGTCAGTTCCTGCAGACCAACGAGAAGGTCGGCTACGTGGTGATCGACGTCGATGCCGAGTACTCGGACCTGGCGCAAGAGAAGCTGCAGCACATCAACGGCACCATCCGTTCGCGCGTGCTGTTCTAAACGCTTCGCCGGCAACGCCGATCCAAATGAAAAAGGCGACCCTCGGGTCGCCTTTTTTCATGCCCGCGTTTTACTTCACGGTCACGGTAATCTTCTTCGATTCCACGCTTGGCTTGAACGGCACGTGGAACTTGTCGCCCAGCACCAGTTGCAGGGTGTGCTTGCCAGGGGTCAGGGTCAGCTGGGTTTCGGTCTGCGCCTTGCCAAAGTGCAGTACCTGCGGGCCGGCGGGCAGCGGCTGGCCGTTTTCCGGCATCAGGCTGGTGGGCAGCACCTGGTCGGCAGCCGGCGCCTTGTCGACGTCCACCAGCAGGTGATGATGGCCGCTATGCGGGGTGGCGTCGCCGGCCGGCTTGAGTTCCATGCCTTCGATGCCAAACTTGACGGTGAAGGTCTTGTCGACGGTGGCGCCATCGGCCGGGGAAACGATGAATACCTTGGCATCCTTGGGTGGTGCCTGGCTCACCAGGCCTTCGGCGGCGGCCAGCGCGGACACGCCCATCAACAAACCAGCGACGGCAGCACGCGAAAATAGGCTTTTCATTCACTTCTCCTGTGATTTACTTCGGTAACCCTTACCCCTGAATACCAGGGCAACGGTTCATTACGATAGATCAATTGCGCCAAGGCAAGCTTTAAAAAACGCCACGGAAAAATCTTCCCTGGCATCTAACATCCTCGGCCAAGTGCGGTCCTAGACACTGTTCGACCGCGACACACACAAAAAGTCGCGGCGACCGGACTCACTGCCAAAGACCAGGAAAGGGGCTTAGATGCGTTTGACTATTGGGGTACTGCTCACGGCCCTGCTGACCCCGTTGGCCCATGCCGAGCTGATCGACGAGGTCAACGATCGAAATGAACTGCGTATCGCGATCAGCGCCGATTCCTCGACCAATATCCGCAAGCAAGGCCAGTGGACCGGCTTCGAGATCGGGCTGGGCCAGGCGCTGGCCAAGGAGCTGGATGTAGGGGTGGAGTTCGTGCCCGTCGACCATGACGAGTTGCTGGACGGTGTGGAAAGCGGCCGTTACGACATCGCCCTGGACCAGATCACCGCCAGCCCCGAGCTCAAGCAGCGCCTGGGTGTCAGCGAACCCTATACCGACGGTGACGACGACAAACGCTATGTGATGCCCTTCCAGAAGGACAACCCGGCCTTCGAGAAAGCCTTGAACGCCGCCCTGCAGCGCATCAAGGACAACGGGCGCATGACCGAGCTGGCGCAGCAGGCGGCGCGGCCCGCTGTCGAGCCCCAGGCCCAGACCCACACCGAAGCGGCGGATGCTGCCGTGGACACCGACGCACCTTAAGCGTCGAGGGCCCCCAGGGCCTGCACGGCCGCGTCCAGCTCCAGTTCGCTGAACACCTGCACCCCGGCCCGGCGCAACAGCGCCGTGGTCACACCCTCACCTTCCACCCTGGTGCCGCTGAACGTACCGTCATAGGTCAGCCGGTTGCCACAGGACGGGCTGCCCGACTTGAGCACGGCCACCCTTATGGCGTGGCGCTGCACCAGTGCCAGCGCCAGGTGCGCGCCCTGCACGAACGGCGCGGTCACGTCCTCGCCGGCTACCGTCACCACCCGGGCCTGGCCTTCCAGCACCGCACTGCCCTGCCCACCGGGAATTTCCGCAGGTGGCCGCGGGGTCGGCAGGCCGCCGGCGACCTCGGGGCACAACGGCACCACGCGACCCTCCCGCTGCCAGCCCTGGAGCACATCCGGATGCCCGCTGGCGCGACCGTCATAGCGCACCGGCTGCCCCAGCAGGCAGGCGCTGACCAGAACCTTATGCATGCTAGAAGGGCTCGTTGCCGCGCCGACGGAACCAGCCGGTGAGCGACAACCGCTCGCGGTTGGCCGGCAGCACTTCGTGGGGGATCTCGCCGGAGAGGAACACCACCAGGCAACCGCCGGTCGGCTGCACATCGTGTTCCACATTGTCCTTGAGGGTCATGCGCAACTGCCCGCCATGTTCGGGCAGCCAGTCTTCGTTGAGGTAGATCACCGACGAGACCATGCGCCGGTCGTCGTCGCGAAAGCGGTCCAGGTGCTTGCGGTAGAAGCCGCCGGGCGGGTACAGGGCGAAGTGGCACTCGAAGTCTTCCAGGCCCAGGAACAGGCCGCGGTTCATCGCTTCGCGCAGGCCGTCCATCAACCCCAGGTACTGGTCGCAGGCGTCCGAGTCACCGGGTTCGAGCCACTGGATATGGTCGTTGCGAATACCTTCGCGTACTTCCTGCGCGGGCCCTCGCCCGACCCCCGCAGGGGCCAGTTCACCTTCGGCGGCGCGGCGGCGGCACTCGGCCGCCAGTGCCCGCGTCAGCGGGGCCGGCAGGAACAGGTCGTGCTGCGACCAGCCACGGGTGGCCAGGTCGTCGACGATGCGCGACAGCAAGGGGTGATCAAGGGATATCTGCATGCCGCGCATAGTATCGAGCCGCCAGCAAAACCGACAGCGCCACTTGGCCGAGAGTGTGCATTGGCGTCTCGACAAAGCCCCGCCGGGCCACGGACAATAGCGGCCTGCCGACAGGAGTCCTGAATGCGCCGTTTGTTTTTTCTGCTGTTGATGATCTGCACCACGCCTGTCCTGGCAGATACCCACGACCAACTGTACAAGGTTGCCGGGTGGCCGGAGCAGCGCGCCCACTTCACCGATGCCCTCGATGCCGCCCAGCAGCGCTATCGTAGCAGCCTGCCGCCTGCAGTCTTCCAGGCCCTGGTGAACAACAGCAACCAGCGTTTCGAACCCACCGCCGTCGACCGCCGCGCCGAAGCCCAGTTGCGCGTCAACCTCAGCGACCCCAAGCCTGCGCTGGCGTTTTTTCAATCCCCCCTGGGGCGCAAGATCGTGGCGGCCGAGCTGCTGGCCACCCGCCGTGACCAGTTGGCCAAGAATGCCAAGGGCCTGCCCAAGATCGAGGCCAGCGACAGCCGCCTGCTGATCATCGGCCACCTGGCCCAGGCCCTGCCGGCCCGCGAGGCCGGTGCCGAGGTCAGCCTGGCGATTGCCGGTGTGGCGGCCGACAGCCTGAGCCAGATGATCCCCGGCCTGCTCGGTGGCAGCCAGGCCCAGGGCCTGCTCGACGGGCAGCGCCAGCGCCTGATGCAGCAGATCGAGGCCGACCTGAACAACACCCTGCTGTATGTGTATCGCGGGCTGTCGGATGCCGAACTCGATGCCTTTGCAAGCTTTGCCGAATCGCCCGAAGGCAAGGCGTACTATGCCGCCGCCCTGGCCGCAATCCGGGCTGGCCTGGCGGTCGGTCAGAGCACCTCCGACCTGCAGTGATCAGCCCAGGCGCTGGCCGATGAAGGCAAAGTAGTCTCGGCGTATTGCCGGCAGCTCGTTGACCAGGTGGTGGCGGGCTTCGGGCATCAGCAGAATCTGCGGTTCGGCGAACTTGGCCTTGAGCACCTCAAGGTTGTACGGCCAGTCCACAGTCATGTCGGCCTGCCCCTGCACGATCAGCGGCTGGCGCGGGCTGCATGGCGCCACCTCGATACGTTTGACCCACGCCATCAGCGCCCCGACCCAGGCGGTGGGCAGGCGCCGCGGCTGCAGCGGGTCGGCCTGCAGGAACGGCAAAAAGGTCGGGTCGTTGCTGTTGTCGCTGAAGCGCCGCTCGATGCCGGTGACGAAGTGGCGCAGCACCTGATAGCTGAATTTCGACCAGCGCCACGCACGCGGGCGTACCAGCGGCGCCAGCAGGATCACCTGGCCCTGAGCCGGGCTGTGCGCGCCGTGGTGCAGCAGGTGGTCGACCAGGATGGCGCCGCCGGTGCTCTGCCCGCACAGGTGCCAGGGTTGCGGCAGGTTCAGCGCCTGGCCCTGCTCGAACAGCGCCTGCAGCACGTCCTGATACACCGCAAAGTCATCGATGCTGGCGCGCTCGCCGCTGGACAGCCCATGACCCGGCAGGTCGCAGGCGATGACCGCGAACTGTCGGGCCAGGGCCCATTCGATGGCGTGGCGGTAGAGGCCCATGTGGTCGTAGAAACCGTGCAGCAGTACCAGCGTCGCCACAGGCGCGGCGGGCACCCAGACCTGGGCGACCAGCTCGAAGCCTGCGGTGTCGAAGCGCCCCAGCCAGCTGTCGACGCCGGGGATGTCCAGGCTGTAGAAATGCCGGTACGCCTGCGCCTGGGTCGACAACGGCTGACGCGCGGCCAGCGGTTGCAGGCTGGCACGCAGGGAGTCGGGCTGGAATGACGCGGGCATGGAAGTTACCAACAACGGGGCAAAGGATTGACCTGTGATATTCATCTGTTGCGAACGGCGTGGCAAGCTGGGGGACTTTTTTGTTGCCTGTGCCGCCCCCTCGCCCGTAGGCGCCGGCCTTGCCGGCGAAAAGATACACCCCTTTCCGGAAATGGTACCCCCGATGCCCCGCCACCTGCTCACCGGCCTCACCCTGCTCCTCTGCGCCGCCGGCCTGTGGTGGGCCTACGACAGCTTCCAGGGCCGCTACCTGCGCCCCTTCGACAACCACACCGCACTGTTCGCCGGCGACACTCTGCGCCTGCCAGAAGACATCGCCGGCCCCGGCCCCGTCCGCCTGGTGCACTTCTGGGACCCGGCCTGCCCCTGCAACGTCGGCAACCAGCAGCACCTGGCCGAGCTGACCGAGCACTTCGCCGCCCAGGGCGTGGAGTTCTACGTGGTGCAAAAGCCCGGTACCCACGGCCAACTGCCCGCCACCCTCGGCGCGCTCAAGCCACTGGCCGATCTGCCCGGCGCCGAGCACCTGCCGGCAAGCCCTGCGGTAGCGATCTGGGACCGCAACGGCCAGCTCGCCTACTTCGGCCCCTACAGCGAGGGTGCCACGTGCAATTCGAGCAACAGCTTCATCGAGCCCATTCTGCTGGCCCTCACCCAGGGCCGCAGCGTGAACGCCACCCACACCCTGGCGGTGGGCTGCTATTGCCCCTGGGCCGGCTAGCGTACCCGTGCCGGATTGCCCATCGCTGTCGCCCCCGCCGGCACATCGCGGGTCACCACTGCGCCCGCGCCGATGATCGCATCATCACCAATGCTCACCCCTGGCAGAATCAGCGCACCGGCACCGATCCACACGTTGCTGCCGATGTTCACCGGGCGCCCGCTCTCCAGCCCCGAACGGCGGATGGCCGGATCGCGCGGATGGTCGGCGGTGAGGATCTGCACACCGGGGCCGATCTGGCAGTCATCGCCGATGTGCACCTGCACCACGTCGAGGATCACGCAGTTGAAGTTGACGAACACGTTGGCGCCCAGCGTGATGTTGTAGCCGTAGTCGCAATGAAACGGCGGCCGGATCACCGCGCCTGCCCCCACCTTGGCGAAGTGCTCGACCAGCAGGGCATGACGCTGCTCGTTGAGCAGTTCGGGGGAATGGTTGTAGCGGTACATCCAGTGCTTGTTGGCGATCTGCTCGGCCTGCAGCTCGGGACAGCCGGCATGATAGAGCTGGCCGGCGAGCATTTTCTGCTTTTCACTGAGGTTCATCGGACCGTGGCTTCCTGGGATGGGTTAAGTTGCAGGGTCTATCCTGTGCCGAACATCTGACCGGCCAGGGCAAGGAACGATCCTCGCACAAGGAGCCCCGATGAAACGCAGCCTTACCCTTCTTGCGGTGCTCATCGCCGCCGTCGCCGGCGGCGGCTACTGGTATGCCCACAGCAAGTTGCCGCAACGCACCGGCGAAGTCACCGTGGCCGGCCTGCAGGCGCCGGTGAGCGTGCGCTACGACCAGCGCGGCGTACCGCACATCCAGGCGCAGAACGAAACCGACCTGTACCGCGCACTGGGCTACGTGCACGCCCAGGACCGCCTGTTCCAGATGGAAATCACCCGGCGCCTGGCCAATGGCGAACTGGCCGAGGTACTGGGCCCCAGGCTGGTGGAGACCGACACCCTGTTCCGCAGCCTGCGCATTGCCGAGCAGGCGCGCAGCATGGTCGCCCGCCAGGACAGGCAATCCCCGGCCTGGCTGGCCCTGCAAGCCTACCTGGAGGGCGTGAACGCCTGGCAGGACTCGCACCCCAGGCCCGTGGAGTTCGATGTGCTGGGCATCACACCGCGCCCGTTCACCGCCGAGGACACCCTGAGCATCGCAGGGTTCATGGCCTACAGCTTCGCCGCCGCGTTTCGTACCGAGCCGCTGCTGACCTACGTGCGCGATCACCTGGGCAAGTACTACCTCAGCGACTTCGACCTGGGTTGGGACCCCGAAGGCGCGGTGCAGACCCCGCCACACCTGGCTGCCGCCGACTGGCGCAGCCTGGGCCGCATCGCCCAGGTCAGCCACCAGGCGCTGGGCGATGCGGGCCTGCCGCAATTCGAGGGCAGCAACGCCTGGGCCGTCAGCGGCAGGCTCACCGCCAGTGGCAAGCCGCTGCTGGCGGGCGACCCGCATATTCGCTTCTCGGTGCCGTCGGTGTGGTACGAGGCCGAACTGTCGGCGCCGGGCTTTCACCTGTACGGCTACCACCAGGCGCTGAATCCGTTCGCCTCGCTGGGACACAACCGCGAGTTCGGCTGGAGCCTGACCATGTTCCAGAACGACGACCTCGACCTGATCGCCGAGCAGGTCAACCCGGACAATCCCGAACAGGTGAAGATCCACGGCCAGTGGCACGACCTCACCTCCACCCAGCAGCAGGTCCGGATCAAGGGGGAAGACCCGCTCACCCTCACCCTGCGCCGCTCGCCGCACGGGCCGATCATCAACCCCGCCGTCAGTGGGCATGAAAACGGCACGCCGATCGCGATGTGGTGGGCATTCCTGGAAACCGAGAACCCGATCCTGGAAGCCTTCTACGACATCAACCGCGCCAACACCCTGGACAGGATGCGTGCGGCCGCCGCCAAGATCCACGCCCCCGGCATCAACCTGGTATGGGCCAACGCACTGGGCGATATCGGCTGGTGGGCGGCAGCGCAGTTGCCGATCCGTCCGGATGGGGTGAACCCGGCGTTCATTCTCGACGGCAGCACGGCCCAGGCCGACAAGCTCGGCTTCTACCCGTTCAGCGCCAACCCGCAGCAGGAGAACCCCGCCGCGGGCTACATCGTCTCGGCCAACTTCCAGCCGGTGGCGCCCACCGGCATGGTCATCCCCGGCTACTACAACCCGCCGGACCGCGGCCGCCAGCTCAACAACAACCTGGCCTCGCCCGGCGTGAAGTGGGACCTGCACAACAGCCAGGCATTGCAGCTGGACACGGCCACAGCCTATGGCCCGCACCTGCTCACACCGCTGCTGTCGGTACTGCGCCAGGTGGTCACCGACGTACACGAGCGCGAGCTGGTCGAGCAACTGGCCGCGTGGCGCGGCGACTACCCGGTGGAATCGACCAGCGCCACGCTGTTCAACCAGCTGCTGTACGAATTCGCCCGCGCCGCCACCCATGACGAGCTCGGTGACGAATGGTTCGAGACGCTGCTGTCGACGCGCATGGTGGATACCTTGCTGCCGCGCCTGGCCGCAGACGTGGATTCGCAGTGGTGGGCGCGCAAGGGCAGCAACGCGCACAGTGACCGCGAAACGGTGGTCAAGCTGGCCTGGGACAACACCCTGGCGCACCTGCGCACCACCCTGGGCAAGGACCCGGCGAACTGGCAGTGGGGCAAGGCGCACACGTTGACCCACGGGCACCCGCTGGGTGCGCAGAAGCCGCTGAACCTGCTGTTCAACGTGGGGCCATTCGCGGCGCCGGGCGCGCATGAGGTACCGAACAACCTGTCGTCCAGAATCGGCCCGGCACCGTGGCCGGTGACCTACGGGCCATCGACGCGGCGCGTGATCGATTTCGCCGATGCGGGGACGGCGCTGAGCATCAACCCGCTCGGGCAGAGCGGCGTGGTGTTCGACAGGCACTATGCCGATCAGGCGCAGGACTATATCGACGGCAGGTATCAGCGGGCGCTGATGGGGTTGGCGGGGGAGACCGAGGGGACGTTGCGGCTGGTGCCCTAGGGCTGCTGTGCAGCCCATCGCGGGTCACGCCCGCTCCCACAGGGGTCTGCGGTGTTCGCAAAACCTGTGGGAGCGGGCGTGAACCGCGATGACTTTTTCAGATCAGGCCGAGACCTGCGCCGCAGTGGCGCGGCGCACGTCCGGCTGCTTCCACGAGTCCGCGGCGCTTTCTTCGATGGCTTGCTGGATCGCGCGCTTGCGGCGCTCTTCGGCACGGCGGCTGAAGTACCAGACCATGAAGGTCACCAGCGACACGCTGAGCAGGATCAGGCTGGCCACCGCGTTGATCTCCGGCTTCACGCCCAGGCGCACCGCCGAGAACACTTCCATCGGCAAGGTGGTCGAACCCGGCCCGGACACGAAGCTGGCCAGCACCAGGTCGTCCAGCGACAGTGCGAACGACATCATGCCGCCCGCCGCCAGCGACGGCGCGATCATCGGGATGGTGATCAGGAAGAACACCTTCCACGGCCGCGCGCCCAGGTCCATGGCCGCCTCTTCGATGGACAGGTCCAGCTCGCGCAGGCGAGCCGACACCACCACCGCCACATAGGCGGCGCAGAACGTGGTGTGAGCGATCCAGATGGTGACGATGCCGCGCTCCTGCGGCCAACCGATCATCTGCGCCATGGCCACGAACAGCAGCAACAGCGAAAGACCGGTGATCACCTCAGGCATTACCAGCGGTGCGGTGACCAGGCCACCGAACAGCGTGCGCCCCTTGAAGCGGGTCACGCGGGTCAGTACGAACGCCGCCAGGGTACCCAGCGCCACCGCGGCCACCGCGGTGTAGCAGGCAATCTCCAGCGAGCGCATCACCGAGCCCATCAGCTGGGTGTTGTCGAGCAGGCCCACGTACCACTTCACCGACCAGCCCCCCCATACCGTCACCAGCTTGGAGGCGTTGAACGAGTAGATCACCAGGATCAGCATGGGCAGGTAGATGAACAGCAGGCCTACCACCAACATCAGTTTGGAGAAACTGAAACGCTTCATGCCCTGCCCTCCATCTCTTTGGCCTGGCTGCGGTTGAACAGCAGGATGGGCACGATCAGGATTGCCAGCATCACCACCGCCAGGGCGGATGCCACCGGCCAGTCACGGTTGTTGAAGAATTCCTGCCACAGCACCTTGCCGATCATCAGGGTTTCCGGGCCGCCCAGCAGCTCGGGGATCACGAACTCGCCCACCACCGGGATGAACACTAGCATGCAGCCGGCCACGATGCCGTTCTTGGACAGCGGCACGGTGATTTTCCAGAAGCTGTTGAAGGTGCTCGAACCCAGGTCGGACGCCGCTTCCAGCAGGCTCTGGTCGTGTTTGACCAGGTTGGCGTAGAGCGGCAGGATCATGAACGGCAGGTACGAATAGACCACGCCGATATACACCGCCAGGTTGGTGTTGAGGATCTGCAGCGGCTGATCGATCAGCCCCAGCCACATCAGGAAGGCATTGAGCAGCCCGTTGTTGCTGAGGATGCCCATCCACGCATACACGCGGATCAGGATCGCCGTCCAGGTCGGCATCATGATCAGCAGCAGCAACACGGTCTGCATTTCCTTGCGCGCGTTGGCGATGGCATAGGCCATCGGGTAGCCGATCGCCAGGCACAGGATCGTGCTGATCAGGGCCATCTTCAACGAGCCCAGGTAGGCCGCGATGTACAGCTCGTCCTCGGTCAACAGGCCATAGTTGGCCAGGTTGAGTACCAGCTGCACCTTGTCTTCGAGGTAGGTGAAGATCTCGGTGTACGGCGGGATCGCCACGTCGGCTTCGGCAAAGCTGATCTTCAGCACGATGAAGAACGGCAGCATGAAGAACAGGAACAGCCACAGGAACGGCACCCCGATCACCAGGTGACGCCCTTCGGGTATCAATCGCTGAAACGCTCGCTTGAGCTTGCGCGCTGTCATGACCGCAGGACCACGCCGCTGTCGTCTTCCCACCACACGTAGACCTGGTCATCCCAGGTCGGCCGGGTGCCCTGGCGCTCGGCGTTGGCGACGAACGACTGCACGATCTTGCCGCCTGGCAGCTCCACGTAGAACACCGAATGGCCACCCAGGTAGGCGATGTCGTGCACCTTGCCGTGGGACCAGTTGAACTCGAAGCTCGGCTGCTCGGTGGTCACCAGCAGTTTTTCCGGACGCAGCGCATAGGTGATGCGCTTGTCTTCGACCGAGGTGGTCACACCGTGGCCCACGTAGATCTTGCGCTCGAGCTCGGGGCTGGCGATCAGCGCGTGGCCCTCGGCGTCCTCGACCACTTCGCCTTCGAACAGGTTGACGTTGCCGATGAACTCGCACACCAGGCGGCTGGTGGGGGTTTCGTAGATATCGATGGGGCTGCCGATCTGGGCAATCCAGCCCAGGTGCATGATCGCGATGCGCTGGGCCATGGTCATGGCCTCTTCCTGGTCGTGGGTCACCATCACGCAGGTCACGCCCACGCGCTCGATGATCTCCACCAGTTCCAGCTGCATCTGCGAACGCAGTTTCTTGTCCAGCGCGCCCATCGGCTCATCGAGCAGCAGCAGCTTGGGCCGCTTGGCCAGCGAACGGGCCAGGGCCACACGCTGGCGCTGGCCACCGGAGAGCTGGTGCGGCTTGCGCTTGGCGTACTGGGTCATGTGCACCAGCTTGAGCATCTCGGCCACCCGCGCCTCGATCTCGTCCTTGCTCATGCGGTCCTGCTTGAGGCCGAAGGCGATGTTGTCGGCCACGCTCATGTGCGGGAACAGCGCGTAGGACTGGAACATCATGTTGATCGGCCGCTCGTAGGGCGGCATATCGGTGATGTCCACGCCATCGAGGAAGATCCGCCCTTCGGTCGGGCGCTCGAACCCCGCCAGCATGCGCAGCAAGGTGGACTTGCCCGAGCCGGAGCCACCGAGCAGCGCGAAGATCTCGCCCTTCTTGATCTCCAGGGACACATCGTCCACCGCTACGGTTTCGTCGAACTTCTTTGTAACCCGGTCGATCTTGACCAGCACCTGTTTAGGTTGCTGATCGCCTTCTAGGGCTTTCTTATAGGCACCGGAGGCAACTGCCATGTGTGAAACTCCCAACAAGATTTTGGTGCCCGCCCCTGCCGTGACGGGCCCTGGATAGTTACTTGCCCGACTTGATCTTGGTCCAGCTTCGGGTCATCAAACGTTGCACTTTGGGGGGTAACTCTGAGTTGACGTACAGCTTGTCCAGCACCTCTTGCGGTGGGTAAACCGCTGCGTCGGTTCGCACGCTCTGGTCCATGAGTTCGCCAGCCTTGGGGTTCGGGTTGGCGTAACCGACGTAATCGCTGACCTGGGCGATGACCTCAGGCTTGAGCAGATAGTTGATGAAGGCGTGGGCCTCTTTGACGTTCTTGGCGTCCTTGGGAATCGCCAGCATGTCGAACCAGAGGTTGCCGCCTTCCTTGGGGATCGCGTAGGCGATTTCCACGCCCTTGCCCGCCTCTTCGGCGCGGGACTTGGCCTGGAACACGTCGCCGGAGAAGCCGGCGGCCACGCAGATGTCGCCGTTGGCCAGGTCCGAGATGTACTTGGACGAGTGGAAGTAGGTCACGTAGGGCCGTATGGCCAGCAGCTTCTTCTCGGCGTCGGCGTAGTCCTTGGGGTTGGTGCTGTTGGGGTCGCGGCCCATGTAGTTGAGCACCGCCGGCAGCATCTCGTCGGCCGAGTCGAGGAACGCCACGCCGCACTTGGAGAGCTTCTTGATGTTTTCCGGCTCGAACAGCACGGCCCATGAATCGATGGTGTCGGTTCCCAGCGCGGCCTTGACCTTCTCGACGTTGTAGCCGATGCCATTGGTGCCCCACAGGTAGGGGACCGCGTACTGGTTGCCCGGGTCGTTCTTCTCCAGGCGCTTCATCAGGGCCGGGTCGAGATTGGAATAGTTGGGCAGCAGCGTCTTGTCGAGCTTCTGGAACGCGCCCGCCTTGATCTGCTTGCCGAGGAAATGGTTGGACGGCACCACCACGTCATAGCCGGTGCGACCGGCCAGCAGCTTGCCTTCCAGGGTTTCGTTGGAATCGAAGACGTCCTGCACCGGCTTGATGCCGGTCTCCTTTTCGAAGTCCGCAAGGGTGGTCTGGCCGATGTAGTCCGACCAGTTGTAGATATGCACCGTGGGCGCCGCCTGGACACTGATCGCCAGCGTCAGGCTCGCTGTGGCCAGGACGGCCTTGCGAAAATGTGAAGTAGACAAGTGGGAGGTCCTCTACAAAAGTGCCCGAGTCGTTTGGCAGATACGCCTGCGGTACCGGCAAACCGGCGCGCAACTTACCTTCGATACACCCATCGAGCAAAAAGAATTTGCCCTCGAGCCCCGTTCAGGCACTGTTTTTCAGTGCCTGACGGGAAAAACCGGATTTATTTGCCCGATTTGATCTTGGTCCAGCTGCGGGTGATCAGGCGCAGGGTGCCTGCATCCAGGTCGCTGATCGCGTACAGGTGCTTCTTCACTTCATCCGACGGGTAGATGCTCGGGTCGCCGGAGATGTCCTTGTCCACCAGAGCGGTGGCTGCCTTGTTGCCGTTCGGGAAGCGCACGGCGTTGGTGATCTCGGCCATGACTTCCGGCTGCATCAGGAAGTCCATGAACTTGTAGGCTGCTTCGACATTGGTGGCGTCCTTGGGAATCGCGACCATGTCATAGAAGGTGCCGGCGCCTTCTTTCGGAATGCTGTAGGCCAGCTTGACCTTGTCGCCCGCTTCGTGGGCACGGGCCTTGGACTGCTCCAGGTCACCCGAGTAACCCACAGCCACGCAGATGTTGCCGTTGGCCAGGTCCGAGATGTACTTGGAGGAATGGAAGTACGCCACCGATGGGCGAATGCTCAGGAACAGGTCTTCGGCGGCCTTCAGGTCTGCCTTGTCCTTGCTGTTGGTCGGCTTGCCCAGGTAATGCAGGGCCGCCGGGATCATTTCGGTCGGTGCGTCGAGGAAACTCACGCCGCAGCTCTTGAGCTTGGCGATATTTTCCGGCTTGAACACCACGTCCCACGAGTCGATCTTGTCGACGCCCAGCGCGGCCTTGACCTTCTCGGGGTTGTAGCCGATGCCGATGCTGCCCCACATGTACGGGAAGGCATGCTTGTTGCCCTGGTCACTGGCATCGCCCACGGCCTTGAGCAGGTCTTCGTCGAGGTTCTTCCAGTTCGGCAGCTTGGACTTGTCCAGCTCCTGGTACACACCGGCCTTGATCTGCTTGGCCAGGAAGTTGTTGGACGGTACCACCACGTCGTAGCCCGACTTGCCGGCCAGCAGCTTGGCTTCCAGGGTTTCGTTGCTGTCGAACACGTCGTAGACCACCTTGATGCCCGACTGCTTCTCGAACTTGGCGATGGTGTCCGGCGCAATGTAGTCGGACCAGTTGTAGACGTGCAGCACCTTGTCGTCCGCCTGAACAGCACCGGCCATCAACCCCGCGAGGGTAGCGGCCAACAGCGTCTTGCCCATTTTCTTCATGCGTAATGCTCCAGAATTTTTTATAGAAACCATCTGTTCAGCGACCGACTCGTTCGGCGCAAGCGCTGGGCGACTGAAACAGTCGCTAGTCTGGCAAGATCCACGGCGCGGTTTCAACCAGAGTGCGCCGCAGATCGCCATTCAACCCAAGGCTGAGCCTAGCACCTGCTCACTTCAACGCTTCGAGCGTCAGGTCCAGGCATTTGCGTGCCTTTTCCACCAGCTCGTCGATCTCCTCGCAGGTGATGACCAGCGGCGGCGCGATGATCATGGTGTCGCCCACGGCGCGCATGATCAGCCCGTTGTCGAAGCAGAACTGGCGGCAGATCATGCCCACGCCCTTGCCCTCGTAACGGGTGCGGGTCGCCTTGTCCTTGACCAGCTCGATCGCGCCAAGCATGCCCAGGCCACGGACCTCGCCCACCAGCGGATGATCGTTCAGCTCACGCAGACGTTTCTGCAAATACGGTGCCGTTTCTGCCTGAACGCGCTCGATGATTTTCTCGTCGCGCAGGATCCGCAGGTTTTCCAGGGCCACCGCTGCCGCCACCGGGTGGCCGCTGTAGGTGAAGCCGTGGTTGAAGTCGCCGCCCTCGCTGAGCACGGCCGCCACTTCGTCACGCACGATCACGCCGCCCATGGGGATGTAGCCCGAAGTCAGGCCCTTGGCGATGGTCATCAGGTCGGGCTTGAGGCCGTAGTAGTCGGTACCGAACCACTGGCCGGTACGACCGAAACCGCAGATCACCTCATCGGCAATGAACAGGATTTCGTACTTGGCGAGGATTTCCTTGATCTTCGGCCAGTAGGTTTCTGGTGGGATGATCACCCCGCCAGCACCTTGGATCGGCTCGGCGATAAAGGCGGCGACGTTGTCTTCGCCGACCTCGAGGATCTTCTTCTCCAGTTGCTCGGCGGCCCATACGCCGAACGCGTCCGGGGTCATGTCACCGCCTTCGCCGAACCAGTACGGCTGCGCAATATGCACGATGCCCGGCAGCGTACCGCCCTGCTCGTGCATGCCGCTCATGCCGCCCAGGGCAGCGCCGGCCACGGTGGAGCCGTGATAGCCGTTGACCCGACCGATGATCACCTGCTTCTGCGGCTTGCCCTTGAGTGCCCAGTAATGGCGGACCATGCGCAGGTTGGTGTCGTTGCCTTCGGAGCCGGAGCCGGTGAAGAACACATGGCTCATGCCCGCAGGGGCCACCTCGGTGATCGCCCGGGCCAGCTCCAGCGCCGGCGGGTGGGCGGTCTGGAAGAACAGGTTGTAGTACGGCAGCTCGCGCATCTGGCTGGCTGCCGCCTCGGCCAGTTCTTCACGGCCGTAGCCGACGGCCACGCACCACAGCCCGGCCATGCCGTCGAGGATCTTGTTGCCCTCGCTGTCCCACAGGTGCACGCCCTTGGCCTTGGTGATGATCCGCGGGCCTTTTTCCTTCAGCTGCTTGTAGTCGCTGAACGGCGCCAGGTGATGATCACGACTCAGGTCTTGCCACTCGCGGGTTTGCGGGTTCTTGACGCTCATGTGCTTCTCCGATGACTGACGGCCGCGCTCCTGCGGCCCCGGGGTTTATCAGACCGCGAACAGCAGGAACTCGCGTTCCCAGGAGCTGATCACGCGTTTGAAATTTTCATGCTCGGCGCGTTTGGTGGCGACGTAGCCTGCGATGAATTTCTTGCCCAGGTACGGCTCCAGCGCGCTGCAGTTCTCCATGCGTTCAAGGGCGTCCTCGATGGTCAGCGGCAGGCGCAGGTTGCGCCGCTCGTAACCGCGGCCCTTGACCGGCGCGCTGGGGTTGATGCCTTCGACCATGCCGATGTAGCCGCACAACAGGCTGGCGGCAATCGCCAGGTAAGGGTTGGCGTCGGCGCCGGGCAGGCGGTTTTCCACACGCCGGTTCTGCGGGCCGGCATCCGGCACGCGCAGGCCCACGGTGCGGTTCTCCTCGCCCCACTCCACGTTGACCGGCGCCGAGGTGTCGGGCAGGAAGCGGCGGAACGAGTTGACGTTGGGGGCAAACAGCGGCAGCACCGACGGGATGAACTTCTGCAGGCCACCGACGTGGTGCAGGAACAGCTGGCTCATGCTGCCGTCTTCGTTGGAGAAGATGTTCTTGCCGGTGTTCACGTCGATGATGCTCTGGTGCAGGTGCATCGCACTGCCCGGCTCGCCGGTCATGGGCTTGGCCATGAAGGTGGCGGCGACGTTGTGCTTGAGCGCGGCCTCACGCATGGTGCGCTTGAACACCAGGATCTGGTCGGCCAGCGACAGCGCGTTGCCGTGACGGAAGTTGATTTCCATCTGCGCGGTGCCGTCCTCGTGGATCAGCGTGTCCAGGTCCAGGTGCTGCAGTTCGCACCAGTCGTAGACGTCCTCGAACAGCGGGTCGAATTCGTTGGCGGCCTCGATGGAGAACGACTGGCGACCGGTCTCGGGGCGACCGGAGCGACCGATGGGCGGCTGCAGCGGGAAGTCCGGGTCCTCGCAGCGCTTGGTCAGGTAGAACTCCATCTCTGGCGCCACGATCGGCTGCCAGCCTTTGTCGGCGTAGAGCTTCAAGACCTTCTTGAGCACGTTGCGCGGCGACAGCTCGACCGGGTTGCCCTGCTTGTCGTAGGTGTCGTGGATCACCTGCGCGGTGGGCTCGATGGCCCATGGCACCAGGAATACCGCGTTCTCGTCGGGGCGACAGATCATGTCGATGTCGGCCGGATCGAGCAGCTCGTAATAGATGTCATCGTCGACGTAGTCGCCGGTCACCGTCTGCAACAGCACACTTTCGGGCAGGCGCATGCCCTTTTCGGCAATGAACTTGTTGGTAGGGGAGATCTTGCCGCGCGTGATACCGGTGAGGTCGCTGATCAGACACTCGACTTCGGTGATCTTGTGCTCTTTCAACCAATCGGTGAGCTGGTCGAGGTTGTTACTCATAAATACCTCAGGAGGTAAATGTCTGGACTGACGTCAGGACGCCCAGGCTGGGCCGTCCTGCTCATTCTGGATGCCGCACGACGCTAAAGCAAAGCACCTGCCACGGGGCGAACGCGCAGGGCAATACCCGCTGGGCCGCCTGGCCGGCTATAGTGGTGGCAGTCGATTACAGAAGAGGGTGCGATACCGGGCATGCAGCCCAGGCCGTCAATTATTGCGGCCAGGTGGCGGTGCACGGCCACGCGGTATCTGCCGTGGGTGCGGCGGGCGTGCAGACCGATCCGCGCAGTGCGGCCGGTGACGCCGATTGTCGGCTGGCGAGACATGTAACCCCCGGTATTATTGCTGTTATGGGTTGCAACCGAGCTTAGCCTTGTTCATTTTTTTACACAACACCCCTGTAAAAAATAGAATACGGCCCGCTCAAAGTCGCTGTCTCGCTACCAAAGCAGGCCTTGTCGACGCCCTCATTTGCAGCAAAAATGCCGCTTCAGCGCCGTTTTAGGGCATGATGGGGCTGGCTTGACTTCAGCAGGGCTTTCGCGTTGACTGAACCTGCAAGCCCCCATTGATTGATATTTTTAACAACAAAGGTGTTGCATCATGTCGGTACCCCCGCGTGCCGTTCAGCTTAACGAAGCGAACGCGTTCCTTAAGGAACATCCTGAGGTTCTCTACGTTGACCTTCTGATTGCAGATATGAATGGTGTGGTGCGTGGCAAGCGCATCGAACGCACGAGCCTGCACAAGGTTTACGAGAAAGGCATCAACCTGCCGGCCTCCCTCTTCGCCCTGGACATCAACGGTTCCACCGTCGAAAGCACCGGCCTGGGCCTGGACATCGGCGATGCCGACCGTATCTGCTATCCCATCCCCGGCACCCTCTCCAACGAGCCCTGGCAGAAGCGCCCTACCGCGCAGCTGCTGATGACCATGCACGAGCTCGAGGGCGAGCCGTTCTTCGCCGACCCGCGTGAAGTGCTGCGCCAGGTGGTGAGCAAGTTCGACGACCTGGGCCTGACCATCTGCGCCGCGTTCGAGCTGGAGTTCTACCTGATCGACCAGGAGAACGTGAACGGCCGTCCGCAGCCGCCGCGCTCGCCGATCTCTGGCAAGCGTCCGATCTCCACCCAGGTGTACCTGATCGACGACCTCGACGAGTACGTCGACTGCCTGCAGGACATTCTGGAAGGTGCCAAGGAACAAGGCATCCCGGCTGACGCCATCGTCAAGGAAAGTGCCCCGGCGCAGTTCGAAGTGAACCTGCACCACGTGGCCGACCCGATCAAGGCCTGCGACTACGCGGTACTGCTCAAGCGTCTGATCAAGAACATCGCCTACGACCATGAGATGGACACCACTTTCATGGCCAAGCCGTACCCTGGCCAGGCGGGCAATGGTCTGCACGTGCATATCTCGGTGCTGGACAAGGATGGCAAGAACATCTTTACCAGCGAGGATCCCGAGCAGAACGCCGCATTGCGTCACGCGATCGGCGGTGTGCTCGAGACCCTGCCGGCGTCGATGGCGTTCCTGTGCCCGAACGTCAACTCGTACCGCCGTTTTGGTGCCCAGTTCTACGTGCCCAACTCCCCGACCTGGGGCCTGGACAACCGTACCGTGGCCTTGCGCGTACCGACCGGCACGCCGGACGCCGTGCGCCTGGAGCACCGTGTGGCCGGTGCCGACGCCAACCCGTACCTGCTGATGGCAGCCGTACTGGCGGGCGTGCACCACGGTTTGACCAACAAGGTCGAACCGGGCCCGGCGATGGTGGGCAACTCCTACGAGCAGAACGAGCAGAGCCTGCCGAACAACCTGCGGGATGCACTGCGCGAGCTGGACGACAGCGAGATCATGGCCAAGTACATCGATCCGAAGTACATCGATATCTTCGTGGCCTGCAAGGAAAGCGAGCTGGAGGAGTTCGAACACTCCATCTCCGACCTTGAGTACAACTGGTACCTGCACACCGTGTAAGGTCCATTCGCCGGCAAGGCCGGCTCCTACAGGGTCGATGTGACCGTGTAGGAGCCGGCCTTGCCGGCGAAGCCCTTAAAGCGCCTTCTCGAAGATCTTCGAATTGCGCTGGTAGTTGTACAGCGAAGCCCTCGCCGCAGGCAGCCGCTCCACCTCGCTGGGCACGAAGCCGCGTTCGCGGAACCAGTGCGCCGTGCGCGTCGTCAGCACGAACAAGGTCTTCAAGCCCATCTCCCGCGCCCGTGTCTCGATGCGCTCCAGCAACTCGTCGCCACGCCCGCCATGCCGGTATTCCGGGTTCACCGCCAGGCACGCCAACTCGCCCGCCTCCGAATCGGCGATCGGGTACAGCGCCGCGCAGGCAATGATCATCCCCTCGCGCTCCACCACACTGAACTGCTCGATCTCGCGCTCCAGCACCTCGCGCGAACGCCGCACCAGGATGCCCTGCTCTTCCAGCGGGCTGATCAGGTCCAGCAGGCCGCCGACATCCTCGATGGCCGCCTCGCGCACCTTCTCGAACTGTTCCTGGGCCACCAGCGTGCCGCCACCGTCACGGGTGAACAGCTCGGTGAGCAGCGCACCGTCCTCGGCATAGCTGACGATGTGGCTGCGCGCCACACCGCCACGGCAGGCTTCGGCGGCCGCGTCCAGCAACTCGCCCTGATAGTCCGAGCCCAGGCGTTGCAGATGCGCCGGCACCTGCTGCGGGCGCAGCTCACGCACCAGCCTGCCGCTCTCATCCATCAGCCCGCGCTCGGCGCCGAACAGCAGCAGCTTGTCGGCCCCCAGCTCGATGGCCGCACGGGTGGCGACGTCTTCGCAGGCCAGGTTGAAGATCTCGCCGGTGGGCGAATAGCCCAGCGGCGACAGCAGCACGATGGAGCGCTCGTCGAGCAGGCGATTGATGCCCTTGCGATCGACCCGGCGCACTTCGCCGGTGTGGTGATAATCGACGCCTTCGAGCACGCCGATGGGGCGCGCCGTGACCAGGTTGCCGGCGGCCACGCGCAGGCGCGAACCCTGCATCGGCGACGCGGCCATGTCCATCGACAGGCGCGCCTCGATGGCGATGCGCAGGTGGCCGACCGCGTCGATCACGCATTCCAGGGTGGCCGCATCGGTGATGCGCAGGCCGTGATGGTAGTGCGCGCTCAGGCCGCGGGCGGCCAGGCGGCTTTCGATCTGCGGGCGCGAACCGTGCACCAGCACCAGGCGCACGCCCAGGCTGTGCAGCAGCACCAGGTCGTGGACGATATTGCCGAAGTTGGGGTGCTCGACCCCGTCACCGGGCAGCATGACCACGAAGGTGCAGTCGCGGTGGGCATTGATGTAAGGCGAAGCATGACGCAGCCAATTGACGTATTCGGGCATAACCAGAGCCTGTAGAAACCTGTGGAAAAAGGACAAGAACGGAAAAGCACACAGCGCTCGAAGGGTTATCGTCGCAACAGGTCTGGCGTCACGCGCATTCTCCTTGGGTAAAAACGGTTGAAATCAGCGGGCAATTACCGGGTTGAGGCAATAATGCCCGATCAACTCACGCAATAGACGCACGGTAGGCTCCAGGCGTGACATTTCGAGGTACTCGCCCGGCTGGTGGGCACAGCTGATGTCGCCGGGGCCCAGCACCAGGGTTTCGCAGCCCAGACGTTGAAGATAAGGCGCCTCGGTACCAAAGGCCACCGCCTCGGCCGTATGCCCGGTAAGACGCTCGGCCACGCGCACCAGTTCGGCGTCGGCGGCCTGCTCGAACGGCGGCACCTCGGGAAACAGCGGCGCGTAGTCGATCTTCACCTGGTGCTGTTCGGCCAGCGGCGCCAGCTTGCTGCGGATCGCCGCACGCAGCACTTCCGGGTCCATCCCCGGCAACGGACGCAGGTCGAATTCCAGGGCGCACTGCCCGCAGATACGGTTGGGGTTGTCGCCACCGTGGATGCAGCCGAAGTTCATGGTCGGCTGCGGCACGCTGAACTGGGCGTTGCTGTACTGCTGCTGCCATTGCCGGCGCAGGCCCATCAGCTCGCCCATCACCGCATGCATCGCCTCCGAGGCGCTGTGGCCCAGGCTCGGGTCGGACGAATGACCGCTGCGCCCGAGGATATCGATGCGCTCCATCATCACCCCCTTGTGCAGGCGGATCGGGCGCAGCCCGGTCGGCTCGCCGATCACCGCAGCACGGCCCAGCGGGCGGCCGGCGTCGGCCAGGGCGCGGGCGCCGGACATCGAACTTTCCTCGTCGCAGGTGGCCAGGATCAGCAGCGGCTGCCTGAACGGCTGCTCGAGCAGCGGGCGTACCGCCTCGATCACCAGGGCGAAGAAGCCCTTCATGTCGCAACTGCCAAGGCCCACCCAGCGCCCGTCAACCTCGGTCAGCTTGAGCGGATCGGTCTGCCACAGCTGCGGGTCATAGGGCACCGTGTCGCTGTGCCCGGCCAGCACCAGGCCACCGGGGCCGCTGCCGTAGCTGGCCAGCAGGTTGAACTTGCCCGGCGTCACCTCCTGCAGCTCGCAGGCAAAACCCAGGTCACCCAGCCAGGTGGCCAGCAGGTCGATCACCGCGCGGTTGGACTGGTCCAGGCTCGGCTGGGTGCAACTGACCGACGGCGTGGCGATCAGGGCGGCGAACTGGTCTTTGAGCGGCGGCAAAGGCATGCGCATTCTCCTCGGTACGAGGCCCATCATAGGGCTATCGGGCACCTGGAATAAACCGTCGGCGGCCGACTCCTGTACACTGCACGGCCAAGACGCACCCAGTCATCGAGCCTGCCAGCAATGAACAAAGAAACCGAACTCAAACTGCGGGTCAGCCGCGAGACCCTCGCTGCCCTGCGCGAACACCCGTTGCTGAAGAAGCGCAACAAGTCCGGCTGGCAGCAGCGCGAGCTGCTCAATCAATATTTCGATACCCCAGAACGCGACCTGGCCGCGGCCAAGGTGGCCCTGCGCCTGCGCCGTGACGGCGACGTGGTGATCCAGACCCTCAAGGCCCGTGGCCACAGCACCGCCGGGCTGTCGGTACGCAACGAGCACGAATGGCAGCTGCCCAAGGCCAAGCTCGACCTCAAGAAGCTCGACGAGCAGGTATGGCCGGCCGAGCTGGCCGACCTGGACAAGAAAACCATCAAGCCGCTGTTCAGCACCGACTTCACCCGCGAGTACGCCGAAATCGCCTGGGGCCGTGGCAAGGCCAAGGTGGTCATCGAGGCTGCGCTGGACCTGGGCCATGTAGTGGCCGGCAAGCAGAAGGAAGCCATCTGCGAGCTGGAGCTGGAACTGCGTGAAGGCGACCCGGCCGCACTGCTGGAACTGGCCGCCGAGCTGGCCGCCAGCCTGCCGCTGATGCCGTGCGACATCAGCAAGGCCGAACGCGGCTACCGCCTGCTCGACCCCTCGAGCTTCGCCGTGAGCCTGCCGCCTGCTGAACTGAACGCCGAGATGCCGCTGGACGATGCCTTCGCGGCACTGGCCTGGCACCTGCTGGGCAGCAGCCAGCGCCTGGCCGAGCAGTACCTGTTCAACGGACACTGGCGCCTGCTGCAGGACTGGGTCCAGAGCCTGGCCGAACTGCGCGCCCTGCTCGGCAGCCTGGGCCAGGCCGCGCCACGCCCGACCACCAGCGCCCTGCGTGCCAGCCTCGACGCCCTGCTCGAGGACTGGCGCCCGCTGGTGCTGGCCGGCAACGACGACGAAGACGTGCGCCGCGCGGCGCCCGAGCAGTTCGCCGAAGAACTGCTCGACACCCGCTGGGGCCAGTTCTCGCTGGACACCTCGCGCTGGCTGCTGGCCCGTGGCTGGACCGTCGAGCGCAACAAACGTGGCGACCGCCAGGGCGCTGCGCAACTGGGCAACTGGCTCAAGGTGCTGCTGTCGGACGAAGCCAACGCGCTGCAACTGCCGCTGTACCACCGCCAGCCTGAAGACCTGGCCGAACAGCTGCCGCGCATCGAGCGCCTGCTGGCCTGGCTGCACCATGCCCGCCAGGTGCTGGAAAGCCCCGACCTGGACCGCCTGTTCGGCGAGCTGAACAAGCTGCACGAACTGGCCAGCCTGCCAATCAGCGACGACGTGCTCGAAGCCCGTGTGCATCAGGCCATGGCGGTGTTCCAGAGCCGCGGCTGGAAGCACCTGCTGCGCAAGTGACGGCTACACCGGCAAGCTGGTCGTGGACTTGATTTCGGACAAGGCCACGATCGAGTTGACCTCCTGGATCCCCGGCACCATCGACAGCTTTTCGAAGAAGAACCGTTCGTAGGCTTCGATGTCCGGGGTGACGATGCGCAGCAGGAAGTCCACTGCGCCCATCAGCACATAGCATTCCAGCACCTCGGGAAACTCGCGGATCGCCTCGGTGAATTCGGCGAAGTTGGTCCGCCCGTGGGCGTTGAGTTTGACCTCGGCGAAAATCTGCGTGTTCAGGCCGATCTTCTTGCGATCGAGCAGGGTCACCTGCCCGCGAATCACCCCCTCCTCCTTGAGCCGCTGGATCCGCCGCCAGCACGGCGACTGCGACAGGCCGACCCGTTCGGCAATCTGTGCGCTGGACAGCGACGCATCCTCCTGCAGCAGAGCCAGGATACGTCGGTCGTAGGCGTCCAGTTGGCTTTGCATGTTTTATCCCCTCAAGGCGCCATTAATGAATTGAACAATGCGCAGATTACGCAGATCGCTCGATCATAGAGAAAAAATACCCGGTTGAAGATGTAAAAATTCCTCCATCGAAACCGGAGATTTCCCATGAGCGCCCACGAACGGCTGGACAGCCCCGTCACCCCGCTGCGCAGCGATGTCTGGGCCGCCAATGCTGCGCACAGCAGCGTGCGCTACAGCCTGCAGGTGGAAGCCGAGCCGGACAGCCTGTGCCGCGTGCTCAACCTGTTTGCCCTGCAGTTCCTCACCCCGCACCAGGTACAGATGCAGCAGCAGGACGACCTGTTGAACCTGGAGATCGGCGTAGCCGGCCTGAGCTGGCACCGCGCCGAACTGATTGCACAGAAAATGCGCAACCTGATCTGTGTCGCCCAGGTCAGCGTCGAGCCTCTGGCGGCCTCGCGCATGCCATTGCAGCAGGCACGCTGAACAGAAAAATCCGGCAACCCTTGCGACAGGCCCTGTGGTCCGCTGGCAGCTAGCCTTGGCTGGCCGTCCGACCTTCGCAAGGAAGCCCCATGCCTGCCACGCCGCCCGATCGCTGGCTCGACCTCGACACCCTGCTCGCCGAACTGCTCGCCCAGCAACGCATCAGCCCCGCCTGTGCGCGCCCCTGGCCGCAGGCCGCCAATGAACCCACACATCCGCTGGAGCGCATCGCCCGACGCGGCCTGAACGACCTGCAACGCCCCGGCCATACCCTGGACCTCGATGCCCTGGGCGAATGGCTGGGCCGCCAGGCCGGCCAGCGCCATGTGCGCATCGACCCCCTGGCACTGCAGGCAGCCAGCCTCGGCGGGCTGATGTCGGCCGCATTCGCGCGGCGTCACCAGATTCTGGCCATCGCGGTGGATGCCCACACGGTGACCGTCGCCAGCGCCCAGCCCTACGTACGCAGCTGGGAGCGCGACCTTGGGCAGGTGCTGCAACGCAGGGTGCAGCGGGTGCTGGCCAGCCCGGTGCAGATCCGTGAGCTGAGCCAGGCGGTGTTTCGCCTGGCCCACTCGGTCAGTGGTGCCAGCCAGCAGGCCGTGCCCGGGCCCGACGGCGCCAGCCTCGAGGCACTGCTCGACCTGGGCAACAGCGCAGGCGACGTCGATGCCAACGAGACGCACATCGTCGGCATCGTCGACTGGCTGTTGCAGTACGCCTTCGAGCAGCGCGCCAGCGATATCCACATCGAGCCGCGCCGCGACCAGGGCCACCTGCGCCTGCGCATCGACGGCCTGCTGCACCCGGCCTACCAGTTCCCGCCGGCAGTGACCCTGGCGGTGGTCAGCCGGCTCAAGAGCCTGGGGCGCATGAACGTCGCGGAAAAGCGCCGCCCGCAGGATGGCCGCATCAAGGCCCGCTCGGCCGCCGGCGCCGAGGTCGAACTGCGCCTGGCCACCCTGCCCACCGCGTTCGGCGAGAAACTGGTACTGCGTATCTTCGACCCGCACCTGCTGCATCAGGACTTCACCCAGCTGGGCCTGGACGGCGAGGCGCTGCAGCACTGGCAGGCGATGCTGCGCCAGCCCCACGGCATCATCCTGGTGACCGGGCCGACCGGCTCGGGCAAGACCAGCACCCTGTACGCCACCCTCAAGCAACTGGCCACGCCACAGGTCAACCTGTGCACCCTCGAAGACCCGATCGAACAGCTCGAGCCGGCCTTCAACCAGATGCAGGTGCAGCCCGGCATCGACCTGGGCTTTGCCAACGGTGTGCGTGCGCTGCTGCGCCAGGACCCGGACATCATCATGATCGGCGAGATCCGCGATGCCGACACCGCGCAGGTGGCGATCCAGGCCGCGCTCACCGGCCACCTGGTGCTCTCGACCCTGCACACCAACGATGCCTGCGGCGCCGTCGGGCGCCTGCTGGAACTGGGCATCGCGCCGTACCTGATCCGTGCCACGCTGGTCGGCGTGCTGGCCCAGCGCCTGGTGCGCACGCTGTGCCCGGCGTGCAAGGTGGCGCAGCCGCTCGACATGGCGCACTGGCGCGAACTCGACCCGCAGGCGCCGCTGCCCACCGCTACCTGCCAGGCTGAAGGCTGCCGCGATTGCCGGTACACCGGCTACCGGGGCCGCACCGGCCTGTTCGAGCTGCTGCCTGTGAGCCCACGCCTGCGCGAGCAGCTGTCGGGCGACGTCGACCTGGCAAACCTGCGCCGCCAGGCCCGGGCCGAGGGGCTGGGCAGCCTGCGCACCAGCGGCGCGCAAAAAGTCGCCGCAGGGCTGACTACACTGACAGAAGTGATTCGCGTTACTGCATGAAATGAAATGATCCGGCGCTGGCCTGCACAGCTGACCACATGCCAAGCTTGCGCACTTTCAGTCCTGCTGACCAAGGAAACGTCATGCAAATCGGAATGGTAATGCTGTTATTCGTGGGCCTGGCCCTGGCGCTGGTGTTCATGGGGTTCAAGGTGGTGCCGCAGGGTTTCCAGTGGACCGTGGAACGCTTTGGCCGCTACACCACCACCCTCAAGCCGGGCCTCAACATCATCGTGCCGGTGATGGACCGCATCGGGCGCAAGATCAACATGATGGAAAGCGTGCTGGACATCCCGCCGCAGGAAGTCATCACCGCCGACAACGCCACCGTGCAGATCGATGCGGTGTGCTTCTTCCAGGTGGTCAACACGGCGCAGGCCGCCTACGAGGTCAACAACCTCGAGCACGCCACCCGCAACCTGCTGCAGACCAACATCCGTACCGTGCTCGGCTCCATGGAACTGGACGCCATGCTCAGCCAGCGCGACGCCATCAACGAGCGCCTGCTGCGCACCGTGGATGAAGCCACCGCACCGTGGGGCATCAAGATCACCCGTATCGAGATCAAGGACATCAGCCCGCCGGCCGACCTGATGGCCGCCATGTCCGGGCAGATGAAGGCCGAGCGGGTCAAGCGTGCGCAGATCCTCGAAGCCGAGGGCCTGCGGGCGGCAGCCATCCTCACCGCCGAAGGCAAGAAACAGGCGCAGATCCTCGAGGCCGAGGGTGAGCGTCAGGCGGCCTTCCTGGAATCGGAGGCCCGCGAGCGCCAGGCCGAAGCTGAAGCCCGCGCCACCCAGGTGGTGTCCGAGGCCATCGCCAACGGCAACGTGCAGGCCATCAACTACTTCGTGGCGCAGAAGTACGTCGACGCGCTGGGCAAGCTGGCCTCGGCCAACAACAGCAAGGTGGTGCTGATGCCGCTGGAAGCCAGCCAGGTGATCGGCGCCGTCGGCGGCATCGGCGAAATCGTGCGGGCCACCTTCGACGGCAAGAAGGGCTGAGCATGTGGGACTACCTGCAACACCTGTCGTTCTGGGACTGGCTGGCGCT
Organism: Pseudomonas palmensis; assembly: GCF_017848315.1. GTDB lineage: Bacteria > Pseudomonadota > Gammaproteobacteria > Pseudomonadales > Pseudomonadaceae > Aquipseudomonas > Aquipseudomonas palmensis. The sequence goes on from NZ_JAFKEC010000032.1 coordinate 50,967, forward strand.
CGGTACGCTGCTGCTGATCCTGGAGGTGTTCGGCGCCGGCGGCTACCTGCTGTGGATCGGGGTGGCGGCGGCGGGCGTGGGCGTGATCACCTTCGTCGTCCCGCAGCTGCCGTGGACCTTGCAGTTCCTGCTGTTCGGCCTGCTGTCGGTATTCACCGCAGTGTTCTGGTGGCACCGTCAGCGCAGCAATGCCAGCCCCAGCGATGCGCCGGGGCTGAACATGCGCGGCCAGGAACTGATCGGCCGGACCTTCGTGGTGCAGGAGGCCATCGTGGGCGGTCGCGGCAAAATCAAGGTCGGCGACGGGGTGTGGATGGTCCGCGGGCCGGACCTGCCGGTGGGCACCCCGGTGCAAGTGCTGTCGCAGGACGGCGCGATACTGCAGGTTGGCCCCGCACCGTAGGCCCTGGGGAACTTGCCTGGGGAAATCACGATCCAACGCACCATAATAGCCCCCACACTGGAGTAAGCCCCATGCGCGTCAAACTTGCGGTTGCCACCCTTGCCTTGTTGTCGCTGCCGGTTGGCTCGGCGATGGCTGATGGCTTCTGGCGTGATGTGATTTCGTCCGGTGCCACCACCGGCTCCACCTACCTGACCTTCAAGGACCACAAGCTGGTGGTGGCGGCGCAGGAAGATGCCAGCAGCTATGTGGCCAGCAACGGCCAGATCAGCGGGCCGTATCTTGAAGCTGCCATGCAGCGTGTGCGTGCCGAGCAGCCAGGGCTGCAGGTCAGCGACATGGAACTGGCCAATGCGATCCTGGCGCAGAATGCCGTGACCGAGTAATCGCCTCGCCGGCAATGCCGGCTCCTACAGGAGCCAGCCTTGTCGGCCCACGAGGCCCTGGACCTCAGCGATAATCCTCCACCGGCACACACGCACAGAACAGGTTGCGGTCCCCGTACACGTTGTCCACCCGGTTCACCGCCGGCCAATACTTGTGCAGCCGCGCATGGTGGCTCGGCGCAACACCCTGCTCGATCGAGTAAGGTCGTTCCCACACCCCCAGCACATCCGCCAAGGTATGCGGCGCCCGCTTTAGCGGGTTGTCCTCGGCTGGCCAGTTGCCGTTCTGCACCTCTGCAATCTCGGCCCGAATCTTCAGCATCGCCTCCACGAAGCGGTCCAGCTCGGCCTTGGACTCGCTCTCGGTCGGCTCCACCATCAAGGTGCCCGGCACCGGGAACGACATGGTCGGCGCATGGAACCCGTAGTCCATCAGGCGCTTGGCCACATCCTCTTCGGTGATGGCGGTCAGCGCCTTCAAGGGCCGCAGGTCGAGGATGCACTCATGCGCCACCCGCCCATTGCGCCCGCGGTACAGCACCGGGAACGCCCCGCCCAACTGCTGGGCCAGGTAGTTGGCCGACAGGATCGCCACCTCGCTGGCATCGGCCAGTTGCGGCCCCATCATGGCGATGTACATCCAGCTGATCGGCAGGATGCTCGCACTGCCCCAGGGCGCCGCACTGACCGCAGTGTTCTGCGGGTCGGGGCCGGGCACCGGCACCACCGGATGGCTGGCCACGAACGGTGCCAGGTGTGCACGCACGCCGATCGGGCCCATGCCCGGCCCGCCACCGCCATGGGGAATGCAGAAGGTCTTGTGCAGGTTCATGTGCGATACATCGGCACCGATGTCCGCCGGCCGCGCCAACCCGACCTGGGCATTGAGGTTGGCGCCATCCATGTACACCTGGCCACCGTGGCTGTGGATAACTTCGCAGATCTCACTGATGCCTTCCTCGTACACGCCGTGGGTCGACGGGTAGGTGGCCATCAGGCAGGCCAGGCGCTCACCTGCCGCCTGGGCCTTGGCCTTGAGGTCGACCAGGTCGACGTTGCCCGCCACATCGCATTCCACGATCACCACCTGCATGCCGGCCATCTGCGCAGACGCCGGGTTGGTGCCGTGCGCCGAGGCCGGGATCAGGCAGATATCGCGCTGACACTGCTGGCGGCTGCGGTGGTACTTGCTGATCGCCAGCAGCCCCGCGTATTCACCCTGGGCACCGGAGTTGGGTTGCATGCAGATGGCATCGAAACCGGTGATCGCGCACAGCCAGCGCTCCAGCTCGTCGATCATCGCGGTATAGCCCTGGGCCTGGGTGAGCGGCGCGAACGGGTGCAGGTTGGCGAAGGCCGGCCAGGTGATGGGGATCATCTCGCTGCTGGCGTTGAGCTTCATGGTGCACGAGCCCAGCGGGATCATCGACTGGTTGAGGGCCAGATCCTTGTTCTCCAGCTGCTTGAGGTAACGCAGCATCTCGGTTTCGCTGTGGTGCAGGTTGAACACCGGGTGCGTCAGAAACGCCGACTGGCGCTGCAAGGCGTCGGGGATGCCGCTGTGCTGCGCCTGGGCATCCAGCTCGGCCACGCTCAGCCCATGGTCGGCGCCCAGAAAGATGCCGAACAGGCGCAGCACCGTGGCCTCGTCGCAGGTTTCATCCAGGCTTACGCCCAGGTGCCCGCGGCCCAGGATGCGCAGGTTGATCTGCGCGGCCTCGGCGCTCTGGATGATCGCGGTCTGGCTGCCGCCGACGTCCAGGGTCAGGGTGTCAAAGAAGTGCTCGTTCAAGCGCTTGAGCCCCTTGGCTTGCAGGCCGGCAGCCAGGATCACCGTGAGCCGGTGCACCCGCTGGGCGATGCGCCTGAGCCCTTCGGGCCCGTGGTACACGGCATAGAACCCGGCGATGTTGGCCAGCAGCACCTGCGCGGTGCAGATGTTGGAGTTGGCCTTCTCGCGGCGGATGTGCTGTTCGCGGGTCTGCAGGGCCATGCGCAGCGCCAGGTTGCCGCGCGCGTCCTTGGAAACGCCGATGATGCGCCCTGGCATGGCGCGCTTGAAGTCGTCGCGGCAGGCAAAGTAGGCCGCGTGCGGGCCCCCGTAGCCCATGGGCACGCCAAAGCGCTGGGTCGAGCCGAGCACCACGTCGGCGCCCTGCTCGCCCGGCGGGGTCAACAGCACCAGGCTCAGCAGGTCGGCGGCGACGCAGGCCAGCGCCTGCTGGGCATGCAGCTGCTCGATGGCCGGGCGCAGGTCGTGCACCCCGCCGTGGGTGTTGGGGTATTGCAGCAGCGCGCCGAACACCCGGTGCTTGTCCAGGTTGTCCAGCCCATCGACGATCAGCTCGAAGCCGAAGCCCTCGGCGCGGGTCTGCAATACGGACAGGGTCTGCGGGTGGCAATGTTCATCGACGAAGAACGCATTGCTGCGCGACTTGGCCATGCGCCGTGCCAGAGCCATGGCTTCGGCAGCGGCCGTCGCTTCGTCGAGCAGCGAGGCATTGGCCAGGTCCAGCCCGGTCAGGTCGATGACCATCTGCTGGTAATTGAGCAGCGCCTCCAGGCGACCCTGGGCGATCTCCGGCTGATACGGCGTATAGGCGGTGTACCAGCCGGGGTTCTCCAGCACGTTGCGCAGGATCACCGTGGGCGTCAGGGTAGCGTGGTACCCCATGCCGATCAGGCTGGTCCACACCTGGTTCTGCTCGGCGTAACCGCGCAGTTTTGCCAGGGCGGCCTGTTCATCAAGCGCCGGGGGCAGTTCCAGCGGGCGGTTCAGGCGAATGCCCGGCGGGACGGTCTGCTCGATCAGTTCACTGCGACTGCTCAGGCCCAGGGCCTGCAACATCGCCTGCTGCTCGGCCGCATCCGGGCCAAGATGACGACGCAGGAACGGGTTGGGATCGTGCAGTTGGCTCAGGGACGGCGACTGGGACATAGCGGCTCTCTCTTCCAAGACCAAGCCTCGAGGGGTCGAGGCTTATTGAGTCTAGGAAGGGATTGCCGTTCGTGCGGGAAAAACTACTCGCCGATGGCGGCCTTGTAGCCGGCGGCGTCCAGCAACTGCTCCAGCTCTGCCGGGTTGGACGGCTTGAGCTTGAAGATCCAGCTGGCGTAAGGATCGTTGTTCAGGTTCTCAGGGCTGTCGCTGAGGTCTTCGTTGACCGCGATCACTTCGCCGCTGACCGGCGCGTAGATATCCGAAGCGGCTTTCACCGACTCCACCACCCCGGCGGCGTCCTTGGCCGCGAACACCTTGCCGACCTCGGCCAGTTCGACGAATACCACGTCGCCCAGGGCTTCCTGGGCGTGGTCGCTGATGCCCACGGTGACGGTACCGTCGGCTTCCAGCCTGGCCCACTCGTGGCTCTCGGCAAAACGCAGGTCGGCGGGGATATTGCTCATAGTGTCTTTCCTCAACAGGTCAGCGGTCGGCCCGCCGGAATGAATTCAGATCAGGATCTTGCCCTGGCGCACGAAGGTCGGCTTGACCACCCGTACCGGGTACCACTTGCCGCGAATTTCCACCTCGGCGCGGTCGGCGGTAGCCACCGGCACGCGGGCCAGGGCAATCGCCTTGCTCAGCGTAGGAGAGAAACTACCACTGGTGATCTCCCCTTCGCCAATCTGTGCGATTCGCACCACCTGATGCGCACGCAGCACACCGCGTTCCTCGAGCACCAGGCCGACCAGTTTCAGCTGCACGCCTGCGGCCTGTTCGGCCTCCAGCGCACGGCGTCCGATGAAGTCGCGGTCGGCCGGTTCCAGGGCGATGTTGTGGGCCAGGTTGGAGGTCAGTGGCGAGTGTGCCTCGTCGATGTCCTGTCCGTACAGCGTCATGCCCGCTTCCAGGCGCAAGGTATCGCGCGCGCCCAGCCCGCTGGGGGCAATACCGGCGCCGACCAGGTCGTTGAAGAACGCCGGGGCCTGCTCTGCCGGCAGGGTGATCTCCAGGCCGTCTTCGCCGGTGTAGCCGGTACGCGAGATGAACCAGTCGCGACTGCTGCGGCCTTCGAAGGGGGCCAGTTCACGAATCAGCGCCGCACGGTCACTGCTCACCAGTTCGGCCAACTTGTCCCGCGCATGCGGGCCCTGCACAGCGAATATCGACAGTTCGGGACGCTCGCGCACCTGCACGTCGTAGTCGCCGATATGGGCCTGCAGCCAGGCCAGGTCCTTGTCGCGGGTGGCGGCGTTGGCCACCAGGCGGTAGCCGTCGTCGGTGCGGTAGACCAGCAGGTCGTCGATCACACCGCCCTGTTCGTTGAGCAGGGTGCTGTACAGGGCCTTGCCGTGGGCATTCGGGCTGGCCACATCGTTGGCCAGCAACCAGCGCAGCCAGGGCGTGGCCTGGGCGCCGTGCACATCGATCACGGTGAGGTGCGAGACATCGAAGACCCCGCAGTCGCGGCGCACCTGGTGGTGCTCCTCGACTTGCGAGCCGTAATGCAGGGGCATGTCCCAACCGCCAAAATCGACCATCTTGGCGCCAAGCGCCAGGTGCAGGTCATAAAGAGGCGTACGCTGTCCCATGGGTTTCTCCTTCCGGGCGTGGCGAGGCTGCGGCTGAGGGCAGCGTTTCAGCTACCCGGTGCTGATCGGCCGCAGCGAATGCCGCGCATTGTAGCCGCAAGGGCGCAGCCTTACACCCTCAGTGACTCTGACCCGGGTGACGCGCCGAACGCCTTATCAACCCGATGACCGGCAGCAGCCCCACCAGCACCAGCGTCAACGCCGGCAGCGAGGCACGCGACCACTCGCCCTCGCTGGTCATCTCGAATACCCGCACCGCCAGGGTGTCCCAACCGAACGGGCGCATCAGCAGGGTGGCGGGCATCTCCTTGAGCACATCGACGAACACCAGCAGCGCCGCGCTCAGCGCACCCGGCACCAGCAGCGGGAGATACACCTTGAAAAACAATCGCGGGCCGCTGACCCCGAGGCTGCGCGAGGCCTCCGGCAGCGAGGGTCGGATGCGCCCCAGGCTGTTTTCCAAGGGGCCGTAGGCCACGGCGATGAAGCGCACCAGATAGGCCAGCAGCAGTGCCGCCAGGCTGCCCATCAGCAGCGGCCGGCCGGCACCGCCAAGCCAGCTCGAAAGCGGCACCACCAGCTGGTTGTCGAGGTAACTGAAGGCCAGCATGATCGACACCGCCAATACCGAGCCGGGCAAGGCGTAGCCCAGGTTGGCCAGGCTGACCCCGGCGCGCACCACACGGGTAGGGGCCTGGCGTCGGGCAAACGCCAGCAGCAGTGCCACCGCCACGGTGATCAGCGCAGCCATGGCGCCCAGGTACAGGGTATGCAGGATGAGCGCGCCATAGCGCTCGTCGAGGTCGAAACGCCCGCGCTGCCAGAACCACACCAGCAACTGCAGCACCGGGATAACAAACGCGCAGGCGAACACCAGCAGGCACCAGCTGCTGGCAGCCAGCGCCTTGACCCCGCGCAGGTGGTACAGCGCCGCCACCCGGGGCCGCTCGTTGCTGCTGCGTACCGCACCGCGGGCCCGGCGCTCGCCGTACAGCACCAGCATGACGGCCAGCAGCAACAGGCTGGCGAGCTGGGCGGCGCTGGAGAGGCTGAAGAAGCCGTACCAGGTCTTGTAGATGGCGGTGGTGAAGGTGTCGAAGTTGAACACGGCCACCGCGCCGAAGTCGGCCAGGGTTTCCATCAGCGCCAGCGCCACGCCCGCGCCGATCGCCGGCCGCGCCATGGGCAGGGCCACGCGCCAGAAGGCTTGCAGCGGCGATTGCCCGAGCACCCGCGCCGCTTCCATCAGGCCCTTGCCCTGGGCCAGGAAGGCTGTACGTGCCAGCAGGTAGACATAGGGGTAGAACACCAGCACCAGCACGATGATCACCCCGCCGGTGGAGCGCACGCGCGGCAGGCGCATGGGGCCGAACCATTCGCGCAGCAGGGTTTGCACCGGGCCGGAGAAGTCCAGCAAACCGACGAAGACGAACGCCAGCACATAGGCGGGGATGGCGAACGGCAGCATCAATGCCCAGTCGAGCCAGCGTCGGCCGGGGAATTCGCACAGGCTGGTGAGCCAGGCCAGGCTCACGCCCAGCACGGTGACGCCGACGCCCACGCCGAGGATCAAGGTCAGGGTGTTGCCCAACAGGCGGCTCATCTGGGTGTCGAGCAGGTGCGACCAGATCTGCAGGTCGATGCTCTGCCACGACAGCACCAGCACGCTCAGCGGCAGCAGCACCAGCGCGCAGACGGTGAAGACCAGGGGGTACCAGCGGCGTTGGGCGGGGTG
>NZ_JAFKEC010000033.1 GCF_017848315.1 Pseudomonas palmensis
GGCCTCGGCTTCGGCCAACTTGCGCGCCATCTCCCAGTGACGCTCCTCCTGGCCTTCGGGTTTACCTTCCGACTCCCAGATCTGGTAGGCGAATTCGCGGATACGTTTTTCCTCAGCACTCATCTCGACGCTCCTGATGACTCAGTCTGTTCTATGAAGAGATTGACGGGGAAGGCTTTGAGCGCAGTGCTCAGCCACAGCTCGTTAGAGGGTGTGACTGCGCCCTGGGCGAAAAGTCCCGTGCAATTGGCAGCGCACAAGGCGAACGGTAAAAGCACACGGGTATCGTCCCAGTTCTGTGCCGGGATCAAGGGTTGCGTGGCGTTGCCCAGCAGGCCCGAGGCCAGCCGCGGTACCACCACCACCGCACGTTGCGCCTCGCCGATACGGGCAAAGGCGAGCACCCGCTCGGCGTGTTTGCCGCGTACCTCCAGGGGTTGGTAGCGGCCGTGGCGAAACAGCTCGGGGTAGGCCCGGCGCTGCTCCAGCACCTGGGCGATCAGGGCCTGCTTGACCCGCCCGTCCTGCCAGTGCCCGAGCAGTTCGGCGGGGGGCAGGCTGTCGTCCAGGGCCTGGCGACGCGCGGCGTAGTCCACCGCGCGGCGGTTGTCCGGGTCGACCAGGCTCAGGTCCCAGCATTCGTTGCCCTGGTACAGGTCGGGCACCCCCGGCACGGTCATGCGCAGCAGGCTCTGCACCAGGCTGTTGAGCGCGCCCGGGCAGGCCAGGGCCTGCGCCGCCTCGGCCACCGACTGGCGCAGCTGCTGGCATTGCGGCTCCAGCAGCAGGGCGTCGATGAAGCGTGCGCAGGCCTGTTCGTAGGCCTCGTTGGGGGCGCTCCAGCTGCTGCGCAGCTTGGCCTCGCGCAGGGCTTTGCGCTGCCATTGGCGCAGGCGTTCGGCGTAGCCGCGCAAGGCCTGGGTGTCATCGCAGCGCAGCGTCATCGGCCAACTGCCGAGCAGGGTCTGGTACAGCAGCAGTTCATCGCCGGCACTCGGTGCCACGCCATCGGCCAGTTGTGTGCGCAGGGGCGAGGCCAGTTCACGCCACAGCTCCACGCGCTGGCAGAACCAGTGGCTGCGTTCGCTGATCACCGCCAGGCGTGCGCGGCAATCTTCGCCACGCTTGTGGTCATGGGTGGCGGTGGCCAGCAGGTTGTCGGGGAAGTGCGCCAGGCGTTGCTGGCAACTGGCATGGAAGGCCTCGGCCGGTGCGCTGAAGCGCTCGGCGTCGAAGCCCACGTCGTTGCGCGACAACAGCACCGCCGAGCGATAGAAGGCGGTGTCTTCGACGGCCTTGGCGGCGGTGGGCGAGGTCAGCTGCTGGAAGCGCACGCAGGCGTGGCGCAACTGCTTGCGCGCCCGCCCCGGGCCCAGCTCGCGCCAGGGCTGGCCGCCCAGCCAGCGCTGCAGGTAGTCCAGCAGCGGCCAGTCGGCTTCGCCCAGGCTCGAACGCGCATCGGCCAGGGCCTGCTGGAAGAACCCCTCGTCCATCGCCGGGCGCCCGCAGGCATTGATGTAGGTGCGGTACACCGGGTAGTGCTCCACCAGCGCCTGCAACGCGCGGCGGATGGCACCCAGGGTCAGGTCGCGGCTCATGATGTCGTTGCGCGCCACCTGCAGCAGGGCCTGGGCCACCGATTCGAAGTCGCCGGCCAGGCTGGCATTGAGCACCAGCTGGCGGGCCAGGCGCAGTTCCTCGACGAACGCCGGGCGCTCGCTCAGGTCGTGCCACAGCGCGGTCAGTTCGGCTTCGCCCTGCGGGTCATGCTGCAGCAGCGAGACCTGGTTCATGAATTCGTAGCCGGTGCTGCCGTCCACCCGCCAGTCGTCGTGCAGGCGCTCGCCGGGGCCGAGGATCTTCTCCACGTAGATCGGAAAGTGCTCGAGCGCAGCGCTCAGCGGCCGGCGTGGGAGCAGGCCGTCGACGCGTCGGCGCAGCTTGCGGCAGTAACCGCGCGGGTCGGCCAGGCCGTCGATGTGGTCGATGCGCAGGCCGTCGACCAGGCCGCGCTCGATCAGCTCGAACACCTTGGCATGGGTGGCCTCGAACACCGCCGGGCGCTCCACGCGCAGGCCGCCCAGCTCGTTGACGTCGAAAAAGCGCCGCCAGTTGATGTCGTCACCGGCGGTGCGCCAGCTGGCCAGGCGGTAGTGCTGCTGTTCGAGCAGTTGATGCAGGTGCTCGAAACCGCTGGGGGTGCGCCCGTCGAAGGCGGCCAGCACCTGTTCGATGGCCTGGCCGATGCGCGGCTCGCGGGCCAGTTCGGCCAGGGCCTGGTGCACCGCCTCGACGTTGGCCGGGGCGTGGCGCTGGCCCTCGAAGGCGGCAAAGCGTGCCCCCAGCTCGCTCAGCTCGGGGTGGCCGCTGACGCACAGGATGCGCGCATAGTCCGGCGGGCTGATCGGGAAGCGGTGCTCGTGGTGCTCGATGTGAAAGCGCCCGTGGCGGGCGTCGAAACGCAGCGGGATTTCCCCGGCCTGCAGCACCGCGCCATAGTCGCTGGCCAGGAACGGCAACAGCAACTGGCCTTTGAGCAACGGGTCGGGCGAATGCCACTGGATGTCGAAGAACTCGGCGTAGGGGCTGCGCCGGCCCCAGGCCAGCAGGTCCTGCCACCAGGGGTTGTGTGCGCCGCCCACGGCCATGTGGTTGGACACGATGTCCAGGATCAGGCCCATGCCGTGCTGGCGCAGCGCGGCCACCAGGCGTTCCAGCGCCGCCTCGCCACCCAGTTCGGGGCTCACCCGGGTCGGGTCGACCACGTCGTAGCCGTGGCGCGAACCGGGCCGCGCCTGCAACAGGGGCGAGGCGTACAGGTGGCTGATGCCCAGCCGGGCGAAGTAGGGCACCAGCGGCACCGCATCGTCGAGGCTGAAGTCGGCATGAAATTGCAGGCGCAGTGTGGCGGTGAGGCTGTTCATCGGTCACGCTCGAAGGCTTGTTCACGGGCCTGGGCCAGCAGCTCGAGGCGTCGCGCCGCATCGCTGTCGTCCAGCAGCTGTGCGGCGGGCAACGCGAAGCGGCGGCGCCAGTTGGGGTGGGTGTCGACGGTGCCGGGCAGGTTGGGTTGTTCGTCCACGCCCAGCAGGTCTTCCAGCGGTACCAGCACCAGCGGCGCGCGGGTATGCCCGAGCAGGCGCAGGCTGGCGTCGATCAGGGTGTCGGCTTCGCTGCTGGTGTCGCCGTAGCTGCTGTGCAGCAGGCGACGCAGGCCCTGGATTTCATGCTGGCGGCTGTCGCGCCAGTCGCGCTCGGTGATCGCGTCGATCGCCCCCAGGCGCTGGCCCCAGTCGATGTCGCGAGCCTGCAGCCAGCCTGCCAGCGGGGGCAGGTCGTGGGTGCTGGTGGTGGCCAGGGCGTTGTCGGGCCAGTCGAGGATGGGGGTGAACTGCCCGGGCGGGTCCTGCTCGAACAGCAGCACACGCATGCCCAGGATCGCGCGGGCCGCGAGCTTTTCGCGCAGGCCTTCGGGCACCGTGCCCAGGTCTTCGCCGAGCACGATGGCCTTGTGGCGCACCGACTCCAGGGCCAGCAGGCGCAGCAGGTCGTCCAGTGGGTAGTGCAGGTAGGCGCCTTCGCTGGGGGCGGCGCCCTGGGGGATCAGCCACAGGCGCTGCAGGCCCATTACATGGTCGATGCGCAGGCCCCCGGCGTGGGCGAAGTTGGCCCGCAGCATCTCGATGAAGGCGCGGTAGCCGTTGCGGCGCAGGCCCTCGGGGGAGAACGCGCAGATGCCCCAGCTTTGCCCCGATCGGTTGAGGATGTCGGGCGGGGCGCCGACGTGCAGCTCGGCCAGCAGCTCGTCCTGGCGGCTCCAGGCCTGGCTGCCGGTACCGTCGGCCCCCACTGCCAGGTCGGCGATCAGGCCCACCGCCATGCCGCTGCCGCGCGCCGCTTCCTGGGCACGCTCCAGGCTGCGCGCGATCAGCCACTGGCAGAAGGCATAGAAGCCGATCTGCTCGACGTGGTCGGCGGCAAACGCGGCAATCTCGGCGCTGCGCGGGTCGAGCCAGGCGGCCGGCCACTGGCGCCAGTCCTGGCTTTCGCCGCGTTCGGCGGCGGCATCGAGCAGCGCTTCGAAGCGGCAGTGGTCTTCCAGCGCCTGGCCGCCGGCGTGGCGAAAGCTGTCGAAGTCGGCGCGCTGCGGTTGCTCGCCCTTGATAAAGCCCTGGTACAGCGCCTGCAATATCTGCTGGCGTGCCCCGGCCGCCCGTGGCCAGTCGATCAACGGCAGGCCTTCGAGCTGTTCGAGCTGGGCCTCAAGGCCCAGGGCCTGGACCGTGATGCGCACCGTGCGCTCGTCGATCACCGCCTGGGGGCTGGCATACAGGCTGTTCAGAAACAGCCGGCTGGACGGCGAATAGGGGCTGTAGCTGGGGTGGTTGCGGGTGAACATGGCGTGCACCGGGCTGATGGCCAGGGCCGTGGCGCCACGCTCGGCGGCGCTGCGTGCCAGGCCCTCCAGTGCCAGGCAGTCGCCCAGCCCGCCGTCGCCCGGGCGGCGCAGGCTGTACAGCTGGGCACTCAGGCCCCAGCACCGTGGGTGCGGGGTGCCCAGCGCATCGGCCAGGCTGTAGCACTGCGCCGGGGCCACGGCCAGGGTGAAGGTGGTGGCGTCGATATGCAGCTGGTGATACCCCAGTGGCAGCCCTGGCGGCAGCAGGGCCTGGGCATCCAGCTGCAGCTGCTGGCGGGTGCCGTCCTCGTGCTGCACCTCGCAGCGGCTGTTGGCCGCGAAGTAGCGCGACAGGTCCAGCGGCTGGTGCTGGTCGACCGTCAGCAGTGGCGGCAGGTGACGGGAATCGTGGGCTTTTTCCAGGGCCTTGAGGCTGTTGGCGATGGCGATGTCGTCGGCGGCCGGGTGGCCAAGGGCGGCCAGGATGCGCCGCAGGACCGGTTCGCTGACACGCTGGGCGCGCCCGTTGGCGTCGATCCAGTCCACCGCCAGGCCAGCGCGTTCGGCCAGTTGCAGCAAGGGTAGGTCAGGCATGCACAGGCTCCGTGGGGCAGGAAGGGGTCAGGCTCACCACGCAGCTCAACGGCGGCAGGCAGGGTGGGCCCGGGGGCAGTTCGCAACTTTCGAACAGGTGCCGCTCGCGGGCCGGCAGGTCCAGGGCCAGTGGCTGCTGGCCGAGGTTGAGGTCGATGCGCAGCTCGCTGCCATCGCCCAGTTGCCAGCGGGCGCTCACGCCCTGGCCGTCGACCACCTGGGCGCCCAGGGCGCGGGTGCCCGGCAGGCGCGGGATGATGTGCTGGTGGCGCAGGTACAGCAGGCGACGGTACAGCGCCACCCATTGCTCGCTGTCCTCGCCCCATTGCGGTTGCGAGTCGAGGAAGGTCTGGGCGGCGTTCGGGTCGGGGATGCGCGCCCGTTGCTCGGGGTCGGCGAAGGCCTTGAACCCCTTGAACTCGGCGCGTCGGCCTTCGCGCACGGCGGTGGCAAGGTCGTCGTGGTGATCGGTGAAGAACAGGAAGGGCTGGCGGCACCCCCAGTCATCGCCCATGAACAGCAGCGGGATCATCGGTGCCAGCAACAGCAGCCCGGTGGCGGCGCGCAGGGCCTGGGGCGGGCACAGGCGCTCGAGCCGCTCGCCCAGCGCGCGGTTGCCGATCTGGTCATGGTTCTGCAGAAACAGCACGAAGGCACTGGGCGGCAGGTGGCCGCTGGCTTCGCCACGCGGCTCGCCGTTGCGGTCCGGCTGGCCCTGGAACACGAACCCCTGGCTCAGGCAACGCGCCAGCTTGTTCAGCGGCGCCTCGCGGTAATCGACGTAGTAGCCTTCCTGCTCGCCGGTCAGCAGCACGTGCAGGGCGTTGTGGCCATCGTCGTTCCACTGCGCGTCGTAGCCCTCCTGAAGCAGGTGCGCCTGGTTGCGCTCGTTCTCGAGGGTGAGCCACACCTGCCGGCCCGGTGCGGTGCTGGCGCGCACGCGGCGGGCCAGCTCATGCAGAAAGTCAGGGTCGTCGATGGCGTGCACCGCATCCAGGCGCAGGCCGTCGAAGCGGTAGTCGTGCAGCCACATCAGGGCGTTCTCGATGAAGAAGTCGCGCACCTGGCGGCGACGAAAATCGATGGCCGCGCCCCAGGGCGTATGCCGGTCTTCGCGAAAGAAGCCCTGGGCATAACGGTGCAGGTAATTGCCGTCGGGGCCGAAGTGGTTGTACACCACATCCAGCAGCACCATCAGCCCCAGCGCGTGGGCCTGGTCGATCAGCGCCTTGAGTTGCTGCGCAGTGCCATAGCTCGCTTGCGGGGCGAACGGCAGCACGCCGTCATAGCCCCAGTTGCGCTGGCCGGGAAACTGCCCGATGGGCATCAGCTCGATGGCGGTCACTCCCAGTGCGGCCAGGCGCGGCAGGTGCCTGGCCACGCCGGCGTAACCGCCCAGCAGGCCCACGTGCACTTCATAGATGACTGCCTCGTGCCAGGGGCGGCCCTGCCAGTCGGGGTGTTGCCAGGCATATTCGGTGCCCAGCACCTGGCTGGGGCCGTGCACGCCGTCGGGCTGGGCACGGCTGGCTGGGTCGGCGACCGACAGGTCGCCGTCGATACGGTAGCGATAGCGCGTACCGGCCGGGCAGGGCAGGCGCAGCACGAACCAGCCGTCGTCACTGCGCTGCATGGGTTGCGGGGCGGCGTTTTCACATTCCACCTCCACCTGCCGGGCATCGGGCGCCCAGAGGGCGAAGCGGGTGGTGTGGCTGTCCAGCATCACGGCCCCGTGGGTCGCGTGTTCCTGTGACCTGAAGGGCATACGGCAGTTCTCCTCAGCCTGCGTTGAGCGTGGCGCGCGTCACCAGTTCCTCGTACAGGTGGGCATAGGGTTCCACGGCCTGACACCAGTTGAATGGCTGGGTCATGGCCAGGCAGCGCATGGCATTGAGCAGGTGTTTCTTGCCGTATACGTAGAAGGCCCGCGAGAGTGCTTCGCGGTAGCTCTCCACGCTCGATTCGTCGAACAGAAAGCCGGTGACGCCATTCTCGATGGTGTCGGCCAGGCCGCCGGTGTTGCGCGCCACCGGCAGCGAGCCGAAGCGCTGCGCGTACATCTGGCTCAGGCCGCAGGGCTCGTAGCGCGAGGGCATCAGCAGAAAGTCGCTGCCGGCGAACATGCGCCGTGCGTCGGTCTCGTTGAAGCCGATGCGCACCCCCACGCGGCCCGGGAAGCGGCTGGCCAGCTCGCGCATGGCTTGCTCTTCCTCCGGTTCGCCGCGGCCGATGATGGCGATCTGGCCGCCCTGTTCGACGATGTACTCGGCCACCCCCAGGGTCAGGTCCAGGCCCTTCTGGTACACCAGGCGCGAGACCACGGCGAACAGCGGGCCGGTGGAGGGCTCCAGCTCGAACAGCTCGCGCACCTGGCTGCTGTTGGCCGCCTTGCCTTCCCAGTCGTTGATGCTGAAGCGGTGGGTCAGGTGGGTGTCGGTGGCCGAATCCCAGCTTTCGTCGATGCCGTTGGGGATGCCGCTGAGCAGGCCCTGCTGCGCCTTGCTGCCAAGAAAACCGTCGAGCCCGCAGCCGAAGGCCGGGGTGGTGATTTCCCGGGCATAGGTGGCGCTGACCGTGGTGATGTGGCTGGAGTAGGCCAGGCCGGCCTTGAGAAACGACAGCTTGCCGTAGAACTCCATGCCTTCCTGTTGCAGGGCGTGTTCGGGAATCGCCAGTTCCGGGCAGCAGCCGCGGCTGACCACACCCTGGTAGGCCAGGTTGTGGATGGTGAACAGGGTGGGGGTGTTCAGGCCGCGCCAGTGCATGTAGGCCGGGGCCAGGCCGGCAGGCCAGTCGTGGGCGTGCACCAGATCGGGCTTCCAGTGCACCATGCCCTCGCCCGCGGCGATTTCGGCGGCGGCCAGGCCCAGGCGGGCGAAGCGGATATGGTTGTCGGGCCAGTCACGGCCATTGTTGGCGCCGTAGGGGGTACCTTCGCGCTGGTACAGCTCGGGGCAGATCAGTACATAGATGACCAGGCCGTCGGCCAGGTCCATGCGCCCGATCTTGCACGGGGGCAGTGCGGCATGGCCGCCCAGCTCGCCCACCAGGTGGATCGGGTTGTCGCTTTCGAGTACCTGCGGGTAGCCGGGGATCAGCACGCGTACATCGTGCAGGTGGCGCATGGCGCGGGGCAGGGCGGCGGAGACGTCGCCCAGGCCGCCGGTCTTGACCAGGTCGGCGATTTCCGAGGTCACGAACAGCACCTTGCGCTTGTTCGGGTTGCGCCGGGTATCGAGGGCAGGGGCCTTGGCTGTCGTGACGATCTGGGAAGCACGCACCTGCGCGCTGGTATCCGGGTTGAAATGCTCTGCATGAGGTTCGACAGCGGCGCTGATCATACTTGTCTCCGTCCCTTGTTCTGCGGGCGTATCCCACCCGCTGCATGTCTGTACTGTTGTTCTCGCTATGTCATGTGATGCGGTGAAACGCCCCGGACACACGTGCAAGCGCTACGCCAGCCGGCGCTCCTGCCGATGGCGTGCTGACGAGTGGGGGGTGGGCTGCGCCTGGGTAACCAGAGTCGTTGGCCTACTTAGTTGCTGACCTACCGGGTTTGCAGAAGTTTCGACTATTTTCGATCGAGTTTTCCGGACGGTATCAGGTCGATTGAACAGTGTAGGAGAGGGGCGGGATAAATGTGACCCGTTGGTCATGTTTTGTGAATTGGCCGGCACAGGGGTGCACCGACAGCGAGCGTGCACCGCTCGAAGGTGACCCCCGATGGTGCGCGTGCCAGCCTGGCTGGCGAAACCGGCGCGGTGGGTGGCTTCAGCCGCTCATCTGCGCAATCAGTTGCCACAGGCGCTCATCGTCGAAGTTCTTCACCACCAGCTGCGCACCGGCCTCCAGCAGCAGCTGTGGCGCCTGGCTGGTCGACAGGCCCACGGTAAGGATCCCCGCGCGGCTCGCTGCCGTCACGCCCGGCACCGAATCCTCGAACGCCAGCGCATGGTCTGCCCTGGCCCCCAGGCGCTCCAGGCCGGTGAGGTAGGGCAGGGGATCGGGCTTGGCCCGTGCCAGTTCCTCGGCCACCAGCACATGCTCGAAGCGCTCGGCCAGGCCCATGGCTACCAGCATGTGCTGCGCATTGGCCCGTGGCGCATTGGTGACCACGGCCATGCCGATGCCGCGGCGCTCGGCATGCGCCAGCAGGCGTTCGAGGCCGGCAGTGGGCTGCAAGGTCGGCGACAGCGCGCGAAAGCGCGCCTCCTTGCGGTCGGCGAATGCCTCATGCTCGGCCACCGGGCGCCCGGGGAACAGGTAGCGGCACATGTCGGCGTTGGCCCGGCCACTGACGTGGGCGTCGAACTCGGCCTCGCTCAGTTCGCGACCCTGCTCACGCAGCAACTGCTGCAGTGCCTGCAAATGCAGGGTATCGGTGTCGGTCAGGGTGCCATCGAGGTCGAACAGCAGGGCTTCAAGCATGGGGCGCGGTTTCCATTGCACGGCGGGCCATCATAACCATTTTGCCGTGGCGATCAGCGGGGCTGGTCAGATAAACCCGAAAAGAGTACAAATGTGCTCCATGAACAGACTATCGCCCAAACGTGCCGCCATCCTGACCTTCATCCGCGACCGCATCGCGCAGCAAGGGCAGCCCCCGAGCCTGGCCGACATCGCCCAGGCCTTCGGTTTTGCCTCGCGCAGCGTGGCGCGCAAGCACATCCAGGCGCTGTGCGAGGCCGGCTTGATCGAGGTCACCCCCAACCAGGCGCGCAGCATCCGCCTGGCCGGTGCGCTGCGCCGCCCCGAGGTGCTGGAGATCCCGGTACTGGGCCAGGTGGCCGCCGGCCGCCCGATCGGGCCCGACGTGGACATCCACGAACAGCTGATGCTCGATGCGCACCTGTTCAGCCGTACCCCCACCTACCTGCTGAAGGTGCGCGGCGACTCGATGATCGACGACGGTATCTTCGACGGCGACCTGGTGGGCATTCACCAGCAGCCCGATGCCCGCGACGGGCAGATCGTGGTGGCCCGGCTCGATGGCGAGGTCACCATCAAGCGCTTCCAGCGCGCAGGCACGCACTACCGCCTGCTGCCGCGCAACCCGGCCTATGCACCGATAGACGTGGGGCCAGAACGCGACTTCGTGATCGAAGGGGTGTTCTGCGGCCTGTTGAGGCGCGACTGATGGGCGCGGTGGTCAGCCTCGACGGGCTGCTCGACGAGCGGCGGGTCTGGAAGGGGCGCCCGCTGGCCCAGCCCCGGGGCCTGCAACCCACCGGGCATGCCGCGCTGGACGCAGTGCTGCCCGGCGGCGGCTGGCCACCGGGTGCGCTCAGCGAACTGCTGCTGGCTGCCGAGGGCGCCGGCGAGTTGCACCTGCTCTGGCCGAGCCTGGCGCGCCTGACTGCCAGCGGCGAACGGGTGGTGCTGGTGGCGCCGCCGTTCATTCCGTACCCGCCCGCCTGGCTGGCAGCCGGTGTCGACCTGCGCTGGCTGTCGCTGATCCAGGCCTCCCGCGTCGAGGCCCTGTGGGCCGCCGAGCAGTGCCTGCGCTCGGGCAGTTGCGGCGCGGTGCTGTGCTGGCCGCAGCAGGTCGACGACCGCGCCTTGCGCCGCCTGCAGGTGGCTGCCGAAACCGGCCAGACCCTGGCCTTTGCCTGCCGCCCGCAGCAGGCGGCACTCAACCCGTCGCCGGCCGCGCTGCGCATTGCCGTCGACCTGCACCCGGCGCAGTGGCGGGTGCTCAAGTGCCGTGGCGGGCTGGCCCCGGCCACCCCGATCGCCATGGCCGGGCGAGGGTGATGGGCGATGCTGTGGGCCTGCATCCTGCTGCCGCAACTGGCACTCGACAGCGTGCTGCGCGGTCGCGACGACCCCCAGGCGCCGCTGGTGCTGCTCAGCGGCCCGGCGCAGCGGCGCGTGTTGCAGGCGGTCAACCCGGCGGCCCGGGCCCTGGGGCTGCGCGCCGGGCAGAGCCTGAGCACCGCGCAGGCGCTGGCCAGCAGTTTTACCTGCGTCGAGCATGACCCGGCGGCGGTCGAGCAGTTGCAGCAATTGCTGGCCGCCTGGGCCTACCAGTTCAGTTCGCAGGTCAGCCTGCATTACCCACGCACCGTGTTGCTCGAAGTCGAATCCAGCCTGGGCCTGTTCGGGCCCTGGCCGCTGTTCGAGGCCCGCCTGCGCAAGGAGCTGGGCGAGCTGGGGCTGCGTCATCGCATCGTGCTGGCCAGCAACCCGGTGGCGGCGCGCATGCTGGCCAACGCCCATGACGGGCTGGCACTGAACGACGCCCAGGCCACCCGCGCCGCCCTTGCGCAGATGCCCGTGGACCGCATCGGCCTGCCGGTGGAGGCCGCCACGGCCTTGTCGCGCATGGGCCTGCGCGACCTTGGGCAGGTGCTGGGGTTGCCGCGCGACACCCTGGCCAGGCGTTTTGCCGCCAGCGTGCAGGTGCACCTGGATCGCCTGCTGGGCCTGCGCCCCATGGCGCTGGCGTGCTACCGGCCGCCGGACCGGTTCGAGGCGCGGCTGGAACTCAACTTCGATGTGGAATCGCACCAGGCGCTGTTGTTTCCGTTGCGCCGGCTGATTGCCGACCTGGCGGCGTTCCTGGCCAGCCGTGACGGCGGCGTGCAGCGTTTTACCCTGCACCTGGAACATGCCCGGGGCGTCGCCACGCCGGTGGTGGTCGGCCTGCTGGCCGCCGAACGCGAGGCGGGCATGCTGTTCGAGCTGGCACGCGGGCGCCTGGAGCAGTTGAGCCTGCCCGCACCGGTGCGCAGCGTGCGCCTGGTGGCCGACGACCTGCCGGCGTTCGTGCCGCAACCGGGCGAGCTGTTCAATGCGCGGCCCCAGCAGCAACAGGGCTGGGAGCAACTGCGCGAGCGTTTGCGTGCACGCCTGGGCGATGAGAGCGTGCGGGCTGTGCAGGCTTTTGCCGACCACCGCCCCGAGTGCGCCTGGCAGGCGGCAGGCGGCGCCCCGCCGCTGGCCCGTGCGCCGGGTGGGCCGCCGCGCCCGGGCTGGCTGCTGGCCGAGCCGCAGGCCTTGGCGCCCGAGGGCCTGCGCCTGCTGGCCGGGCCCGAGCGGATCGAATCCGGCTGGTGGGATGGCGGCGATGTACGGCGTGACTACTACCTGGTCGAAACCCCGGCTGGCCAGCGCGGCTGGGCCTACCGGCCATTGGGCGAAGGCGGGCCGTTGTGGCTGCAGGGCTGGTTCGCATGAGCGTGGGCTATGCCGAGCTGCACTGCCTGTCGAACTTCACCTTCCAGCGCGGGGCCTCGAGTGCCCGCGAGCTGTTCGAGCGGGCGCACCAGCAGGGCTACCAGGCCCTGGCGATCACCGACGAATGCACCCTGGCCGGTATCGTGCGCGCCTGGCAGGCGGCCAGGGAGACGGGCCTCAAGCTGATCGTCGGCAGCGAGGTGCGGGTGCACGACGGCCCCAGGCTGGTGCTGCTGGTCGAAAACCTGAGCGGCTACCAGCACCTGTGTCGGCTCATCACCCTGGCGCGGCGCCGGGCGAAAAAGGGCGAATACCAGCTGCTGCGCGAAGACTTCGCCGGCCCGCTGCACGGCCTGCTGGCGCTGTGGGTGCCGGACGAGCCGTTGCAGGCCGGCCCCGGCCTGTGGCTGCGCGAGGTGTTCGGCGAGCGCCTGTGGCTGGCGGTGCAACTGCATCGCGGTGCCGACGATCAACAGCGCCTGCAACAACTGCAGGGGTTGGCCGCGAGCCTGAACCTGCGCGCCGTGGCCTGTGGCGACGTGCACATGCATGCGCGTGGGCGGCGCGCGCTGCAGGACTGCATGAGCGCGCTGCGCCATCACAGCACCGTGGCCGGTGCCGGGCAGCACCTGTTCGCCAATGGCGAGCGGCACCTGCGGCCCCTGGCGCAGCTGGCCGAGCTGTACCCGGCCCACCTGCTTGAGGCCACCCTGGAGATTGCCCGGCGCTGCACCTTCGACCTCGGCCAGTTGCGCTACCAGTACCCGCGCGAAGTGGTGCCCGAGGGGTACACGCCGACCGGCTGGCTGCGCACGCTGTGCGAACGCCAGGTGCCGTGGCGCTGGCCGGGGGGAATCGAGCCGGCCGTGCGCCAGACCCTCGAACACGAACTGGCACTGATCGCCGAGCTGGGTTACGAGAGCTACTTCCTGACCGTCTACGACATCGTTCATTTTGCCCGTGGCCAGGGCATTCTGTGCCAGGGCCGGGGCTCGGCAGCCAACTCGGTGGTGTGCTTCGTGCTGGGCATCACCGAGCTGGACCCGACCCGCACGCACCTGCTGTTCGAGCGCTTTTTATCGCGTGAACGCGACGAGCCGCCGGACATCGACGTGGACTTCGAGCACGAACGGCGCGAAGAGGTGCTGCAATACGTGTTCAACCGCTATGGCCGCCACCGCGCCGCCCTGACGGCCGTGGCCAGCACCTACCATGCCGCCGGGGCGGTGCGCGACATTGCCCGGGTGCTGGGGCTGCCGCCCGACCAGATCAACGCCCTGGCCGATTGCTGCGGGCGCTGGACCGACCGCATCCCGCCGCCGGAGCGGTTGCGCGAAGCCGGTTTCGACCCCGACAGCCCGCTGCTGCACCGGGTACTGACCTTGACCGGCGAGCTGATCGGCTTCCCCCGGCACCTGTCGCAGCACCCTGGTGGCTTCGTGATTTCCGAGCAGCCACTGGACACCCTGGTGCCGGTGGAGAACGCCGCCATGGACGAACGCACGGTGATCCAGTGGGACAAGGACGACCTGGACATGGTCGGCCTGCTCAAGGTCGATATCCTGGCCCTGGGCATGCTCAGCGCCTTGCGCCGCTGCTTCGACCTGGTGCGCTACCACCGCGGGCGCGAGCTGACCATCGCTACCCTGCCGCCGGACGATGTCCCCACCTACGACATGATCGGCCGTGCCGATACCGTGGGGGTGTTCCAGATCGAGTCACGGGCGCAGATGGCCATGCTGCCGCGGCTCAAGCCACGCGAGTTCTACGACCTGGTCATCGAGGTGGCCATCGTGCGCCCCGGGCCGATCCAGGGCGACATGGTGCACCCGTACCTGCGCCGGCGTAACAAGCAGGAGCAGGTGACCTACCCGTCGGATGCGCTGAAGAAGGTCTTCGAGCGCACCCTGGGCGTGCCGCTGTTTCAGGAGCAGGTGATGGAGCTGGCCATGGTGGCTGCCGACTATACGGCAGGCGAGGCCGACCAGTTGCGCCGTTCGATGGCCGCCTGGAAACGTCACGGCGGGCTGGAGCCACACCGCGAGCGGCTGACCCGGGGCATGCTGAACAACGGCTACAGCGTCGAGTTCGCCGAGCGCATCTTCGAGCAGATCAAGGGCTTTGGCAGCTACGGGTTCCCCGAGTCCCACGCGGCCAGCTTTGCCTTGCTGACCTACGCCAGTTGCTGGCTCAAGTGCCACGAGCCGGCGATCTTCGCCTGTGCGCTGATCAACAGCTGGCCGATGGGCTTCTACAGCCCGGACCAGATCCTGCAGGACGCGCGCCGCCACCGCATCCAGATTCGCCCGGTGGATGTGCAGCACAGCCAGTGGGACTGCAGCCTGGAGCCGGTGGGCGGCGATGAACTGGCGCTGCGCCTTGGCCTGCGCCAGGTGCGCGGCTTTCGCCAGGACGATGCCCTGCGCCTGGCACAGGCCAGGGCGCAGCGGGCGTTCGGCGATGTGGCCGACCTGTGCCTGCGTGCCGGCCTGGATGCGCGGGCGCGGGCGCTGCTGGCCGATGCCGGGGCCCTGGGCGCCCTGGCCGGGCACCGTTATCAGGCGCGCTGGGAAGTGGCGGCGGTGCAGGCGCAACTGCCGCTGTTCGCCGGGGTGGAGCCGCCCCGTGAAGCGCCGGTGAACCTGCCGGTGCCCAGCGTGGGCGAGGACCTGTTTGCCGACTATGCCAGCGTCGGCACCACATTGGGCCCGCACCCGCTGAGCCTGCTGCGCCGACGCCTGAATGGCCTGGGCTGTCGCAGTTCGCAGGCCCTGGAGGGGGCCGAACACGGCGATGCGGTGAGCGTGGCGGGGCTGGTCACCGGGCGCCAGCGGCCAGGCACTGCCAGCGGCGTGACCTTCGTGACCCTGGAGGATGAGTTCGGCATGGTCAACGTGGTGGTGTGGCGCGAGCTGGCCGAGCGTCAGCGCCGGGTGCTGGTGGGCTCGCAGCTGCTGCGGGTGATGGGTACGCTCGAATGCGCCGACGGTGTGCGCCACCTGATAGCGAAGCGCCTGGAAGACCTCAGCCCGCTGTTGCACGGGCTGGATGTGCGCAGCCGCGACTTTCGCTGATCACACCATCGCCAGGCGCTGCTTGCGGGTGGGCGGCGGGAAGGCGCGGTCGATGGCGCGCAGGTCTTCGCTGCTCAAGGTCAGGCTGGCCGCGGCGGCATTGAGCTGCACATGGCGTTTGTCCACCGCCTTGGGGATCGCGATCACGCCGTCTTCACGGGTTACCCAGGCCAGCGCCACCTGGGCCGCGGTGGCGCCATGGCGTTCGGCGATCTGGTTGAGGGTCGCGTTTTTGAGCAGGCGTCCGGCCTGGGCCAGCGGGCAGTAGGCCATGGTTGGCAAGTGGCGCTTGTGGCTGTAGGGCAGCAGGTCGAACTCGATGCCGCGCTGCTCGGGGTTGTACAGCACCTGGTTGGTGGCGCAGGCCGGGTTGTCCAGCTCGCGCAGGTCATCGGTATCGAAGTTGGACACGCCCCAGCGCCGGATCTTGCCGGCCTCGCGCAGGCGCTCGAAGGCTTCGACGGTTTCCTCCAGCGGGTACTGGCCGCGCCAGTGCAGCAGGTACAGGTCGATATGGTCGGTGCCCAGGCGCTGCAGGCTGCGCTCGCAGGCGGCGGGGATGCCGCTGCGGCTGGCGTTGTGCGGGTACACCTTGCTGACCACGCAGACCTGCTCGCGACGCCCCTGGATGGCCTGGCCCACCACCCGCTCGGCGCCGCCCTCGGCATACATTTCGGCGGTGTCGATCAACGTCAGGCCCAGGTCGATGCCGTGCTGCAGGGCGGCGACCTCGGCTTTCTGCTGGCCGGGGTCTTCGCCCATGTACCAGGTGCCCTGGCCGATGACGGGTACGGTGGAGTCGCCGAGTTCGAGCGTACGCATGGAAGGCTCCTGCAAAGTGGGGAGGGTGGTCTACTGTCCTTTAGGGTTTTGTGGCGGGTCAAGCCTACCCGCATCGACATTGATTTGAATAACCAATCAATCCATCAAAAAAACAAAATTAACAAATGAGTGGCCAAGGGCGAAGATGGCCCCAGACGCTCTCCGACGACCCTCGTCGGTTCTACAACTACAAAAGGCGAATCAGCATGGCCGGACTGGACAAGCGCGTAGCGACCTATGAAGAGGCCCTCGAAGGCCTTGCCGACAACATGACCGTACTGGCAGGCGGCTTCGGCCTGTGCGGCATCCCTGAAAACCTCATTGCCGAGATCAAGCGCCGTGGCGTGCGCGGCCTGACCGTGGTGTCCAACAACTGCGGCGTCGACGGCTTCGGCCTGGGCGTGCTGCTCGAAGACCACCAGATCCGCAAGATGGTCGCCTCGTATGTGGGCGAAAACGCCGAGTTCGAGCGTCAGCTGCTCAGCGGCGAGCTGGAAGTGGAACTTACCCCGCAAGGCACCCTGGCCGAGAAGATGCGCGCCGGCGGCGCCGGCATCCCGGCCTTCTTCACCGCCACCGGCTACGGCACCCCGGTGGCCGAAGGCAAGGAAGTGCGCGAATTCAACGGGCGCAAGTACATCCTCGAAGAAGCCATCACCGGTGACTTCGCCATCGTCAAGGGCTGGAAGGCCGACCACTACGGCAACGTGGTGTACCGCAACACCGCGCAGAACTTCAACCCGCTGGCCGCCACCGCCGGCAGGATCACCGTGGTGGAGGTCGAGGAGATCGTCGAGCCAGGCGTGCTGCTGCCTACCGAGATCCATACCCCGGGCATCTACGTCGACCGGGTCATCGTCGGCACGTTCGAGAAGCGTATCGAAAAACGCACCGTCAAAGCCTGACCCGACCCCGCGCAGAACAACAAAGAGAACCTGAGCATGGCACTTACCCGCGAACAAATGGCACAACGTGTAGCCCGTGAACTCAAGGACGGCTACTACGTCAACCTTGGCATCGGCATCCCGACCCTGGTGGCCAACTACGTCCCGGCGGATATGGACGTGATGCTGCAATCGGAGAACGGCCTGCTGGGCATGGGGGAATTCCCCACCGAAGCGCAGCTGGACGCCGACATGATCAACGCCGGCAAGCAGACCGTGACCGCCCGCACCGGCGCGTCGATCTTCAACTCGGCCGAGTCCTTCGCGATGATCCGTGGCGGCCACGTCGACCTCACCGTGCTGGGGGCGTTCGAGGTGGACGTGGAGGGCAACATCGCCTCCTGGATGATCCCGGGCAAACTGGTCAAGGGCATGGGCGGGGCGATGGACCTGGTGGCCGGTGCCGAGAACATCATCGTCACCATGACCCATGCCTCCAAGGACGGCGAGTCCAAGCTGCTGTCGCGTTGCAGCCTGCCGCTGACCGGTGCCGGCTGCATCCGCAAGGTGCTGACCGACCTGGCCTATCTTGAGATCGAGAATGGCGCGTTCATCCTGCGCGAGACAGCGCCGGGGGTGAGCGTGGAAGAGATCGTCGCCAAGACCGCCGGCAAGCTGATCGTGGCCGATGATGTGAAAGAGATGACGTTCTAGGCTGATAACCGCCTTGCCTGTGCTGGCCTCTTCGCCGGCAAGGCCGGCTCCTGCAGGGAACCACGCATTCCTGTGCAGGAGCCGGCCTTGCCGGCGAAGGGGCCTTCAGCCGTTCAAAAAAAATCAATAAGAAGGAAAATCCCGTGGCCGCCGAACTCCAAGACAGCCGCTCCGCCCGCTTTGCCCTGCGTTGCTCCAACTGGGCCGAACGCTGGTTCCCCGACTCCTGGGTGTTCGCCGCCCTGGCCGTGGTGCTGGTGTCACTGGCCGCCCTGGCCATGGGCGCCAAACCCCTCGATACCGCCACCGCCTTCGGTGACGGGTTCTGGAGCCTGATCCCCTTCACCATGCAGATGGCCTTCGTGGTCATCGGCGGCTATGTGGTGGCCAGCTCGCCGCCGGCGGTGAAACTCATCGACCGCCTGGCGCGCATTCCGAAGAACGGCCGTTCGGCCGTGTGCTGGGTGGCGCTGATATCGATGGTCGCCTCGCTGCTCAACTGGGGCCTGTCGCTGGTGTTCGGCGGCCTGCTGGTACGCGCCCTGGCGCGCCGTACCGACCTGAAGATGGACTACCGCGCCGCCGGTGCCGCCGCCTACCTGGGCCTGGGCGCCGTATGGGCCCTGGGCCTGTCCTCGTCGGCCGCGCAGCTGCAAGCCAACCCGGCCAGCCTGCCGCCGTCGATCCTGGCGATCACCGGGGTGATCCCGTTCACCGAAACCATCTTCCTCTGGCAGTCGGGCGTGATGCTGGCGGCGCTGGTCATCGTGTCGCTGATCGTGGCCTACGCCACTGCACCCGGCCCGCAGAGTGCCCGCGATGCCCAGGCCTGTGGCATCGACCCCAGCTTCAGCGCACCACCACCGGCGCAGCGCACGCGCCCGGGTGAATGGCTGGAATACAGCCCGGTGCTGACCCTGCTGCTGGTGGCCCTGGCGGCTGGCTGGCTGTACCACGAGTTCTCGACCAAGCCGGCCATCACCGCGATCTCGGGGCTCAATACCTACAACTTTCTGTTCATCATGCTCGGCGCCTTGCTGCACTGGCGCCCGCGCAGCTTCCTGGATGCGGTGAGCCGTGCGGTGCCGACCACCACCGGGGTACTGATCCAGTTCCCGCTGTACGGCTCGATCGCGGCCATCCTCACCCAGGTCAAGGGCGTGGACGCGCAAACCCTGGCGCACCATATCTCCACCTTCTTCGTGCAGATCGCCTCGCATGACACCTACGCCTTGCTGATGGGCGTGTACTCCGCGGTGCTGGGCTTCTTCATTCCCTCCGGTGGCGGCAAGTGGATCATCGAGGCGCCCTACGTGATGCTGGTGGCCAACGACCTGCAGTACCACCTGGGCTGGGCGGTGCAGATCTACAACGCCGCCGAGGCGCTGCCCAACCTGATCAACCCGTTCTACATGCTGCCGCTGCTGGGCGTGCTGGGGCTCAAGGCGCGCGACCTGATCGGCTTCTCGTTCGTGCAGTTGCTGGTGCACGTGCCGCTGGTGCTGTTCTTGCTCTGGGCGCTGGGCACCACGTTGCAGTACACGCCACCTGTGATGCCTTAGCGCATCCGGCGGGTAAAAAAGGCGATCTTCGGATCGCCTTTTTCATGCCTAAATTAAATCGATAAGCATTCGTATTAAGGGTGATCCGATGATGTCCCGCTGTGTATTTCTAAACGGAATTTCCCGTCGTAAAACAAGGAGAAGGCCGCGATGTTCGCGCCGATTACCCGTTCCATGACGTTGACACTGGGCCTGTACGGCACCGCCTGCAGCGCCGTCGCACTGGCTGACAACGAACCCCTGCCCGACGCCGCCCCCCAGGCGCTGGAGCTGGGTTCGACCAACGTGAGTGCCCAGGGCCTGGGCAGCACCACCGAAAACACCGGGGCCTACACCACCGGCAGCATGAGCACCGCAACCCGCCTGAACCTGTCGATCAAGGACACCCCGCAGTCGATGTCGGTGCTGACCCGCCAGCAGCTGGACGACTTCCAGCTCGACAACCTCTCCGAAGCCATGGGCCAGGTGACGGGCGTGGTGGTGCAGCGCAACGACTCCGAGCGCCCCACCTACAACTCGCGCGGCTATGCCATCGACAACTTCCAGATCGACGGCATGCTCAACACCTTCGCGGGGCTCAAGTCCGACTCGGACACCATCATCTACGACCGCATCGAAGTGGTGCGTGGCGCCACCGGGCTGACCACCGGCGCCGGCGACCCGTCGGGCACCATCAACATGATGCGCAAGCGCCCCACCCATGAGCTGGCGGTGAAAACCGGCCTGCGTGGCGGCAGCTACGACAACTACTACAGCTATGTCGACGTGGGCGGGCCGCTGGCCTTCGACGGCCGTCTGCGCGGGCGCAGCGTGCTGGCCTACCGCGATGCCCATTCGTTTCGCGACCGCTACCAGACCCAGCGCGAGGTGGCCTACGGCATTCTCGAGGGCGACCTGAGCGACGACACCGTGCTGGCGGTGGGGTACGACTACCAGAACAAGCATGTACAGGGTGCCTCGTGGGGCACCGTGCCGTACTGGAACGCCTCCGGTGGCAAGGCCAAGCTGCCGCGTTCGAACAACATCTCGGCGCCGTGGAGTTCATGGCCGCTCAAGGACGAGACCGTGTTCGCCACCCTCGACCAGCGCCTGGGCGGCGACTGGCACCTCAAGGCCGCCTACACCTACCGCCAGAGCGAAACCGACGGCAAGGTGTACTTCGGTGGCCAGGGCTTCCCCGAGGCCGACCGCAGCGGCATGAATGCCTGGGTCAGCCACTTCATCGGCGACGAGAAAATGAGCGCCGCCGACCTCAACCTGGGCGGGCCCTTTGCGCTGCTGGGGCGCGAGCACGAATTCATGATCGGCTATGGCGAGTCGCAGCGGCGCAACAGCGCGCCGCTCAAGCGGCCCCTGGACCTGCCGCCCGGCTACACGACCATCCCCGACTGGAAGTACCTGGGCGGGGTAGACAAGTTCGCCGATACCGTGACCAACCTGGATGGTTCGCGCGATACCACGCAGCAGAAGGCCGGCTATGTCGCCACCCGGCTGAACGTGACCGATGCACTGCACCTGGTGCTGGGCAGCCGCTACGGCAGCTGGAAGGTCACGGGGCGCTCATGGGCATTCGATGCGGCGGGGCAGGTGGTGGAGAACCCGCGCTCAAGCCGCACCCACAATGACGTGTGGACACCCTATGCGGGCGTTCTGTACGACATCACCGACCACTACACCGTGTACGCCAGCTACACCGACATCTTCAAGCCGCAGAACTACAAGGATGTCGACGACAAGTACCTGGAACCGGTGGTGGGCAGCAACTACGAGGTGGGCCTGAAGGGCAGCCTGCTGGACGAGCGCCTGAACCTGTCGACGGCGGTGTTTCGCAGCAAGCAGGACAACGTGGCCGAGGTGGACGATTCCATTCCGGTAGGGCCCAACGGCGAGCAGTATTACAAGTCCGGCGGCAAGGGCAATACCGTGGAGGGCTTCGAGGCGGAGGTCGCTGGCGAGGTGATGGCGGGGTGGAACATGACCCTGGGCTACAGCTACACCCACTCGCTGGATGCCGAGCACAAGCGGCGCAACACCACCCAGCCGTTGAACATGGTGCGCTGGAACAGCACCTACAGGGTGATGGACAGGTTGACCGTGGGTGGGTCGGTGGATTGGCAGAGCGACATCTACCGCAGCGGCAATCGTCCGGTGGGGCGAGGCAGCGATGGCCGGATCATCACGGCGCCGGCTGACATTCGCCAGCGGTCCTACACGGTGGTGGGGTTGATCTCCCGTTACGAGTTCGACGAACACCTGTCGGCGTCCTTGAACGTGAAGAACCTGCTGGATACCAGGTACTACAACAACGTGGGGTTCTACAACGGGGTGTACTGGGGGGATCCGCGCACGCTGACGGTGAGCCTGGATTGGCGGTTGTAGCGCCCTGAAGCCGAGCCAACAGGGCTGGCGATGCATGCCCTGTTGGCCGTGGCAATCCCGTGCGCCGAGGCAGTGAGAAGGCCTTACCCCATCTGTTCGAGCAACCCGCGCAACCGCTCACGCCCGGCGTCATCCAGCCCGAATACCGGCCTGCGCGGCTCGCCCACCTCCAGCCCGGTCAACGCCAACCCTGCCTTCACCGTCGCCGGCAAGCCGCCCTTGAGGATGAACTCCAGCAATGGCAACTGCCGGTAGAACAGCGCTCGCGCCGCCTCAAGGTCGTTACCCAGCACGGCCTGGTACAGCTGCTGGTTGAGCGCCGGAATCAGGTTGGCTGCCGCCGTGCACCAGCCCGTGGCACCGGCCACGAACGCTTCCAGGGCCAACGGGTTGCAGCCGTTGTAGAACGGCACCTGGCCTTCGCCCAACTGCTGCAGCTTGTGCATGCGCTGGATGTCGCCGGTACTCTCCTTGACCATGGTCACGTTCTCGACCTGGCGCACGATGCGCATGATCAGCTCCACCGACAGGTCGGTGCCGCTGGTGGCCGGGTTGTTGTAGAGCATGATCGGCACGCCGATGCAGTCGCCGATGCTCTGGTAGTGCTGCAGGATCTCGGCCTCGCTCAGCTTCCAGTAGGCCGCCGGCAATACCATCACCGCATCTGCCCCATGGGCCTCGGCAAAGCGCGCACGGCGCATGGCGCTGGCGGTGGTCAGGTCCGAGACGCTGACAATGGTCGGTACCCGCCCGCCAATGTGCGCCAGGCTGAACTCGGCCACCTGGTCCCACTCGCGGTCGCTCAGGTAGGCGCCTTCGCCCGTGCTGCCCAGGGGTGCGATGGCCTGTACGCCACCTTCGATCAGCCGATCGATTGAGCGGCCCAGGGCCGCCAGGTCGAGCTGGGTGCCGTCGGCGCTGAACGGGGTGATGGTGTAGCCGATGATGCCGTGAAAAGTCGTGGACATGAAAAACACTCCGCAGAAAACAGGTTCAGTTCAGGCAATCGGCATGCTGACGCAGGCACTGCCGGGCATAGTAGGCGAACGCCGCGCCGTGGCGCTTGGGGCGGGCGATCCAGTCGTGCGCTTCGCGCCCCAGCACCGGCTCGATGGGCTTGATCTGGCCGGCTGACATCGCCAGCAACTGCAGGCGCGCCGCGCGCTCGATCAACTGCGCGATCACACAGGCTTCCTCGATGCTGGCGCCGGTCGACAGCTGGCCGTGGTGCGAGAGCAGGATGGCGCGCTTGTCGCCCAGCGCCGCGCTGATCAGCTCGCCTTCCTCGTTGCCCACCGGCACCCCGGGCCAGCCTTCGAGAAACGCGCAGTCCTCGTACAGCGGGCAGAGGTCCATGTGCGACACCTGCAACGGTACCTCGAGCATCGACAGCGCGGCGATGTGGGTCGGGTGGGTGTGGATGATGCAGTTCACATCCGGGCGTGCGCGGTACACCCAGCTGTGAAAGCGGTTGGCCGGGTTGGGCATGCCGCTGCCTTCGAGCACCTCCAGGTCCTCGTTGACCAATAGCAGGTTGCTGGCGGTGATTTCATCGAAGCCCAGCCCTAGTTGCTGGGTGTAGAAGGTGCCCGGTTGCGGGCCGCGGGCACTGATCTGCCCGGCCAGGCCGGAGTCGTGGCCGTTGTCGAACAGGATTCGGCAGGTCAGCGCCAGCTTTTCACGCACAGTCCACGTATTATCGGCAAGCGAGCCCTGCATCTGTTCCAGGGCCTGCTTGACCAGTTGGTCCTTGGGGAGTGCTAATGTCTTGGCCATTGGGGTTTCCTCGGTGGCGGATCGGACGTCAGGGCTGGCCCGCCCCGGTTGCTTGGAAGGTGAGCGGGGTGGTCAACCTCATGACACAAACAAGGCTATATGACACAAAGTGTCATTGGCAAGGGAAAGGTTGCCCATTGCACCGGGAATAGCGGCGTTAAATGTCTATCCGATTGAAAGTATTAAGAAAAAAACTTGGGCTGACGCTTGAGACGCTGGCCGAGAAAACGGCCATGACCAAGAGCTACCTGTCCAAGGTGGAGCGGGGTCTGAACACCCCTTCGATTGCGGCGGCGCTGAAACTGGCGCGGGCGTTGAACGTGAACGTGGAAGAACTGTTCGCCGAAGACCAGCCTGCGCAGGCGCGCTACAGCCTGGTACGCCGGGGTGAACGCCAGGCGTTGTCCGGCAGCGCCGAAGGGCCGGGCTACGCGGTGCTGGCCCAGCATATCGGCCAGCGCAGCCTGCTGCCGTTCATCATCTGCCCGCCGGCGGACTTCAGCGACTCGACGTTCAAGGAGCACCTGGGCGAAGAGTTCCTGTTCGTGCACGAAGGGCAGGTGGAGGTGGACTTCATGCACGAGCGGGTGTTGCTCGAGCGCGGCGATGCGCTGCACTTCAATGCCCAGACACCGCACCGGCTACGCTCGGTCGGGGCGGTGCAGGCGCAGTTGCTGGTGGTGGTGCACGACGCCGACTCGCCGGTTTAACCGGGCTGTCGAATGAACGCCACCGGCACGTGGGCCGTCAGCCATACGCCATTGTCGGCCTGGAAGAACGCCAGGCCCTGGGCGTGCATTGCCGCTGCATCGATGTGCAGCAGTACCGGTGAACCGTAACGCTGGCCGACCGCAATGGCCGTTTCGGGGTCGTGGGACAGGTGCACGTGGTGACGGTTGCCGGCGATCAGGCCCTGTTGGGCAATCGAGTCGAGAAAGCGCGTTGCCGTACCGTGGTACAGCTCGGCAGGCGGCGCCTTGGGCGCGTACTGGAGCTCGACCGTCGCTGTCGAGTGCCCCTGTACGGCGCGAATCCTGCGGCCATCGTCCGACAGGCCGAAGCGTTTCTTGTCGCTGCTGGCCACCACCGCCTGCAGGTGCGTCAGGTCCAGCGCGCGGCCCTGGCGAGCGGCGCCGGCAATCAGTGCATCGACATCGCCCCAGCCTTCGCTGTCCAGTTGCAGATCGATGGATTCGGGGGCGTGACGCAGCACGTAGCTGAGAAATTTGCTGGTTTCGGTGAAGTGCTTGCTGCTCATGCGGGCCTTCCTTGAACGGTCTGCGCGGCAGCTTATCAGGGCGCGCGAGTGACGACGAGCGGTGCGCAAGGGGCAGTGGCACGCCTTGAAGCCTGATAGAGTGCGGGTTGTTCCACTGCCCACAGGCCCGCACGCGATGACCACCACCTCGTATTTCTGGCGTGACCCGGCGTTGCCCTTCATCGAGGCGCGCGGGGTCGCAGACGGTCGCAAGGTCTGCTATGCGCGCCATTCCCATGCCGGGTTCTCCATCGGTGCGATCACTGCCGGGCGCAGCTCCTACCTCAGCGGGCACACCTGGCGCGAGGTCGAGACCGGCACGGTGGTGATGATGAACCCCGGTGTGGTGCATGCCTGCAACCCGATCGCCGACCAGCCGTGGTCGTACCTGATGTTGTACGTGGACATGCCGTGGCTGACCCGCCTTGGCTTCGCACCGGTCGCTGCCACCCTGAGTACCGCCCCGGCCCTGTTCGAGGCCCTGTTGCAGCTGTACGACATGCTCATCGACAACCAGCGTGGCGCGGCGTGCAAGGCGGCGGCTGCCGAAGCGTTCTTCGGCGACCTGCGCCAGCAGCTGGAGGCAGCGCCACCGCCGCTGGCCAGGCCGGATGCGCGCCTGGAGCGGGCGGCGGCATTCATTCGCGCACATTGCACCGAACCGCTCAAGCTCGAAGACATCAGCCAGGCGGCCGGCTTGTCCACCTCGTATCTGATCCGCACCTTCAAGCAGCATTACGGCCTGACCCCGCACGGCTTTGTGCTGGACTGCCGCGTGCAGTACGCCCGCGCCCAGTTGCGTCAAGGCCGGCTGATCGCCGAGGTGGCGCTGGAGGCCGGGTTTGCCGACCAGGCGCATCTGCAACGGGCATTCAAGCAGCACCTGGCTGCGACGCCCGGGCATTACCGCTCAGCCTAGGCGCTGTACGAAAAGCCTTGATACTCGGTGATGCTGGGTTGAAAACAGCCTGACCTTCGTCTTTTTCATACAGACCCCTGCATCAGGTACAGCGCACTCAGCACCAGCAGGGCGGCCAGGCTGCGATTGAACAGGCGCAGGCGCCGCGGGTTGTCGAGGTAGCTGCGGATCAGGCTGCCGGCCAGCGCCCAGCAGCCCAGCGAGAGGTAGCAGATCACCAGGTAGATCAGGCTGAACTGGCCCAGCAGGGCGGTTTCGCCCTGGCCCACGAAGGCGCCGATGCCCGCCACGCAGGCTAGCCAGGCCTTGGGGTTGAGCCATTGCATGGCAGCGCCGCGCAGCAGGCTGGGTGCGTGGGTATCACGCCCTTCACCGAGCGCGCCGTCGTCGCGGGCCAGCTTCCACGCCATGTACAGCAGAAACAGCACCCCGGCCCAGTGCAGGGCAACGGCAAGGCCTGGCCAGTGGCGCAGCACCTCGTGCAGGCCCAGGCCGATCAGTACCAGCAGCAGTATGAACCCCAGGGTGGCACCGGTAACGTGGCGCATGGCCGGGCGCAAGCCATGCCGTGCGCCGGCGCCCAGGGCAACGATGTTGACCGGGCCAGGGGAAATGGAGGCGGCCAGGGCGAAGGCGGCCATGGAAAGGCTGAGGCTCATGCGGCAGATCCTTGAGGGGGAGGGTGCAGCGAGGGTAGGCGGGAAGGTCGGTGGGGTATTGAAGGAAATTGCCCTGTGCCGCAGCGGGTGTTTTGCCACAGATTGAAATAATTTCACGCTGTGAGAAAAGTCAGCTGAAATTGTAGGATCACCGTCCCTAATTGACCCAAGGTTGATATGACTTCGTTCTCGGAGCCTCCCAGTACCCGGCCGTCCTGGCCATCCTCCCTTTCCCGTCCCCGTGACGTTTCCCGCCTGAGTACCTGCCCATGGAATGGCTAGCCGACCCCACGGCCTGGCTGGGCCTTGCCACGCTGATCGTGCTTGAGCTGGTACTGGGTATCGACAACCTGGTGTTCATCGCGATTCTCGCCGACAAGCTGCCGCCCCATCAGCGCGACCGCGCGCGGGTGATCGGCCTGTCGCTGGCGCTGATCATGCGCCTGGGCCTGCTGGCCAGCATCTCGTGGATGGTGACGCTGACCGCACCGCTGTTCGAGGTGTTCGACAAGAGCTTCTCGGGCCGTGACCTGATCATGCTGTTCGGCGGTGTGTTCCTGCTGTTCAAGGCCACCATGGAGTTGCACGAGCGTCTCGAAGGGCATGTCGCCCACCATCAGGGCCCGGCGCGCCATTCGGCGTTCTGGCCGATCGTGGCGCAGATCGTGGTACTCGATGCAGTGTTCTCGCTGGACGCGGTGATTACCGCCGTGGGCATGGTCGAGCACCTGTCGATCATGATGATCGCGGTGATCTTCTCCATCGGCATCATGATCGTCGCGAGCAAGCCGCTGACCCGCTTCGTCAACGCCCACCCCACGGTGATCATGCTGTGCCTGGGCTTTCTGATGATGATCGGCTTCAGCCTCACCGCCGAGGGCCTGGGCTTTCATATACCCAAGGGGTACCTGTACGCGGCAATCGGCTTCTCGATCCTGATCGAGCTGTTCAACCAGCTGGCCCGCGCCCGGCGCAAGCGCAGCCTGCAACAGCACCGGCCATTGCGCGAGCGCACCGCCCACGCGGTGATGCGCATGCTGGGCGGGCGCCGGTTGCAGGCCGACGAGGTGGGTGAGGACATCGCCGACCTGGTCGAGGATGGCGATGAACAGGTGCTGTTCGACCGCCGCGAACGGGTGATGATCAGCGGCGTGCTGAACCTGGCCGAACGCCCCATCAGAACGCTGATGACGGTGCGCGCCAAAGTCGACTTCATCGACCTGGCGCAACCGCCGGAGGCGATCCGTACCGCGCTGATGCATTCGTCCTACTCGCGCCTGCCGCTGATTCGCCAGGGGCGGGTGGAGGAGCCGCTGGGCTTCGTGCACAAGAAGGAGCTGCTCAGGGAGCTGCTGGCCGGTCACGAGCCGGATCTGGAGCGCCTGGCGCGCACGCCGCTGAACCTGCTGGAGAGTTTCAGCATCTTCAACGCGCTGGAGCAGATGCGCAGCCAGTCGACCCACATCGCCTTCGTGGTCAACGAATTCGGCGACTTCACCGGCGTGCTGACCATGACCGATATCCTCGAGTCCATCGCCGGCGAGCTGCCCGATGCCAGTGAAGTCGAAGGGCCGGGCATCGTGCAGGCGCCGGACGGCTACCTGGTCAACGGCGCGCTGAACCTGCGCCAGATCCAGGCGCAGATCGGCTTTGCGGCCAAGCCCACCGAGGACTACCAGACCCTCGCCGGCCTGGTCATGAGCCTGCTCGACCGCCTGCCGCGGGTGGGCGATCAACTGACCTGGGGCGACTGGCTGATGACCGTCGAGGCCGTGCAGGAGCGCCGGGTGCGGCAGGTACGGCTTACACCGAACGCCGCCGCTGACGCAGCAGGTGCCTGACCCCCTCGAGCACCAGCACCACCACTGCCAGCCAGATCGGCAGGTAGGTCAGCCACTGGTCCGGGGCGATGCTCTCGCCCAGGATCAGGGCCACCGCCACCAGCAGCACCGGTTCCACATAGCTGAGCAGGCCGAACAGGCTGAACGCCAGCAGACGGCTGGCCATCACGTAGGTGACCAGCGCCAGGGCGCTGATCACGCCCAGGATCGGGATCAGCACATAGAGCTGCGGGTGGGCCAGCAGGTCGGCTGCGCTCAGCGGGCCCTGCACGATGAAGTACACCGAGGGCGGCATCATCAGGCACATGTCGGCCCACAGCCCGCCCAGGTGATCGGTGCGCAACTTGCGCCGCAAGATGAAGTAGAACGGGTAGCCGCCGGCCACCAGCAGGGTTTCCCAGGCGAACGAGCCATGGCGTATCAGTTCATGCCCCACCCCCACCACGGCGCAGGCCACGGCGACCTTCTGCAGGCGTGACAGGCGCTCGCCATACACCACCCGCCCGGTCAGCACCATGGTCAGCGGCAGCAGGAAGTACCCCAGCGATACCTCCATGCTGCGCCCGTGCAGCGGTGCCCACAGGAACACCCACAGCTGCAGCCCCATCAATGTCGAGGTACCCACCAGCCCCAGCAACAGCAGCGGGTTGCGCCGGATGCGCTGCAGTACGCCGATTGCCAGTGGCCAGTCCTTGGACAGCAGCATGAACAGCGTGATGCACGGCAGGGTCAGCAGCATGCGCCAACCGAAGATTTCCTCGCCGTCGAGGGGGGTGAGCAAGGAGGTGTAGTAGTACATCAGGGCGAACAGACACGACGCCATGACCGATGAAACGATGCCTCTGGACAAGGGGGCCTCGGGAGCACGAAGGGGTAGGGAAGTGGTGAGCGCGCATGATCTCAGGGGCGCGTCACCTGGGCAACCGGCTGTGTGCCCAATGCAGCCACGAACTCGGCCAACGGCATCGGCCGGGCGAACAGGTAGCCCTGCTGGAAGTCCACCCGGTGCCGGGCCAGGTAGTCGCGCTGGGCGATGGTCTCCACGCCCTCGGCGACGATGCCCAGGCCCAGCTTGCCCGACAGCTCGATGATGCTGTCGAGGATATGCAGCGACAGGGCATCGACGCCGATCATGGCCACGAAGCTCTGGTCGATCTTCAGGTAGTCGACCTTGAACTGGCGCAGGTAGCCCAGGCTCGACTGGCCGGTGCCGAAGTCATCGATGGCGATCATCACCCCCAGGGCCTGCAGCCTTGCGAACAGTTGCTCGGTGGTGTCGCTGGGTACCACCAGCTTGCGCTCGGTCAGCTCCAGGGTCAGGATCACCCGGCCAGGCGGGAAGGCGGCGAGAAAATCGCGGCAGTCGTCATACAGGGCCATGTCCTGGCAGTGATCGGCAGTGATGTTGATGCCCACATGAAAGCCGTCGCCAAAACTCTGGGCGTGGGGCGCCAGGCCTTCGGCCACGCGCTGCATCAGGCGCCGGGTCATGGGCACGATCTGGCCGCTGTGCTCGGCATAGGGAATGAACAGGTCAGGGCGCACCATGCCTTCGCGCGGGTGCTGCCAGCGCATCAGCACCTCGGCGCCGGCCCAGCGGTAGTCACCCTCGCGCACCACCGGCTGGAAGTACGGGATGAACTCGTCGGCCTCCAGTGCCCGTTGCAGCTCCACCCGTGGCGAACTGGCCCTGCGCAGCTGCCAGCGGCAGGCCGCGCCGGCCATCACGCCCAGCAGGGTCACCAGGCCGAACAGCCCCGGGTACTCGGCGCGCATCAGGCGCCAGGGTTCGCCAGCGGCATAACCGCTGTGCACCGAAAAACGATAGCGCTGCGAGGCCTGCTGCGTCGGCGCCACGGCAAACACCGGGGGCGGGCCCTGGTGCACCACGCCGTCTTCGCCCATCCAGTTGGGGCCTACCTGCAGCACCAGGGTGGTGCCCTGGTCGAGCAGCTCCAGGGCGCTGCTCAGGTGGTCGCCATCGACGGTGGTGATGGCGCCGTCGTTGCCCTTGCTGAGCCGGTAGGCCAGCAGTGCATGGCCGGGCGTCACCGAGTTGCCGTTCATCAGCCACAGGCTGCCATCGACATAGTCCTTGGCATCCACCGGCTCGCTGAAGTTGCCAAAAAGCGAACTGCAGTACAGGTCATTGTCACGAAACAGGTTGCTGGAGCGCACGAACGAGCCGCGTGTCACCTGTTCGCGCAGGGCCAGCGTGGCCTCTGCGCAGGGTTGGCGGGTCAGGGGCAGCAGGGCCTGGGCGGCGCCGGCGATGTTGTCGAGGATGCGTTCGAAGTGCCCGGTGACCAGGGCGGCCGTGTTCGCGGCCCTGGCCTCGAGCTCACGCTGGGCCTGCCAGTGCATGATCAGCACGCCGGACACCACCGGTATCGCCCCCACCAGCCATGGCAGCAGGGCTCGCAGGGTCCAGCGACCGGGGCGTTTTTTCGTGAGGGGCATGGTGTCTACCTGTGCGGGATGAGCGCGGATGATTTCAAGGGCAGGGTTTCCCTGGTACCCCTGAGCGCACAGCATAGCCGTTCATCGGCCCGTATACAGCTGAGGCGTCAGCCTGATGTACTGCAGGGGAGGCTGCCGCTGTCGGCAGGCCCGGGCACTAAAGTACTTACAATTTTTCTTACGCCCTGTAGAATCGCGTTACGCATACAATAATAAGGTCCTTCGCCACTGGAGGATCAGACGGCCGAGAATAGGTCCCATATGAAGTGTCATGGGTTCAAACTGATTTATGGTGACTACCTCGCCCGCAGTGTGAGGGGCATCTCCTGCGCGCCGCCACGTTCGCTCCACATCGACAGCAAGCTACCCCTGTGATTTGAACGCTTTGATGATGAGGAAACGAACATGGCAGATATCTTCGAAAACCCGATGGGCCTGATGGGCTTCGAGTTCATTGAACTGGCCGCACCTGTCCCGGGTACCCTGGAGCCGATCTTCCAGATCATGGGCTTCACCAAGGTCGCCAGCCACCGCTCCAAGGACGTGCACCTGTACCGTCAGGGCGGCATCAACCTGATCCTGAACAACGAACCCAAGAGCGTGGCGTCCTACTTTGCCGCCGAGCATGGTCCGTCGGTGTGCGGCATGGCCTTCCGTGTGCGCAATGCCCATGAAGCCTATGCTCGTGCCCTGGAGCTGGGTGCCCAGCCGGTCGAGATCGAGACCGGGCCGATGGAACTGCGCCTGCCGGCGATCAAGGGTATCGGCGGCGCGCCGCTGTACCTGATCGACCGTTTCGAGGAAGGCAGCTCGATCTACGACATCGACTTCAAGTGGATCGAAGGCGTGGACCGCAACCCGGTCGGCGCCGGCCTCAAGATCATCGACCACCTGACCCACAACGTGTATCGCGGGCGCATGGCCTACTGGGCCGGCTTCTACGAGAAGCTGTTCAACTTCCGCGAGATCCGCTACTTCGACATCAAGGGTGAGTACACCGGCCTGACCTCCAAGGCCATGACCGCCCCCGACGCGATGATCCGTATCCCGCTGAACGAGGAGTCCTCCAAGGGCGCCGGCCAGATCGAAGAGTTCCTGATGCAGTTCAACGGCGAGGGCATCCAGCACGTCGCCTTCCTCACCGACGACCTGATCAAGAGCTGGGACGCGCTGAAAAAGCTCGGCATGCGTTTCATGACCGCACCGCCGGACACCTACTACGAAATGCTCGAAGGCCGTCTGCCGAACCACGGCGAGCCGGTGGGCGAGCTGCAGTCGCGGGGCATTCTGCTGGACGGCTCGTCCGAGGCGGGCGACAAGCGCCTGCTGCTGCAGATCTTCTCCGAAACCCTGATGGGCCCGGTGTTCTTCGAGTTCATCCAGCGCAAGGGTGACGACGGCTTCGGCGAGGGCAACTTCAAGGCCCTGTTCGAATCCATCGAGCGCGACCAGGTTCGCCGCGGTGTACTGACCGCCGAATAAACGCGGCGCGTATGCAAAAAGGCCATCGAGCATGCCTCGATGGCCTTTTTTTGTGCCTGCGCCGGCCTCAACCGTAACGACGCACCGACGGCGCGCGGCGGTTGCGAAACAGCGTCCAGTACACCGCTGCCGAGGTCATGACACCCACCAGCAGCAACGACGGGATGATGGCCTGGGCGTTGGACAGCATCGCCTGCCAGATATGGCCGTCCGGGTAGCCGCCATGGATGGTGTACCCGTAACTGGCGGACAGCACGCGGACATGCTGTTCGGAGTGATCGGGCAGCACGTCGTCGAAGGTGCTGCCCTCGCTCCACAGGTAATCGTCACCGAACTGCAGCACCAGGTTGGCGCTGGCCTTTACCCGCTGCATCGTGGCTTGCAGGGTCTTGGCGTCGACCAGGGCCAGCACGCCGAGCGGGTACTCCTGCAGGCGGTAATACAGGATGGCCGAGTCCGGGGTCACATCGTTGCCCGGCTCCAGGCGCAGGCGCTGGTTGAAGAAGCTGCCCGGGTCGACCAGCAGTTGGTACTCGCCGTGCACCGTGCTGCAGTAGGCCCGGTTCTCGCGCACCAGCACCAGCGAGCGCAGCTCGGGGCGCATCACCACTTCGGTACGCAGGCTGGGCAGGGCCCGCGGGCAGGGGAAGTCCGCCAGGTTGAGCACCTTGTTGCTGGCATTGTGCAGCGAGTCGAGGATGCGATCGATGTCCTGCTGGGTGTGCTGGATCGAGACCAGGGTCGACTCGGCCAGCATCTTTTCCACCTGCCAGCTCATGATCAACAGGCCGCACCCCACAGGGGTCAGGCCGATCAACAGGATGACCAGCAGTTCCAGCAGCACACGGCCAGCGCGAAATTTGTGACGGGGCATGATTCACCTATGTTGACAGAGCGGGCCGCAGGGGCGCGCGGGCATCTTGAGCGGATGCCGTTCAGCATAAGTGAGGGGCGTAGTTTGCCCTTGTAAGACGCGACGACATTGGCCGTGCTATTCGTCGACACTCCGGGGGGCTAGCCTGCCTTCGATGCGGCCAGTACTGCCAGCACCTGGCGTGCGACAGCGGCCGAGGAGGCGGGGTTCTGCCCGGTGATCAGGCGCCCCTCGCGCTGGTCGCGCACCACGTATTCCTGCCAGGGGTCCTCGGCCTTGCTGTACAGGCCACCGCGCGCGGCCAGTTCGTTCTCGGTCAGAAACGGCACCACCTTGTCCAGTTCGACCAGTTGTTCCTCGACGTTGGAGAACCCGGTAACCTCGCGGTCCTTGAGCAGCAGGGTGTTGTCACTGAGCTTGATGTTGAGCAGGCCGACCGCGCCATGGCACACCGAGGCCACCACGCCGCCGGCCTCGAAGATCTGGCGCGCCAAGCCCTGCAATGCCGTGTTGTCGGGGAAGTCCCAGATCACCCCGTGGCCGCCGGTGAAATAGATCGCGTGGTAGTCCTGCGCCTTGACCTGGTCAGGGGCCAGGGTGGCGCCCAGGCGGTTCATGAACGCCTTGTCGTCGTACCACTGCCAATCCAGGTCCGGGGCCATGCTCAGGCTGTGCGGGTCGATCGGCACGTAGCCGCCGGCGGGGCTCACATAGTCCACCTTGTAGCCGGCCTTCTCGATCACCGCAACGAAGTGCACGGCTTCGCCCAGCCACAGCCCGGTGGCGCGCTTGAGGCTCGGATACCTGGCGGTATTGGTCAGCACTACCAGTACTTTCTTGCTCATTGCAGCGTTCCTCTGGTGATCGGGCGCGGGGAGGGGTGGGGCGAAGCAAACCTATAGAGCATAGTCGCGGCCGCAAAACCCGCCATCGCCCAGGGCGTTGTGCTAGTTTCCACCCATACAGCCGCTGTCACAGGAGTCACCGCCATCATGTCCACACACACCGATCCGTTCATGCAGGCCGCCATCGACGAAGCGCGGAAGAGCCTGGCAGAAGGTGGCATTCCCATCGGCTCGGTGATCGTGCACCAGGGCAGGATCATCGGACGCGGCCACAACCGCCGGGTGCAACAGGGCAGCGCGATACTGCATGGTGAAATGAGCGCGCTCGAAGATGCCGGGCGCCAGCCCGCCAGCGTGTACGCCGACGCCACCCTCTATACCACCCTGTCACCCTGCGCCATGTGCAGCGGCGCCATCCTGCTGTACGGCATCAAGCAGGTGGTGATCGGCGAGCACCACACCTTCCTGGGCGAGGAGGACCTGCTGCAGAGCCGTGGCGTGAACCTGCAGGTGCTGCATGACGCCACCTGTACCGGCCTGATGCGCAGATTCATCGAGGACCACCCCCAGCTCTGGAACGAAGATATCGGCGAGCAGTCCGAGCCTTGAGCCCCAAGGAAGCGCACCCGATCATGCACACCCCCCACTCTGAAGCGGCCCCGAACCTGTCGGGCGGCATGAGCGATGCGGTACGCCAGTTCGACTGGAGCCGCACCGCCCTGGGGCCGGCGCCGCAATGGCAGGCTTCGCTGCGCATCGCCGTGGACATGCTGCTGGCTTCCAAGTTTCCGGGTTGCCTGGTGTGGGGCCCCGAGCTGATCAGCATCCACAACGACGCGTTCGTACCCTTGCTCGGCGCCAAGCCGGCGCCGCTGGGCAAGCCGCTGAGCGTGATCTGGAGCGACGTGTGGGACGATATCAGCGCCCTGGCGCAGCGGGCCTACGCCGGCGAAGCGGTGTTCATGGAAAACTTCGCGCTCGATACCGACCGCAACGGGGACGTGGAGCGGGCGTACTTCACCTTCTGCTACAGCCCGGTGCGCGACGAGTCCGGCCAGGTGGCGGGCTTTCTGAACACCGTGTTCGAAACCACCGAGACGGTCAGAAACGAGCAGGTGTGGCGCGAACGCGCCGATGCCTTCGAACAGAAGATCATGGAGCAGACCGCAGACCACGAGCGCATCTGGGAGCTGTCCAGCGACATCATGATGCTGGTGCGCGAAGACCTGCAGATCTACGCCATCAATGCCTGCGGTCGCGAGCTGCTGGGCTGGGACGATTCGTTCATCGGCAGGCCGGTGCTGGAGCTGTGCCATGTCGACGACCGGCCGGGCATCGAAGCGGTGCACCAGCAACTGCGGGCCGGGCAGACCGTGCAGGGCTTCAAGTGCCGCTACCGTCACCGCGACGGCCACTACCGCTGGTTCAACTGGTCGATCGTGCCCAGCACCGGCATCTATACCGCCATCGGCCACGACATCACCCTGGACCAGGAGCGCGCCGCGGCCCTGGTGCAAGCCGAGGAACTGCTGCGCCAGAGCCAGAAGATGGATGCCGTGGGCCAGTTGACCGCCGGCATGGCGCACGACTTCAACAACCTGCTGACCGGCATCAGCGGCAGCCTGGAAATGATCGAGCGGCGTATCGGCAGTGGTCAGCTGGACGGCCTGGATCGCTACATCGCCGCCGCCAAGGAGGCGTCCCAGCGCGCGGCGGTGCTCACCCACCGCCTGCTGGCATTCGCCCGGCGCCAGCCCCTCGACCCGCGCCCGGCAGACCTCAATGCCCTGGTGCACGGCATGGACGCCCTGATCCGCCAGACCCTGGGCCCGGACATCGCCCTGCAGCTGAAGGTCGAGCCGCAGCTGTGGCGCACCCTGGTGGACGCCAACCAGCTGGAAAACGCCTTGCTCAACCTGTGCATCAACGCACGCGATGCGATGCGCGCCGGCGGGCGCCTGACCATCAGTACCGGCAATGAACGCTACGATGCCCGGGTCGCAGGCAGGGACGGCCTGCCCCCTGGCGACTACTGCTCGCTGACGGTCGAGGACGATGGCCAGGGCATGAGCCCCCAGGTGATGGAGCGCGCCTTCGAACCCTTCTTCACCACCAAGCCCGTGGGCCAGGGCACCGGCCTGGGCCTGTCGATGGTGTACGGTTTCGTGCGTCAGTCGGGCGGGCGGGTGTGGATCGAGGCGTCCGATACCGGCGGCACCCGCATCAGGCTGGTGCTGCCACGCTACTGTGGCGCCGACAGCCAGTCTGCGGCCAGCGTACCGGTGCCGGCCAAGGCCAGCGTGCCGGGCAAGGGGCGGATCCTGCTGATCGATGACGAACCGACCCTGCGCATGCTGATCAAGGAGGTGCTGCAACAGGAAGGCTACGACGTGATCGAGGCCGTGGATGGCCGTTCAGGCCTGGCGGCGTGCCTGGCCGGCCCGCCGGTCGACCTGCTGATCACCGACATCGGCCTGCCCGGCGGTTTCAGTGGGCGCCAGGTGGCCAGCGAGGTGCGCCGGCACAACCCGCAGCAGAACATACTGTTCATCACCGGCTACACCGACGAAGCCATCGCC
The DNA here is from genome assembly GCF_017848315.1 of Pseudomonas palmensis. GTDB lineage: Bacteria > Pseudomonadota > Gammaproteobacteria > Pseudomonadales > Pseudomonadaceae > Aquipseudomonas > Aquipseudomonas palmensis. The sequence continues at coordinate 36,301 of NZ_JAFKEC010000033.1, forward strand.
CAGCGCGACACCCTCGAGGCGGGGGTGGAACTGCTGACCAAGCCGTTCCCGCTGGACCGCCTGCAGCGCAAGGTCAAGGCCATGCTTCAGCGCGCCGAGTCGCGCGGGCCGGGGGCCGGCACGCCGGCGCCCTGACTGGCCACGCGCTCCAGCAGCAGGTAGACGACGCAGGCCACCAGCAGCGGCAGCAGAAAGTACAGTACGCGGTAGGCAATCAGCGCCGCCAGCAGGGTGCCCTTGGCGTACTGGCCCTGCAGCAGGGTGATGAACACCGTCTCCAGCACCCCCAGGCCTGCCGGAATATGCGTGATCACCCCGGCAATGCTGCTGATCATCAGCACCCCGACGATGCTCGGGTAGCCCACCTTGTCCGGCAGCAGGGTGTAGATCACCAGCCCCATCAGCAGCCAGTTGCATGCCCCCATGACGGCCTGCAGCAGTGCCAGGCGGATGCCCGGCAGCGTGAGCACCTGCCCGCGCACCTGCCAGCTGCGGCGCCTGGCGAACGCGCAGGCGCCCAGGTAGGCCGCAGCGGCCAGCAGCATCAGCACACCGATCACGCGCAGCCCGCCGGTGCCGATCTCCATCCCCGCCGGCAGGCGCGGCAGGCCACAGGCGAACAGGCTGCCGGCCACCAGCAGGTAGCCCAGCCAGTTGGTCACCAGGCCCAGCCCGAGCAGGCGGCTGATGGTCGGTACATCCAGGCCCAGGCGCGAATACAGGCGATAGCGCAGGGCAACCCCGCCCACCCAGGCACTGAGGTTCAGGTTGAACGCGTAGCACACGAAGGCCAGCGGCACGACCTGGCGCGCCGGCAGCTGGTGGCCGGTGTAGCGCCGCCCCAGCAGGTCATAGCAGCTGAACAGCACGAAGCTGCACGCCGCAATCGCCCCGCCCAGCAGCAACACCCCGGGCGGGTAGGACACCAGGGCGTGACGCACCTCGCCCCAGTCCTGGTTGCGCAGCAACATGAACAGCAATGTCGGTATCAGGATGAAGAACGCCAGGGTCAGGGCCCGGCGCGCCCATTGCCAGTGTGTGCCGGAAAGCTTCATGACAGCGGCTCCTGGAGCGCCGCTGGCGGCTGCAGCGGCTTGAGCCGGGGCTGGTGCGCAGGCAGCCAGCCGACGATGGCCGGGAACAGCCGGGTGAAGTGGAACGCCATGAAGATCAGCGGCGCGCGCCACCAGTAGCCGCGCAGCACCCGTTGCAGGGTCACCGGCTTGCATTGGCTGTGGGCCAGCGCCTGCAGGTGCTCGCCCAGCAGCTGGTTGAAGGCCTGGTCGCGGATCACCAGGTTGGCCTCGAGGTTCAGCGACAGGCTCAGCGGGTCGAGGTTGCTCGACCCAACCGTGGACCACTCGCGGTCCACCACCGCGACCTTGCCGTGCAGCGGGCGCTCGCAGTACTCGTGAATGCGCACGCCGTCGCGCAGCAGGTAGTTGTAGAGCATGCGCGAGCACAGCCGCACCAGCGGCATGTCGGGCATGCCCTGCAGGATCAGGGTGACGTCCACGCCACGCCGGGCCGCATTGCGCAGGGCCCGCAGCATCCGGTAGCCGGGGAAGAAATAGGCGTTGGCGATGATGATCCGTTCGCGCGCGGTGACGATGGCGCGCATGTAGTGCTGCTCGATGTCGGTGGGGTGCTCGGCGTTGTCGCGGATGCACAGGCACATGCGCGCCTGCACGCTGTCGGCACTGATCGGCGGCGCCCGGCGCCACCAGCCCCGGGGCCGCACAGGGCGGGCGCGCTGGGCGTCGAGCAGGGTCAGGGTGGCCTGCTGCAGGTCGGCCACGATCGGCCCCCGTACCCGCACGGCGTAGTCCTGCTTGGCCATCGGCCCGAAGTCGGCCAGGTGGTCGGCGCTGTAGTTGATTCCGCCGACAAAGGCAGTGTGCCCGTCGATCACCAGGATCTTGCGGTGCAGGCGGCGGAACAGGTTGGTGCGCAGCCCCAGCCGCCGCGGGCTCGGGTCGAACGCCTGCAGGTGCACACCGGCCTGGCTCAGCGCCAGCAGAAAGGCGTTGCTCAGGTCGGCGGTGCCATAACCGTCCACCAGCACCTCCACCTGCACGCCGCGTTGCGCTGCCTCGATCAATACCTGTTGCAGCTGCTTGCCGACCTTGTCTTCGAAAATGATGAAGGTCTCCAGCAGCACCTGCTCCCTGGCATTGGCAATCGCCTCGAAGGCGGCCGGGAAGTACGCCTCGCCATTGATCAGCAATTGCACCTCGTTATCCTCGCGCCAGTCGGCCTTCATAGCAGTACCTCCACGAACAGCGGCAAGTGGTCTGACAGGTGCGACCAGGGTTTGCGCCCCATCACCCGGGGTTGCCGGGCCTGGGCGTTGCGCACATAGATACGGTCCAGGCACAGCAGCGGCCAGCGCGCCGGAAAGCTGCGTGCGGGGCGCCCGTGGGCCTGGGTGAACACCTCCACCAGGCCGCAGCCGGCCAGGTGCTGGTCGGCGCGCTGGCGCCAGTCATTGAAGTCGCCCGCCACGATCACCGGCGCCTCGGCGGGCAGGCTGTCCAGCAGCCGGCACAGCAGGCGCAACTGCTTGACGCGCTGGCGCTCGTCCAGCCCCAGGTGCGCACACACGGTGTGCAGCGGACGCTGGCCGGGAACATCGAGCACGGCGTGGAGCAGGCCGCGGCGCTCGCTGCCGGTCACGCTCACATCGAGGTTTTCGTAATGCCGGATGGCGAACTTGGACAGCAGCGCATTGCCGTGCTCGCCGTCCGGGTACACCGCGTTGCGCCCGTAGGCGTACTGCGGCCACAGGCTGTCGGCCAGGAACTCGTACTGCGGCACGTGGGACCAGTCCGGGTGGCGACTGGCATGGCCACGGTGGCTGCCCAGCACCTCCTGCAGAAACACCAGGTCGGCGTCCTGGCTGCGCACGGCCTCGCGTAGCTCGGGCAGCACATAACGCCGGTTGAACGCGCTGAAGCCCTTGTGCACATTCACCGTAAGCACCCGCACGGCGTGCTCGGTGACCTGCCGGCCGGCCACCGGCGGGGGCTGGGGCAGGCTCATGGGGCGTTGCCCGGGCCGAGCATCTGCGCCACCTTGCGCGTCAGCTGGGTGAACTTGAATGGCTTGTTGATCATCTGCATGCCCGGGTCGAGAAAGCCCCGGCACGAGGTGGCGTTTTCGGCATAGCCGGTGATGAACAGCACCTTCAGCCCCGGGCGCAGCTTGCGCGCGATCTCCGCCAGCTGGCGCCCGTTCATCCCCGGCAGCCCCACATCGCTGATCAGCAGGTCGATCGGCCGGTCGGAGCGCAGAACCGACAGTGCCAGGCTGGCGTCGGCCACCTCGCAGCACTGGTAGCCCTGCTCGGCGAGGGTCTCGTGGACCAGCTGGCGCACCGTGTGGTCGTCCTCCACGATCAGCACGCGGTTGCTGCCATTGGCCTCCGGCGGCGGGCCGGGGGCGGGCGCTGGCGCGCCCTGTACATCCCCCACATGACGCGGCAGGTAGAGCTCGACCTGGGTGCCATGGCCGATGCTGCTGTACAGCGCCACGTGCCCCTGGGACTGGCGACTGAAGCCATACACCATCGACAGGCCCAGCCCCGTGCCCTGGCCGATGGGCTTGGTGGTGAAGAAGGGGTCGAAGGCGCGGTCCACGCTGCTTTGCGGCATGCCGCAGCCGTTGTCGTGCACGCTCAGCAGTACATAGTCGCCGCTGGCCAGCGGATGCCCGCCAGGCAACGGCTTGCCCTGGCGACGGTTGCCGGCGTGGATGCGCAGCTCACCGCCGTTGGGCATGGCATCACGGGCGTTGCTCAGCAGGTTGTCGATGGCTTCGCGCAACTGCTGCGCGTCCACCTCGATGTGCCACAGGTCGGCGTCGAGGCTGACCTGCAGGTCGATCTGCGGGGTCAGCAGGGCGCGCAGCTGGTCGCCGTCCAGCAGGCTGGCCAGGCTGACCGGGCCCGCATCCAGCGGCTGACGGCTGGAGAATGCCAGCAGCCGATGGGTCATGCTGGCGGCGCGCTGCACCGCCCCCAGGCTCATGTCGATAAGCTTGGGCAGGTCTTCCTGGCGGCCCTGGGCAAGGCGCCGGCGGATCAGCTCCACGCTGCCGCCGATGCCGGTAAGCAGGTTGTTGAAGTCGTGGGCCACACCGCCGGCCAACTGGCCGATGGCTTCCATCTTCTGCGTGTGGCGCAGCTGTTGTTCGTCTTCGCGCAGGTGGCGCAGTTGCTCTTCCACCCGCTGCTCCAGGTCCTGCAGGCGGGCCGCGCTGTACTGGGCCTGGTACTGGCGACGGCGCGCGCGCAGCGAAGCGTGGGTCAGGGCCAGCAGGCCGCTGGGCTGGAACGGGCATGCCAGCAGGAACAGGTTGCCCAGCGCCGTGTGCAGGTCGGCGTCCGGCGCCCGGGCCGGGCTGGTCAGCAGCACCACCGGCAGGTCCGACCAGGCGGGCTGGGTACGCAGGTAGTTGTGCACGGGCGACTGCACGAAGCCGCCCAGGGACTCGTCGGCGATGATGGCCAGCCCCGCGCCCTGGCCCAGGGCATCGGCCATCTCGTCCAGGTCGCGGGTGGCCAGCGCTTGTATGCCGGCTTCGTCGAACAGGTTCAGCGCCAGGCGGCTGAGGGTGGGCGGGGCAAGTATCAGTGCGCGTTCGCCGTTTGGCACCGAATTGTTCACGGGCGATCTCCTTTGATAACGCACAGCCAGGCGATTGCCTTTTTATCCATGCACTATCACTGGACACGCCACTTTCGGCGGGGTTCAAAACGCTTGCGGGAGCCCGGACGAGGGGCCTCAGAGGCCTTGCTGCACCAGCGGATCGTCCGGGTTCTGCTGCTCCAGCTGGGCCAGCAGCACCTGCACGTTCTGCAGCTGGCCGGTCTCTTTCCAGTAGCCGATCAGCAGCACCCGCGCCTTGCGGTTGGCCGGCTGGCGGGCGAGCAGGGTTTCGAGCTGCTTCTGCGCCACCTCGACCTGCTCCAGGCTGTGCAGGGTCAACGCCAGGGTATAGCGATACTCGGCGTTGTCCGGGTCCAGCGCCAGGGCCCGGTCGAACGCCAGCAGCGCGTATTCGTGCTGGTCGTGGCGCATCAGCCACAGGCCCAGCTCGTGTTGCAGGAAGGCCGAGTCGGGGTGGCGCTTGAGCGCCTGGGCCAGCAGCTCGCGGGAGGCATCGGCGTGGCCCTGGCTGTCGAGCAGGCGCACCTTGGCCGCCAGTGCCTCGAGGTCGTCGGGGGCCAGCGCCAGCGCTCGCTCCAGTGCCTGCGCCGCCTCGTCGTCATGGCCCTCGTGCACGTACAGCCGGGCCAGGTGCACCTGGGCGGCGGCATCGTCGAGCTGCTTGAGCAAGGCCTGCTGGTACTGCTCCAGTGCCTGCTGCAGCGGGCCGTAGTACAGGCCGACATCGTCCGGGCCCAGCCCCAGCAGCGCATCGACCGCGGCAAAGCGCACGCTCTGCTCGGGGTCTTCGAGCATCGGCCCCAGCAGCACGCTGCGCTGCGGCGCCGGCACCAGCGCGCTGATGCTGGCGATCGCCGCGCGGCGCACCAGCGGGTCGTCGTGGCTCAGGTCCTGGTCGGCCAGCTTCAGCGCCAGCGGCGAAGGGTAGTTGGGCAGCTCGGCATGCAGGCTGGCGCGGCGAATGCCCGACAGGTCGGCGCGCGCCAGTTGCTGGTACAGCACCCGCGCCGCCCCCGGCTGCCCTTCATGGGCCATGGTCAGCGCCTTGGTGTAGCCATGGCTGGGGGCCGGCGCGGGGGCCGGGGCGTCACCCAGCCAGCCGTAGCCCAGCCCGATGACGAGCAGCACGAGCAGGCTGAGCAGGGTATAGAGGCGCGGTTTTGACATGCGGCATCCGGGCAGGCGGGGTGGGGCAAGCTTGGGTCAGCCAGGAAACGGAGTCAATCCGTTTTCCCCCTTCACCTGCCCGCGCCCTGCGCCGCAGCCCGTGCCGCGAGCCGTCAGGTGCGAAAATGCACCACCAGGCTCTGCAGGTCGCTGCCCAGGCGCGCCAGTTCGACGCTGGAGCTGGCGATCTCGCTGCTGGCCAGTGCCGACTGGTCGGCGGTTTCGCGCACATGCAGCACGTTGCGGGTGATTTCCTCGACCACCGTGGTCTGTTCTTCGGCGGCGCTGGCGATGCGCAGGCTCATCTGCTGGATGTCCGAGACCTGCCGGGTGATCGCCGCCAGCGCATCGCCGGTGTTGCGCACCCCGGTCACGGTCGACTGGGTCTGCTCCACGCTGGACTGCATGATCTGCGTACTCTCGTTGGCAATGCGCTGCAACTCGCCGATCAGGTGCTCGATCTCCTCGGAAGACTGCTGGGTACGCTGGGCCAGGCTGCGCACCTCGTCGGCCACCACTGCGAAGCCGCGCCCGGCCTCGCCGGCACGTGCCGCCTCGATGGCGGCATTGAGCGCCAGCAGATTGGTCTGCCCGGCCACGGCCTTGATCACCCCGAGCACGCTGGCGATACGGTCGATTTCCTGGTGCAGGCGGCTCATCGACTCGGCCGACACCCCGACCTCGCCGGCCAGCGCCTCGATCTGCACGATGGCATTGCGCGAGATGCCCGAGGCGCCGCTGGCTTCCTCGTCGGCCTGGCGGGCCGCCTGGGCCGCGTCTTCGGAGTTGCGCGCCACGGCCTGCACCATCGAGGTCATCTGGTTCATGGCGGTGGCGACCCGGTCGGTGTCGCTGCGCTGGCTGTCGGTGCCGGCCTGGGTCTGGGTGGTGATGGTGGCCAGCTGGCTGGCCGATACCGCCAGTTGCGAGGAGCCGTGACCAATGCGCGTGATCACCTCGCGCAGACGCTGGCTCATGTCGCCGATGGCGCGCAGCAGCTGGCCCAGTTCGTCTCGGCGATGGCTGTCCAGCTGCACGGTGAGGTCGCCGTGGGCGATGCGCTCGGCCGCCTCCAGGCTCTGGCGCAGCGGGCGCACGATCTGCCGGCCGATCAGCCAGGCGATCAGGGTGCCCAGCACCAGGGTCGCGACGGTCACGCCCAGCAGAATCGAGACCACCGTGGCCACGCTGGCGGCAGCGCGCTCCTCTTCCTTCTTGTACAGCACGTTGATGCTGCCCTGCAGGTCGGCCAGCAGGGCGTTGGCCTGCACCACCCGGGCGCTGTCGGGCGGGTCCAGGGCCAGGGCGGCCTGGTGGGTGGTGATGTAGCCCTGCAGGCCGTCGGCCAGTTGCTGCACGGTCTGCAGGTCTTCGGCGGGCCAGGCGCCGCGCTGCACGTCCTCGAGCACCGCGTTCAGTGCGCTGTGCAAGGCCTGCTGGTGGGTCTGGTGGGTGTCCAGGTGGGCGGCCTGGGGCGCCAGCGCGTACTGGTAGTTGGCCTCGCGGGCAAACACCGTTTCGTCGAACAGGGTGCTCAGTCGGTTGATCCGCTCGAACGAAGTCTTGTCGTTGTGCAACCCCTTGAGGCCGGTGGCGGCCAACCACACCGCCAGGGCCAGCATCAGCCCGAAGCCCAGTGCCAGTTTGCGGGTGACGGTGAGGTTTTCCAGTGAAAGTACGCGCAGCATGAACGCTCCTTAGAGTGGGGGGAACGTGGTTCCCGCCACACTATAGAAGCGCTGTCGCAGTGGATGAAGGCTAAGTGCCATACATCACGCCAAACGTTGATCCAGCTCAATTTTATTGTCGGACAAAATTCAGAAGTCGTAACTCAGGCTGGTGTAGTAGAACGCGCCCTGGGCGCCCTCGGGCGAGGTGATCGAGTACTTCTGCACCCCGTACAGGGTCTGGCCTTCGAGTTTGTCGGGGTGGCTGTCGAACAGGTTGATCGCACCCACCGAGACCTTCAGCCCCTGGTCGAAGCGGTAGCTCAGGTCCAGGTCGGTGATCCACTGCGCGCTGAAGGTCTGGTCCAGGTCGGGGTTGCTGGCATTGAGGCTCTGCCATTCACCGTAGCGGCGCTGGGTCAGGGTCACGCCCCAGTTCTGGTACAGCCAGTTGGCGCTGAGGGTCAGCTTGGTGTCGGGGGTGCCGTGCTCGATCAGGCCCTGGGTGGCGCGCCCGACGATCTGGTTGCCGGCAATGCCGCCGGCATCGCGCAGTTCGGTGATGCGCGTGCGCGTCTTGGCGAAGCCGGCGTTCAGGTCCAGCCGGCCGTACTGCGCCAGGTCCCACTGGTACTGGCCGGCCAGCTCGATGCCGTCGGTGCGGGTGTCGGCAATGTTGGTATAGAACGCCGCACTCTGGATGTTGGCATACGGCGTACCGGCGAAGATCGGCCCCACCACGTTGGCCGGCAACTGGTCGGACAGGGTGATGCGGTTGTCGATGTCGATGCGGTAGGCGTCCACGGTCACCGAGGCGTTGGCCAGCGGGCGCCACACCAGGCCCAGGGAGTAGTTGGTCGACTCTTCGGGCTTGAGCGCGCGCCCGCCCAGCAGCGCGGCCTCGGGGCTGTCGGCACGCAGGGTGCGCTGCTGCACCTCGACCCAGTTGCCGCTGCCAGGTGGCTGCTCCACCACCTGCACGCTGAACGAGGACAGCCCGCTCTGCACCAGCGAAGGGGCGCGGTAGCCGGTGCTGAGGCTGCCGCGTGCGGCGATCTGCGGGGTGAAGTCGTAGCGCAGCGACAGCTTGCCGTTGGTGGTATCGCCAAAGTCCGAGTAATGCTCCGAGCGCAGCGCCACGCCGGCCTGGAACTTGTCGGTGAGCTGCCCTTCGAGGTCGACATAGGCGCCGAACACCTTGCGCTCCAGCGACGCGGCATCGACGTTGGTGATGCCCGAGTAGTAACCGGGGATCGGCCGCCCGCTGACCGGGTCCAGGCTGCCGAACAGCGGCCCGTTCTGCCAGCCGGCCGCCTCGCCGGCGCCCAGGTGGTAGTTCTCCTTGCGCCAGGCCAGGCCCGCCGACAGGGTCAGCGGCCTGGCCAGCAGGTCGGTGGGGAAGTCGCGCACCCAGTCCAGGGTCAGGTTGGTCTGTTGGTTCTCGCGCTCGCCGGTGTAGATGCTCGACGGGCTGGCCGTGCCCCAGCTGGGGTTGATGGCGTTGCGGTCGGTGGACTTCAACGTGTCGTTGCCGTAGTTGGCAGCCAGGTCGAACGTGCCCAGGGTTTCGTCCTCCCAGCGCAGGCCGCCGGTCACGGCATAGTCTTGCAGGTTGTAGCGGGTGACCGGCAGGCGCCCGTCCGGGTAGCGGCGCAGCGCATCGCTGCCGTAGTTGCGGGCCAGGGTGGTGGGCGGGTCGAAGAAGCCGTCGGCGTCGGTGTTCTTGTGCGCATAGGTGGCAAAGCCATAGGCGGTCAGTCCTTCGCCCAGGCCGATTTCGCTGTTGGCCACCAGGTTGTACTGGTCCGAGACATTGCCCGAGCCCCAGCGCCAGGTGCGGTAGCGGTTGTTCTGCTCGCGCGGGGTATCGGTGCTGGTGCTGCCGGGGTAGAAGATCCGGTTGTCGGGGTTGGTGTCGCTGGCCGGGTCCTGGCTGCCGGCATCGAAGCTCAGGGTCAGGAAGCCATCGTTGGGCAGGGCCAGGCCCTTCCAGCCGCTGAGCTTGCGCTGCAGGCCGTCGCCCTTGTCGTAGCCGCCGAAGCGATAGCCCACGTTGCCGCCGTCGTCGTTCTCCTTGAGCACGATGTTGATCACCCCGGCGATGGCGTCCGAGCCGTACTGGGCGGCGGCGCCGTCGCGCAGGATCTCCACCCGCGACACCGCGCTGAGCGGGATCAGGCTCAGGTCCACGGCCGCTGCGCCACGCCCGTTGGCCAGGCCCTGGCGGGTCACGTTGGCGCTGGTATGGCGGCGCTTGCCGTTGACCAGCACCAGCACCTGGTCCGACGCCAGGCCGCGCAGCGAGGCGCCCTGGGCGATGGAGCCGGCGAACGCGCCCTGGGGCGACTGCGGGAAGCTGAACGAGGGCGATAGGGCGGTCAGCGCACCGGACAGGTCGCTGGCACCGGTGTCCTGCAGCTTTTCGGCGCTCAGCACATCCACCGGGGCTGCGCTTTGCAGCGCGGTGACGTCGCTGCGGCGGGTGCCGACCACGACCACGGTATCGAGCTTGTCATCCGCGCCGGGTGCGGCCTGGGCAGAGCATTCGGGCACGGCAACGCTGCCGATGACCAGCGCGATGGCGCCGGCCAAGGGGGTGGGACGCAACATGGGGTGTACTCCTTGCAAGGCAGTTGAAGTGCGCCGGCAGCCTGCCGCCGGCGCGGTCGATCAGAATCGGCTGGTGACGCTGACGCCGACCGTGCGCGGGTCGCCGTAGGTCAGCACGTACTGGCCCTGGGGGCCGTTGGGCCGGCCGTGCACCTGGTAGCGGCGGTCGGTGAGGTTGTTGACGAAGCCGGTCACGCTGAGCTTTTCATCCGCGCTGAACCAGGTCAGGCGGCTGTTGGCCAGGGTGTAGTGGGGCTGGCTGAGGGTCGGCTCGGCGCTGCTCTGGCGGTTGGCCAGAAAGTACTCCTTGTCGCGAAAACTCACGTCGGCGCCGGCCACCAGCTTGCCGCCGATCGCCAGCGGGATGGTGTAGTCGGCGCCCAGCGACACCACGTTGCGCGGCGAGCGCACGAAGCTGTTGCCGCTATAGTCGGCGGTCACCTCGCCGGTGGTGGGGTTGACGTTCTTGAAGTCGGTGTACTCGGTGTCCAGGAACGACACCGCCGCGCGCAGGTGCAGGTAGTCGGTGGGCTGGCCCTCGATCTCCAGCTCCGCGCCCTTGACCTTGCCCTTGGCACCGTTGGTGAGCGCGGTGGTGAGCAGGCCGCTGTTGACCGTCAGCAGGTTGACCTGGATGTCCTGGTAGTCGTAGTAGAACAGGTTGGCGTTGACCGTCAGGCGGTGGTCGAACCACTCCGATTTCAGGCCCAGCTCGTAGGCATCGAGCTGTTCCGGGTCGACCGTGGTCAGCTGCGCCAGGTTGCTCGACAGGCCGGTGTTGAAGCCGCCGGAGCGAAAGCCGTGGGCATAGCGAAAGAACACCCGCAGGTTGTCGTTGATGCGGTACTCGGGCGTCACATCGTAGGTCCAGGCGTCCCAGCGCTTGCTCTCGTCGCGGTTGCCGTTGGCGCCCGCAGCGCCCAGCGGCACCAGCGGGCCGTTGGCGCTGGTGCGGGTGAGCTGGGCCAGGTCCAGGTCGATGCTCTTTTTCTCGGTGGTCCAGCGCAGCCCGCCGGTCACGGTGAAGTTGTCGCTCAGGTCATAGGCCAGGTTGCCGAACAGCGCGTAGCTGTCGGTCTTGTGGGTGTAGTCGAGGCTGCTCAGGTCGACCCCGCCGATCTGGTTGGAGCCGGTGCCGTTGGGCGTCGGGCCCGGGGTCACGAAACGCCGGTCGGTGCTGTCGAGGGTTTCGTGAAAGTAATGGGTGCCGAGCATCCAGCGCAGGGTTTCCTGCTGCGGGGAGGCCAGGCGAAATTCCTGCGAGTACTGGTCGTAGCGGTTGTCGGTGTCGCTCGCGCCGTTGACCTCGTAGGGGGTGTAGTCGGCGTCGGTCAGCGACTGCTGGCGGATAGAGTCGTAGGCGGTGATGGAGGTCAGCCGGTAGTCGCCGATGTCCCAGTTCAGGGTCAGCGAGGTGCCGTCGTGGTCGAGTTTGGAGTGCTCGTCCACGTTCAGCTCGATGCGCCGCCCCTGGGGGCGCTGGTAGCCGACGTTGTAATAGGTGCCCAGCGGCAGCGAACCGCTGCTGCCATCGCCCTTGAACTGGCGCCCGTGGAGCTTCCACAGCGCCTCCAGGTCCGGGTTGAGCCTGGCCAGAAACTGTACGCGTACGGCCTTCTTGTTGACGTCGCCATAGGTCTGGTCGTTGGTCAGGTTGTGGGTGAAGCCGTCGCGCTCCTCGGAATACAGCGACACCCGGCCGGCCAGGCGTTCGTCCACCAGGGTGCCGCCCAGGGCGCCGTTGAGGATGCGTTCGTTCTTGCTGCCAAAGCCGATGGTGCCGAAGCCGTCGGTGTCGAAGGTGGGCTTTTTCGAGATCACGTTGACTGCCCCCGCCGTGGTGTTCTTGCCGTACAGGGTGCCCTGAGGGCCGCGCAGCACCTCGATGCGCTCCAGGTCGAACAGCGGGCCGCCGCCGGCGACGGGGGCGTTGAGGTAGACGTCGTCGGCATAGATGCCCACCGGGTAGACCGTGGCGGCGCCGGTGTCGCCGGTGCCCAGGCCGCGGATGTACCAGCGCGGGCGGCCATCGCCATCGGGGTTCTTGGCCGAGGCGTTGGGGATGAAGGTGGTGATGTCGCCCATGGCGCGCACGCCGTCGGCGGTGATACTGGTGCCCTGGACCGCGCTGACCGCCACCGGCACTTCCTGCAGGGTTTCTTCGCGGTGTTGTGCGGTGACGGTGACGGTCTTGAGTGCCGGCGTGGTGTTGTCGTCGGCGTGGGCGGTGCTGGTGCCTGCGAGCAGCAGGCCCAGGCCGATGCCCTTGGCCAGTGGATGAAGCTGATGCATGGTGTGGCTCCCCGAGTGTGGCTGATACGGGGCTAGAGCAGGGTTTGTGCCATGTTTGCAAGCTGTTGATTTACATGGGTTTTATCGGGTGTTTCGGGGTGGGTTGCTAGTGGTGCAGCAGGGGGCTGTGGAATGCCTGCTGCTGCAGCAGCAACCGGTTTGAAAAGCTTCGCCAGCAAGGCTGGCTCCTACAGGGGGCGAGGCCTGTGTAGGAGCCAGCCTTGCTGGCGAATGGGGCGACACGATTTTCAGGTGGCCACCCGCGACGTCGACCCGATCACCGCCTCCAGCACACTGAAATCGATCCAGTCGCGCACATCGAAGCGCCGCGCAATGAAATGCCACCGATGCAGAAAATCGGTGAAATCCTGCAGCGCCTCGATCGAGCGACTGTCCAGCGTGGTGCGCAGGCGTCGGTGCGCGTCCTCGCCATACGCCGCCGCCACCCAGTACTCGCTGGTGTTGAGCTCGCGCGCCAGGTAGCGCCGGGTTTCATCGGGGTTGGCCCAGGCCCACTGCTCGGTACGCAGCACCACGTCGACGATGCGCGTGCACGCGCCGAAATGCTGTTGCAGCAGGTTCAGGTCAACAGTCAGGGTGCGCGGCGTGCCGTTGTTGGAACGGATCAGCGGGTCGGGGTGCGAGCCGGTGTCGATCACCACCCGCAGGCCGAACTCGTGGGCCAGTTGCAAGGCCGAGGCCCCCTTGAGGAAGATCGCGTCGATGTCGCCGCGCAGCAGCCCGATCAGTTCGTTGTTGCGCCGGCTCACCCGGTTCATGCCCAGGGTCACCGTGGCGCCATGCACATGGGTGACCTGCTCGTCGCTGTGGGTGCCGCCGTAGGGGTAGTCCACCAGTTCCACATCGGCCACGTCCAGGCCTTCGAGCCTGAGCGCGTTTTCCAGCCCGCGCAGGGCCTGGGCGCGGGTGAAGTCGATCTGCACGTTGGCCCACTTGGGCAGGCCGAAGCGGCGGTTCTTGAGGTCGCGCACGCTTTTCACGCCGCTGTCCTCGGTGGTCAGGATCAACTGCACCTCATCGGCCCAGCTCAGCCCCAGCACGCGGGTCTGCACGCCGCTGGCGTAGGCCCAGATCGCCGGAATGTTGCCGCCGTGGCGCACCGAGTTGGGCAGGTGATGGTCGTAGTGGGCTTCGCGCACTTCGCGCTCGCTGGACTCGCGCAGCGACTGGATCGAGGTGCCCAGCGGCTGGAACGCCTCGGCCAGGCGCCCGGTCTGCACGGCGATGCCAAGGCCGGTCGGCACCGGGCTGTGGGTGTACCAGAGGGTATCGAGAGGGGTGGTCATAGGGGCATCGGGTCCTTGATGGGTTGTTGTTGCACCAGCGGCAGCACTTCCTGGCCGATGCGCAGGGCTTCTTCCAGGTGCGGGTTGCCGGCCAGGATGAAGGTCGAGAAGCCGGCGTCGCGGTACTCGGCCAGGCGTTCGGCGATGTTCTGGTGGCTGCCCACCAGGCCCACGGTGGGGCCGGGCTTGGCCTTGGCGAAACCGGCCCACAGGTTTGGCCCCAGAATCAGGTCGTCGAAGCGCTGGATGTTCTGGTGATAGGCGCTCTGGCGGGCGCCGCCGACCGAGTCGCTGGCAGTGCTGAAGGTGCTGGAGAGGGCGCTGGGCCTGCCGTCGAGCCTGTCGAACTGGCGGCGCAGGTCGCGCCAGGCGGCCTCTTCGGTTTCGCGGGCGAACAGGTCCACGCGCAGGCCGAAGCGCACCGTGCGGCCCTGCCTGTCGGCCAGCTCGCGCACGCGCTCGATGTGCGGCCTGAGTTGCTCGATCGGCTCGGCCCAGTTCAGGTACACGTCGGCGTGGCGTGCAGCCACGTCCAGGGCCGGGTCGGAGAAGCCGGAGAAGTACACCCCCGGCTTGCGCACATGGCCCAGGTGCTCGGGCAGGGCGCCGTTGTCCAGTTGATAGACCTCGCCCTGGTAGCTGAAGTGCTCGTTGCGCCACAGGCCGTCGATGATGTCGAGAAATTCGCCGGTGCGCCGGTAGCGCTGGTCGTGGTCGAGAAAGTCGCCCTGGGCGCGCTGGCTGGCGGGGTTGCCGCCGGTGATGATGTTCCAGTCCAGGCGGTCGTGGCTCAGGTGCTGCAGGATGGCGGCCTGCTGTGCGGCGTAGGCGGGCAGGGTCCAGGCGGCCTGGAAGGCGATCAGAAAGCGCAGGCGGCGGGTTTCGCGGGCCAGTGCGGCGGCCACGATCCAGGGTTCGGGGCCGGTGGGCAGCAGGGCGCCTTCGAAGCCGGCCAGTTCGGCGGCCTTGGCCACCTGTGCGATGTAGTCGATATAGGTGAAGCCGTCGGGGCGGCCGTCTGCCAGCCGGCCGGGTGCGATATGGCCGTGCTGGTGGCTGAAGCTGCCACGGTTGTGCCGGTCGGTGCTCAATTGCGGCCCGTCGGTGCCCAGGGGCAGGCGCCAGAAGAATTCGGTGCTCATGGCTGTTCCTCGGTGAATGTGCCAGAGGTGGTGCAACCGTCATGCCACGCGGTGCGGGCCCGGTTTTGCGGGGGGTGGGAGGCTGCACTGCTGCCAGGGCAGCAGTGCAGCAGCAGTGGGTGCGGCGGTTGCAGCACCAGAGCAATGCCCCCCTGTGGGAGCGGGCTTGACCCGCGATTGGCCCTAACCGGCCCGCGCATAGCTGCGATGCAGCGCCGCATACGCCCCACCCCTGGCCAGCAACTGCGCATGCGGCCCTTGCTCCACCAGGCGGCCCTGGCCGATCACCACGATGCGGTCCGCCTCGCGAATGGTCGCCAGCCGATGCGCGATGATGATCGCCGTGCGCCCCTCGCACAGCCGACGCAACGCCCGCTGGATGCGTCGCTCGGTATGCACGTCCACCGCCGAGGTGGCTTCGTCCAGCACCAGCACCGCGGGGTCTGCCAGGTACGCCCGCACCAGGCACACCAGCTGGCGCTGCCCATGGCTCAGGTGCGCGCCCAGCGCCCCCACCTGGGTCGCGTACTGGTGCGGCAGGCGCTCCAGCACTTCATCGGCGCCCAGCTCGCGGGCCGCCGCGATCAGCGTCGCATCGTCCGCCCCCGGTGCTGCCAGGCGCAGGTTGTCGAGGATGCTGCCGGCAAACAGCACGTTGTCCTGCAGCACCACACCCACGTGCCGGCGCAACTGCTGCTGGCTCAACTGGCGAACATCGATGCCATCGAGCTTCACTGCGCCGCCGTCCACGTCATAGAAGCGCGTGAGCAACTGCACCAGCGTGCTCTTGCCATGCCCCGACGGCCCGACCAATGCCAGCACCTCGCCGGCCCGTATGTGCAGGTCCAGCCCGTCGATCACCGGCGTTGGCGCCTGACGCTCATAGGCAAAGCGCACCTGCTCGAAGCGCACCTCGCCACGCGCCCTGGGCAACGCCACGGGCACCTGCGGGTCGAGAATCTGCGGCGCGGTGTCCAGCAGCAGAAAGATCCGCTGCGCCGAAGCCGAACCGGTGGCATAGCGCTCGAACAGGTCGGTCAGCTCCTGCAACGGCCCCAGAAACAGCATCACGTAGAACAGGCTTTCACCCACCTGGCCTACCGTCACCGAACCCTCGGCCAGCCCGTAGCCACCCACCAGCACCAGCACCGCCATGCCCATCGCGGCCAGCAGCGCGGTGAACGGCGCGAACCAGCCCGAGCGCAGGCTGCCCAGAATCAGCGCGCGGTTGAAGTCGTCCAGCAGGCCCTGGTAACGCTGCAGGTTGGTCTGCTGCCGGCCGGTCTGCTGCAGCAGGCGCACGCCGCTGACGCTCTCCACCAGGTGGGCGGTGAAGCGGCTGCGGTTTTCCGCGACCTTCGCCCAGTTGCGCTGGGCGATACGCTTGAAGCCCCAGGTGGCGAGCAGCAGCAACGGCACGCTGCCGATCAGGCTGAAGAAGAACAGCGGCTCTATCAGCCACAGCATCACCGCCGCCAGGCTGCAGCGCAGCAGGGCGCCGAGCAGCTCGGGCGGGCCCTGGATCAGCAGCGGCTCAAGCGCGTCCACGTCGCGGTCGGCCCGCGAAATGATGCGCCCGGCGCGGGTGCGGTCGAAGTAGCCCACGCTCAGCGCCTGCACGTGCGCAAACACCCGCACGCGCAGGTCGTTGAGCACGCTGATCGCGGCGCTGCCGGCGATGTACTGCGACAGCCCCGCCAGCACGAAGCGCCCCAGCCAGCTTGCCGCCAGGCCCGCGCCCAGCCACAGCACCAGCGGCGGGTCCAGCAGCCAGGCGTTGCCGTCATGGATCAGCCCGTGATCGAGCAGCTCGCGCACGAACCACGGGCGCAGGAACACGGTGAACACCAGCACCAGCTCCAGGCCGATCACCCAGCCGATCTGCCGGCGCACCGGGCGCAGCAGGGGCAGCAGGCGCCGGAACATGCTGCGGTCCAGGGCCTTTCTTGCCAGTAATTCTTCTATCTCGATATCGCTCAGGGCAGTGCCCGCTTGCGGCTTAGCCATGCTCGATCCCCAGCAGTTCACGGTAGGTCGGGTTGCGGTGCAGCAGCTGCGCATGGCTGCCGCTGTCGGCAATGCCGGTACTGCTCAGCAGCAGCACGCGGTCGGCCAGTTGCACGGTGCTCAGCTTGCTGGCGATCAGCAGCAGGGTCGGCGCATGCCCATCGCTGCGGCGCTGGCGCAGGGTGTCGAGCACACGCTGTTCACTGATCGCGTCCAGCGCGCTGGTGGCGTCGTCCAGGCACAGGATGTCGGGGGCCGCCAGCAGGGCGCGGGCCAGGCACAGGCGCTGGCGCTGGCCGCCCGAGAGGGTCACGCCACGGTCGCCCAGCGGCGTGTCCAGGCCCTGGGGCAGGCGCGCCAGCACGTCCTCGGCGCTGGCCTGGCGCAGTGCATCGAGCAGTTGCGCGTCGCTGGCCGTGGGCGCACCCAGGCGCAGGTTGGCAGCCAGGCTGTCGGCGAACAGAAAGCTCTCCTGGGGCAGCACATGCACGCGCCGGCGCAGTTCATCCAGCGCCAGGGTGCGCACGTCGTGCCAGCCCCGTGCAGCGCTGCCCAGCAGCACGCGGCCCTGGTCGGCCTCGGTCAGGCGCGGCAGCAGGCTGGCCAGCAGGCTCTTGCCGGTGCCCGTGGCGCCCACCAGCGCGACCACCTCGCCGGGTTCTATCTGCAACGAGCACTGGCTGAGCACCGCCTGCCCACCGCCGGGCGCTGCCACGCCGACAGCCTCCAGCTTCAGGCCCAGCGGCCCCGGGGGCAGCGACTGCTGACCGCTGACGATGTGTACCGGCGCATCGAGCAACTGCCAGATACGCTCGGCCGAGGCGCGCGCGTCGGCGAAGGTCTGCATCACCCGGCCGATGCCTTCGATGCGAAACACCAGGGTGGTGGCGATCAGCAGCGAGGTCACCAGCTCGCCGATGCCGATGCGCCCCTGGGCCACCAGCTGCGCACCGACCACCAGGATCCACACATGCCCCAGCGCCACCACCGCCTGCGGCAGCGGTATGCGCGAGCTGGCGTAGGCCAGCGCCTGGCGTGCATGCCCGGCAAACACCTGCACCTGCGCGGCAAAGCCCTCGATGCGCTGGACCTGCAGGCCGAACGACTTGATCACCCGTACCGCGCCGATGCCTTCGGCCAGGTCCTGGTTGACCCGGTCGTAGGCGGCGCCCACGGCCCGGTCCAGTGCCACCAGGCGCTCGGTCTGGTGCACGAAGATGCCCAGCCCGAGCACGGTCAGCAGCAGCGGCCCCAGGGCCAGCCACGGGTCGTACCAGGCCAGCAGGCCGACGGTGGCCAGCACCACCAACGGGGTTTCCACCAGTTGGCGCCAGAAGCTGATCAGGGCATCGCGCACCTTGTCCGCATCGCGGGTGGTGCGGGTGACCATCTCGCCCATGCCGTGCTGCCAGTGGTAGCCCAGGTGCAGGGCCTGCACCTGGGCCAGCAGGCGCTCGCGCAGGCGCGTGAGCAGCGCCTGGCCGAGCACCAGCGAGCCGATGGCCGCGGCGTACTGCAACACCGCGCGGCCCAGCGCCACCGCGCCTATCAGCCAGAACCAGTGCCAGGCCAGGCGTGCATCCAGGCTGCCATCGGCCAGGCGTACCACGGCGGCGCCGGCACTCACGTCGTTCAGCGCATGGCCGATCAGCCATTGCTGCCAGACCAGCCCCAGGTTGATGAAAACGAACAGCCCGGCGACCAGGGCGAAACGCCAGGGCATTTCGCGGTAGATCGCCAGGCTGCGCAGCAGCGGGTGTCGAGGGCTCATGGAAAACTCGAGGCAAAGGGGAAAACAGGCGCAGGGCAGGCCCCGCGCCCGGTGTTCAGCGGCTGGCGCCCGCGCTCTGCCTGGCGGCGAGAATGGCTGTGTATTCGCCCGGGTCGATGCCGTTGAGGTAGTAGTTGCCCACGTGGTGCAGGCGCCAGCGGATCGGGTCGTGGGTGGTGTGCACCCGCGCATTGCGCCAGAAGCGGTCCAGGTTCCATTTGCTCAGCGAGGCGCTGGCCCCCAGCAGCGAGAAGATGTCGCTGGAGATCTTCAGTGAGGCGGCATCCGAGTGCGCCCGCGCGGTGGCTACCGAGAGAATCAGCTCGTCCTGCAGGGCCTTGTCGTCGGGGGCCAGCTCGTGCGCATCGAAGGTCCGTGCGGCATCGCGCAGCAGCGATTCGGCGGCGCGCAGGGCCACGGCGTATTCACCGATCTGGCGGATGATGTGCGGCTCTTCGCTGGCGCGCTCCACCTCGCTCTCCACCCACGGGCGCGCGTGCTGGTTGAGGTAGTCGATGCCGGCCTGCAGGGCGCCGGCGGCGATGCCGGTGTCGATGGCCGCGTGCAGTATCTGCGGGAAGGTCAGCCCGGTGCGCTTCATCGGGCCCTGGCGGCGCAGCACATAGCGCTCGTCCAGCTCGATGTTGTCGAACTGCACCGTGCCGCTCACCGAGTTGTTCTGGCCGAAGGCGTCCCAGTCGTCGAGCAGGGTCAGGCCCGGCGTGTCGCGGTGCAGCAGCACCCCGGCGCCGCCGTCGTCGCTGGCGGCGGTCAGCGAGATCCATTCGGCCAGGTACGAGCCGGTGGAGTAGAACTTGCTGCCGTTGAGCACCAGCTTGCCGTCTTCGCGGCGCTCGATGCGGGTCTTGAGGGCGAACTTGTTCTTGCCGCCGACCTCGGCCAGGGCGTTGCCCAGGCGCTTGCCGGCCAGCAGGTCGGCGATCAGGCGCTCGCGCACTTCATCCGGGTAGCCGCTGAGCACACCGCGCAGCATCACGTTGTGAATCTGCAGCAGTTGCCCGACACCGCCGTCGGCGGCGGACACGATGCGCACGGTCTCGACGATAGTCTGTACCGAAGCGCCCAGCCCGCCGAACTGCGCGGGCACGCCGATGGCGGTCAGGCCGCTGTCGGACAGCAGCTGGGCCTGGCGACGCGGCAACTGGCGGTTGTTGTGCCGGTCGCGGGCCAGCTCGGCGATCTGGCCGGCGATTTCATGGGCGGCGGCGATGGCCTGGGCGGCGCTTTCCAGGCGGCGGGGCGGGGTACTCATGCGGGGGCTTCCTTGAATGAACAGGTTTCAGGCCCTTGAGCAGGTTCTGTGCCACAC
>NZ_JAFKEC010000034.1 GCF_017848315.1 Pseudomonas palmensis
CCCCCGCGTCTGCCCCAACGCCTTCTCCAGCACGATGCAGTTGCTCTGCGCATCCTGCTCCAGCGCCGCGATCAAACGCGATGCAGGCGACAGCCCCCACCCCTCGCAACGTCGCCGCTGTGCTCAATTGCCCCCAGGGCAAGCGGCACGCGGAACCCTGATCTACGCTAACAGTCGCATCTAGCAACTGCCCAGAACCCACGCAAGGAGCCCGCATGACGGTGTCGCCCCCCAACCTGATCGTCTGCCTGGGGCTTGCGCTGCTGCTTGGCTGCGGCGAGAAGAAAGCCGCCGCACCCGACCTGCCCAGGGTGGCGGTGCAACAGGTCAAGGCCGGCGACTTTGCAGCCTCCGTGACCCTCACCGGCGATGTTCAGGCACGGGTGCAGGCCGACCTGTCGTTTCGCGTGGGCGGCAAGATCATCGAGCGCAACGTCGACGTGGGCGATCACGTCAGCGCCAATCAGGTGCTGGCGCGCCTGGACCCCAAGGACCTGCAAACCAATGTCGACTCGGCCAAGGCCGAGGTCTTCGCCGAACAGGCTCGCGTGACCCAGACTTCCGCCGCCTTTGTGCGCCAGCAGAAGCTGCTGCCCAAGGGCTACACCAGCCAGAGCGAGTACGACGCGGCCCAGGCCGCCTTGCGCAGCAGCCAGAGCGCGCTCAAGGCCGCCCAGGCGCAACTGGCCAACGCCCGCGAACAACTGAGCTACACCGCGCTGATCGCCGAGGCGCCCGGGGTGATCACCGCGCGCCAGGCCGAGGTGGGGCAGGTAGTGCAGGCCACCGTGCCGATCTTCACCCTGGCCCGCGACGGCGAGCGCGACGCGGTGTTCAACGTCTACGAATCGCTGCTGATGGCGCCACCCACCCAGCAGGCGATCATCGTCAGCCTGCTCGACGACCCCAAGGTGCAAGCCAAGGGGCACGTGCGTGAAATCACCCCGACGGTCTCGGCGCAAAGCGGCACGGTGCAGGTCAAGGTCGGCCTGAGCGAGGTGCCGCCGGCCATGCAGCTGGGCTCGGTGGTGAGTGCCACCGCCAGGGCCGAGGGCACCCCGAGCATCGAGCTGCCGTGGTCGGCGCTGACCAAGGATGTGCATGACCCGGCGGTGTGGCTGGTGGGCCAGGACAACAAGGTCAACCTGCGCAAGGTCAAGGTGCTGCGCTACCTCACCGGCAAGGTGGTGGTGGGCGACGGCCTCAAGGGCGGCGAAACCGTGGTGATCGCGGGTGGGCAGCTGCTGCACCCGGACATGCAGGTGGAAGTGGCAGACCCAGCCGACATCGGGGTGACGCAATGAGAACCCTGTGGCTGATGTTCGGTTGTGTGTTGCTGGCCGCCTGCGCCGATGACGAGCCGCCGCCCGAGCCGGTGCGCCCGGTGCTGTCCCAGGTGGTGCAGGCGCAGGACCAGGCGCGCCTGGGGCGCTTTGCCGGCTCCATCCAGGCGCGCTACGAAAGCACCCTGGGCTTTCGCGTGGGCGGGCGCATCGCCCGGCGCTGGGTGGATGTGGGCGCCACGGTGAAGGCCGGCGACACCCTGGCCACCCTCGACCCCACCGACCAGCAGAACCAGTTGCGTGCCGCCGAAGGCGACCTGGCCAAGGTGCAGGCGCAGTGGATCAACGCCCAGGCCAACGCCCGTCGTCAGCAGCAGCTGTTCGACCGGGGCGTGGGTGCCCAGGCCCAGCTGGACATCGCCCAGACCGACCTGAAGACTACCGGCGCCTCGCTCGAACAGGCCAAGGCGGCGGTCAACCAGGCCCGCGACCAGCTGGGCTACAGCACCTTGCAGGCCGACCACCCCGCCGTGGTCACTGCCTGGCAGGCCGAGGCCGGGCAGGTGGTCACCGCCGGCCAGGGCGTGGTCACGCTGGCGCGCCCGGACGTCAAGGAGGCGGTGATCGACCTGCCCGCAGGCCTGGCCGACGAACTGTCGGGCGAGGTGAAGTTCCTGGTGGCCGCGCAGCTCGACCCCAGTGTGAACACCAGTGCCGTGCTGCGCGAGATCGAGCCCCAGGCCGACGCGGCCACGCGTACCCGGCGCGCGCGCCTGACCCTGGCCGACACCCCCGAGGCCTTTCGCCTGGGCACGGCCATCAGCGTCACCCTGAGCTCGGCGATCCAACCGCGCAGCGAGCTGCCGTTGAGCGCCCTGCAGGAGGTCGACGGGCACACCCGGGTATGGGTCGTCGACCCGCAGCAGCATACGGTTTCATTGCGTGACGTGAAGGTCAGCGAGCGGCTGGACAACAGCGTGGTGCTCAGTGCCGGCCTGCAGCCGGGCGAGCGTGTGGTCACGGCGGGGGTCAACAGCCTCAAGCCTGGCCAGAAGGTAAAAATCGATGAGGAAGGCCCGCGATGAAAGGAAGCTTCAACCTGTCGGAATGGGCACTCAAGCACCAATCCTTCGTCTGGTACCTGATGTTCGTCGCGTTGCTGATGGGGGTGTTTTCCTATTTCAACCTGGGCCGTGAGGAGGACCCCTCGTTCACCATCAAGACCATGGTCATCCAGACCCGCTGGCCCGGCGCCACCCAGGACGAGACCCTGCTGCAGGTCACCGACCGCATCGAGAAGAAACTCGAGGAACTGGACTCGCTCGACTACGTGAAAAGCTACACCCGGCCCGGCGAGTCGACAGTGTTCGTCAACCTGCTCGATACCACCAAGGCTGGCGACATCCCGCAGATCTGGTACCAGGTGCGCAAGAAGATCCAGGACATCCGCGGCGAGTTCCCCCAGGGCATCCAGAGCCCCGGCTTCAACGACGAGTTTGGCGATGTGTTCGGCTCGGTGTATGCGTTCACCGCCGACGGCATCTCGATGCGCCAGCTGCGCGATTACGTCGAGCAGGTACGTGCAGAAATCCGCGAGGTGCCGGGGCTGGGCAAGGTCGAGATGATCGGCCAGCAGGACGAGGTGCTGTACCTGAACTTCTCCACCCGCAAGCTGGCGGCCCTGGGCATCGACCAGCGCCAGGTGGTGCAGGCGTTGCAGGCGCAGAACGCGGTGACCCCGGCCGGGGTGATGGAGGCCGGCCCCGAGCGCATCTCGGTGCGCACCACTGGCCAGTTCGCCTCGGAGAAAGACCTGGAGCAGGTCAACCTGCGCCTGGACGACCGCTTCTATCGCCTGGCCGATATTGCCGAGATCAGCCGCGGCTACGCCGACCCGCCCACGCCGATGTTCCGCTACGACGGCAAGCCTGCCATCGGCCTGGCCATCGGCATGAAGAAGGGCGGCAACATCCAGGCCTTCGGCAAGCAGCTGCACGAGCGCATGGAGGCCGCCACCGCCGACCTGCCGGTGGGCGTGGGCGTGCACACCGTGTCGGACCAGGCGGTGGTGGTCGAGGAGGCCGTGGGCGGCTTTACCAGTGCGCTGTTCGAGGCGGTGGTGATCGTGCTGGTGGTCAGTTTCATCAGCCTCGGGGTGCGTGCCGGGCTGGTGGTGGCCTGCTCGATTCCGCTGGTGCTGGCCATGGTGTTCGTGTTCATGGAGTACAGCGGCATTACCATGCAGCGGATCTCCCTCGGCGCGCTGATCATCGCGCTGGGCCTGCTGGTGGATGATGCGATGATCACCGTGGAGGTGATGGTCACGCGGCTGGAGAAGGGCGAGAGCAAGGAGCAGGCGGCCACGTTCGCCTACACCTCCACCGCCTTCCCGATGCTCACCGGCACCCTGGTGACGGTGGCGGGTTTCGTGCCCATCGGCCTGAACGCCAGCTCTGCGGGCGAGTACACCTTCACCCTGTTTGCGGTGATCGCCGTGGCGCTGCTGGTGTCGTGGGTGGTGGCGGTACTGTTCGCGCCGGTGCTGGGGGTGCACCTGCTCAGCGCCAAGGTCAAGGCCCACGACGCCGAGCCCGGGCGTATCGGTCGCGGTTTCAACCATGGCCTGCTGTGGTGCATGCGCCACCGCTGGATCACCATCATCGGCACCGTGGTGCTGTTCGCCCTGGCGGTGTTCAGCATGCGCTTCGTGCAGAACCAGTTCTTCCCGTCCTCGGACCGCCCGGAGATCCTGGTGGACCTCAACCTGCCGCAGAACGCCTCCATCGACGAGACGCGCAAGGCGGTGGACAAGCTGGAGGCGACCCTCAAGGACGACCCGGACATCGTGCGCTGGAGTACCTACATCGGTCAGGGCGCGATCCGTTTCTACCTGCCGCTGGACCAGCAGCTGGAGAACCCGTACTACGCCCAGCTGGTGATCGTGAGCAAGGGTCTGGAGTCGCGCGAGGCGCTCACGGCGCGCCTGAAGGAGCGCCTGCGCAAGGACTTCGTCGGCATCGGCAGCTACGTGCAGTCGCTGGAGATGGGCCCGCCGGTGGGTCGGCCGATCCAGTACCGGGTCAGCGGCAAGGACATCGACCAGGTGCGCAAGCATGCGATCGAACTGGCGGCGCTGCTCGATGGCAACTCCCATGTGGGCGAGATCATTTACGACTGGAACGAGCCGGGCAAGGTGCTGCGCATCGACATTGCCCAGGACAAGGCGCGCCAGCTTGGGCTGTCGTCCGAGGACGTGGCCAACCTGATGAACGGCATCGTCAGCGGCTCGCCGGTGACCCAGGTGAACGATGACATCTACCTGATCGACGTGATCGGGCGCGCGGTGGACAGCGAGCGTGACTCGCCGCAGACCCTGCAGAACCTGCAGATCGTCACGCCCAGCGGCACCTCGATTCCATTGCTGGCGTTTGCCACGGTGCGCTACGAGCTGGAGCAGCCGCTGGTGTGGCGGCGTGACCGCAAGCCGACCATCACGGTCAAGGCGGCGGTGCGTGACGAGATCCAGCCGACCGACCTGGTGGCGCAGCTCAAGCCGCAGATCGACGAGTTTGCGCGTAAGTTGCCGGCCGGTTATCAGGTGGCGACGGGGGGCACGGTGGAGGAGAGCGGCAAGGCCCAGGGGCCGATTGCCAAGGTGGTGCCGTTGATGCTGTTTCTGATGGCGACGTTCCTGATGATTCAGCTGCACAGTGTGCAGAAGCTGTTCCTGGTGGCGAGCGTGGCGCCGCTGGGGTTGATTGGCGTGGTGCTGGCGCTGATCCCCACGGGTACGCCGATGGGGTTCGTGGCGATACTGGGTATTCTGGCGCTGGCGGGGATCATCATCCGCAACTCGGTGATCCTGGTGACGCAGATCGATGCGTACGAGGCCGATGGGTATGCGCCGTGGGATGCGGTGGTGGAGGCTACGGACCATCGTCGCCGGCCGATTCTGCTGACGGCGGCGGCGGCGAGCCTGGGCATGATTCCGATTGCGCGGGAAGTGTTCTGGGGGCCGATGGCCTACGCGATGATTGGCGGCATCATTGTCGCCACGTTGCTGACCTTGCTGTTTTTGCCGGCGCTGTATGTGGCCTGGTACAAGATCAAGGAGCCGCAGCGCGAGTGATGGCCCGTTCGCTGGCCGGCCTGCCCCTGTAGGAGCCGGCCTTGCCGGCGAAAGCCGTTGCACGGTTCAAAGCCAGATGGCATCCCAGTGCGGATAGTCCCCGATGTTTTGCACGAGCCCGGCCCGTAGAGGATTGGCCACGATGTAACGTGCCACTGCCTGGACATCTTCATCCTTGCGCAGCGCGCGATCGTGAAAGCCGTGTTGCCAAAGACGACCTTTTCGATGGAATGTCTTGTTCACCAGGCAGGTACTGCGGGATTTGATCCTGCGCATCAGTGACGCCAAAGTGCCGTGTTGCAGTTCGATCAGCCAATGCAGGTGATCTGGCATTAGCACCCAGGCCAGTGACTTGGCCAGGCGCTGGTGCTGGGCGTACTGCAGTTGCTCGACCATCAGGCGGGCGATTTGGAAGTCGCTGAAAACCGGGTGCCGGTGCTCGACCACACTGGTGAGCAGGTACAGCCTGCCGGGTTCGGAGAACCGGCCGCGCCGCAGGAGGTGAGCGTTTGAACGATCCATGTCAGTTTCCTTGAAAGGTAGAGATTTCAAGGTAGCTGTGGCGTTGTTGGTGAGACGTATGGCTTTGGTTCTTAATGTGTTCGGCCTGGCCTCTTCGCCGGCAAGGCCGGCTCCTACAGGTAGGGCGTCGTCTGTAGGAGCCGGCGTTGCCGGCGAAGCAGTCGACGCTGCTCAACGCCTGGCCGTTTCATCCTGGCTGTGTGGGCAGTTATCGAAGGTGCAGAGTAGTTGGCTATTGATGTGTTCTGGCTGGCCTCTTCGCCGGCAAGGCCGGCTCCTACGGGTAGAGCGTTGTCTGTAGGAGCCGGCGTTGCCGGCGAAGCAGCCGACGCTGCTCAACGCCTGGCCGTTTCATCCTGGCTGTGCGGGCAGCTGTCGAAGGTGTAGGTAGTTGGTTATTGATGTGTTCGGCCTGGCCTCTTCGCCGGCAAGGCCGGCTCCTACAGGTAGGGCGTCGTTTGTAGGAGCCGGCGTTGCCGGCGAAGCAGCCGACGCTGTCCAACGCCTGGCCGTTTCATCCTGGCTGTGCGGGCAGCTGTCGAAGGTGCAGGTAGTTGGTTATTGATGTGTTCTGGCTGGCCTCTTCGCCGGCAAGGCCGGCTCCTACGGGTAGGGCGTCGTCTGTAGGAGCCGGCGTTGCCGGCGAAGCGATCATCGCTTGTTCAACCCCCGCGCCAACCGGTCCCCGCCCAGCTGGATCAACGCCACCAGCACTACCAGCATCACGATCACCGTCAGCATGATCTGGCTGTCGAAGCGCTGGTACCCGTACCGGTACGCGATGTCCCCCAACCCACCGGCACCAATCGCACCAGCCATCGCCGACGAATTGATCATGGTCACCAGGGTGATGGTGAAGCCGCCCACGATGCCTGGCAGCGCCTCGGGCAACAGCACATGCCAGACGATGTGCCAGCGCCGGCACCCCATCGCCTGCGCCGCCTCGATCAGCCCATGATCCACCTCGCGCAGGCTCACCTCGGCAATGCGCGCAAAAAACGGTGTGGCCGCAATCGTCAGCGGTACCACCGCCGCCCACACGCCATACGTGGTGCCCACGATCAGCCGCGTGAACGGGATCAACGCCACCATCAGGATCAGAAACGGTATCGAGCGGAACAGGTTGACGAACGCCCCCAGCACGCGGTTCACCAGCGGCGCCTCGTAGATGCCGCCCTTGCCGCTGGTCACCAGGATCACCGCCAGCGGAATGCCCGCCAGCAACGCGATCAGCGACGACACGCCCACCATCAGCAGGGTGTCGAGCACTCCCTGCAACAATCGATCAAACCACATAGCCCAGCACCTCCACCTGCGCCGCCCACTGGCGTGCCCGTTCGATCACCTGCGCATGCCCGTGCGCCGAGTTGGCCACCGACACCACCAGCTGCCCCAGCGCACGTTCCTGGATCGGTTCGATACCGCCCTGCAGCAGGCTCACCTGGCCGCCCAGCAACGCGAACAGCGTCGACAGTTCCGGTGCCTCGCGGTCGCGCCCGCTGACGCGCAGGCGCAGTACCAGCGCGGCCTGCGCATTCGGCGCCTCGGGCAGCAGGCGGGCCTGCAGGTGCTGCGGCAAGGCTGGCTGTAGCGGCGCCAGCAAGGTCTTGCTGACCGCGTGCTGCGGGTCGCCGAACACCTGCCACACCGCCCCCTGCTCGACGATGCGCCCGCGCTCGAGCACCACCACGCGATGGCAGATATCGCGGATCACCGCCATCTCGTGGGTAATCAGGATGATGGTCAGGCCCAGGCGCTGGTTGATGTCGCGCAGCAGCGCCAGAATCGAGCCGGTGGTCTCCGGGTCCAGCGCCGAAGTGGCCTCGTCGCACAGCAGTATCTGCGGGTCGTGCACCAGCGCGCGGGCAATCCCCACGCGCTGCTTCTGCCCGCCCGACAACTGCGCCGGGTACACCCCGTGCTTGTCCTGCAGGCCCACCAGCTCCAGCAGTTCGGCCACCTTGCGCTGGCGCTGGGCCTTGGGCACGCCGGCCACCTTCAGCGGCAGTTCGACGTTCTGCCACACGGTCTTGGCCGACATCAGGTTGAAGTGCTGGAAGATCATGCCGATGCGTCGGCGCAACGCCACCAGGTGGTCCTCGTTGTGCTCGCCGATGTCGACCTGGTCGATCAGCACCCGGCCGCTGCTGGGTTGCTCCAGGCGGTTGAGGGTGCGGATCAGCGACGACTTGCCGGCGCCGCTGCGGCCGATGATGCCGAAGATCTCGCCGCGCTGGATGTTCAGGTCGATGTCCGCCAGCGCCGCCGTGGCCTGCCCGGGGTAGGTCTTGTTGACGCCGATCAGGCGCACTTGCGCGCTGCTCAACTCAGGGTGCAGCGCGTGCCGTGGCGCGGGCTGCGCAGGTGGGCTGGGGTGCGCCGTCTGGCGGGCGGTGGCAGCACTCATCTCAGCTCTCCCAGCCCGGCTGGTAGAGCTTGCCGTAGGCTTTGTCGAGGGCTGCGCGTACCACCGGCGAGTGCTGGTAGATATCCACGAACCTGGCCAGGCGCGGGTCGTTCTTGCTCTGCGGGCGGATCACGAACTGGATCACGTATTCCTTGTGCTCCACGCCGTCGAACATCAGCGCCGAACCTGCATCGAAGGTGTTGGCCAGGCGGATGTAGTGCGGGTAGCCCTGCACCAGGTCGGCGTCGTCATAGGCACGTACCAGTTGCACGGCCTCGACCTGCAGGATTTTGAGCTTTTTCGGGTTGGCGACGATGTCGTCCTCGGTGGCCTTGTAGCCCACCCCCGGCTTGAGCGTGATCAGGCCGGCCTTGGCCAGCAGTTGCAGGCCGCGTCCGCCGTTGATCGGGTCGTTGGCGATGGCGGCGGTGGCGCCCTGGGGCAGCTCGTCGAAGCTTTTGTACTTTTTCGAGTACAGCCCGACATTGTTGATGATGCCCGGTGCATACGGCACCAGCGTCGAGCCCGCCGCGGCGTTGGCGTTTTCCAGGAACGGGATGTGCTGGAAGTAGTTCACGTCGAGGTCGCCGGCGGCGAGGCTGACGTTGGGCGCGATCCAGTCGCTGAACTCCACCAGTTCCACCTTGAGGCCCTGCTTCTTGGCCTCGTCCACGGCCGCTTCCAGGGCCGGGGCGAAGGCTGCGGTGGTGCCGACCTTGAGCGGTGCATCGTTGGCATGGGCGCCACCGATCAGGCCGAGGGCCAGGGCCAGGGCCGCGACAGGGCGGGCCAGAAATGTCTTAAGCATGCGGTTGCGCTCCAGTCGGGTTGAGGGTGCGATAGCCCGCGCCGGTGTGGTCGGCGGGCAGGTGCGGGCCGGCGGCGAAGAGTTTTTCGCGCAGGCTGCCGTCGGTGTAGGCGGTCTTGTACGAACCGCGACGTTGCAGCTCGGGGATCACCAGGTCGATGAAGTCCTCATAGCTTTCCGGGGTGACGGTGCGGGCCAGGTTGAAGCCGTCCAGGCCGGTCTCCTCGATCCAGCGCTCCAGTTCGTCGGCAACCTGGGTCGGCGAGCCGACCAGGGTGATGTAGCGCCCGCCCAGGGCGTGCTGGTCGAGCAGCTTGCGCCGGGTCCAGTCGTTGTTCTGCAGGTGCTTGGTGGCGGACTGGATGGCGTTGCTCTTGACGTACTGGATCGGCTCGTCCAGTTCGTATTCGGCAAAGTCGATGCCGGTGGAGCTGGCAAAGTGCGCCACGCCGGCCTCGGGGCTGGCATGGCGCAGGTACTCGGCGTGCTTGGCGCGGGCCTGCTCCTCGGTGCGGGCCACGATCACGGTGAGGCCCATGAACACCTTCACCGCGTCGCCATCACGCCCGGCCGCCGTGGCCGCGGCGCGCACCTTGTCGACCTGGGCGCGGGTCGCGGCCTTGTTCTGGCCACTGATGAACACGCATTCGGCATGCTGCCCGGCAAACGCCAGGCCACGCTCGGAGGCGCCGGCCTGGAACAGCACCGGGGTGCGCTGTGGCGACGGTTCGCACAGGTGATAACCCTCCACCCGGTAGAATTCGCCGTGGTGCTGCACCTTGTGCACCTTGGCCGGGTCGGCGTACACGCGCTGTTCGCGGTCATTGCGCACGGCGTCGTTTTCCCAGCTGCCTTCGAGCAGCTTGTA
Source organism: Pseudomonas palmensis (assembly GCF_017848315.1). Taxonomy (GTDB): domain Bacteria; phylum Pseudomonadota; class Gammaproteobacteria; order Pseudomonadales; family Pseudomonadaceae; genus Aquipseudomonas; species Aquipseudomonas palmensis. The sequence continues at coordinate 10,018 of NZ_JAFKEC010000034.1, forward strand.
CAGCACCTGCAGGTACTCGTCGGCCTGGTCGTAGCGCCGGTCGTGCTCGGGCTGCGCGTCCAGGCCCATGGCCTTGGCCGCGCTGTCGAGGTAGCCGGTGACGATGTTCCAGCCCACCCGACCATTGCTCAGGTGGTCGAGGGTCGAGAGCCTGCGGGCGAACAGGTACGGCGGCTCGTAGGTGAGGTTGGCGGTGAGGCCGAAACCCAGGTGGCGGGTGACCGCGGCCATCGCCGACACCAGCAGCAGCGGGTCGTTGACCGGCAGCTGGATGGACTCCTTGAGTGGCACATCGACCGACTGCTGGTACACGTCGTACACCCCGACGATGTCGGCGATGAACAGCCCGTCGAACAGCCCGCGCTCGAGCAACCGCGCCAGGTCGGTCCAGTACTCGAGGGTCTTGTACCGGGTCGAGGTGTCGCGCGGGTGTGTCCACAGGCCGTGGTTGATATGCCCCACGCAGTTCATGTTGAACGCGTTGAGCAGGATCTTCTTTTTCGCCATCAGATGGTGCCCCGCAACGGTGGGTTTTCATCGTTGAGGTAGAAGTTGCCGATGGCGTGGTACTTCCAGCGCACCGGGTCGTGCAGGGTGTGCACGCGGGCGTTGCGCCAGTGGCGGTCCAGGCCGTGTTCGGCCAGGGTGGCCTGGCTGCCGGCCAGTTCGAACAGCGTGCTGCCGGCGGCCAGGGAGATCTCGGTACTGATGGCGCGCGCCTCGGCCACGGCGATGGAGGCCGCCGCGACTGTGTCGGCATTGGTCTCGGCCTGGGCTCGGTCGAGGTATTCGCCGGCGCGTTCGAGCAAGGCTTCGGTGGCATGCAGGCGGATCGCCAGGTGACCGAAGGACTTGAGCGTCAACGGGTCGTCGACTGCCTTGTCGATACCCGAGTCGATCCATGGCCGGGTGCGCGTGCGCACAAAATGCAGGGCATCTTCATAGGCGGCGCGGGCGATGCCGGTGTCGATGGCGGCGTGCAGAATCTGCGCCAGCGGGCCGACCGGGGTCGGGCGCTCGAAGGCGCTCTGGAACGGCACCACATCGTCGGCCTCGACACGCACGTTGTCGAACACCACCGAGCCACTGCCGGTGGTGCGCTGGCCGAAGCCGCTCCAGTCGTCGATCACGTCGAGCCCGGCGCTGTCGGCGGGCACGAAGGCCAACTGTTGCACGCCCTGTTCGTCGATCACCGAGGTGGGGATGCGCTGCGCGTACAGCGCGCCAGTGGCGTAGAACTTGCGGCCGTTGATGCGGTAGCCGTCACCGTCACGGGTGAGGGCGGTGGTGCGGTCGTGGGCGGTCTTGGTGCCCAGTTCGGCCAGGGCGTTGCCGAAGCGCCTGCCGGCCAGCACCTCGGCGTAAAGGCGCGCCTGTTGCGGCGGGCTGCCGTTCACGCGCAGCACTTCAAGGGCGTAGAAATGGTTCTGCGGGATCTGCCCCAGCGAGGCGTCGGCCTGGGCGATACGGGCGATGACCTTGGCCAGGGTGACGTTGGACACGCCTGCGCCACCGAAGGCTTTCGGCACGCTGATGCCCCACAGGCCCGAGCGCGAGAACAGCGCCAGTTCCGGGTGCGGCAGGCGGCGTTCGCGGTCGCGCTCGATGCTGTCGCGGCGCAGATGTTCGGCAATCTGTTCGGCAGTTTCCAACGCCTGGGCATCAGAAGAGATGACCGCCACGAGATCGTGCGGTTGCGGCAATAGGCTCATGAGAGGGCTCCAGTGGTCTGGTCAGATCCAGGAATGCCGGGCAGGCAGGGTCGCGTTGAGGTGGTAGGCGCCCACGGCGTGGTACTTCCAGCGCACCGGGTCGTGAAGGGTGTGCACGCGGGCGTTGCGCCAGTGCCGGTCGAGGTTGAACTCGGCCAGGGTGGCGCGGCTGCCCGACAGCTCGAACAGCTTCTCGCTGGCCTGCAGGGCAATCTCGGTGGTCAGCACCTTGGCTTCGGCCACGGCAATCGAGGCACGTGCGGCAGCGGCGGCATCGATGGGCGCGGCGTTGACCTCGTCGAGCACGCGCGCGGCGCGGCCGAGCAGCGCCTGGGCGGCATGCAGTTCGAGGGTCAGACGGCCGATGTCGGCAATCACATAGGGGTCGTCACTGGCGCGATCGACCTTGGCGTCGACCCACGGCCGCGCCCGTTCGCGCACGAAGCTGATCGCATCGGCCACTGCGGCCTCGGCGATGCCGGCGTCGATGGCGGCCTGCACCAGCTGCGAGGCGGCGCCCTGGATGTTGGGGCTGTCGGCCTGGCGCCAGTTGTCGAGCACCAGCTCCGCGTCCACCGGCACCTCGTTGAGCAGCACCGTGCCGCTGGCGGTGGTGCGCTGGCCGAAGCCGGACCAGTCGTCGACGATACGCAGGCCCGGGCTGCCACGGCGCACGAAGGCCATGACCTGGCGCCCGTCGTCGTTCAGGGCCTTGACTGCCACCCAGTGGGCGAACAGCGCGCCGGTGGAATAGAACTTCTGCCCGGTGAGCAGAAAGTGATCGCCCTGGCGCACGGCGCGGGCCTTGAGTTCGAGGGTGTTCTTGCTGCCGCGCTCGGGGCCGGCATTGCCGATGCGCCAGCCGTCGAGCACCGACTTGAACAGCAGGTGCTTCTGGCGTTCGTTGCCGGTGTTCTTGACCTGCTGGAGGATGCCGAACTGGTTCTGCGGGATCTGCCCCAGGGCCGGGTCGGCCGCACTGATGATGCGGAACACCTCGGCGATGGTGGCGAAGGAAACGTCCGGCCCGCCGTGCTCGCGCGGGATGCTGATGCTGCCCAGGCCGCTGCGGGTGAACTGCTCGATCTCGGCCCACGGCAGCTTGCGCTGCTGGTCGCGGCGGGCGGCCTGCAGGCGCGCGGCGGCGGCCAGTTCATGGGCGGCCTCCAGGGCCTCTGCGTCATTGCGCAGGACCTTGGCCGGCAGCAGTAATGGGGCGTTGTCCAGATCGCTGTGGACTGCGTCGTGTACCAAGCTGGACATCAGTACCGCTCCTTGGCTGCACTCAATGCCCTGGCGTTGCGCACTGGGGTGATTGTGTTCCTGACCATACCTACCTCACGTATTGGAAACGTCGCCGTGATCGATATGGGCGACAGAAATGCGCTGGTCCGGTGGTCCGGTCTATATACCCTAAGCGTGTATAAAAATTAAATAAACTAACCTTTAGGAATATGCATAGAAGTGCCTCCGCGGCCCTTGGCCGAACACCCGCAGGCGCACGGCCGGGGCCCACTGCGAGCAGTTGCCGACCTTGTCCAGAATGCAGTAGCTGGCGTCCAGGTGCTCGTCGTTGCCGGCTTCCAGCAGCACTTGGGGCGGGATCAGGCCCTGTATCGGGCAGCCGATACCGTCGCTGGGCAGTGGCGCCAGGTCGATGCGCAGGTCGGCCCAGCGCAGGGTGATCGCATCGCCTTCGGCCATGTGCCGGTACGGCGCGATGTTGAACGGTACACCCTGCCCGCAGCGGCTCAGATCCAGCCCTTGGCGCAGCAGCCGGCCAGGCAGGTGCAAGGGCGTCAGGTGCGGGTTCTCCGGGGTGGTCACGTAGCCGCCGGGGCAGTTCAGCTTGACCGCTACCTGCAATGGCGCGGAGCGTCGCGGGTGCTGGCCGGGCTGGAGCAGGCGGTAGTGCAGGGTGTTGAGCCCCGGGTAGAGCATCTGCCGGGGCACGGCGAGGGCGATCGAGGTGCCGGGCTCGCCGGCGCGCAGTAGATGCGCGGCCACGTAGCGGTTGCCCCAGAACAGCTCCAGCAGGTCGCCGGCCTGCAGGGTCGGTGCGGTCTGGATGCTGGCTTGCAGGTGGCTGGCGGTGTGCACGCCAATGCCATGGGGCGCGATATGGAGCAGGGCGGGGGGCGGCAGTTCAGATCCTTTGGCTGCGCGGTGCATGGTCCGTTTCCTTGTGCGGGTGGTGGCACGAGGCTTTGGTTATTGGCTGGATCGGCAGGTGAGTCAAGGTGCCCGATGGCCGTGACCGGGCAGTCGGCAGCGCTTCAGAGCGGTCCTACCCGAAGCGGCATGGGGGCTGTGGATAAACTCGGATTTGTCTGTGCTCGGGCGGTGCATCCGGGTCAGTGGGCGTGGCCCTGCGCGCCGAGAAACTTGCCCAGAAACTGGCGTGTGCGTTCTTCCTTCGGCGCGGCGAACAGGGCCTTGGCCTCGCCCTGTTCGACGATCACGCCCTTGTCGAAAAAGATCACCCGGTTGGCCACGTCGCGGGCGAAGTTCATTTCGTGGGTGACGATGATCATGGTGCGGTTTTCCTGGGCCAGGCCGCGAATGGTCGCCAGCACCTCGCCCACCAGCTCGGGGTCCAGCGCCGAGGTGGGTTCGTCGAACAGGATCACCTGCGGCTCCATGGCCAATGCCCTGGCAATGGCTACGCGCTGTTGCTGGCCACCGGACAGGCGCCGCGGGTAGGCGTCCTCCTTGCCCGCCAGGCCGACCTTGGCCAGCAGCGCACGGCCCAGGGCCAGGGCCTTTTCGCGGGGGGCCTTCTTGACCACCAGCGGCCCCTCGATGACGTTCTCCAGGGCGGTGCGGTGCGGGAACAGGTTGAAGTTCTGGAACACGAAACCGACCTGCTGGCGCAGGTGCCGAATCAACGTGGCCTGCTTGGCCAGCGGGCGGTCGCCGTCGATCTCGATGTCGGCCACACGAATGCGTCCGCTGCTGGGGGTCTCCAGCAGGTTCAGGCAGCGCAGGAAGGTGGTCTTGCCCGAGCCGCTGGGGCCGATGATGGCGATCACTTCACCGGCCTCGACTGTCAGGCTGATGTCGTCGAGCACGGTCAGGCCGTTGAACTGCTTGCTCAGGCGGGTGACTTCGATCATGCCTCAGGGCTCCAGGTCATGGCGGTTGACCCGCGCTTCCAGACGGTTCTGCAGGTGGGCCAGCGCGCTGGCCAGCACCCAGTAGATCAGGGCGGCGGCCAGGTACATGGTGAAGATCTCGAAGGTGCGTGCGGTGATCAGCTGGGCCTGGCGGAACAGCTCCGGCACCTGGATGGTGGCGGCCAGCGCGGTGTCCTTGACCAGCGAGATGAAACTGTTGCCCAGCGGCGGCAGGGCGGTGCGCGCCGCCTGCGGCAGGATCGCGCGGCGCATCGCCTGGCCGCGGGTCATGCCGATGCTGGCGGCGGCCTCCCACTGGCCGCGGTCGATGGAGCTGATCGCGGCGCGCAGGATTTCACAGGCATAGGCGGCCATGTTCAGGGAAAACCCGATCAGCGCCGCGGGCAGCGGGTCCAGCTCGATGCCCAGCTGCGGCAGGCCGTAATAGATCATGAACAGCTGCACCAGCAGCGGCGTGCCGCGAAAAAACGACACATAGACCCGCGCCGTCCAGCTCAGCAGCTTGATCGCAGACAGGCGCATCAGCGCCAGGCCGAAGCCGATCAACAGGCCGAAGAACATCCCGCCCAGGCTCAGGAACACCGTGAAATAGGCGCCCTTGAGCAGAAAGGGCGCGCTGTCCAGGGCCAGTTGCAGGCTCTCTTCGATCATTGCGTCACGTCAGCACTGAAATACTTCTCGGAAAGCTTTTTCAGCGTGCCGTCGGCGCGCAGTTTGTCGAGGGCCTTGTTGATCGCGTCGAGCAGTTCCGGCTCGCCCTTGCGCAGGGCCACGCCGGCTTCCTGGCGCGAGAAGGCGTCGCCGGCGGCGATGGTGTCCTTGGCTTTTCTGGCGTATTCCAGTGCCGCCAGGCGGTCGATCAGGATGGCGTCGATGCGGCCCACGCGCAGGTCCTGGAACTTGCTCGGGTCATCGTCGTAGGTCTTGATGATGGCCTTGGGCACGTTGTCCTTGAGCCATTGCTCGTAGTTGGTGCCCAGGCCCACGCCCACCTTCTTGCCGGCCAGGTCCTGTGCGGTCTTGATGGTGTCCTTGTTCTTGGTCAGCACCAGGGCCTGGATGCCGGAAACGGTGTAGGGCTCGGAGAAGTCGTATTTCTTCTTGCGCTCGTCGGAGATGGTCACCTGGTTGACCACGATGTCCAGACGCTTGGATTCAAGGGCGGCGAGGATGCCGTCCCACTTGGTCGGCTGCAGCCTGGCCTTGACCCCGAGTTCCTTGGCCAGGGCCTCGGACAGCTCGACCTCGAAGCCGGTCAGCTTGCCGTCGGTGTCGACGAAGCTGAACGGCGGGTAGGTGCCCTCCAGGCCGACACTGATGCTGCCGCTGTCCTTGATCTTCTGCAATTGCTCGCCGGCGACCGCCTGGCCAAGCAGGCCCAGGCCAAGTACCAGGGCAGCCCCTGTGCCCAGCAACTGTTTACCGAATACGGAAATCGTCATGACTGGCCCCGCTGATATCAATTAAGCCGTTATTGGTTGACTGCTCCAGACCTCAGGGTAGGCGAATAATGCAGGAGCCCCACCGGTATGCAGAAAAATCAGCGGGCCGTCGTCGAAACGCTGGCGCGCGATGCCGTCGAGCAGCCCGGCCATGGCCTTGCCGGTGTACACCGGGTCCAGCAGCAGGCCCTCGTGGCTGGCCAGCAGGCGGATGGCGGCCAGGGTGCCGGCATTCGGTTCGCCGTAGCGCGGCGCGAAGTACTCGTCCCACAGTTCGACCTTGAAGGCGTCAGGCAGGTCGATACCCAGCAGCTCGGCGGTGCGTTCGGCCAGGCCCTGCACCTTGGGACGCTGGGCCTCGTCGCTGCGCGACACGGTCACGCCGATCAGCGGCAGTTGCGGCAGCGCTTGGGCCAGCGCCAGGCCCAGGCCGCTGTGGGTGCCCGCACTGCCGGAGGCCAGCACCACCCCGGCGAAGGTCTGCCCGCTGCGGGTGATCTGCTCGGCCAGCTCCAGCCCGGCGCGCACATAGCCCAGGGCGCCACGCGCATTTGAACCGCCAATCGGCACGATGTAGGGCTTGCGTCCGCTGGCATGCAGGCGCACGGCCAGCGCCTGCAACTGGTCATCGGCATCGTCGAGGTTATCCACAAGCTCGACCCTGGCGTCGAACAGTTCCAGCAGCAGGCGGTTGCCGTTGTGCTGGTAGGCGGGGGAGTCGGTGCCGATGGGGTTTTCCAGCAGGGCCACGCAGCCCAGGCCCAGTTGCGCGGCCAGTGCTGCGGTCTGGCGCACGTGGTTGGACTGGATGGCGCCGGCGGTGATCAGCGTATCGGCACCGCTGGCCAGCGCGTCGGCGGCCAGGTACTCGAGCTTGCGCAGCTTGTTGCCGCCCAGGGCCAGCGGGGTGAGGTCGTCGCGCTTGATGTAGATGTCGCGCCCGGCCCAGGCCGACAGGCGTTCGAGCCGGTGCAGCGGGGTGGGTGCATCGAGCAAGGGCAGGCGTTTGAAGCGTTCGAGCTGGTGTTCGATCATGGCATCGGGCTGACTGGGGAAACTTCGACTATAGGCAGCCGTGGGCGTCTCTTCCACTGGGCCGGCTTATGCCGGATTTATAGCCAAAGCGCATAAAGGGATATTTTTTCCGCCGTGGCCATTTGCCGTAAAGTGATCCGCAACAAGGCGGCCACCCCCTCCACAAGCCGCCGCCGCGTCAGGAGAGACAACCGTGAGCGACAACGCGCAAACAGGCCATTGGCAGTTGCAAACCCTCGTCAGCCAGCTGCGTTCAGCCCGTGACCAATGGCGCAGCCGCAATGGCCGCAGCAGTGGCGAGCAGGGCGGGCGCGAGCTGCCCTCGCGCGAGGCGATGCGCCAGATTCTCGAGCAGCTGTGCGGCGCGCTGTTCCCCATGCGCCTGGGCCCGGTGGACCTGCGCGAAGAGAGCGAAGACTTCTATGTGGGCAACACCCTGGACGCGGCGCTGACCGCATTGCTGGCCCAGGCGCGCCTTGAGCTGCGCTACGCCGCGCGCCAGGGCAAGGCCGAGTCGCTGGAGATTGACGCCCAGGCGCTGCGCCTGATCCAGGATTTCGCCGCCGCCCTGCCGGGCCTGCGCACGTTGCTCGATACCGATGTACTGGCGGCCTATCACGGCGACCCGGCGGCGCGCAGCGTGGACGAGGTGCTGCTGTGCTACCCCGGCGTGCTGGCAGTGATCCACCACCGCCTGGCGCATCACCTGTACCGCGCCGGGCTGCCGCTGCTGGCGCGCATCAGTTCGGAGCTGGCGCATTCGGCCACCGGCATCGACATTCACCCCGGCGCGCAGATCGGCCCGAGCTTCTTCATCGACCATGGCACCGGTGTGGTGATCGGCGAGACGGCGATCATTGGCGAGCGGGTGCGTATCTACCAGGCGGTGACCCTGGGCGCCAAGCGGTTCCCGGCGGACGAGTCGGGGCAGTTGCAGAAGGGCCAGCCGCGCCACCCGATCGTCGAGGACGACGTGGTGATTTACGCCGGCGCGACTATTCTGGGGCGTATCACCATCGGCAAGGGCTCGACCATCGGCGGCAATGTGTGGCTGACCCGCAGTGTGGCGGCAGGCAGCAACCTGACCCAGGCCAATCTGCAGCATGATGATGGGACGCAGAAGTAAGGAACTTTCCTGGGAACGCCAGCCTCTGTAGGAGCCGGCCTTGCCGGCGATCGAGCGCGTAGCGATCGCCGGTTGCCCATGCGCTGATGCGGGCCTGATCCATTTTTCGCCGGCAATGCCGGCTCCTACAGGGTCGCGCACCGACCCCATCCATGTTTAACTTGAACGCTCGTTCAACTTAAACGGTGGTCCGCTGCCGGTGTTCAACAGGAGGAAACCCTTTGCTGAACCCGTACAACTCAACCCTCACACCCCCCCGCGAGGTGCACACGCAATGAGTGCACCGTCTTCGAATACCCCCAGCACTATCCGCATGAACCCCCCGGTGTTCTATTTTGCCGCCAGCTTCATCCTGCTGTTCGGCCTGGCCGTGATCAGCAACCCGCAGGTGGCCGGTGAATGGCTGCTGGCGGCGCAGAACTGGGCCGCCAACACCGTGGGCTGGTACTACATGCTGGCGATGACCCTGTACCTGGTCTTCGTGGTGGTCACCGCCTTGTCCGGCTACGGCAAGATCAAGCTCGGTGCCGACCACGACGAACCCGAGTTCAGCTACCTGTCGTGGGCCGGCATGCTGTTCGCCGCCGGCATCAGCATCACGCTGTTCTTCTTCTGCGTCTCCGAACCCCTGACCCACCTGCTGCAGCCGCCCCAGGGCGAAGCCGGCACCGCCGAGGCCGGGCGCCAGGCGATGCAGCTGCTGTTTCTGCACTGGGGCCTGCACGGTTGGGGCGTGTTCGCCTTCGTGGGCATGGCGCTGGCCTATTTCGCCTACCGCCACAACCTGCCGCTGGCGCTGCGTTCGGCGCTGTACCCGCTGATCGGCAAGCGCATCAACGGCCCCATCGGCTACGCGGTGGACGGCTTCGGCATCATCGCCACGGTGTTCGGCCTGGGCGCCGACATGGGCTTTGGTGTGCTGCACCTTAACTCGGGCCTGGACTACCTGTTCGGCATCCCGCACACCCAGTGGGTGCAGGTGATCCTGATCAGCCTGATGATGGGGGCAGCGGTGGTGGTGGCCATCGCCGGGGTCGACAAGGGCGTGCGGGTGATGTCCGACATCAACATGGTGCTGGCCTGCGCACTGCTGCTGTTCGTACTGTTCGCCGGGCCTACCCAGCACCTGTTCAACACCCTGATCCAGAACCTGGGCGACTACCTGGGCGCGTTGCCGCGCAAGAGCTTCGATGTGTACGCCTACAACGAACCGAGCGACTGGCTGGGCGGCTGGACGGTGTTCTACTGGGCCTGGTGGATTGCCTGGGCGCCGTTCGTCGGGTTGTTCATCGCACGGATTTCCCGCGGGCGCACCATCCGCGAGTTCGTGTTCGGCGTGCTGCTGATTCCGCTGGGCTTCACCCTGGCGTGGATGTCCATCTTCGGCAACAGCGCGATCCTGCAGGTGCTCAATGGCGCCACGGCGCTGGGGCAGTCGGCGCTGGAAAACCCCTCGATGAGCCTGTACCTGCTGCTGGAAACCTACCCGTGGAGCAAGGTGGTGATCGCGGTCACGGTGTTCATCAGCTTCGTGTTCTTCGTCACTTCGGCCGACTCGGGCACGGTAGTGCTCTCGACCCTGTCGGCCCGTGACGGCAGCCCGGACGAGGACGGCCCCAACTGGCTGCGGGTGTTCTGGGGTGCGATGACGGCGCTGGTGACCAGCGGGCTGCTGTTTGCCGGCAGCATCGACTCGCTCAAGTCGGCGGTGGTGCTGACCTCGCTGCCGTTCTCGGTGATCCTGCTGGCGATGATGTGGGGCCTGCACAAGGCGTTCTACCTGGAGTCGCAGCGTCAGATCGCGCAGATGCACTCGCTGGCACCGTTCGCCAACTCGCGGCGCGGGCGTGGCGGCTGGCGGCATCGCCTGAGCCAGGCGGTGCACTTCCCCTCGCGGGACGAGGTGTACCGGTTCATGGATGACGTGGTGCGCCCGGCGATTGCCGAGGTGACCGACGTGTTTGCCGAGAAGGGCCTGAATGTCATCACCCAGGAAGACCCGAGCCACGACAACGTGAGCCTGAAGATCGGCCATGGCGAAGAGCAGCCGTTCATCTACCAGGTGCAGATGCGCGGCTACTTCACGCCATCGTTCGCACTGGCCGGGCTGGGCACGCAGGAGTTGAAGAACCGGCGCTACTACCGCGCCGAGGTGCACCTGAGCGAAGGCAGCCAGGATTACGACCTGGTGGGCTACAGCAAGGAGCAGATCATCAACGACATCCTCGACCAGTACGAGCGTCACCTGCAGTTTTTGCACATGGTGCGTTAGGGCTGCCGGCCCCTTCGCCGGCAAGGCCGGCTCCTACAGGAGCCGGATTTGCCGGCGAATGCCCCCCTCTTGCCAGCTACGCCCAACGGGGTGTTTTCATACCTTGATTCGTACCACGTAGTACGTAATCAATGGCCGCGGCGCACCGCCTCAAAACGGCTTGTCGCCCAGAATAGTCGCCCGATGCATTACCCGCCGCTGCGGTCGGTAATCGTCCACCGCGTAATGCTGCGTTACGCGGTTGTCCCAGAACGCCACGTCGTTTTCCTGCCAACGCCAGCGGATGGTGAACTCCGGGCGCGTGGCGTGGGCGAACAGCAGTTTCAGGATCGCCTCGCTCTCGGCCTCGCCCAGTTCGTTGATGCGGGTAGTGAAGCCTTCGCTCACGAACAGCGATTTGCGCCCGCTCACCGGGTGCGTGCGGATCACCGGGTGCGACAGCGGCGGGTTGTTGCGCCGCGCCGCTTCCCAGCGCGCCAGGTCTTCGGCGGTGTTGCCAAAGCGCTCCAGCGGAAACGACTTGGTGAAGTCGTGGGTGGCGGTCAGCCCGTCGAGCAGCTGGCGCAGCGGCGCCGACAGTGCCTCATAGGCGGCAATGCCGCTGGCCCACAGGGTGTCGCCACCATAGGCCGGCAACTGCTTGGCGCTGAGCACCGCACCCAGCGCCGGGGTGGGCAGAAAGGTCACGTCGGTATGCCAGATGGCGTTGTCGCGTACATCGGTGACGGCCGTGTCGAGCACCAGCACCTGTGGCGTTTCGGGCACGTTGGGGTAGATGGGGTGAATGTGCAGATCGCCGAAACGCGCGGCAAAACTGGCCTGTTGCTGCGGGGTCAGCGGCTGCTCGCGAAAGAACAGCACCTGGTGCTGGAGCAGCGCCTGCTCCACGGCGTCACGGTGTTCACGGCTGATCTCGCGGGTCAGGTCGATGCCGCTGATCTGGGCGCCGAGCGCGGGGCTCAGCGGGGTAATGGTCAGGCTCATGTCGGTCTCTTTGTGCAAGTCTCAATGGCTCTGGCCATGCCAGGGCACCAGCTTGCGCTGCAGGGCGCGCAAGCTCATTTCCAATGCGAAGGCGATCAGGGCAATCACCAGAATGCCCAGCACCACCACGTCGGTCACCAGGAACTGCGCGGCTGACTGCACCATGAAGCCCAGCCCGCTGGTGGCGGCAATCAGTTCGGCGGCCACCAGGGTCGACCAGCCCACGCCCAGGCCGATGCGCACGCCGGTAAGAATGTCGGGCAGCGCGCTGGGCAGGATCACGTGGCGAATCAGTTGTGCCCGGGTGGCCCCCAGCGACTGCGCGGCGCGCAGCCTGGCCGGGTCGACGGTGCGTACGCCGGTGGCAGTGGCGATGGCGATCGGGGCGAAGATCGCCAGGTAGATCAGCAACACCTTGGACAACTCGCCGATGCCGCACCAGATCACGATCAACGGCAGGTAGGCCAGCGGCGGGATCGGCCGATAGAACTCGATCAGCGGGTCGAAGATGCCGCGGGCAATACGGTTGTGGCCGATGGCGATGCCGATCGGGATCGCGGTCAGGATCGCCGCGCCCAGGGCCAGGCCGATACGCTGCAGGCTCGCGCCCAGGTGCTGCCACAGGGTCGATTCCATGTAGCCCTGGGTCATCAGTAGCCAGGCCTTGCCCAGCACCGCCTCGGGCGAGGGCAGAAACAGCGGCTCGATCCATTCGGCGGCGGTCACCGCCCACCAGGCCAGCAGCAGCGTGGCCAGGGTCAGTACGCTGATCCAGCGTGTGCTCAGGCTGCGCCGCACCTTCACGGGCACCGCTGCAGCAGCGGCAGGTTTGGCCGTTACCGGCAGGTCGAGGCTGCTCATGCGAGCTCCTTGCGCGGTGTGGCGCTGCGTTGGGAGAACACCCGCGACAGTACGTGCTCGCGGGTTTCGATGAAGCGTGGGTCGGACTTGATCGCGCGTGCCGATTCGCCTGCGGCGTAGCGCTGGCCGAAGTCCAGTTGCAGGCGCTCGACGATCTGCCCCGGGTTGGGCGCCAGCAGCACCAGTTCGGTGGCCAGGAACACCGCCTCCTCGATGTCGTGGGTAATCAGGAACACCGGTTTGGCGGTGCGTTGCCACACCTGCAGCAGCAGTTCCTGCATCTGTTCGCGGGTGAATGCATCCAGGGCGCCGAACGGCTCGTCCATCAGCAGGATGCGCGGGTCGGCAGCCAGTGCACGGGCCAGGCCCACACGCTGCTTCTGCCCGCCCGACAACTGCCAGATACGCCGGCTGCCGAAGTCGGCCAGGTCCACCAGGGCGAGCATTTCGCGGGCCCTGGCTTCACGTTGTGCACGGGGTACGCCGGCCAGTTCCAGGCCGAAGCCGACGTTGGCCAGTACGTCCTGCCAGGGCAGCAGGGCGTCGTCCTGGAACACCACGCCACGGTCGGCGCCGGGGCCCTGCACCGCTTGGCCATCGAGGGTGATGCGCCCGGCGCTGGGGGTGACGAAGCCGGCGATCAGGTTGAGCAGCGAAGTCTTGCCGCTGCCGGAAGGGCCCAGGGCCACCAGCAGCTGCTGCGGGCCCAGGCTCAGTGAGATGTCGGCCAGTACGGGTTCGGCAGCGCCGGGGTACTGTGCGCTGATGCGCTCCAGTTGTAGCAGGGCCATGAAGGGGCTCCGGTGTCAGTTGGTGATGAACTGGGCGCTGATATAGGGCGCGTAGTCCGGCAGTACCGCGTCGACCTTGCCTTGTTCCTTGAGAAAGGTGGCGGTGTCGGTGATGGCCTTGGTGGTCGGTGCGCCCAGGGCCGCGACCTGGTCGGCGGCCAGCGGGAACACGTTGCCCTGCAGCAGGCCCGGAATGTCCGCGGCCTTGGCGCCGGAAAGCTTGACCAGCTTGTCGACGTTGGCCTTGTCGGCCAGCCAGGCTTGCGGGTTTTTGCGGTAGTCGGCGTAGGCGTCGAGGGTGACCTTGGCGAAGGCCTTGACGATCTCGGGGTGCTTGGCGGCGAAGTCCTTGCGCACGATCCAGGCGTCGAAGGTCGGCGCGCCTTTTTCGGCCAGCTCGCCGGAGGTGATCAGCACCTTGCCGTTTTCCTTGGCCACGCCCAGGGCTGGGTCCCATACGTAGGTGGCGTCGATGTCGCCGCGCTTCCAGGCGGCGATGATCGCCGGTGGCGCGAGGTTGAGGATCTGCACCTTGGACGGGTCGATGTTCCACTGTTTGAGTGCGGCCAGCAGGCTGTAGTGGCCGGTGGACACGAACGGTACGGCGATCTTCTTGCCGATCAGGTCCTGCGGCGAGTTGATGCCGCTGCCCTCGCGAGCCACCAGTGCCTCGGCGGCGCCGATCTGGGTGGCGATCAGGAAGGTTTCCACCGGCAGCTTGCGGGTGGCGGCGGCGGCCAGGGGGCTGGAGCCCAGGTAGCCGATCTGTACGTCACCGGAGGCGACGGCGGTGATCACGTCGGCGCCGCTGTCGAACTTGCGCCAGTCGATGCTGGCCTTGCTGGTCTTTTCATAGGTGCCATCGACCTGGGCCACCTTGGCCGGATCGACGGTGGTCTGGTAGGCCACGGTCAGGTCGGCGGCCTGGACGAAGAAGGCGGCACCGGCCAGGGCCAGGGCGGTGAACAGGCGCAGCGGGGCAGGCAGGGTCATGGAAAACTCCTCGTCAGGCGGGTAGGCGGTGTGGATGACGAGAAGACTAATTGATCTAAGAATGTAGAAATAAATAACTTTTTGGCATTAGCTTAGGAGTCATTGGCTGGATGACCCGAGTCAAGGTGGTCGCTGCCAGGGTGGTGAACAATCGCGGGCTGCCGGGGCAATGAGGAAGATGATCGGTATAAAAAATATATTTTTAAGAAGATATGGGAATTAGCTTATGGGCTATCCTGCAAAACGCTGAAATAATCGGACTATATTCCGTAATAATCTGAAAAATTCACAAAATTGTCTTTTTTGATTTATAGGATTGTCATTATCCTTCGCACCCAAGGCCGGCGCCTTAGACCAAAGTAGTGAAACGACTGGTTACGATTGACTTATCAGTCACGCTTTGGTGCTAATCGCCAATCGTCTTTGGAGCGGAACGACAGAGTCTGCCCATCAAGCGACACACAAAAATTAGAATCGAAAGGAGTGATGCATGAACAAGTCCAGCCTGGCACTTGCCGTGGCCGTAGGGGTACTGGCCCAGCAAGCGGGTGCAGCCGGTTTCGTAGAGGACAGCAAGCTGTCGCTCAGTTCGCGAACCATGTATTTCGATAACGACAACCGTTATTCCCCTACTCCGGCTAACAACCGCGGTCCGGATAACCGTGAGGTTGGCCAGGGATTCAAGCTGGACTACCTGTCGGGTTTCACCCAAGGTACCGTGGGCTTTGGTGTAGATGTACAGGCACTCTGGGGTATCCATCTGGACGGTGGCCGTGGCAAGCACCCGGATAACAGCACCTTCCTGCCAAGCGACACCGACGGCTCTGCAGTGAGCCAATGGGCGCGTATTGGTGGTAACGCCAAGGCTCGTTTCTCCAAGACTGAGGCTCATTTCGGCAGCGCTCTGGCCCCGAACCTGCCAATCCTGGTCGCGAACGATGGCCGTTTGCTGCCGCAAACGTTTGAAGGCGGCACCATCCAGTCGAAAGAAATCGACAACCTGACCCTGAACGGCGGCCAGCTGACCCACGCCATGGGCCGTGCTTCGAGCAACCGTACCGGCCTGTCGGTGAACGGTGCGAGCGCAGACAGCAACAAGTTCCAGTTTGCCGGTGGCGACTGGAAGGTCACCAAAGATCTGACCCTGCAGTACTACTACTCGAACCTGGAAGACTTCTACAAACAGCACTTCCTGGGCCTGGTGCACGTGCTGCCAATCGGTGAAGACCAGTCCTTCAAGACCGACCTGCGCTACTTCGACAGCAGCAGCGACGGCAAGAACAGCAGCGGCGACGCTGGTTATGGCTTCAACAATAACAACGGTTATGCCAAGCACGCAGGCGAAGTCGACAACAAGACCTGGAGTGCAATGTTCACCTACACCCTGGGCGGCCATGCAGTCTTGCTGGGCCACCAGCAAGTGGGTGATGACGGTGGTTTCGTCTGGTTGAACCAAGGTTCGGTGCGTGACGGTAACGGTCGTCCAGAAGGTGCGGGTGGCGCAAGCTTCTACCTGTTCACCGACAGCATGATCAACCAGTTCGCCCGTGCGGGTGAGAACACCACATTCGGCCAATACTCGTATGACTTCGCTCGCCTGGGTGTTCCGGGTCTGAAGACTGCGATCTCGTATCTGCACGGTGAGAATGTTCGCAACGCCTCCGGTCAGGGCTCCTACAGTGAGTGGGAACGCGATGCGCGTATCGACTACGTGCTGCAAGAAGGCACCTTCAAGGGCCTTGGCGTCAGCTTGCGTCACGGCGTATATCGCGGCACCAACGGTGATACCAGCGAGTACACCAAAGATACCGACCAAACCCGCCTGATCTTCAACTACACCTACAACTTCATGTAAGTGTGATTGATGAAGAAACCCCGCCTTGCGCGGGGTTTTTTTCGCCTCCATTCCAATAGATCTAAAAATTATAAATAAATCGATATTTATTCTTTTTAACCTTATGCACAGGGAGGCTACAGTGAGGTCATAAACAACCCAGCCAAGGAGCCGCACCATGAGCCTCAGACTCGGCGATATCGCCCCCGATTTCGAACAGGATTCCAGCGCGGGCAAGATCCGCTTCCACGAGTGGCTGGGCGACAGCTGGGGCGTGCTGTTCTCGCACCCCGCCGACTTCACGCCGGTGTGCACCACGGAACTGGGCTTTACCGCCAAGCTCAAGGACCAGTTCGCCGAGCGCGGGGTCAAGGCCATCGCGCTGTCGGTCGACCCGGTGGACTCGCACCACCGCTGGATCGAAGACATCAATGAAACCCAGAACACCCTCGTCAACTTCCCGATCCTGGCCGACGCCGACCGCAAGGTGTCGGACCTGTACGACCTGATCCACCCCAACGCCAGCGACACCCTGACGGTACGCTCCCTGTTCGTGATCGACCCGAACAAGAAGATCCGCCTGACCATCACCTACCCGGCCAGCACCGGCCGCAACTTCAACGAGATTTTGCGGGTGATCGATTCGTTGCAGCTCACCGACAACCACAAGGTCGCCACACCGGCCAACTGGCAGGACGGTGACGAGGTGGTGATCGTGCCGTCGCTCAAGGACGAAGAGGAAATCAAGCGGCGCTTTCCGAAAGGCTACCGGGCGGTCAAGCCGTACCTGCGCCTGACCCCGCAGCCTAACCGTTGAATGTTTTGATGTAGCCACAGCAGGGCATTTCGGGGCCGTTTCGACGGCCCTTTTTTTATGTCCGCGCGGGCCTCTTTCGCCGGCAAGGCCGGCTCCTGCAGGGTTGCACTGCCCCCTGTAGGAGCCGGCCTTGCCGGCGAAGCTCTTATAGTTCCATATAGAATAAACAAATGAAAAAATATGATTTATTGGTATATATGCCGAGCTGTTATGGTCACTCCACTCCAGCGAGATCCAATCTCGCGGCCCTCTAGAACACGATCAAGGAAGTGCTCCAATGCTGGTTGTTTCTCTCGGCGGTAGTCCCAGTCTGCGTTCGCGCTCCGGCGTCCTGCTCGACCGCGCGCGGCAATGGCTGAACAGCCAGGGCGTGGAAGTGGTGAGCTTCCAGGTGCGCGATTTCCCCGCCGAAGACCTGCTGCACGCACGTTTCGACAGCCCCACGGTGCAGCACTTCCTGCAACTGGTAGCCCAGGCCGACGGCCTGGTGGTTGCCACCCCGGTATACAAGGCGTCCTTCGCCGGTGCGCTGAAGACCCTGCTCGACCTGCTGCCCGAGCGTGCGCTGGAACACAAGGTGGTTCTGCCCATCGCCACCGGTGGCAGCATCGCCCACATGCTGGCGGTGGACTACGCGCTCAAGCCGGTGCTCTCGGCGCTCAAGGCCCAGGAGACCCTGCAGGGGATCTTCGCCGACGACAGCCAGATCGCCTACGGCGAAGGCAGCGCCGCCGCCCAATTGGCGCCGGTGCTTGAGCAGCGTCTCAACGAATCGCTGGAACTGTTTCACAGCGCCCTGGCGCGCCGCCCCAAGCCGGTGGCCCCGGGCCTGCTCAACGAACGTCTGCTCAGTGCTCGCTGGAGCATCTGAAGCGCTACACCGGCTTTACCGTCTTACCCCACCTTACTCGCCCGCCAACGGGCAAGCAGGTGCAGCCTGAACCCCCACAGCAAAAAGGAGAGCGCTATGCGCACTGTCGTTTTGCGTCGCGGTCTGGTCGCTCTGTTTGCTGCGGCTGTGTCCTTCGGCGCCATCACTCAAGCCCAGGCCGAGAGCCTGCGCATCGGTTACCAGAAGTACGGCACCCTGGTGCTGCTCAAGGCCAAGGGCTCCCTTGAAAAGCGCCTGGCTGCCCAGGGCGTGCAGGTGCAGTGGACTGAATTCCCCGGCGGCCCGCAGCTGCTCGAGGGCCTCAACGTGGGCTCCATCGACTTCGGCGTGACCGGCGAAACCCCGCCCGTGTTTGCCCAGGCCGCCGGTGCCGACCTGCTCTACGTGGCCTACGAGCCACCGGCCCCCACCAGCGAGGCGATCCTGGTGCCCAAGGGTTCGCCGATCCAGTCGGTGAAGGAACTCAAGGGCAAGAAGGTCGCCCTGAACAAGGGCTCCAACGTGCATTACCTGCTGGTGCGCGCCCTGGAAGACGCCGGCCTCAAGTACACCGACATCACGCCGGTATTCCTGCCGCCAGCCGATGCCCGCGCCGCGTTCGAGCGTGGCAGCGTCGACGCCTGGGTCATCTGGGACCCGTACCAGGCCGCCGCCGAGCAGCAGTTGCAGGCACGCACCCTGCGCGATGGCAGTGGCATCGTCGACAACCACCAGTTCTATCTGGCCACCCGGCCCTATGCGCAGCAGCACCCTGAAGTGATTGCCGCGCTGGTGGACGAGGTGCGCGCGGTGGGCGAGTGGTCCAAGGCCAACCCGCAGGAGGTCACCGACCAGGTGGCGCCGCTGCTGGGCCTGCCGGCCGACATCACCCTGACCTCGGTCAAGCGCCAGGGCTACGGTGCGCATTTCCTGACCCCGGACGTGGTCACCGCCCAGCAGAAGATCGCCGACACCTTCCATACCCTGAAGCTGATTCCCAAGCCGCTGAGCATCAAGGATGTGATCTGGACGCCACCGGCCAAGGTCGCCACCGCGCCTTGACGTTCGACCGCACCGGGGCGCCGCCCCGGCTTGCGCCACCCCTTAGGAGACAACTCCAATGAGCCTCAATGTTTTCTGGTTTCTGCCAACCCACGGCGACGGTCATTACCTTGGCACCGCCGAAGGTGCTCGCGCTGTCGATCATGGTTACCTGCAACAGATCGCCCAGGCCGCCGACCGTCTGGGCTTCGGTGGCGTGCTGATCCCTACCGGCCGCTCGTGCGAAGACTCGTGGCTGGTGGCCGCGTCGCTGATTCCGGTGACCCAGCGCCTGAAGTTCCTGGTGGCCCTGCGCCCGGGAATCATCTCGCCGACCGTGGCGGCGCGCCAGGCCGCGACCCTCGACCGCCTGTCCAATGGCCGTGCGCTGTTCAACCTGGTGACCGGTGGCGACCCGGAAGAGCTGTCCGGCGACGGCCTGTTCCTCAGTCACGAAGAGCGCTACCAGGCCTCGGTGGAATTCACCCGCATCTGGCGCCGCGTGCTGGAAGGCGAAACCGTCGACTACGATGGCCAGCACATCAAGGTAAAAGGCGCCAAGCTGCTCTACCCGCCGGTGCAGCAGCCACGCCCGCCGCTGTACTTCGGTGGCTCGTCGGAAGCGGCGCAAGACCTCGCCGCCGAACAGGTCGAGCTGTACCTGACCTGGGGCGAGCCACCGGCCGCCGTGGCCGAGAAAATCGAACAGGTGCGCGCCAAGGCCGCCAAGCAGGGCCGTAGCGTTCGTTTCGGTATCCGCCTGCACGTGATCGTGCGCGAGACCAACGCCGAGGCCTGGCAAGCGGCCGAGCGCCTGATCTCGCACCTGGACGACGACACCATTACCCGTGCCCAGGCCTCGTTGGCGCGCTTCGACTCGGTGGGCCAGCAACGCATGGCTGCGCTGCATGGCGGCAACCGCGACAACCTGGAGGTCAGCCCCAACCTGTGGGCCGGGGTCGGCCTGGTGCGTGGCGGTGCCGGCACCGCGCTGGTCGGCGATGGCCCGACCGTGGCTGCACGGGTCAAGGAATACGCCGACCTGGGTATCGACACCTTCATCTTCTCCGGTTATCCGCACCTGGAAGAGTCCTACCGCGTGGCCGAACTGCTGTTCCCGCACCTGGACATCCAGCGCCCCGAGGCCCCGGCCGGTGCCAACTACGTAAGCCCGTTCGGTGAGATGGTCGCCAACGACATCCTGCCCAAAGCCGCGGCCAAGGCGTGAGGATCGAAGCATGAAACGATCCTCCATTCCCTTGTCGCATCGCCTGGCGCCGTGGGCCCTGCCCGTGCTGCTGCTGGCGGTGTGGCAGCTGGCGGTCAGCGCCGGCTGGCTGTCGACGCGCATCCTGCCGGCGCCGAGCGCGGTGCTCAGTGCCGGCGTAGAGTTGGTGCGCAGCGGCGAAATCTGGACCCACCTGGCCATCAGCGGCTGGCGCGCCGCGGTCGGCTTCGTGATCGGCGGCAGCATCGGCCTGGCGCTGGGCTTCATCACCGGCCTGTCGAAGTGGGGCGAACGCCTGCTCGACAGCTCGGTGCAGATGATCCGCAACGTGCCGCACCTGGCGCTGATCCCGCTGGTGATCCTGTGGTTCGGCATCGACGAGTCGGCAAAGATCTTCCTGGTGGCCCTGGGCACCCTGTTCCCGATCTACCTGAACACCTACCACGGCATCCGCAACGTCGACCCGGCGCTGGTGGAGATGGCCCGCAGCTATGGCCTGAGCGGTTTTGCGCTGTTTCGCCAGGTGATCCTGCCCGGTGCGCTGCCCTCGATCCTGGTGGGCGTGCGCTTCGCGCTGGGCTTCATGTGGCTGACCCTGATCGTGGCCGAAACCATCTCGGCCAACGCCGGCATCGGCTACCTGGCGATGAACGCCCGCGAATTTCTGCAAACCGACGTGGTGGTGCTGGCGATCGTGCTGTACGCCGTGCTCGGCAAGCTCGCCGACCTGGCCGCCCGTGGCCTGGAGCGTGTATGGCTGCGCTGGCACCCGGCCTATCAAGTCAGCAAGGGAGACGGCGCATGACCGTGCTCAAGGAACAACCGCCACGGCTGCTGCGCGGAATACCGCTGGCCGTGCACAAGCTGCAAAAGACCTTTGGCCAACGTCAGGTGCTGCGCGACATCGACTTGCACATCCCGGCGGGCCAGTTCGTTGCCATCGTCGGCCGTAGCGGCTGCGGCAAGAGCACCCTGCTGCGTCTGCTGGCCGGGCTCGACCAGCCCAGTGCCGGCGAGCTGCTGGCCGGTTCTGCGGCGCTCAGCGATGCCCGCGAGGACACCCGGCTGATGTTCCAGGAGGCGCGCCTGCTGCCCTGGAAGAAAGTCATCGACAACGTCGGCCTGGGGCTTACCGGCAACTGGCGTGAGCGTGCGTTGCAGGCGCTGGAGGCGGTGGGCCTGGCAGACCGGGCCAACGAGTGGCCGGCGGCGTTGTCCGGTGGGCAGAAGCAGCGCGTGGCCCTGGCCCGTGCGCTGATTCACCAGCCGCGCCTGCTGCTGCTGGACGAGCCGCTGGGCGCACTGGATGCGCTGACCCGGATCGAGATGCAGCAACTGATCGAGAACCTGTGGCGCAAGCACGGCTTCACCGTGTTGCTGGTGACCCATGACGTCAGCGAAGCGGTGGCGGTGGCCGATCGGGTGATCCTGATCGAGGACGGCGAGATCGGCCTGGACCTGCTGGTCGACCTGCCGCGTCCGCGGGCACGCGGCTCGCATCGCCTGGCGGCGCTGGAAACCGAAGTGCTGAATCGTGTCCTGTCGGTGCCGGGCACCCCGCCCGAGCCTGAACCTGTAGCACCTTTGCCCACGCAACTGCGTTGGGCCCATTGATCTTTCGTCTTTAAAAGGAAACCTGCACATGACCATCAAAGCGATCAACGTACGTAACCAGTTCAAAGGCACTGTGAAAGAAATCCTGGAAGGCCCTGTACTGTCGGAAATCGACGTGCAGACGGCATCGGGCATCGTCACCTCGGTGATCACCACCCGTTCGGTCAAGGAGCTGGAACTGGTGGTGGGCAGTGAGGTGATTGCGTTCGTGAAGTCGACTGAAGTGTCGATCGCCAAGCTCTGAAAAAGCTTCGCCGGCAAGGCCGGCTCCTACAGGTTTACAGCGGGCCTGTAGGAGCCGGCCTTGCCGGCGAAAGGGCCGTCAGCGTTTGGGCAGAAAGGGCGGCAGATACAACCCCAGGTACGCATCGAACACCCGCATTCCTTCCTCCGCCATGCGCGGGGTGATCTGCCCGTGCAGCTGCACCGAGCGGGCATACACCCGGTCTCCCAGCTCCATCGCCAGGGCAAACACATCCACATCGTCCGGCAACGCCGGCAGCCGGAAGTGCTCGGCAAACAGCTTGTGCATCAGGTCGCCCAGCTCGATATCGTGCTGGCGGTCGGCCTGGGTCACTTCGCTCAGCCCATGCTGCGCCAGAATCAGCTGGCGCGCCGCCGCATCCTGGTTGTAGATGCTCAGCATGCGCTGCTCCACCAGGCGCGACAGGTCGCCCCAGTGCTGCAGGCTGCCAGGCTCGATCGGCGCCTGCAGGCAGGCGCGAAAGGCGCTGTGCACATCCGCCGTCAAGGCTTCCAGCAGCGCCGGCACACTGGCGAAGAAGTGGTACACCGACGAGGGCGGGATCTGTGCGCGTTCGGCCACTGCATAGATCGACAGGCTGGCCACGCCTTCGCTGGCCAGCAGGTCGCGTGCGGCGGCCAGGATCGAGTCGATCCGGGCCTGGCTGGCAGCGCGCGGTTTGCGGGGCGTGGCTGCACGGCTCATGTCAGTTGCTGATCGCCAGGATGCTGGCCTGGTAGGCGCCCACGAACAGGTCGAAATCGACCACGTCCTCTTCGCGCTCCAGGGTGGCCTGGGCCTCCAGCGATTCACGCGCCAGGGCCTCGAAACGCTGCTGCGCCTCGCTGCTCAGGGGCGTGCCGCGCAGGTAGTCGGCATGCGCCTGGCTCTGGCGCAGGGAGAAGCGGCTGAAGCTCTCCTTGTGCTCGGTCATGCTCGCCAGCACCTGGGCCGACGGCGTCAGCGACGGGTCGCTGACCTTGGCCGCCTGCGCGGCCAGGGCCTTGGCGTGCTCGTCGCTGGCGTGGCTGCGGTCGAGCAGTTCGGCCAGCGGGGCGATACGTTGCAGCAGCTCGTCGGCCCACTGCTTGAGCGCGACCGGCTGGCCGTCACGTTGCAGCTCCAGGCCAGGCTTGCGGCCCTGCTTGACCACGCTGAGGAAGTTGCTGGTGCACTGGCCGCACTCGCCATTGTCCAGCAGCGGGCTCTGCTCCAGTGCGCAGAACAGCAGGAAGGCATCGAGGAAGCGCGCTTCGGTGAGGTCGATGCCGGTGGGCAGGAACGGATTGATGTCCAGGCAGCGCACTTCGATGTACTGGATGCCGCGGGCCATCAGCGCCTGGATCGGCCGCTCGCCGCTGTAGGTCACGCGCTTGGGGCGGATGTTGGAGTAGTACTCGTTTTCGATCTGCAGGATGTTGGTGTTCAGCTGCACCCACTCGCCATCCTTGTGCGTGCCGATCTCGACATACGGCGCATAGGGCGTGGCGACGGCCTTGCGCAGGCTGTCGGTGTAGCTGGCCAGGTTGTTGTAGCACGGCGTCAGGCCGGCCTGGGCGTTGCTCTGGTAACCCAGGTCGCTCATGCGCAGGCTGGTGGCGTAGGGCAGGTACAGGGTGTCGGCATCGAATTGTTCGAGCTGGTGCGCGCGGCCGCGAAGGAAGCCTGCGTCCAGCGCCGGGGAGGCGCCGAACAGGTACATCAGCAGCCAGCTGTAGCGACGGAAGTTGCGGATCAGTGCGATGTACGCCGACGACTGGTAGTCGCGGTCGTCGCCCGCCTGGCCTTCGGCCTGGCGCAGCAGCGGCCAGATCTGTTCTGGCAGCGAAAAATTGTAGTGGATGCCGGCAATGCATTGCATGGTGCGCCCGTAGCGCAGGGCCAGGCCCTTGCGGTACACGTACTTGAGCTGACCGATGTTCGAGGTGCCGTACCAGGCGATCGGGATGTCTTCCTCGGCCGGCAGCGGGCAGGGCATCGACGGGCTCCACAGGTACTCGTTACCGAGCTTGCTGTAGGCGAAGCGATGGATGTTCTCGAGGCTTTCGAGGGTCTGGGCAGGGTCGGCCAGGGCAGGGGTGATGAACTCCAGCAGCGACTCGGAATAGTCGGTGGTGATCTGCTCGTGGGTCAGGGCCGCGCCCAGGGCTTCGGGGTGCGGGGTCTGGGCCAGACGACCGTCCTCGGTCACGCGCAGGCATTCACGCTCGATGCCGTGCAGGCACTGCTTGAGCAGGGAGAGGTTGTCGCCCTGGCCGAGCAGGCTCAGGCGGCGGTTGAGAAGTTCGCTCAAGATGGATTCCTTCACGCGTCAGTCGCCCCAATATGGGGGTGGAAACGACGGTCTACAAGGGTGGACAGAGGAACTGGCGTGGTCGCCTGGTTTTCGCAGGGTTCCGGCAGTGCCCGCGCACTGCCGAAAGTACCGCACATTGGGCGTTTGCGGCTAGAGCACGGTGAAGGTGCCCTGGGCCCTGGCCATCAGTTTTTCGCCTTGCAGCACGTCGGCATCGACCACCAGGATGCGCCGCCCGGCCTGCAGCACGCGGGCCACGCACAGCACCTCGCCCTCGCTGACCGGACGCAGGTAGTTGATCTTGCATTCCACGGTGACGCTCTGCTTGTCGAAGCCATGGGCGCTGGAGCAGGCCAGGCCCATGGCGATGTCGACCAGGCTGAAGATCGCCCCGCCATGCAGCTTGCCGCCGCGGTTGCGCAGGTGCGGCTCAAGGGCCAGGGCCACCTCGGCAACGCCCTGGTCGAGGCGTTGCAGGCGACAGCCGAGCAGTTGGCTGAATGCGCTGCGCACCTGCTCTACGGGCAGGTCGGTCACTTCTTCTTCAACTGCTTGGCGTTGGCGAACAGCGAGGCCATGGCGTTGTTGGCCGGGGCCGGGGTCTCCTTGGCGCGTGCCGGCTGCTGCTGGCGCGGTGCCGAGCCCGGGCGGCTGCCGCGGGCGCCGTCGATTTTCTCGCCCGGGGTGTCGCCCATGCGCATCGACAGGCCCACGCGTTTGCGCGGAATGTCCACTTCCATGACCTTGACCTTGACCACGTCGCCGGCCTTGACCGCTTCACGCGGGTCCTTGATGAACTTCTCCGATAGCGCCGAGATGTGCACCAGGCCGTCCTGGTGCACGCCGATGTCGACGAAGGCACCGAAGTTGGTCACGTTGGTGACCACGCCTTCGAGGATCATGCCCAGTTGCAGGTCCTTGAGGTCTTCGACGCCTTCCTGGAACTCGGCGGTCTTGAACTCGGGGCGCGGGTCGCGGCCGGGCTTGTCCAGCTCTTGCAGGATGTCGGTGACGGTCGGCAGGCCGAAGGTTTCGTCGGTGAATTTTTTCGGGTCCAGGCGCTTGAGAAAGCCGCTGTCGCCGATCAGCGAGCGGATGTCGCGGTCGGTGTCGGCGGCGATGCGCTGTACCAGCGGGTAGGCTTCAGGGTGCACCGCCGAGGCGTCCAGCGGGTTGTCGCCGTTCATCACGCGCAAGAAGCCTGCGGCCTGCTCGAAGGTCTTCTCGCCCAGGCGGCTGACCTTTTTCAGCGCGGCGCGGGTCTTGAAGGCACCGTTGGCATCGCGGTGTGCCACGATGTTCTGCGCCAGGGTGCTGTTGAGGCCCGAGATGCGTGCCAGCAGCGCCACCGAGGCGGTGTTGACGTCCACGCCCACGGCGTTCACGCAGTCCTCGACCACCGCATCCAGGCCACGGGCCAGCTTGAGTTGCGACACGTCGTGCTGGTACTGGCCCACACCGATGGATTTGGGGTCGATCTTGACCAGTTCGGCCAGCGGGTCCTGCAGGCGACGGGCAATCGACACCGCGCCGCGGATCGACACGTCCAGGTCGGGGAATTCCTTGGCCGCCAGCTCGGAGGCCGAGTACACCGAGGCGCCGGCTTCGGAGACCATGATCTTGGTCATCTTCAAGGCTGGGTATTTCTTGATCAGCTCGGCGGCCAGCTTGTCGGTTTCACGGCTGGCGGTGCCGTTGCCGATGGCGATCAGCTCGACCTTGTGCCTGGCGCACAGGGCGGCGAGCACGGCGATGGTCTGGTCCCACTGGTTCTTGGGTACGTGCGGGTACACCGTGGCGGTGTCGAGCAGTTTGCCGGTAGCATCCACCACCGCCACCTTGCAGCCGGTGCGCAGGCCCGGGTCCAGGCCCAGGGTGGTGCGCGGGCCGGCCGGGGCGGCCAGCAGCAGGTCATGCAGGTTGTGGGCGAACACGTTGATCGCCTCGCTCTCGGCGTTGTCGCGCAGCTCGCCGAACAGGTCGGTTTCCAGGTGCGTGTAGAGCTTGACCTTCCAGGTCCAGCGCACCACTTCGCCCAGCCACTTGTCGGCTGGGCGGTTCTGGTTTTTCACGCCGAAGTGCTCGCCGATCATCATTTCGCAGGGGTGCAGGGTGCCGGGCAGCTCTTCGCCGACCTTGAGGCTGGCCGACAGCACGCCTTCGTTGCGCCCGCGGAAGATCGCCAGGGCGCGGTGCGAGGGCGCGCTCTTGAGCGGCTCGTCGTGTTCGAAGTAGTCGCGAAACTTTGCCCCTTCCTCTTCCTTGCCGGCCACCAGGCGAGCGCTGAGCACCGATTCCTGCTTGAGGAAGTTGCGCAGCTTGGCCAGCAGGCTGGCGTCTTCGGCGAAGCGCTCCATGAGGATGTACTTGGCGCCTTCGAGGGCCGCCTTGACGTCGGCCACGCCTTTTTCGGCGTCGACGAAGCGCGCCGCTTCGGTTTCCGGGTTCAGCTGCGGGTCGTTGAACAAGCCGTCGGCCAGCTCGCCCAGGCCGGCTTCCAGGGCGATCTGGCCCTTGGTGCGGCGCTTCTGCTTGTACGGCAGATAAAGGTCTTCGAGGCGGGTCTTGGTGTCGGCCAGCTTGATCTCGCGGGCCAGCTCCGGGGTCAGCTTGCCCTGCTCCTCGATGCTGGCCAGGATGCTGGCGCGGCGGTCGTCGAGTTCGCGCAGGTAGCGCAGGCGCTCTTCCAGGTTGCGCAGTTGGGTGTCGTCCAGGCTGCCGGTCACTTCTTTACGGTAACGGGCGATAAAGGGCACCGTGGAGCCTTCATCAAGTAGAGCCACGGCCGCTTCGACCTGTTGCGGGCGGACACCGAGTTCCTCGGCGATGCGGCTGTTGATGCTGTCCATAAAACCACCTGACAATTCGTGAATGCAAAGGCCGCAGGCCGGCGCCACGGGGCGCGCTCGAGCAGGGCGACGCTGGATCAAAGCGGCGCATTATACCCAGCGTTCCGGGCTTGCGGGGATCGCGGCGCGCCAGCCTGTCGGGGCATGCCGCTGGCGACTTGGGAAAAATCTGCTAACAATGCACACGGCACGCTCAAATGGCGCCTAAGCCATAATGCCCGCCGAGATTAAAGGAGCTACCCATGAGCAGCACTGCACAACCCGCCGAAGGCGAGAAAATCCTCATCGTCGATGACGACCCGGGCCTGAGCAGCCTGCTGGAGCGTTTCTTCACCAGCAAGGGCTACCGTGCCCGTGCCGTACCCAACACCGAACAGATGGACCGCCTGCTGGCGCGTGAAGTGTTCAACCTGATCGTGCTCGACCTGATGCTCCCCGGCGAAGACGGCCTGACCGCCTGCAAGCGCCTGCGCGGGGCAAACAACCAGGTGCCGATCATCATGCTCACCGCCAAGGGTGACGAGCTCAGCCGCATCAAGGGCCTGGAACTGGGCGCCGATGACTACCTGGCCAAGCCGTTCAACCCCGACGAACTGATGGCGCGGGTCAAGGCCGTGCTGCGTCGTCAGGCCCCGGTGGTACCGGGCGCACCAGGCAGCGAGGACGAAACCGTCACCTTCGGCGACTACGCGCTGTCGCTGGCCACCCGCGAACTCAAGCGCGGCGACGAAGTGCACATGCTCACCACCGGCGAATTCGCGGTGCTCAAGGCGCTGGTGATGCATGCCCGCGAGCCGCTGACCCGCGACAAGCTGATGAACCTGGCGCGCGGTCGCGAGTGGGACGCCCTGGAGCGCTCCATCGATGTGCAGATCTCGCGTTTGCGCCGCATGATCGAACCCGACCCTTCCAAGCCACGCTATATCCAGACCGTCTGGGGTGTGGGCTATGTCTTCGTGCCGGATGGCAATGCCGGCAAGTGAAGCCTTGTACAGGAGCAGGTCAGCATAGGCAGGGCGCCCCTCGGGTTGCCCTGTTTTTGCCTGTGCCGAAATCCGCAACGCCTGCGAGCCGCGCTCGCTCCTGCCAACCGTGTAGCCGTCGCCCATGAAAACGCCATTGTGGTTCCCCCAAAGCTTCTTCGCCCGCACGCTGTGGCTGGTGCTGGCCGTGGTGCTGTTCTCCAAGGCACTGACGCTGGTGTACCTGCTGATGAACGAGGACGTGCTGGTGGACCGCCAGTACAGCCACGGCGTCGCACTGACGCTGCGCGCCTACTGGGCGGCCGATGAGGAAAACCGCGAGAAGATTGCCGAAGCCGCCGGCTTGAAGCGGGTGGTCGGCACCGGTGTGCCCGAGGGTGAGCAGCACTGGCCCTACAGCGAGATCTACCAGCGCCAGATGCAGGCCGAACTGGGCGAGGACACCGAGGTGCGCCTGCGCATCCATGCGCCGCCGGCGCTGTGGGTACAGGCCCCGAGCCTGGGCGATGGCTGGCTGAAGGTGCCGCTGTACCCGCACCCGTTGCGCGGCCAGAAGATCTGGAACGTGCTGGGCTGGTTCCTGGCCATCGGCCTGTTGTCCACGGCTTCGGCCTGGATCTTCGTGCGCCAGCTCAACCAGCCGCTCAAGCGCCTGGTGTTCGCCGCCCGGCAACTGGGCCAGGGGCGCAGCGTGCGCCTGCCGATCAGCGACACGCCCAGCGAGATGACCGAGGTCTACCGGGCCTTCAACCAGATGGCGGAGGATGTCGAGCAGGCGGGGCGCGAGCGTGAGCTGATGCTGGCCGGGGTGTCCCATGACCTGCGCACACCGCTGACGCGCCTGCGCCTGTCGCTGTCGCTGCTGGCCAACGAAAGCGACCTGACCGACGACATGGTGCGCGACATCGAGGACATGGACGCGATTCTCGACCAGTTCCTGGCGTTCATCCGCGATGGCCGCGACGAGCCGGTCGAGGAGGTGGACCTCAGCGACCTGGTACGCGAGGTGGTCGCGCCGTTCAACCAGCCCGAAGAGCAGGTGCGGCTGTGCCTGGAGCCGATCCCGCCGTTTCCGCTGCGCCGGGTTTCGATCAAGCGCCTGCTCAACAACCTGATCGGCAATGCGCTGCATCACGCCGGGCAGGGCGTGGAAGTGGCGGCCTATGTCTCGGGTGACACCAGCGCGCCCTACGTGGTGCTGAGCGTGCTCGACCGCGGCGCCGGCATCGATCCGGGTGAGCTGGAGGCGATCTTCAATCCGTTCATTCGCGGTGATCGCGCCCGCAGCGGCAAGGGCACCGGCCTGGGCCTGGCTATCGTCAAGCGCATTGCCGCCCAGCACGGCGGCAATGTGGAGCTGCGCAACCGTTCCGGTGGCGGCATCGAGGCGCGGGTACGCTTGCCCCTGGGCCTGCTGCTGCCACGCGACGCGGTCTAGGGACGCAAGGGCTCAGCCCTTGCCCTTGGTGCGGGTCAGGTTCGGCCCGCCGTTCTTCTCCAGGTGTTCGATGATCATCCCGGCCACGTCCTTGCCGGTGGTGACCTCGATGCCTTCCAGGCCCGGCGAGGAGTTGACCTCCATCACCAGCGGGCCGTGATTGGAGCGCAGGATATCCACGCCGGCCACGCTCAGGCCCATGACCTTGGCAGCGCGGATGGCGGTCATGCGCTCTTCCGGGGTGACCTTGATCAGGCTGGCGGTGCCGCCCCGGTGCAGGTTGGAGCGGAACTCGCCGGGCTTGGCCTGGCGCTTCATCGAGGCGATCACCTTGTCGCCCACCACAAAGCAGCGAATGTCGGCGCCACCGGCCTCCTTGATGTACTCCTGCACCATGATGTTCTGCTTCAGGCCCATGAAGGCCTCGATCACCGACTCGGCCGCCTTGGTGGTTTCGCACAGCACCACGCCGATGCCCTGGGTGCCCTCGAGCACCTTGATCACCAGGGGGGCGCCGTTGACCATCTGGATCAGGTCGGGGATGTCGTCGGGCGAATGGGCAAAGCCGGTGACCGGCAGGCCGATGCCACGGCGCGACAGCAGCTGCAGCGAGCGCAGCTTGTCCCGCGAGCGGGCGATGGCCACCGATTCGTTGAGCGGGAACACGCCCATCATCTCGAACTGGCGCAGCACCGCGCAGCCATAGAAGGTCACCGACGCGCCGATGCGCGGGATGACGGCGTCGAACCCTTCCAGCGGCTTGCCGCGATAGTGGATCTGCGGCTTGTGGCTGGCGATGTTCATGTAGGCGCGCAGGGTATCGATCACAACCATTTCATGGCCTCGTTGCGTACCGGCTTCGACCAGACGACGAGTGGAATACAGACGCGGGTTCCGCGACAGCACAGCGATCTTCATGCAACACCTGTGGAGGGGGTAATGGTGGCCGGAGAGGCCGGCTTGTCCTGTACGTATTTGAGGCCCGGGTTGACCACCAGCTGGCCGTGTACCAAGGCCTTGGAGCCGAGCAGCAGGCGATAGCGCATGGCCTTGCGGCAGGCCAGGGTGAACTCCACTTCCCACACCCGGTCGCCGAGCGCCAGGGGCGTGCGGATCACGTAGCGGGTCTGGGCATGGCCATTGGAGCTCTTGATGGTCTTCATCGTCACCAGAGGCGCTTCGCAGCGCCGGTGACGCAGTTGTACCACCGAACCCAGGTGCGCGTTGAAGCGGACCCAGGTTTCACCATCGCGTTCGAAGGTTTCCACTTCGGTGGCGTGCAGGCTGGAGGTGCTGGCGCCGGTGTCGATCTTGGCGCGCAGGCCTGCCACGCCGAGGTCGGGCAAGGCCACCCACTCGCGCAGGCCGATCACGCTCAAATGGTCAAATGTCTTCAAGATGCACAACCTGGGTAAAAGTCGGTGAACTGTAAGCACGCCGCGTATTTTTTGCATCCGCCAGTTACGGTAGTACAGTTCCATGAAACAAATGAATCGGGGAAATGCCATGGCACAAAAGCCGGAAGAGGACGACAAGGTTCGCCTGGACAAATGGTTGTGGGCGGCGCGCTTCTACAAGACCCGCGCCCTGGCCAAGGCGGCGATCGAGAGCGGCAAGGTGCATTGTCGGGGCGAGCGTTGCAAGCCGGGCAAGGAGCCGCGGGTGGGTGACGAGTTCGTGCTGCGTACCGGTTTCGACGAGCGTACCGTGGTGGTCACGGCGCTGTCGGTGGTGCGCCGCGGCGCACCCGAGGCACAGGCGCTGTACGAGGAGACCGCACAGAGCCTGGCACGCCGCGAGCAGGCCGCGGCGCTGCGCAAGGCCGGCGCCCTTGGGGTAAGCACCGACGGGCGGCCCACCAAAAAGCAGCGCCGCCAGCTACATCAGTTGCACGACAGCGCCGGTTAACCCCGCGCGCCGATTACGCTCAGGCGGCCGAGCACCGGCAGCCGTGCCAGCCAACCGAACAAGGGCGCGGTGACACGCACCAGGCCGGCGCTGGTCCGGGCAGCAAACGGCGTATAGTAACTCCAGCCCAGCGCCAGGATGGCCATGCCCAGGCCGCCGATATAGTCGTCCTGGCCCCAGTGGGCACCCGCCACCAGGCGTGGCAGCATGAACAGCACCGCCAGTGCCCAGATCAGCACATGCTGCATCAGGCGGCGGCTGAACAGGCTCATGAACAGTGCCCACAGCAGCAGCACCGAGGCGTGGTCGCCGGGGAAGCTCTGGCTGGAACGGTCCTTGAGCTCCCAGCGCGCTTCGAGCGCCGGGTAGTAGTCGCTGAGCATGATGGCGTCACTGAACACCATCGACGGGCTATGGTGCTGCCAGCCCATCAGGCGTACCAGCTTGGAGAAAAGGGCGCGGATCACCACCAGCACCAGCAGGGTCACCAGGAAGCCGAAAAAAGCCCGGCGCACCTCGACGGCCTTGAATACCCAGTCGCCGCGAATCAGCAGCATCAGCATGATGAGCCCGACCACGATGTCGAACGGGCGCAGGCTGCCCAGGGTCCAGATGCTGCGCCACAGGGTGTTGTCGTCCAGTGGGCGATTGAGGGCGTGGAACAGCCATTCGTCGAGCGCCATGCAAAGGGCCTGGCCAACGGGCCATAACCAGAAACACAGTAGTGCAACGGGAATCAACGTAGCCAGACACAGGGGGCCCCAAGCCCACCTGGCTTGGAACAGGGGTGGATTGTCCATAAACTACCTCTTTTACAGCGCTATCGTTCGCACCATTCTGGTGCTCTAAACGGGGCTTTATAGGCCCTTGAAATTATTTTGTCATCTTTCAGAAAGCCAGAAACCATGTCCGATTTGCCAGATACCGACTTCACCCAACGCTTCATCTTCGACGAGCGCGACGTACGCGGCGAACTGGTTTCGCTCGAGCGCAGCTACGCCGAAGTCCTGGCCAAGCACCCCTACCCGCAGCCGGTGGCGCAGCTGCTCGGTGAGCTGATGGCCGCGGCGGCGCTGCTGGTGGGCGCGCTCAAGTTCGACGGCCTGCTGATCCTGCAGGCACGCTCCGAAGGGCCGATCCCGCTGCTGATGATCGAGTGCTCCAGCGAGCGCGACATCCGTGGCCTGGCGCGCTATCACGCCGAGCAGATCGCCCCCGATGCCACCCTGGGCGACCTGATGCCCGATGGCCAGCTGGCGCTGACCATCGACCCGGCGCAGGGCCAGCGTTACCAGGGCATTGTCGACCTGGATGGCGAGAACCTCTCGGAGTGCTTCACCAACTACTTCGTGATGTCCCAGCAGGTGGGCACGCGCTTCTGGCTCAACGCCGATGGCCAGCGCGCCCGCGGCCTGCTGCTGCAGCAGTTGCCGGCCGACCGCCAGAAGGACGAGGACGACCGCGAAGACAGCTGGAAGCACGTCACGGCCCTGGCCAACACGCTGAAGGCCGAAGAGCAACTGGGCCTGGACAACGAGACCGTGCTGCACCGTCTGTACCACGAAGATGCCGTGCGCCTGTTCGATATCCAGCCGCTGCAGTTCCGCTGCAGCTGCTCGCGTGAGCGCTCGGGCAACGCGCTGGTCAGCCTCGGCCAGGACGATGCCCTGGCCCTGGCGGCCGAGCATGGCGGGGCGATCGAAATCGACTGCCAGTTCTGCAACCAGCGCTACCTGTTCGATGAAACCGAAATCGCACAATTGTTCGCCGGCGGGGGTGTTGACGCACCGTCAGATACTCGTCACTAAAACGTTTAAGCTCAGGTAAATCTCCTGTCGAACGCCGGAAACACGCCGTTCTGACAGGAGGGCCCTACTTTTTTTGGGCGTTTCTGGCATAATCCCGCCACTTTTTTCGCTGTAGTAGTTTTAAAAGCTCTACTACAAAACGTTCGGAGCACTCGGCCGCAGGCCGGATGGGGAATCTCATGACGCAAGCCAACAACACCGTGTACACCGACCTGAGCGTCGATGAACTGGTAAAAGAAGCGCTGAACCGCGGTGAAGGCGAGCTGGCCGATACGGGCGCGCTGGTCGTGAAAACTGGTCACCGTACCGGTCGTTCGCCGGTCGACCGTTTCATCGTCGACGAGCCGTCCACCTCGTCTGCCATCGCCTGGGGCCCGATCAACCGCAAGTTCCCGGCCGACAAGTTCGATGCCCTGTGGGACCGCGTCGAGGCGTTCAACAACGCCCAGGATCATTTCGTTTCCCACGTGCACGTAGGTGCGGCTGCCGAGCACTACCTGCCGGTACGCATGACCACCCAGACTGCCTGGCAGAACCTGTTCGGCCGTTGCCTGTTCATCAACCCGGCGCAGTACAACCCGGCCGGTCGTGATGAGTGGCAAGTGCTCAATGTCGCCAACTTCGAATGCGTGCCCGAGCGTGACGGCACCAACTCCGACGGTTGCGTGATCCTCAACTTCGCCCAGAAGAAGGTACTGATTGCTGGCATGCGTTACGCCGGCGAGATGAAGAAAGCCATGTTCTCGGTGCAGAACTTCCTGCTGCCGGCTGCCGACGTGCTGCCGATGCACTGCGCCGCCAACATCGGCGAAGCAGGCGACGTGACCCTGTTCTTCGGCCTGTCGGGCACCGGCAAGACCACCCTGTCGGCCGACGAAAGCCGTTACCTGATCGGTGACGACGAGCACGGTTGGGGCGAGGGCGTGGTGTTCAACATCGAAGGCGGTTGCTATGCCAAGTGCATCGACCTGTCGGAGAAGAACGAGCCGGTCATCTGGAAAGCCATCAAGCATGGCGCCGTGCTGGAAAACGTCGTCATCGACGACGCCAAGCACGCTGACTACTCCGATGTCAGCCTGACCCAGAACAGCCGTGCGGCCTACCCGCTCGAGCACGTTGCCAAGCGTTCCGAGAAGAACCTGGGTGGCGAGCCCAACGCAGTGATCTTCCTGACCTGCGACCTGACCGGCGTACTGCCACCAGTATCGATCCTCAGCGAAGAGCAGGCGGCCTACCACTTCCTGTCCGGTTACACCGCGCTGGTGGGCTCCACCGAAATGGGTTCGGGCAGCGGCATCAAGTCGACCTTCTCCACCTGCTTCGGCGCGCCGTTCTTCCCGCGCCCGGCTGGCGAGTACGCTGAACTGCTGATCAAGCGTATCCGTGGTTTCGGTTCCAAGGTGTACCTGGTCAACACCGGCTGGACCGGTGGTGGCTACGGCGTGGGCAAGCGCTTCAACATCCCGACCACCCGTGCGGTGATCGCGGCCATCCAGAGCGGCGCACTGGTCGGTGCTGAAACCGAGCACCTGGACATCATCAACCTGGACGTGCCGAAACTGGTACCGGGTGTTGAAACCGTACTGCTCAACCCGCGCAACACCTGGGCTGACAGCGCTGCCTACGACGAAGCGGCCAAGGGCCTGGCTTCGCTGTTCATCGAGAACTTCAAGAAGTTCGACGTTTCCGACGCCATCAAGGCAGCGGGCCCGCAACTGTAAGTTGCTGCTCGCCAGCTGAGAAAAAGCCGCCCGAATGGGCGGCTTTTTCGTTTGGGCTGTGATTCAGGCCAATGCGGCCAGAACATGTTCCGGGTCATTGTGAATCGCACGCAGCAGTGCCCGTGCTGGCCCTTCTGGAGCACGGCGTCCTTGCTCCCAATTGCGCAACGTACCCAGCGGTACATCGATACACTGCGCAAATTTTTCCTGGGTAAGCCCGGTTGCCTCGCGTATGGCCCTGACCCGCATGGCGTCTACCTGGAACTCGCGTGAAGGTTTGCGCTCCCCACGATCGATTTCAGCCATCTCGGTCATGCTGTCAACGAGACGACCGAAAAGATTCCTGTCCATCATTTCCACCCTTGGTTGAGGCTTCGAAGTACGGCTTTCTGTTTTTTAGTCAATGTGTCGTGGATGCCTTTGCGGTAGATAAGCAGCAAACGGATCTGGCTGGCTGACACGGCGTAGTAATAGATCACTCGAACCCCGCCGCTTTTTCCTTTGCCTTTTGCTGCCCATCGAATTTTTCGCAGCCCGCCGGTATCTTCGATCAGGTCACCTGCTTCAGGGTGCTCGGCAAGATATACCTGAAGCGACAGGTACTCGTGATCGTCGAGATGGCTTGAAACGTCGCTGGTAAATACGCTTGTTTCGATGAAGAGCATGCCAACCTTTGTACGCCATTGGCGTAGTTAGAGTCTATGCCTTGCGCAGTAGCGGCGCAACCGCATGGATGTTTCGAGTAGGCGCCCATGCTATTCAGCCCTGTTACGGTTTACTGTCACCGTGCTTCTGAATTCGTTGTGGGATGCTTCCCGCCCCCTTCACTGCATACAGGTCATTCATGTCTGCCACACCCGAACGCCACCACTACCCCCACGTCCACCCCCTGCCGACCCGCTGGCAGGACAACGACGTCAACGGCCACATCGCTAGCGCCACGGTCTACGCCTTCTTCGACAGCGCCGTGCAGGCCTACCTGATCGAGCATGCCGGGCTCGACCCGCAGGATGGCGAGGTGGTGGGGTTCGTGGTCAGTTCGGGGTGCGACTTCTTCGCCTCGGCCGCCTTCCCCGAATGCCTGGAAGTCGGCCTGCGCGCGGTACGGGTGGCCGGCAGTTCGGTGGAGTACCAACTGGCCCTGTTCAAGGTCGGTGAAGCTCAGCCCTGCGCCGCCGGGCGCATGGTGCAGGTGTTCGTCGAGCGTGCCACCGGCCAGCCCGCCAGCTTGCCGACGGCCCTGCAAGGCGCCCTGGTAGCCCTGCAAGGCTGAAACCCGTCGCGGTCAGTCGTTGATGCGGATGATGCCTTCGCGCACCGCAAACAGCACCAGGCCCGGTATGTCGTGTATCTGCAGGCGGTGCATGATCTGCGAGCGGTGCGCCTCCACCGTCTTCACGCTCAGGCCCAGGCCATCGGCAATCGAGCGGGTCGACTCGCCTCGTGCAATCAGGCGCAGGATCTCCAGCTGGCGGGTGGTCAGTTGCATGGTGCTGCTGCCGGCATGGCGTTTGCGGCTGTGCTTGACCGCCTGCCCGATCACCAGCGGCAACACCGCCGACGACAGGTACTGGCCGCCGTTCTTCAACGCCTGCAACGCCAGCTCCAGTTCCAGCACGGTGGCGGTCTTGAGCAGAAAGCCGTGGGCACCCTGCTGCAGGCACTTCATCACGAACTCCAGCTCCGAGCGCGCCGACAGCATCAGCACCATGCTTGCCGGCACGCGCAGGCACAGCTCGCGCAGGATCTCTTCGCTCTCCAGCGCATCCAGCGCCATGTCCAGCATGATGATGTCGGGCTTGAGCTGTTCGGCGAGCTCGACGGCGCTCACGCCGTCACCGGTTTCACCCACCACTGCGTAATCTTGTTTTTGTTCGAGCAGCGCGCGCAGCCCCGCTCTGAACAGGGGCGACTCGTCTGCAAGGAGTATTCGGCAAAGCATAGGTAGGCCTGTGTCGCAAGGTAAGGGGCGGTGTATGGCTCAGCTGGCACGTGGGTTGTCGCTGAACTGGGCGATCAGCGCCGGCAACCGTGTCAGCGGTTCCACCGCCTGGGCCGCACCCAGCCGTATGGCTTCCTTGGGCATGCCGAACACGATGCAACTGGCCTCGTCCTGTGCCACGGTGGCGGCGCCTTGCTCACGCATGCTCAGCAGGCCTCGGGCACCGTCATCGCCCATCCCGGTCATGATGATGCCAAGGGCATTGCCCCCGGCATGCCGGGCGGCGGAGCGAAACAGGACATCGACCGAGGGTTTGTGCCGATTGACGGCGGGACCGTCGAGCACCTCCACCAGGTAGTGCGCACCACTGCGTTTGAGCTGCATGTGCAGGCCCCCCGGGGCCAGCAGTGCCAGGCCTCTGTGGACACGGTCCAGATGCCTGGCCTCGCGCACCTCGATCTGACAGAGGCTGTTCAGGCGCCTGGCGAAGTCGGCAGTGAACCTGGCCGGCATGTGCTGCACGATCACGATGCCCGGGCAATCGCGCGGCAGCTGACGCAGGATGAATTCCAGCGCCTGGGTGCCGCCGGTCGAGCAGCCAAGTGTAACGATTCGCTCGGTGGTTTTGCTTGGGGTTGCAGGCAGTGCACTGGTTTTTTCTTTCGCCTGCGACAGAGGTAACAATACCGGGCGGGTGCGGGCCGCTTCCTCGATGCTGCGGATCAGCCCGCTGGCGAGGTTCTCCAGGCTCTGGCGCAAGCCCAGCCGGGCCTTGGTGAACACGCCGACCGCTCCGGCGGCCAGGGCCTGGAGATTGAGGTCGGTACCGGCTTCGGTGAGGGTCGAGCAGATGATGGTCGGCGTGGGGCGCTCGGCCATGATCTGGCGCAGAAAGGTCAGGCCGTCCATGCGCGGCATCTCGATGTCCAGCACCAGCACATCGGGCCAGTCACGGCGCATCTTCTCGATGGCATACAGCGGGTCGGCGGCCATGCCGATCACGCGGATGCGTGGGTGGTCGTTCAGGCACTGGTTGAGCACCTGGCGCACCAGCGCCGAGTCGTCGACGATGAACACCCGCACCGGCGCCGCCGCACGCTCGGTCATACGCGCTCGAACACCGAGGGGTGCACCAGCCTGAGCGGCAGCTCGAAGCCGTGGATGCTTTCGGCGTGCCCGATGAACAACAGCCCGCCGGGGCGCAGCTGGTTGACCAGGCGCTGCACGATCAGCTGTTTCTGCGGGGTGTCGAAGTAGATCAGGATGTTGCGCAGGAATATCACGTCGAACGGCCCCAGGCCTTCGGGCAGCGGCTGCACCAGGTTGATCTCGCGCAGGCTCACCCGCGCTCGCAGGTGCGCCTGCACGCGCAGGCGCCCGTGCATGTCGCCGACCCCGCACAGGCAGTGGCGCTGCATCCAGCCATCGGGAAAGTAGCGCGCCTGGGCGATGTCGTAGATGGCTTGCTCGGCCAGCGCCAGCATGCTCTGGCTGAGGTCGCTGGCCAGGATCGACCAGTCGCTGCCGGTGGCGTGCTCGGCCACGGTCATGGCCAGGCTGTAGGGCTCCTCGCCCGACGAGCAGGCCGCGCTCCACAGCCGCAGCGGCCCCTTGCGCCGGCCCAGCCACTGGCCAAGGAATTCGAAGTGCGGGAACTCGCGAAAGAAGTAGGTCTCGTTGGTGGTCAGCAGGTCGATCACCAGGCGCCGCTCGCGGCTGTGGGTCGGGCGCTCGATCAGGTGCAGGTAGTCGCGGTAGTTGTCCAGGTGGTAGTGACGCAGGCGTTTCATCAGGCGCCCGGCCACCAGCGAGCGCTTGTTGCTGGCCAGGTGGATGCCCGAGGCGCTGCTCATCAGCGTCTGCAGGCGGCTGAACTCCTGTTCGCCCAGCACCGGCAGTTTGAAGGTCGAGGGCATTCAGGAGCCCTTCGCCGCCTGGCTGAGGTAGCGGATATCTTCCAGCGACAGCACCTGGGGCATGTTCAGGATGATCAAAAAGCCCTGTTCCTGTTGGGCCATGCCGGCAATGAAGTCGGCACGGATGCCGGTGCCGAACGGCGGCGCCGGCACCACCCCGTGCGGGTCGATGTCGAGTACCGCGTCCACCGCATCCACCACCAGGCCGATGCGCTGCACGCCGTCCTCGAGGGGCAGGGCGATGATCACGATGCAGGTGCGCTTGCCGGCCTCGGTCAGTTCCATGCCGAAGCGTGCTGCCAGGTCCAGTACCGGCACCACGTTGCCGCGCAGGTTGAGCACGCCGTGAATGTAGGCGGGCATCATCGGCACGCGGGTGATCTCGGCGTACTCGATGATCTCGCGCACCAGTTCGATGGGCAGTGCATAGCCGGCCTCGCGCACGCGAAAGGTCAGGTGCTGGACACTGGTGGGCAGGTGCGGCGCGGGCGCCGCAGACTCTAGGGTGTGCATGGGTACGCCTCGGTCAAGTGAAGCTGACGAACTGGCCTTCATCGATCAGCGCCTTGTGGGTGGGCTTGTAGGCGCCGACTTGCGGTTCGCCCACCCGGGGCAGGGCACGCGCAGTGCTGCCGGCCTCGAAGCGGAAGAAGCCGATCAGCTCCTGCAACTGGCCGGCCTGGGCGTTCATCTCTTCGGCGGTGGCGGCCAGCTCTTCGGAAGCCGAGGCGTTCTGCTGGGTGATCTGGTTCATCTGGCCCATGGCGATGTTGATCTGCCCGGCGGCGCTGCTCTGCTCCTGCGAGGCGGCGGTGATTTCCTGCACCAGGTCCGAGGTCTTCTGGATGTTGGGCACGATCTCGCTGAGCAGGCTGCCGGCCTGTTCGGCCAGTTGCACGCTGCTGGAGGCTACCTGGCCGATTTCCTGCGCCGCCACCTGGCTGCGTTCGGCCAGCTTGCGCACCTCGGCGGCCACCACGGCAAAGCCCTTGCCGTGATCGCCGGCACGGGCGGCCTCGATGGCGGCGTTGAGCGCCAGCAGGTTGGTCTGGTAGGCAATGTCGTCGATGATGCCGATCTTCTCGGCGATCTGCTTCATCGCCAGCACCGTGTCGCCCACTGCGCCGCCGCCCTGCACCGCGTCGTTGGCCGCCTTGCCGGCGATGCCGTCGGTGACCTTGGCGCTTTCGGTGTTCTGCGCGATCGAGGCCGACATCTGCTCGACCGAAGCGCTGGTCTGCTCGACGCTGGCGGCTTGCTCGTTGGCCGCCTGGCTCAGCGATTGCGAGGTCGAACTGACCTGTTCGGAGGCCGACGACAGCGCATCGGCGGCGCTGCGTACATCGCCCAGGATGCTGCGCAGGCGCAGGGTCATGTTCTGCATCGAGCCCAGCAACTGCCCGGTCTCGTCCTTGTGGGTCACTACCAGGTCCTGGCTCAGATCGCCGGCGGCCATGCGGTCGGCGGCCTGCACTGCGCCTGCCAGCGGCCGGGTGATGCTGCGGGTGACCAGCACGCCGATCAGCATGCCGATCAGGGTTGCGGCGGCGACCAGGGCGATCATCTGCACCCGCGAGCGTTCGTAGATGACGCTGATCTCGGCGTTCGCCTCGCCGGCGCGCGCCTGCTTGGCAGCGCTGGCCTCACCCAGCAACTGGTCGACCACGTTGGCCGCCGCGACGTTCTGCGGCATCAGCGCCAGCGCTTCGGAAGCAATCTGCAGGTCGCCCGACTGCTGGTGCACCCCCAGCAACTGGTTGGCCACGCTGATGTAGGCCTGCAGCGGCGCGTCGATTCTTTCCACCTGGGCGCGGCCTTCCTTGGTGATGAAGTGCTCGCGCGCCTTGATCAGCAGTTCGCGGGTCTTTTCCATCGCCGCGCGGGCGGTGGCGGCCGACTGGTCGCGCTCCTGGGCGGTGGTGGAGAGCAGGCTCTGGCGCACGGCGCGGTTGGCCATCAGCAGCTGGATGTTGGCTTGCTGCAAGGTGCTCAGGCCGGCCACGTCCAGCTCGTACATGCGGTCCGACAGGCCGTTGACCTGCTCCAGGTTGCGCAGGCCGATGACGCCGATGAGCGCGGTCAGCGCCACCACCAGCAGAAAGCCCAGGGTCAGGCGCACGCCTATCTTCATATTGCTGATCAACTGCATGTCTATTCTCCGGAAGGGCTTGGCAACAGGTGCGGCGTCTCGCCTTCGGCGCGTTGCTGCGACTGGCGGAACAGGCTGGGGATATCGAGTATCAGCGCCACCTGGCCAGAGCCGAGGATGGTCGAGCCGCTGATGCCACTGAGGTGTTGGAACAGTTGCCCCAAGGGCTTGATCACGGTCTGCAGTTCGCCGTGCAACTGGTCGACGATCAGCCCGGCATGCTGCCGGCCCTGGCTGACCACCACGATGTTGCGGCGCACGCAGGCGCTGCGCGGCAGGCCGAAATGCGGTTGCAGGTCGATGCACGGCAGCGGCCGCCCGCGCAGGTTCAGGTGGCCCTGCTCGGCCTGGTTGGCGGGGGCCTCCATGCATTCGGTGACCATGTCCAGCGGGATCACGAAGTGCTCCTCGCCCACGCTCACCAGAAACCCGTCGATGATCGCCAGGGTCAGCGGCAGGCGGATGCGGAAGGTGCAGCCATGGCCGGCCCTGGAGTCGATCTCGATGACCCCGCGCAACTGGTCGATGGCGCTGCGCACCACGTCCATGCCCACCCCGCGTCCGGACAGGTTGGACACCTGCTCGGCGGTGGAAAAACCCGCTTCGAAGATCAGCAGGTGGATGTCCTGTTCGCTCATCGGCGAATCGCTGTCGAGCATGCCGCGGGCGATGGCCTTCTCGCGGATCTTCGCGGTGTTCAGGCCGCGCCCGTCATCCTGGATCTCGAGCACGATCATGCCCGAGTCGTGGTAGGCGTTCAGGCGCAGCTGACCCTGCTCGGGCTTGCCGGCGGCGCGGCGCTCGGCAGGGGCCTCGATGCCGTGGTCGATGGCGTTGCGCACCAGGTGCACCAGCGGGTCGGCGATGCGGTCGATCAGGGTCTTGTCCAGCTCGGTGTCGCCGCCGCTGATGGTCAGCGCGATCTGCTTGTCCAGCGCCTGACTCACATCGCGCACCACGCGGTGGAAGCGGTTGAAGGTCTCGCCCACTTCGACCATGCGCAGTTTCAGCGCCCGCTCGCGGATCTGCTCCACATGCTGCTGCACCGCCTGCACGCTTTCGATGCAGGCGGCGTGGGCACTGCGCAGGGCCTGCATCTGGGCGCCGGCGGTGGCGATGACCAGCTCGCCGACCAGGTTGATCAGCTCGTCGAGCTTTTGCGCAGCCACCTTGACCTGGCTGCTGGAGGCAGTGCGCGGCTCGCCGGCGGGCATCGATGGCAAGGGTGTGGCGGTTGCAGGCGCCAACGTTTGCGCCGGCGCGCGGGGTTCGGCCGGCAAGGCGGTATCGGTTGGCTCCTGGGCCTGCAGGCGCAGGGTGCAGAAGTCCTGCACCAGGGCGAACACGTCTTCGAGCTGTTCGCGGCTGGCGTCGCTGTGCAGGCTCACTTCGAAGCCCAGGTAGCAGGCCTCCGGGTCGAGGCTGTCGAGCTCCGGCACGGCCCAGGTGAGGGTCTGCAGGCTGAGGATGTCGCCCAGCCGCGCTAGGTAGCGGATGAACGCCGCCGGGTCGAAGCCGTTGCTCAGCAGCTCGCTGGCAAAGCGGATCGACAGGTGCCAGGTACGCAAGCGGGGCGCACCGTGCGGGGCTGCCAGCGGGTTGTCCACAGACGCGGGCAGCTCGCCCTGATGCGCCTGCAATGCCGCCAGCAGGGCGGCCTGGCGTGGCGTGTGCGCTGGCATGCTGACCTGCTGCGGGTCGATGCTGTCGAGCATCACCCCCAGTTCGTCCATGCACTGCAGCATCAACGAGGTGAGCGGGGCGTCCAGCACCCGCGCACCGTCGCGTACCCCCATCAGCAGGTTTTCCAGCTGGTGCGCCAGCGCCACCAGTGGGTCGAGGGAGAAGATCCCCGCCGAGCCCTTGAGCGTGTGCACGGCGCGAAACAGCGCGTTGATCGCCGCGTCGTCATCGGGGCGGGTTTCCAGGCGCAGCAGGCTGTCTTCGGCTTCCTTGAGCAGGTCGCGGGCCTCTTCGAGAAAGCCCTGCAGCAGCTGGCTCCATTGCTCGGCGTCGAACATGCTCACTCCTCGCACGGCACGGGGGTACCGGCCGGGCACAATGCGGGCAGGCGCAGCAGCTCCAGCAACGCCCGGGCGTTGCCCGGCAGGGCGATCACCTCGGCCTCGTGGCCATTTGCGCAGAGGGTCTTGTGCAGGCTCAGCAGCAGTTGCACGCCGGCACTGTCGAGCTCGCCCAGGCCGCCCAGGTCCAGTTGCCAGGGCACTGGCTGAGCGGGCAACAGGGCCAGCAGCTGCTCGCGTGCGGCGCGCACCTCATAGATGGTCAGGTCGCCGTCCAGGCGTAGCCGTGCGGGGGTGTCGGCGGTGGCTGCGGCGAGTGTGAACATGCGCGTCAGCCAATCAGCTTTTCGACAGCCGCCAGCAACTGCTGGGGCTGGAACGGCTTGACGATCCAGGCCCGCGCTCCGGCGGCCTGGCCCTCGGCCTTCTTGGCCTGCTCGCTTT
The DNA here is from genome assembly GCF_017848315.1 of Pseudomonas palmensis. Taxonomy (GTDB): domain Bacteria; phylum Pseudomonadota; class Gammaproteobacteria; order Pseudomonadales; family Pseudomonadaceae; genus Aquipseudomonas; species Aquipseudomonas palmensis. Next base: position 53,498 of record NZ_JAFKEC010000034.1, read on the forward strand.
CGGTGGTGAGCATCATGATCGGGGTGAAGCGGTATTCGTTGCGCGCCTTGAGCGCCTTGACCAGGCCGATGCCGTCCAGGTTGGGCATGTTCACGTCGCTGATCACCAGGTTGATCTTCTGCCCGGTGAGCTTGTTCAGCGCGTCGCGCCCGTCACAGGCTTCGATCACCTGGTGGCCGGCGCTGGCCAGGCTGATTTTCACGAGTTGGCGCATCGAGGCGGAGTCGTCCACGATCAGGATGGTCTTGGCCATGTTCAGGGCTTCCGGAGTTAGAAAAAGGTCACGTCGCTGCTGGATGCCGACTGGCTGTGGCCAGCCCGTTCCTCGCTGGTGGTGAAGCGCTGGCGCAATTGCTGCAGCCAGCCTTGCGGGTCGTGCAGGCGCGGGTCGTCGTGCGCCAGGGCATCGAGCAGTTGCAGCAGGTCGGCCTGCAGGTGGTCGAGCATCTGGTCGGCGCGATCCTGGAACTGCAGGCTGACCATGATCGCGTGGATATCTGCCTGGGTGGCGCGGGCATCCTGTTGCAGCGCCCGCGAGGCGCCGTCGAGGGCGTCGAGGTTACCGCCCAGGTCGCTGATCACCTCGTCGAGCACCTGCTCCAGCTCGCGCAGGTTGGCCTGCTCTTCGCTGCCCAGCACGGTGGCGGCATCGATGCTGGACTGGATCGACTGGTTGATCTCGCCCACCTTGGCGTCCATCGACTGGCCGGTCTCGGCCGACAGGCTGGAGAGCTTGCGCACCTC
>NZ_JAFKEC010000035.1 GCF_017848315.1 Pseudomonas palmensis
GTAGGCGCCAGCAACGCTGGCGCCTACAGGTTCACGCGGCCTGCCGCAGGAGCCAGCGTTGCCGCCAAGCGGGCTTCAGTCAAACACCTTCTTCAAAAACACCTGCAGGTCTGCCCACGAGCTTTCATCGGCGGCCTTGTCATAGCCGATATCCGGCCCGCCGTGCTCGCCGTGGCTCAGGCGGTCGGCATCCGGGTTGGTGAAGCCATGCTTGGCCCCCGGGATGCTCACGAACTTCAGGTCGGCGCCGGCTGCCTCCATCTCCTTCCTGAACGCAGCCACCTGCTCGGGCGTGACCATGCTGTCGCTGGCGCCATGCTCCACCAGCAACGGCGCCTTCACACTGCCGCTGGTTGCCGGCGTGGCCGTCACCAGCGCTCCGTGAAAGCTCGCCACCCCCGCCAGCGGCTCACTGCGCCGCGCAGCGTCCAGCACCACCTTGCCGCCGAAGCAGTAGCCGATGGCGGCGATCTTGTCGGGGTTGGTCTGCGGCTGGATCTTCAGCAACTCGACCCCGGCATCGAAGCGTATTGCCGCCGTTTTCGGGTCTTTCAGGGCCGTCGCCATGAACGCCTGCGCATCGGCCGGGTGCTCGGTGTTCTTGCCGTCGCCATACATGTCGATGGCCAGCGCGCTGTAGCCCAGCCCGGCCAGGTCGCGGGCACGGCGCTTGGCATAGTCGTTCAGCCCCCACCATTCGTGCACCACCACCACCCCGGGACGTTCGCCCTTCACGGCGTCGTCATAGGCGTAGTAGCCCACCAGGCGCTTGCCGTCGGCGTCCTGGTAGTCGATCTGGCGGGTTTGCACCGCGGCCTGGGCCAGGCCAGTGGCGCCGATCAGGGCAAGTGCGAGCAGGTAACGCATGGTCAGTCTCCTTTTTTCCGTTGATGCCCGCTCGTTCAGCCGGGGTTCAGCCAGCATTCAGCGGCGGTTCAGGGCGCCCTGCTTACTCTAGCTCCCACACAAACACCGCGCATCACTCTGGAGTACACACTCATGAAAAGCCTCAATACCGTACTGATCGCCATCACCATGCTGGGTGCCAGCTCCCTGGTACAGGCTGCCGACACCACCTTCGCCGGCCTCACCTACGGCCAGACCAGCGACAAGATCAAGAAGTCCGGCTTGCTCAGCAGCAACACCGACCACCTCAACACCGACGGCATCATCAGCAAGGACGGCACCTGGGGTGCGCGCATTGGTCAGCAGAACGACCAGGGCCGCTACTACCTCACCTACGACAACGTCTCCAACAACCACAGCGGCCTGAAAATGCGCCAGGAAAACCTGCTGGGCAGCTACGACGTGTTCTATCCGCTGGGTAGCAGCACCAAGGCATTCGGCGGTGCGAGCCTGGGCGTGACCAAGCTCAGCCAGGAATCCTCCGGCTACAGCCGCGACACCGACACCGGCTACGCCTACGGCCTGCAGGCTGGCGTACTGCAACAGGTCAGCAGCAATGCTTCGGTCGAACTGGGCTACCGCTACCTGCGCAGCAACGCCACCACCGAACTGTCCGAGCACGACGGCGACAAGCTCGGTGCCCTGCGCCTGAAAAGCAGCGCGCAAACCTACCTGTCGGCCAACTACCTGTTCTGAACCCCCGCGCAATACCCGAACCGGCCTTCACTCTGGCCGGTTCGCTGTTATTCTGCCGTTATGTAGCGAGATGCCCGGCCAAGCAGGCCGGGCCTGGTTATGGAGGAGCGTATGAAACTGCTGGTGGTCGAGGATGAAGCCCTGTTGCGGCATCACCTGTTCAGCCGTCTGAGCGAAAGCGGGCATGTGGTCGAAGCGGTGGCCAATGCCGAGGAGGCGCTGTACCAGGCCGAACAGTTCAATCACGACCTGGCCATCGTCGACCTGGGCCTGCCGGGCATGAGCGGGCTGGACCTGATCCGCCAACTGCGCAGCCAGGGCAAGACATTTCCTATCCTGATTCTCACCGCCCGTGGCAACTGGCAGGACAAGGTCGAAGGCCTGGCCGCCGGTGCCGACGACTACGTGGTCAAGCCGTTCCAGTTCGAAGAGCTGGAGGCGCGCCTGAATGCGCTGCTGCGCCGCTCCAGCGGCTTCACCCAGTCGACCATCATCGCAGGCCCCCTGCGCCTGGACCTCAACCGCAAGCAGGCGCTGCTCGATGACCAGCCCCTAGCATTGACTGCCTACGAATACCGCATCCTCGAATACCTGATGCGCCATCACCAGCAGGTGGTGGCCAAGGACCGTCTGATGGAGCAGCTGTACCCCGACGACGGCGAGCGTGACCCCAACGTGATAGAAGTGCTGATCGGCCGCCTGCGCCGCAAGCTCGAGGGCGACAACGGCTTCAAGCCCATCGACACGGTACGTGGCCTGGGCTACCTGTTCACCGAGCGCTGCCTGTGATTCGTTCGCTGCGCCTGCGTCTGATGCTGGCCGCAGCGGTGCTGGCGCTGCTGTTCATGCTGGCCCTGTTGCCGGCCCTGCAGAAGGCCTTCAGCCTGGCCCTGCAGGAGTCCATCGAGCAGCGCCTGGCCTCGGACGTGACCACGCTGATCTCGGCGGCGCGCATAGACGGCGGCAAGCTGCAGATGCCCGATCTGCTGCCGGACGAGAAATTCAACCTGCCCGACAGCCGCCTGCTCGGCTACATCTACGACCGCCAGGGCAACCTGGTGTGGCGTTCGCGTGCCACCAACGACGAGAACATCAACTACACACCCCGCTACGACGGGCGCGGCAACGAGTTCGCGCGCATCCGCCAGGACCACGGCGAGGAGTTCTTCGTCTATGACGTGGAGGTCAAGCTGCTGGGTGGCAAGAGCGCGGCCTTCAGCATCGTTGCCCTGCAACCGGTGCGCGAGTACCAGCAAACCCTCAACGGCCTGCAAGAGAAGCTCTACCTGGGCTTTGGCGCGGCGCTGCTGGCCCTGATGCTGCTGCTCTGGGCCGGGCTGACCTGGGGCCTGCGCTCGCTGCGGCGCATGAGCGTGGAGCTGGACGACGTGGAGTCCGGCGCCCGCGAGGGCCTCAGTGCCGAACACCCGCGCGAGCTGTTGCGTCTGACCGGCTCGCTCAACCGCCTGCTGCGCAGCGAGCGCGAGCAGCGCGGGCGCTACCGCGACTCGCTGGATGACCTGGCGCACAGCCTCAAGACCCCGCTGGCGGTGCTGCAAGGGGTCAGCGAAAGCATGGCCCAGCGCGAAGGCGAGCGCGAGCAGGCGCGGGTGCTGCAGAGCCAGATCGAGCGCATGAGCCAGCAGATCGACTACCAGTTGCAGCGCGCCAGCCTGCGCAAGAGCGGCCTGGTGCGCCACCAGGTGGCCTTGCACCCGCTGCTCGACAGCCTGTGCAGCACCCTGGCCAAGGTCTACCGCGACAAGCAGGTGCACATCACCTATGCAGTGCCCGACCAGGCACTGGTACCCATGGAGCAGGGCGCATTGCTCGAACTGCTCGGCAACCTGCTGGAAAACGCCTACCGTCTGTGCCTGGGGCAGATCCGCATCAGCCTGCGGGTCAGCGACACGGCGCTGGAGCTGTGTGTCGAGGACGACGGCCCGGGCGTACCGGTGCACCAGCGCGAACGTATCCTGCAGCGGGGCGAGCGCCTCGATCGCCAGTACCCGGGGCAGGGCATCGGCCTGGCGGTGGTCAAGGACATCATCGAGAGCTACGACGCCACCCTCACTCTCGACGATTCGCCCCTGGGCGGCGCTGCCTTCCGTATCCGCTTTCCGCTCGACTGAGCGCCTGCCACATTCCGCCCAGTGGGCGGATTACCGCCATCATCGGGTCTATTCTTTGAGTGCCGGGCGGAAATCCGCCAACTGGCGCGTCCTGCCTTGCTGCCTTGCGGTGCACGAAATGCCCTGAAACAGGGTGTTTGCACCGCCTTGGCACATCCTGGCATCAGCCTTGCTATTGACTCCGCAGAGCATTGCCACGCAGCTCGACACAACAAATCCCTCCAATGCAGGAGGGTTCGCGCTTTAGGTGCCGATCGCCTCCTGGGAAGGATGGGCCGGCACATTGAGGAAAATAGCCATGACGACGCGTCAGCCGCTGTACAAATCGCTGTATATCCAGGTGATCATCGCCATCACCATCGGTATCTTGCTGGGTCACTTCTATCCCGACACCGGTGTGGCGCTCAAGCCGCTGGGTGACGGTTTCGTCAAACTGATCAAGATGGTCATCGCCCCCATCATCTTCTGCACCGTGGTCAGCGGCATCGCCGGCATGCAGAGCATGAAATCGGTCGGCAAGACCGGCGGCTACGCGCTGCTCTACTTCGAAATCGTCTCGACCATCGCGCTGATCATCGGCCTGGTCGTGGTCAACGTGGTCAAGCCGGGTGCCGGCATGCACATCGACGTGACCACCCTCAACGCCAGCAGCGTGGCTGCCTATGCCGCCGCCGGTGCACAGCAGACCACCGTCGGCTTCCTGCTCAACATCATCCCCAACACCGTGGTCGGTGCCTTCGCCAACGGCGACATCCTGCAGGTGCTGATGTTCTCGGTGATCTTCGGTTTCGCCCTGCACCGCCTGGGTGCCTACGGCAAGCCGCTGCTGGACCTGATCGACCGCTTCGCCCACGTCATGTTCAACATCATCAACATGATCATGAAGCTGGCTCCGATCGGTGCCTTCGGTGCCATGGCCTTCACCATCGGCCAGTACGGCGTGGGTTCGCTGGTGCAGCTGGGCTACCTGATGGCCTGCTTCTACATCACCTGCCTGCTGTTCATCCTGGTGATTCTGGGCGGTATCGCCCGTGCCCACGGCTTCAGCGTACTCAAGCTGATCCGCTACATCCGTGAAGAGCTGATGATCGTGCTCGGCACCTCGTCGTCCGAGTCGGCCCTGCCACGCATGCTGGCCAAGATGGAGCGTCTGGGCGCGAAGAAATCGGTGGTTGGCCTGGTGATCCCGACCGGCTACTCGTTCAACCTGGACGGCACCTCGATCTACCTGACCATGGCTGCGGTGTTCATCGCCCAGGCCACCGACACCACCATGGACATCACCCACCAGATCACCCTGCTGCTGGTGCTGCTGGTGGCCTCCAAGGGTGCTGCAGGCGTTACCGGCAGCGGCTTCATCGTGCTGGCCGCGACCCTGTCGGCGGTCGGCCACCTGCCGGTTGCCGGCCTGGCGCTGATCCTGGGTATCGACCGCTTCATGTCCGAAGCCCGTGCCCTGACCAACCTGATCGGCAACGCGGTGGCAACCGTGGTGGTGGCCAAGTGGGTCAACGAGCTGGACGAAGACAAGCTGCAAGCCGAGCTGGCTTCGGGTGGTTCGCCGCTGGTCGACACCCGTCCTACCGACGACCTGGGTGTCGCCGAAGGTGCGGTACGCCAGGGCTGAGGTTAGCCAAACGCAAAAAGCCCATCTTCGGATGGGCTTTTTTTTGTGCCTGTGCAGGCGTCTTCGCCGCAAGGCCGGCTCCTGCAGGGCGCTGGCTTGCCGGCGAAGCGTCTACTCCACCCGCGTCTCGCCGGTGAACACCAGCGTCTGCCGACACCGCCGGCACAGATACCGCCGCCCCTGGCGCACCAGCCCGTGGCGCTGCGCCGAGAACGGAAAGTCACTGCCCGCACATGGGCACTTGTAGATGTAGCGGGTCACGCTGCGGCGCTTGACTGCATAGTTGTGGCAGCGGTTGGGTGGCAGCTCGTACACCCCGCGCATGATCAGCTGCCACTCCTCGCCATGGGGCTGGATGCGGTCGCCGAACAGTTGATGCGCCACCAGGTGCGCGACTTCGTGTGGCACGGTCTGGCGCAGGAAGTCTTCACTGTTCTCGCGGTACAGCTGCAGGTTGAAGCGCAGCAGGTTTTCGTGCAGGTGCGCGACACCGGCCTTCTGCCCGCGCAGCTTGAAGCTCACCTCGGGACGCAGGAAGGGGCGCTTGAAAAAACTTTCGGCTTGCTGGTAACAGCTTTCGACGCGGGAATTGAGCAGCTCTGGCATATCGGTTGGACACTCCTGGCCGGCAATTATGCCGCAACCCGGGCGGCGCTGCCGAGACCGCTGGTCCGCACAGCATCAAGCCGCCTTGCGGCGGCCTGATGGGTACAGCCCCTAGGTTGGCGTATTGTCTAGCTGGTATAGACGGGCCCCACGCCCAGTCCCCAGACGATCACGGTGAAGGCCATGATGGCAACCAGCACCACCAGCCCCACCGCCAGCACCGAACTCGAGAACAGAAAGCCCTCGTCGGACGGGATGTTCATGAAGGTCGGCAGGCCCACGTACAGCAGGTACACCGTGTAGCAGATGGCTGCCGTGCCGACGATCATTCCCAGCCACAGGTGCGGGTACAGCGCCGCCAGGCCGCCGATGAACAGCGGGGTGGCGGTGTAGGTGGCGAACGCGATGCATTGGGCCATGCTCGGGGTGGCGTCGTAGGTGCGCGCCATCCAGTGGATGAAGGCGCCCATCACCGCGACGCCGCCCAGCATGGCCAGGTAGGACATCACGGTCATCCAGATCGCGCTGTCGACGGTGAGCATGACCGGTGCGCGGTTGCCGATCACCCAGCCCACCTGGGTGGTGCCGATGAACGCGGAAACGGCGGGTATCGCCGCCAGTATCAAGGTGTGGGTCAGGTACATGTGGCTGATGGTTTCGTCTTCGCCACGGATTTCTTTCCATTCCTGGTCAGGATGGGTGAACAGCCCCAGAACGTGATGGATCATGCCAGTCACTCCCTCGTTGTTGCCATCGCCCCCCAGCGGAGCGCTTGCGCGGCCCAGTGGCTGGGCCTGACGGGATCAGGTCACGCTTGCTGTGGCCTTATGACGCAGTATAGGAAGGGGTTCGCTGCACAAATCCGCTTTTTTAGAGCAAATTGCGCTGTAAGCGCGGCGCTTCATTTCCTTGCAGTCTTTATCGGATGGGCTACGCGAGCGTCAGGTTTGTGCGTAAAATGTGCCGCTTTTGTCACACCTTGCGGATTCAATCGCCATGGGCACCCTTTCGGTCAACCAGAACAAACTGCAAAAACGCCTGCGTCGCCTTGCCGGCGAAGCCGTCGCCGACTTCAACATGATCGAAGAGGGCGACAAGGTCATGGTCTGCCTGTCGGGCGGCAAAGACAGCTACACCATGCTCGATGTTCTGCTGCACCTGCAGAAAGTGGCGCCGATCAAGTTCGACATCGTCGCGGTCAACATGGACCAGAAGCAGCCAGGCTTCCCCGAGCACATCCTGCCGGCCTACCTCGCGACCCTGGGCATCGAGTACCACATCGTCGAGAAAGACACCTATTCGGTGGTCAAGGAACTGATCCCGGAAGGCAAGACCACCTGCTCGCTGTGCTCGCGCCTGCGTCGCGGCACGCTGTACACCTTCGCCGACGAGATCGGCGCGACCAAGATGGCCCTGGGGCATCACCGCGACGATATCGTCGAGACCTTCTTTCTCAACATGTTCTTCAACGGCACGCTCAAGGCCATGCCGCCCAAGCTGCGCGCCGACGACGGTCGCAACGTGGTGATCCGTCCGCTGGCCTACTGCGCCGAGAAGGACATCCAGGCCTACTCGGACATGAAGCAATTCCCGATCATCCCGTGCAACCTGTGCGGCTCGCAGGAAAACCTGCAGCGCCAGGTGGTCAAGGACATGCTGGTGGAGTGGGAGCGCAAGACCCCGGGACGCACCGAGAGCATCTTCCGCGGCCTGCAGAACGTGGTGCCGTCGCAGCTGGCGGACCGCAACCTGTTCGACTTCACCAACCTGCGCATCGATGAAACCGCCACCCCACGGTTCGTCGATGTTCTGAACCTCTGACCGGCATGCGCGATTATCAGTGGCTGCATGAATTCTGCCTGAACCGCTTCGGTTCGGCGGCGGCGCTCGAGGCGCACCTGCCCGAGCCGTTGAGCCCGGCGCAGCTGCGCCAGATCAGCGACGACCGCTACCTCTCGACCATGGCCCTGCGGGTGTTTCGCGCCGGGCTCAAGCACAGCCTGGTGGACGCCAAGTGGCCGGCGTTCGAGCAGGTGTTCTTCGGCTTCGACCCAGAGAAGGTGGTGCTGATGGGCGCCGAGCACCTGGAGCGGCTGATGCAGGACACCCGCATCATCCGCCACCTGGGCAAGCTCAAGAGCGTGCCGCGCAATGCGCAGTTCATGCTCGACGTGGCCAGGGAGAAGGGCAGTTTCGGTGCGTTGATCGCCGACTGGCCGGTGACCGACATCGTCGGCCTGTGGAAGTACCTGGCCAAGCAGGGCAACCAGATGGGCGGGCTGTCGGCGCCGCGTTTTCTGCGCATGGTCGGCAAGGACACCTTCGTGCCGAGCAATGACGTGGTGGCGGCGCTGGTGGCGCAGGATGTGATCGACCGGCAGCCGACCAGCCAGCGCGACCTGGCCACCGTGCAGCAGGCGTTCAACCAGTGGCATGCCCAGAGCGGGCGGCCGATGTGCCAGTTGTCGATGATGCTGGCGTATACCGTCAACCATTGAGAACGACGGTGTCGCAATCGCCTGTAGGAGCTGGCCTTGCCAGCGAAGGCCGCAACGCGATTCAGTCTGATGCTACAGGGCTGCGTTGCAGCCCTTCGCCGGCAATGCCGGCTCCTACATTGCCACCCGCCGCTCATACTGAAAGCGCCAGCGCACAAACAGCAGCGCACTCACGAACAGCACCAGGCTGATCCCCACTTCCAGCCACCCCAGCAGCGCCCGCGCCGGGTCGAACGCGGCCAGCACGCCCTTGATGAAGTACAGGTTCACCACGAAGCACGTCCACGCATGGGCCCGTGCACTGCCCATCAGCATGCCCGGCAGCACCAGCAGCAACGGCACCAGCTCGATGGCCAGGATCACCCCCACGCGCGCGCCGTGCAGGTTGGCGAACCACAGGTTGTTCACCGTCAGCAACGCCATCAGGCTGAAAAACGCCACCAGGCTCAGCACCCGGGTAGCGCGCACACGTGGCTCCAGCCACTCCAGCGGCGGCAGCACCTTGGGCTTCTTAGCCACGGCCGTTCTCCAGCAGTTTGGCAGTGCTCGCCAGGCGCTGGCCCAGGGCACGGCACAGGGCGATCTCGTCGGCGTCCAGGTCGCGCTTGCCATCGGCCCCGGCATGGTGGCTGGCGCCATACGGCGTGCCGCCGCCCCGGGTGTCGAGCAACGCCGATTCGCTGTAGGGCAGCCCCATGATCAGCATGCCGTGGTGCATCAGCGGCAGCAGCATCGACAGCAGGGTCGACTCCTGGCCGCCATGCAGGCTGGCCGTGGAGGTGAACGCCGCCGCCGGCTTGCCCACCAGCCCGCCACTCAGCCACAGGCTGCTGGTGCCGTCGATGAAATACTTGAGCGGCGCGGCCATGTTGCCGAAGCGCGTCGGGCTGCCCAGGGCCAGGCCCGAGCAATGGCGCAGGTCGTCGAGGGTGGCATACAGCGCGCCGTTCTCGGGGATGTCGGGGGCCACCGCTTCACACTCGGTGGAAATCGCCGGCACCGTGCGCAGGCGCGCCTCCAGCCCACCCAGTTCGACGCCACGGGCAATCTGCCGGGCCATTTCGCTGGTGGAGCCGTGGCGGCTGTAGAACAGGATCAGGATATAGGGCGCGCTCACGGCAGAATCTCCAGCACCTTCTCGGGCGGCCGGCCAATCACGGCCTTGTTGCCCGCCACCAGGATCGGGCGTTCGATCAGCTTGGGGTGCCGGGCCATGGCGTCGATCAACTGGTCGTCGCTCAGGGCCGGGTCGGCCAGGCCCAGGGTCTTGTATTCGTCTTCGCCACTGCGCAGCAGCTGGCGCGCGCCGATGCCCAGCTTGCCGAGCAGGGCCTTGAGGGTGGCGGCGTCGGGTGGGGTTTCCAGGTAGCGCACCACCTCCGGGGTCAGGCCACGGGCTTCGAGCAATTCCAGCGCGCCACGGGACTTGGAGCAGCGCGGGTTGTGATACAGGGTCAGTTCGGTCATGTTCGGGGTCGCATCCGGCAGGGGGTGGCGGCTATTCTAACCGCAGCGAATTGGCATTTTGCCTGAATCTTGAAGAAGGATTGACCCATGACAAGGCGATTGGCAGCAGCCCTGGCCATCACCGCGAGCCTGTTGCTCGGCGGATGCGGTGTGGACTACGGCCTCGACCAGAACGGCAATGCGGTGAAAGCCGAGCAGATCGAAGGGCGCTGGGTGGTGCTCAACTACTGGGCCGAATGGTGCGGGCCGTGCCGCACCGAGATCCCCGAACTGAACGCAGCCGCCAAGGACTGGCAGGCGCAGGGGATCACCGTACTGGGGGTGAATTTCGACGGCTTGCGCGGCGATGAGCTGAAAAAGGCCAGCCAGGCGCTGGGCATCGACTTCACCGTGCTCGCCGACGACCCGGCCGAGCGCTACGACCTGCCGCGCAGCGAGGCACTGCCGGTGACCTACATCATCGACGACAAGGGCAAGGTGCGTGAGCAGTTGATGGGCGAGCAGACGGCCGAGGGGCTGGCCGAGAAGATCAAGGTGCTAAAGGGCGCCTGATCGGCGGTGCGCCGATCGCGGGTCAAGCCCGCTCCCACAGCGTTGTGGGGCGGGCCTGGCCCGCGATGCAGGCGATGCGGGCTGTCAGCCTTCCTCAGGCCAGAAGCGCAGCGGCTTGCCCTGTTCGGGCCAGAAGCGCACCTGCTCGATCGGCGAAATGTCCCAGCGCTGCACGGTCTCCAGCGCCTTCAGAAAGCGCTTTTCCTGCTCCATCAGCGCCGGCGCGCACTGCTTGCGCGTGCTGCCCACCGGGCCAAAGCTGAGTTTCTCGCCGTCCAGCGTATACGGCGCAAACCAGTGGTTGCAGCCGGCATTGCCATACGCCCGGCCATCCTCGGCCAGCGTCAGGGTCAGGTGGCTGTAGTCGATCAGCGGACGTTCGCCAATCCACTCCAGCACGTAGCTCTGTTCCTGTTGCAGCTTCATCGGCTCGGCTGCGCAACCGGCCAGGGTCGCGACCACCGCTGCACAGACCATCACGGGTTTCACTTTGCAGCCTCCTGGCATTTCGGGCACAGGTGCTTGTCGCCCTGTGTGCGCCAACCCAATTCGGCGATGCGCGCCACGGCCGCCGGCTTCTGCGCCTTGGTGCCCAGCTTGGCATCCACGGCGAATTCGAAGTCCAGGGTGGCCTGGCAGCCATCGCAGTTGACCTGCCATGCATGAATCGCCAGCTCGCCGAACACCGGGCCCGCCGCTACCGCCACCCACTGGCCGGTGGGGTTGATCAGGTGGCGCACGGTCTCGACCGTCAGGCGCATCGACAGGGTCTTGCTGCCCTTGAGGGTCACCAGCAGTACGTCGCCTTTCTGGATCGAGCCACCGTTGCCGGTGACCTGATAGCGACCGGGTACCAGCGAGCGGCATTCGATCAGGGTGTGTTGCGGATTGAACAGGGTGTAGCGGAAATCGTGTTCGACCATGGGTCCTCCAAATATGGCGCGTATCCTAGCATCATCCCTCGACCAGATTCTGCGGATTGCCTGCCGCCCAGCGGGCAATGTTCTCCAGCGTGGTGGCGGCGATCGCCGCCAGTGCCTCGCGGGTCAGGAAGGCCTGGTGCGCGGTCACGATCACGTTGGGGAAGGTCAGCAGCCGCGCCAGCACGTCGTCCTGCAACGGCAGGTCGGAGCGGTCCTCGAAAAAGATCTGCGCCTCCTCCTCGTACACGTCCAGCCCCAGGTAGCCGAGCTGGCCGCTCTTGAGCGCGTCGATCAGCGCCGGTGTGTCGACCAGCGCGCCGCGCCCGGTATTGATCAGCATGGCGCCCGGCTGCAGGCTGGCCAGGCTCTGCGGGTTGATCAGGTGCCGGGTCTGCGGCGTGAGCGGGCAGTGCAGGCTGATGATGCGCGATTCGCGCAGCAGCTCCGGCAGGTCCAGGTAACGTGCACCCAGCGCCTCCACCTCGGGGTTGGGGTAGGGGTCGTACGCCAGCAGCTGGCAGCCGAAGCCTGCCATGATCCGCGCAAAAGCCAGGCCGATCTGGCCGGTGCCGACCACGCCGACGGTCTTGCCGTGCAGGTCGAAACCGGTCAGCCCGTGCAGGCTGAAATCGCCCTCGCGGGTGCGGTTGTAGGCACGGTGCAGGCGGCGATTGAGGGCAAGAATCAGGGCCACGGCGTGTTCGGCCACCGCATGCGGCGAGTAGGCCGGCACCCGCACCACCGTCAGCCCAAGGCGCTTGGCGGCGGCCAGGTCGACATGGTTGTAGCCGGCCGAGCGCAGCGCGATCAGGCGCGTGCCGCCGGCCTTGAGGCGGCTCAGCACCGGCGCCGAGAGGTCGTCGTTGATGAACGCGCACACCACCTCGTAGCCTTCGGCCAGTGCCGCGGTGTCTTCGGTCAGGCGCGCGCCTTGAAAGTGCAGCGCCAGTTGCGTGGCCCCTGGCGCGCTGCTGAAGCTGTCCTGGTCATAGTGTTGGCTGCTGAAGAGCAAGGCTTGCATGGCATGGTTCCCAAGGGTCGGATGCCGTCAGTGTAACCAACCGGCAAGGCCCGGGCCTTGCCAGAGATCAGGCGCTCTGGCGGGCCACGGTCGTCAGGCGGTTGATGGCCTGGTCCAGTTCGTCGAGGGCACGCTGGGCCTCGGGGTCGTCCTGCTTGAGCAGGGTTTCGCTGCGCTGGCAGGCGGCGCGCAGCTGCGGTACGCCGCAATAGCGCGTGGCGCCATTGAGGCGGTGCACGCGCTCGATGGTGGCGTGGCGGTCGTCGGCCTCGCGGGCGCAGCGGATCGCGTCGCGGTCGGCATCCAGCGAAGCCAGCAGCATGGCCAGCATGTCGGCGGCCAGGTCCGGCTTGCCTGCCGCCAGGCGCAGGCCTTCCTCAGGGTCCAGCACCTTCAGGTCGTTGCCGTCGACCGGCAGTTCGGCGCCGCGCTCGTTGGTCGGGCTGCCCAGTTGCAGGCCGGTCCACTTCAGCACCACCTGGGCCAGCTGGCGCTCACTGATCGGCTTGGTCAGGTAGTCGTCCATGCCGCTGTGCAGCAGGGCGCGCTTCTCGTTGGCCATGGCATGCGCGGTCAAGGCCACGATCGGCAAGGCCGGGGCGCTGCGCGTGGCCTCCCACTGGCGGATCTGTTCGGTGCATTCGCGCCCGTCCATCACCGGCATCTGTACGTCCATCAGCACCAGGTCGAAGTGCTCGTCCTGCACTGCGCTGATCGCCGCATGGCCGCTGTCCACCGCCAGCACATCGGCGCCGAGGTCTTCGAGCAGGGTCTGCACCAGCAGCAGGTTGGCCGGGTTGTCGTCCACGCACAGCACGCGGGGTTGGCGCTGGCCGCTGGGCACCTTGTATTCGCCGCTGGTACGCCTGGGCTGCACCAGCTCGAGCAGGGCCCGGCGCACCTTGCGCGTACACGCAGGCTTGGCGTGCAACTGGCCGTGGGCATTGGGCAGGTGCGGGTGGTACAGCGCCTGTTCGGTGGTGGGGCGCAGCACCAGGGCCTGACAGGCAAAGTGCTCCAGGCGCTGGATGTACTGGCCCAGGCGCTCGGGCGCCAGCGATTGCAGGTTGACCCCCATGATCGCCAGCTCGAACGGCTGGCCGGCAAGGAAGGCGGCCTCGATGCCCTTGAGCAGCTGCTCGCTGGTGGTGAAGGTGGTCACGTCCAGGCCGCAGTCCTGCATCTGGTGCGCCAATGCCTGGCGGGCCAGTTCGTGGTCGTCCACGATTGCCATGCGCCGGCCTTGCAGCGCCTGGGGTGGCAGGTCCTCGGCGTCGTCGCGGGCCTTGGGCAGGTTGAGGCTGATCCAGAACTGCGACCCCTCGCCCGGGGTACTGTCGACGCCGATCTCGCCGCCCATCTGTTCGATCAGGCGCTTGGAGATCACCAGCCCCAGGCCGGTGCCGCCGGGCTGGCGCGACAGCGAGTTGTCGGCCTGACTGAAGGCCTGGAACAGGGCACGCACATCCTGGCTGGACAGGCCGATGCCGGTGTCCTGCACGCAGATGCGCAATTGCACGCTGTCTTCGGTTTCGTCATCGAGCATGGCGCGGGCAACGATGGTGCCTTCGCGGGTGAACTTGATCGCGTTGCTCACCAGGTTGGTGAGGATCTGCTTGAGCCGCAGCGGGTCGCCCACCAGCGACAGCGGGGTGTCGCGGTACACCAGGCTGACCAGTTCGAGCTGCTTGGCGTGGGCCGCCGGGGCGAGGATGGTCAGGGTGTCCTGGATCAGGTCGCGCAGGTTGAACGGGATGCTGTCGAGCACCAGCTTGCCGGCCTCGATCTTGGAGAAGTCGAGGATCTCGTTGATGATGCCCAGCAGGCTGTCGGCGGATTTTTCGATGGTACCCAGGTAGTCGAGCTGGCGCGGGGTCAGTTCGCTTTTCTGCAGCAGGTGGGTAAAGCCCAGGATGCCGTTGAGCGGCGTGCGGATCTCGTGGCTCATGTTGGCCAGGAATTCGGACTTGATGCGGCTGGCTTCCAGGGCTTCCTTGCGCGCCATGTCCAGCTCGATGTTCTGGATCTCGATGGTCTCAAGGTTCTGGCGCACGTCCTCGGTGGCCTGGTCGATGCTGTGCTGCAGCTCTTCATGGGCGTTGTGCAGGGTTTCGGCCATGCGGTTGATGCCATTGGCCAGTTCATCCAGCTCATGGCTGCCCAGGCTCGGCAGGCGCTGTTCGAGGTTGCCGTCCTTGAGCTGGTTGACCGCGAACTTGATCTGCCCGATGGGGCCGTTGATGGTGCGGCTCATGCGCAGCGCCAGCAGGGCGGTCGCGCCCAGGCCCACCAGAATCAGCAGCAGGCTGGCGAACAGGCTGCGGTAGCCGCGCAGCAGCGTGCCATCGTGGGACAGCTCGATCTCGACCCAGCCCAGCAGGCGGTCGGCTTCACCGGGAACCCGTTCGCCGGCCAGCTCGCGATGGCGGCCGAACACCGGCAACAGGTAGCGCGTGGCATCGTTGCCGCTGCGTTGCAGCAACTGGGTGCCGCCACCGCTGGGCTGCTGGTTGAGCATGCTCGGGCCGGCGTGGGCCAGGTGGCTGCGGTCGGGGTGCAGAAACGACACGGCGCGCACGTCGGCCTGCTCCAGCGCCTCGGCGGCGATGCGCTCGAGCTGCGCCGAATCGTTGCGGGCCAGCACCGGGGCCACCAGGGGCGCCAGTTGCTCGGCGATCATGCGACCGCGTTGCAGCAGCTGGGCCTGCAGTTCGCTTTGCTGCAACCAGGTGAAGTAACCACCCAGCACCAGCGCCATCATGCTGGCCGGGAGCAGGGCGAGCAGCAGTACGCGGCTTCTGATTCCCAATCGATTCAGCACGCCCACTCTCCTGTGCTCGGTTAGCGCTGTAGGACCTTCGTCGGCATGTTCCGACGACCCAACTCTGAAAATTACCGCGACTGTGTATCTAATGCACTCATTTGTATCTGTTTTTGTCGATTGTAGGAGGCGCAGGTGCTTTTGTCGGCGCGTGTTGCTTGCATGGGGGGAATGCTCAATAATCGAGCGATTGAGAATTGCTAGCACCCGCCAATGAATCCCGTCGCCATTAACGCCTCAAACATACTTGCCATCGAGGATGATCCGGTCCTGGGTGCCCACCTGCACGAGCAGCTCGAGCGCAGCGGGTTTCTGGTGACCTGGTGCCGCGATGGCCGCGAAGGGCTGCAGATGGCTCGCCAGCGCAGCTTCGATGTGGTGCTGATGGATATCCTGCTGCCCGGCCTGAACGGGCTGGATGCCCTGGCGCGGCTGCGCGAGAAGAGCTCGATACCGGTGATCCTGATGTCGGCGCTGGGCGCCGAAGGCGATCGCATCACCGGCTTCCAGCGCGGCGCCGACGACTACCTGCCCAAACCGTTCAGCATGGTCGAGCTGCGCGTGCGCATCGAGGCGATCCTGCGGCGGGTGGCGCTGGAGCGCCGGCACCAGCCGGGGGAGGGCACGCCCGCGGGCGAACTGGTGTTCGATGAACTGGCCTGCGATGTGCTCCACGGGCAGCAGCGGGCCGGCCTGACCTTAAGCGAGTACCGCCTGCTCGACACCCTGCACCGCAGCCATGAAGAGGTGTTGAGCAAGGCATTCCTTTATCAGCACGTATTGCAGCGCGGCTATGCCCGGCATGACCGCAGCCTGGACATGCACGTGAGCCAGATCCGCCGCAAGCTCAAGGCCATCGGTTACCTGGAGCGCCAGGTGCGCACGGTGTGGGGCAAGGGCTATGTGCTCAGCGCCAGCGAGGACCTGTAGGTGCTCAGCCGTCATTCCCTGTTCTGGAAGCTGGCCTTGCTGCTGGTGGTGTTCTGCCTGCTGATGATTGCCCTGAGCTGGCAGTGGGGCCGGCACATGGAGATCCGCAACGCCTACCTGTCGCCCAAGGCGCGCGCCACCCTCGAAGACTACGCCCGCGAGGCCGAAAACGCCGTGCGCCGCGGCGGGCAGGCCGGCGTGGATGCGTGGCTGACGCAGATGCACGAGCGCGAGCGCGGTTTCGTGGGCGTGATCGGCAGCGACCTGCAATCGCTGGGCAGCGTGCCGCTGACCGACGCCCAGAGCCAGCGCCTGACGTTTCTGCGCGGCACCGACTGGCCGGTAAGCCGGCATTCGGCGCGCTCGCCATGGATGCTCGTGCCGTTCCCGGACGACTCCAGCCTGGGCAGCCTGGTGATCGAACTGCCGCAGCGGCTGATGCCGGGGCGCCTGAACATGCTGTTCTGGCGCATGGTCACCAACGGCCTGATCCCCGGCTTGCTGACCCTGGTGTTCTGCGTGGGCCTGTATCGCATGCTGATTCGCCCGCTGAGCCAGTTGCGCGAGCAGGCCAATGCCTGGCGCGCCGACCGGCTCACCGCGCGGGTGGCCAGCGACACCACCAGCCGCAAGGACGAGTTCGGCGAGCTGGGGCGCGCCTTCGACGACATGGCCGAGCGCCTGCAGGGCACGGTGGCCCTGCAGCAGCAGTTGCTGCGCGACCTGTCCCATGAAATGCGCACGCCGCTGAGCCGCCTGCGGGTGGCCAGCGAGGGCGAGACCGACCTGGAGGCGCTGCGCGAACGCCTCGGCCGGGAAGTGGACAACATGCAGCGCCTGGTGGAAGACGCCCTGCAACTGGCCTGGCTGGACGCCGAGCGCACGCAGTTGGTCAGCGAACCGATCCAGGTGCAGGCGTTGTGGGAGATGCTGGCGGAGGATGCCTGCTTCGAAAGTGGCTGGCCGCGGGAGCAACTGGTGTGCACGCTGGGGGCCGACTGCTGGGTGCAGGGCAACCTCAACAGCCTGGCCCAGGCGTTGGAGAACATTCTGCGCAATGCCATTCGCCACTCGCCGCCGGGCGGGGTGATACGCCTGGCGGGAAGCCGCCAGGGGGGCCAGTGGCTGCTGTGGCTGGAGGACGAAGGCGGAGGCGTGGACGAGGCCCAGCTGGAACACATCTTCGCGCCGTTCACCCGCCTGGACGACTCGCGGCCGGGGAACGGCGGCTTCGGCCTGGGCCTGAGCATTGCGCGCAATGCCCTGCAGCGTCAGAGCGGGCAGCTGTGGGCGCAGAACAACGCCAAGGGCTTGCGGGTGAACATGCAGCTGCCGGCGGTGATCTAGCACCGCTGCGGCTGTAGGTGCCGGCCTTGCCGGCCAATGCACCACCACCGTTTCAAGTTGCTGCGCGCGGGCTGCTTATATCCCTCGGCTATAACCCTCAACCATTGCGTGATATGGGCCAAAGCCGTTTGCCGGTATGATAGGCGCCCCCGCAGTCTGGATTGCGAAATACGCCATGACCTTGCAGTACCCTACCATCGCCGATTGCGTCGGCAACACGCCCCTGGTTCGCCTGCAGCGCATGGCCGGCGAGACCAGCAATACCCTCCTGCTCAAGCTCGAAGGCAACAATCCGGCAGGCTCGGTCAAGGACCGGCCGGCGTTGTCGATGATCACCCGTGCCGAACTGCGCGGGCAGATCAAGCCAGGCGCCACGCTGATCGAGGCGACCTCCGGCAACACCGGTATCGCCCTGGCGATGGCAGCGGCGATCAAGGGCTACAAGATGATCCTGATCATGCCCGACAACTCCAGCGCCGAACGCAAGGCCGCCATGACCGCCTACGGCGCCGAGCTGATCCTGGTCAGCAAGGAAGAAGGCATGGAGGGCGCCCGCGACCTCGCCGAGCGCCTGCAGGCCGAAGGCCGTGGCCAGGTGCTCGACCAGTTCGGCAACGGTGACAACCCCGAAGCCCACTACGTCAGCACCGGCCCGGAAATCTGGCAGCAGACCGGCGGCAGCATCACCCATTTCGTCAGCTCCATGGGCACCACGGGTACCATCATGGGCTGCTCGCGCTACCTCAAGGAGCAGAACCCCAACGTGCAGATCGTCGGCCTGCAACCGATGGAAGGCTCGGCGATCCCCGGGATCCGCCGCTGGCCCCACGAGTACCTGCCGAAGATCTTCGACGCCAGCCGCGTCGACCGTGTGGTCGACATGGCCCAGAGCGAAGCCGAAGAAACCACCCGCCGGCTGGCCCGCGAAGAGGGCATTTTCTGTGGCGTGTCCTCCGGTGGTGCGGTGGCGGCCATGCTGCGCCTGTCGCGCGAGCTGGAAAACGCGGTAATGGTGGCGATCATCTGTGACCGTGGCGACCGTTACCTGTCGACCGGCATCTTCGACGCGGCCAACTGATGTCCAAGGCCAAACGCAATGGCGGCCTGCGCTTCCAGCCGACCGGTGGTACCCGTGCGCCCCAGGTGCCAACGGGCAAGAAGCAGCGCTTGAGCATCGAGCGCCTGGCCGGTGACGGCCGCGGCATCGCCTTCTTCGAAGGGCGCACCTGGTTCGTCAGCGGCGCCCTGGCCGGTGAAGAGGTCGAGGCACGGGTACTCAATGCCCACGGCAAGGTGGTCGAGGCACGCCTGGAGCGTGTGTTCAGCCCCAGCGAGGCGCGGCGCCCGGCGCCGTGCAAGCACTTCGATCGCTGTGGCGGCTGCAACCTGCAGCACCTGCCCCATGCCGCTCAGCTCGAACTCAAGCAGCGCCTGCTGGTCGAGCAGTTGCAGCGGGTGGCCGGCGTGGTGCCCGAGCAATGGGCCGCGCCGTTGTCCGGCCCCGAATTCGGTTACCGCCGGCGCGCCCGCGTTGCGGTGCGCTGGGACGCCAAGGCCCGGAAGCTCGACGTGGGCTTTCGCGCCGAAGCCAGCCAGGACATCGTCGCCATCGACGACTGCCCGGTGCTGGTACAACCCTTGCAGTCGATACTGCGTCACCTGCCGCTGCTGTTGCAGAGCCTGAGCAAGCCACAGGTGGTGGGGCACGTGGAGCTGTTCAGCGGTACCGCCCTGGCACTGCTGCTGCGCCATACCGCGCCACTGGTCGAGGCCGACCTGGCACGTTTGCAGGCGTTCTGCAGCGAGGCGGGTGTACAACTCTGGTTACAAGGTGAGGGGCAACCGGCCCCGGCCAATCCAGCGGACACGCTAGGGTTTACCCTGGAACCGTGGAACCTGGAATTGGCCTACAGGCCAGGTGACTTCGTGCAGGTCAATGCCCAGGTCAACACCGCGATGATCGAGCAGGCCCTGGCATGGCTTGCGCCACAGGCCGACGAGCGTGTGCTGGACCTGTTCTGCGGCCTTGGCAACTTCGCCCTGCCGCTGGCCCGGCAGGCCCGCGAAGTGGTGGCGGTGGAAGGGGTGCAGGCCATGGTCGATCGGGCCGCGGCCAATGCCCAACGCAACAAACTGCATAACACGCAGTTTTTTCAGGCCGATTTATCCCAGCCTCTGGCGACTTCAGGCTGGGCGGCAGGAGGCTTTTGTGCGGTACTCTTGGACCCACCGCGCGACGGTGCCTTCGAGGTGGTGCGCAACATCGCCGCACTTGGCGCCCGACGTCTGGTCTACGTGTCGTGCAACCCGGCGACGCTGGCCCGCGACACCGTCGAGCTGGTCAAGCAGGGGTACCGGTTAAAATGTGCCGGGATCCTCGACATGTTTCCGCAGACTGCGCATGTCGAGGCCATGGCGTTATTCGAGGTGGGTTAGCGACGCTGGCCCGCCCGGTGTAGCCCCTTCGATCTGGCAGGGGCGACACCCGTGTTTTCAAGCGCATGAGCATGCGCTGTAGGGAAAGGTAAACAAAGATGGTACAGGTGAGAGTGCACCAGCCGGTCAACACCGACGGCAGTATCAATCTCGAAGCATGGCTGGATCATGTGGTCAGCGTCGACCTGGCGCTGGACCGGGAAGCCCTCAAGGCGGCCTGCGAGTTCGCTCAGGACATAGAGAAAAAAGGTAACCCGGCCAAGCATTCCTGGGCCGACGGTACCTCGAGCTTCCAGGCGGGCCTGGAGATCGCCGAGATTCTCGCCGACCTCAAGCTCGACCAGGACTCCCTCGTGGCGGCGGTCATCTACCGTGCGGTGCGTGAAGGCAAGGTGACCCTGGCCGAGGTGGGCCAGCGTTTCGGCCCGGTGGTGTCCAAGCTGATCGACGGCGTGCTGCGCATGGCGGCCATCAGTGCCAGCCTCAGCCCGCGCCATTCGCTGGTGCTGGGCTCGCAGGCGCAGGTCGAGAACCTGCGCAAGATGCTGGTGGCGATGGTCGACGACGTGCGCGTGGCGCTGATCAAGCTGGCCGAACGAACCTGCGCCATTCGTGCGGTGAAGGGCGCCGACGACGAGAAGCGCAACCGCGTGGCCCGCGAGGTGTTCGACATCTACGCGCCGCTGGCCCACCGCCTGGGCATCGGCCACATCAAATGGGAGCTCGAAGACCTCTCGTTCCGCTACCTGGAACCCGACCAGTACAAACAGATCGCCAAGCTGCTGCACGAGCGCCGGCTCGACCGCGAGCGCTTCATCAGCGACGTGATGAACCAGCTGCAGAACGAGCTGCTGGCCACGGGCGTCAAGGCCGACATCAGCGGCCGGGCCAAACATATCTATTCGATCTGGCGCAAGATGCAGCGCAAGGGCCTTGAGTTCAGCCAGATCTACGACGTGCGCGCCGTGCGCGTGCTGGTGCCCGAGATGCGCGACTGCTACACCGCGCTGGGCATCGTGCATACCCTGTGGCGGCACATCCCCAAGGAGTTCGACGACTACATCGCCAACCCCAAGGAGAACGGCTACCGCTCGCTGCACACCGCGGTGATCGGCCCCGAGGGCAAGGTGCTGGAGGTGCAGATCCGCACCCATGCCATGCACGAGGAGGCCGAACTGGGCGTTTGCGCGCACTGGCGCTACAAGGGCACCGACGTCAAGCCCAGCTCCAACCACTACGAGGAGAAGATCTCGTGGCTGCGCCAGGTGCTGGAGTGGCACGAGGAACTGGGGGACATCGGCGGCCTGGCCGAACAGCTGCGCGTGGATATCGAGCCGGACCGGGTGTACGTGTTCACGCCCGACGGCCACGCCATCGACCTGCCCAAGGGCGCCACGCCGCTGGACTTCGCCTACCGCGTGCACACCGAGATCGGCCACAACTGCCGGGGCGCCAAGATCAACGGGCGCATCGTGCCGCTCAACTACAGCCTGCAGACCGGCGAGCAGGTGGAGATCATCACCAGCAAGCACGGCAACCCGAGCCGCGACTGGCTGAACTCGAACCTGGGCTACGTCACCACCTCGCGGGCGCGGGCCAAGATCGTGCACTGGTTCAAGCTGCAGGCCCGCGACCAGAACGTCGCCGCCGGCAAGACACTGCTCGAGCGCGAACTCAACCGTCTGGGCCTGCCGCAGGTGGACTTCGAGCGCCTGGCCGAAAAGGCCAACCTCAAGACTGCCGAAGACATGTTCGCCTCGCTGGGCGCCGGCGACCTGCGCCTGGCGCACCTGGTCAACGCCGCGCAGCAACTGGTGGAGCCGGACCGCATCGACCACATCGAGCTGGTGCCGCGCAAGGCCACCGGCTACAAGCCGGGCAAGCGCGGGGATATCCAGATCCAGGGCGTTGGCAACCTGCTGACGCAGATGGCCGGGTGCTGCCAGCCGCTGCCGGGCGATGCCATCGTCGGCTACATCACCGTGGGCCGTGGGGTGACCATTCACCGCCAGGACTGCGCCTCGGTGCTGCAACTGGCCGGTCGCGAGCCGGAGCGCATCATCCAGGTCAGCTGGGGCCCGGTGCCGGTGCAGACCTACCCGGTGGACATCATCGTGCGTGCGTATGACCGCCCGGGCCTGCTGCGTGACGTGTCGCAGGTGCTGCTCAACGAGCGCATCAACGTGCTGGCGGTGAATACCCGTTCGAACAAGGAGGACAACACCGCGCTGATGTCGCTGACCATCGAGATCCCGGGCCTGGACGCCCTGGGGCGCTTGCTGGGGCGCATTTCGCAGTTGCCCAACATCATCGAGACGCGGCGCAACCGTACGCCTTGAGGGCGCCATTGCGGGCAGGCCCGCTCCTGCAGGATCCTTGTGGGAGCGGGCTTGACCCGCGATGAGGCCAGACCTGCCGAACAGAGAGCACACGATGTACACCCTAGACGACCTGCTCCACCTCATGGCCCGCCTGCGCGACCCGCAGTACGGCTGCCCGTGGGACCTCAGGCAGACCTACGCCACGATCATCCCGCACACCCTCGAAGAAGCCTACGAGGTGGCCGACGCCATCGAGCGCAGCGACTTCGAACACTTGCAGGGCGAACTGGGCGACCTGCTGTTCCAGGTGGTGTATTACGCCCAGCTGGCCCGTGAAGAGGGCCGTTTCGAATTCGCCGGGGTGATCGACAGCATCACCCGCAAGCTGATCCGTCGCCACCCGCACGTGTTCCCCACCGGCGAGCTCCATGCGCCGCTGGACCTGCCACGGCTCGATGAAGAACAGGTCAAGCAGCGCTGGGAAGAGATCAAGGCCCAGGAGCGCGCCGAAAAGGGCGAGCCCGAACAACTGTCGCTGCTCGACGACGTGCCGGCGGCCTTGCCGGCCCTGTCGCGTGCGGCCAAACTGCAAAAGCGTGCGGCCCAGGTCGGATTCGACTGGGACGACCCGTTGCCGGTGCTGGACAAGGTGCGCGAGGAGCTCGACGAAGTACTCCAGGCCATGGCCGACAACGACCCGGCGGCGCTGGCCGACGAGGTGGGCGATTTGCTGTTCGCCACCGTCAACCTGGCCCGCCACCTCAAGCTGGACCCGGAAAACGCCCTGCGTGGCGCCAATCGCAAGTTCGAACGACGTTTCCGTTTTATCGAACAGGCATTGCGCGACATGGGGCGTCCGATTGAAGATTGCACCCTCGAAGACTTGGACGCGCTCTGGGGCGAAGCCAAACGTCAGGAAAAGAACCTGCCCAGCTGCGGCTGAGCTGTTGCATAAGTGAGTGAACACCGATGAGCCTTTCCCTTCGTGACCAACTGCTCAAAGCCGGCCTGGTCAACCAGAAGCAGGTCAAGCAGGTCAGCAAAGAACAGAAGAAACAGAAACGCCTGGAGCACAAAGGCCAGGTCGAAGTCGACGACACCCAGCAGCGCCTGGCCAAGGAAGCCATGGCCGAGAAGGCCAAGCGTGACCAGGAGCTCAACCGCCAGCAGCAGGAAAAGGCCGAGCAGAAGGCCCGTGCCGCCCAGGTCAAGCAGTTGATCGAGGTGTCGCGCCTGCCCAAGCTGACCACCGAGGACTACTACAACTTCGTCGACGACAAGAAGGTCAAGCGCCTGTCGGTCAACGCGTTGATGCGCAGCAAGCTGAGCAGCGGCTCGCTGGCGATCGTGCAGCATGGCGGTGGCTACGAGGTGATCCCGCGTGAGGCCGCGCTGAAGATCCAGGAGCGCGATCCGCAGCGCATCGTGCTGCTCAACACCCAGGTCGAAGCGCCGGATGCGGACGACCCGTACGCCGCCTACGTCATCCCGGATGACCTGATGTGGTAAGCCTGCTGGGCTAGACACGACAAACCCCGCCTCGGCGGGGTTTGCTGTTTCTGAAGACGGGGAATTACTGGGGTTGGCGCTTGGCTTCGAGGTACTCCAGTTCGATCCGGTAGCTGTGGGCTTCCTGTTCGTTGTGGAACATGCCGACCAGCTGGTCCTGCTGATGCACATCCCAGATACGCACGCCTGCGGCCAGGCCTTCGTGGGACAGTTTCGATTCATCGCGCTCAGTTACTTTGACAGTCATCTGCTAACTCCAAATCCAGTTAACTGCGGCACCGTGTCGCAGGTCTCTTTTATAGAATTTGTTAGCAGCCTAAGTAAATGCTTGGCGAATGAAACATCTTTCATGCCGCACGGTCGAGGCGACTCCTTCGCCAGCAAGGCTGGTGTCTGCAGGGAGGGCCACGCCACAAAAACAAAACCCCGCACAAGGCGGGGTTTCGGGTAATGCACGCTAGCGGCCTGTCAGATGCCCTTGACCGACTTGCCGTCGACCGTGCCGTCCTGCAGCACGATCACGTACTCCTTGCCGTCGGTCTCGACCTGGCGCAGTTGCACCAGCAGGTAGTCCCAGTCCTTGGCGAACCACAGCTCGGTGACGCGCTTGCTCTGGCTCGGGTCGCGCACGCGCTCGACCTTGATCGCATCGACCTGGCCGGTCTTGGTGCTGACCTTCTCGGTACCCAGCACGCGGAAGTCGTAGGTGTCGATCTCGTCGCCATCCACCACCTGGTAGGTCATGCTCTTCTTGCCGGCTGCCACGTCATGCTGCAGGGCCAGCTGGTAGGACGACTTGTCCAGCACGCCGCGGTTGAGCGGCAGGTTGACCGCGTCGCCACGGTCGGAGCCGGTGATCTTCTTGCTCGACCAGTCGAAGTCCAGGTCGACCTTCTTGGCCTTGCCCAGGCCGCCACGTTCGAAGTGGTAGGTCTGCGGCAGCAGGGTGTCCTTGTCCAGGCGCAGGGTACTTTGCTCGGTCAGGCTGGCAATCATCATCGAGGCCTTGAAGTTGAGGCTCCAGGTCCCGTTGGCGTTCTTGGCCAGGCTGCGCTCGGCGGTGCCGCTCATGGGCAGTTGCTTCCAGTCGGCGGTGTAGCTGGCCGAAAAAGGCTTCAGATCGGCTGCCTGAAGCGGCAGTGCAAGCACGGCAAGTGCGAAGAGCAGGGCACGACGCATAAAATCTCCTAGGGTCGAATCAAGTGGCCGCTGGCCGCCAAGGGCTGGCCATCCAGTAGAGCACCGTGCTCGCCAAGGCGCAAACGGCCTTCGGCGAACCAGCGCACCGCCAGCGGATAAATCAGGTGTTCCTGGCTGTGAACCCTCTGGGCCAGTTGCGCCGGCGTGTCATCCGAGACTACCGGTATCACAGCCTGTACGACCAGTGGCCCGCCATCGAGTTCCTCGGTGACGAAGTGCACACTGCAGCCATGCTCGGCATCCCCGGCTTCCAGCGCCCGCTGGTGGGTATGCAGGCCCTTGTACTTGGGCAGCAGGGAAGGATGGATATTGAGCAGGCGGCCGTGGTAATGGCGCACGAAACCGGCACTGAGGATACGCATGAAGCCGGCCAGCACCACCAGCTGCGGGGCAAAGCCGTCGATCAGCTCGACCAGCGCCGCGTCGAAGGCCTCGCGGCCGTCGAAGGCCTTGTGGTCGAGCACGGCGGTGTCGATGCCCGCATCGCGGGCGCGCTGCAGGCCGTAGGCATCGGCGCGGTTGGAGATCACCGCGCGGACCCGCACCGGGCTGTCGCCGGTGCGGGTACTGTCGATCAGGGCCTGCAGGTTGCTGCCGGTGCCGGACAGCAGCACCACTACATCACAAGACGTGCTCGGCATCAGTGCGCCTTGAGGTTCTTCAGCTCGACCTGGGCGGCGCCTTCGGCAGCGGTGGCGATCTGGCCGATCACCCAAGGCTGCTCGCCGGCTTCGCGCAGCACGTTCAGGGCGTTGTCGACCTGATCCTGACCCACGCAGATCACCATGCCCACGCCGCAGTTGAGTACGCGGTGCATTTCGGTCTCGTCGACGTTGCCCTGCTGCTGCAGCCAGTCGAATACCGCCGGGCGCTGCCAGCTGGCCACGTCGACCACGGCCTGGGCGCCTTTTGGCAGCACGCGCGGGATGTTGTCGAGCAGGCCGCCACCGGTGATGTGGGCCATGGCCTTGACCGCGCCGGTGTCCTTGATCAGCTTGAGCAGCGGCTTGACGTAGATGCGGGTCGGGGCCATCAGCAGTTCGGTCAGCGGCTTGCCGTCGAGCTGGACGTTCTGGATGTCGGCGCCGGCCACTTCGATGATCTTGCGGATCAGCGAGTAACCGTTGGAGTGCGGGCCCGACGATGGCAGGGCGATCAGGGCGTCACCGGCAGCCACCTTGGAGCCGTCGATGATCTCGGCCTTTTCCACCACGCCGACGCAGAAGCCGGCCAGGTCGTAGTCTTCGCCTTCGTACATGCCCGGCATTTCAGCGGTTTCGCCGCCTACCAGCGAGCAGCCTGCCAGTTCGCAGCCGGCGCCGATGCCGGTGACCACGTCAGCCGCGGTGTCGACGTTGAGCTTGCCGGTGGCGTAGTAGTCGAGGAAGAACAGCGGCTCGGCGCCGCACACCACCAGGTCGTTGACGCACATGGCGACCAGGTCCTGGCCGATGGTGTCGTGCTTGTTCAGGTTCAGTGCCAGGCGCAGCTTGGTGCCCACGCCGTCGGTGCCCGAAACCAGCACCGGCTGCTTGTAGCCGGCCGGAATTTCGCAGAGGGCGCCGAAGCCCCCCAGGCCGCCCATGACTTCCGGGCGCGCCGTGCGCTTGGCGACGCCTTTGATGCGTTCGACCAATGCTTCACCGGCGTCGATGTCTACACCGGCGTCCTTGTAGCTCAGGGAGGGTTGCTTGCTCATGATCCAGGCCTTTAGGGGGAGGGATTCGGGGGAATCGACCGGCACCTGCCAGGCATTGCGAGGGTTTTCCTGCTGCCTGAGCGTCGCCGGTCTGCGAAGGCGCGCGATTTTATCAGGGTTACCCGGTAGCGGCCATCCTCAGGCCGACGGGCAGGGCCTCATTCGACATAAAAACATTGATTCGGTATGGCCGCTGGTTGCCGCGCCATGGGCTGTATAAGGTATAGGTAATGAAATTTGACCGCAGGGCTGAATGTTTTACCCGCGGGGGTGGTCAGAGCTTCACTTTTCACTGACCGCGCTTTCTATTTACCTGGACAGGAATCCTCCATGCGTTTGCGTTCATACCTGGCCGTTGGCTGCCTTGCCCTGTTTGGCCTGAGCGTTCAGGCCGAAACCCTCACTGGCCTTTATCAGGTGCGCGAGCCGGTCAGCGGCGAGGGCACCGAAGCCCGCGCCCAGGCCACCCAGAATGCCCTGAGCACCCTGGTGGTGCGCCTCACGGGCGACCCCAAGGCGCCGCAGAGTGCGGGCCTGGCAGGGCTACGCAAGGACCCGCAGCAAATCATCAGCCAGTTCGGTTTCGAGGCCGGCCCGCCGGAAACCGTGCTGGTGGATTTCGACCCCGGCAGCACCGACCGGGCTTTGCGCCAGGCCGGGCTGGCCCTGTGGGGCAGCAACCGGCCGGCCATCCTCGGCTGGTGGTTGAACGACAGCGTGGGCGGTTCGAGCCTGGTGGGCGATGGCCAGAGCAGCGCCGAACCGCTGCGCCGCGCCGCGCAACACCGTGGCTTGCCGCTGCGCCTGCCCATGGGCGACCTGAACGAGCAACTGGTGGCCACTGCCAAGAACCTCGAAGGCACCGACCCCGCGCCCCTGCGCGAGGCCTCCGAGCGCTACGCGGCCGATGCGTTGCTGGCGGTGCATGCCACCGAGGGCGAGGGCAAATGGCAGGGCACCTGGCGCCTGTGGCTGGGCGACCAGCGCGAGCAGGGCAAGGTCGAAGGCGCCGATCAGGACGCCCTGGCCGATGCGGTGATGCTGGCCGTCAGCACGCGCCTGGCGCCGCGCTTTGTCGCGCGGCCGGGCACCGGTGGCGAAAACCAGATACAGGTGCAGGGCATGACCCTGGAGCGCTATGCGCAGCTTTTGCAGACCCTTGAGCCGCTGGGCGGGCGCCTGACCTATGTGGACGGCGATACCCTGACCTACACCGTCAGCGGCACCCCCGAACAGGTGCGTGCGCAACTGGGCCTGGCCAGGCTGCAGGAGGTGCCGGCAGAGGCCGTCGCCCCAGCGCCGGTCGCACCCGCAGCCCCAGGCGAGGCCCAGGTGGCTGCGCCCGCACCGTTCACCGGTTTGCGGTTTCGTTGGCAGGGAGCGTGACTGAATGATGGATACACGCCGTTGGGTATGGGTGTTGGGGGTGCTGGTAATCGGCACGCTGCTGTACTTCTTGCACGGGATCCTCTCGCCCTTCCTTATAGGTATCGGCCTGGCGTACCTGGCCGACCCGCTGGTGGACCGGCTGGAGCGCGCCGGGCTGTCACGCACCTGGGGCGTGGTGGTGGTGTTCGCCCTGTTCACCCTGATGTTCATGGCGATGCTGCTGGTGCTGATCCCGATGCTGGCCAAGCAGTTGGTGCGCCTGTACGAGCTGGCACCACAGATGCTCGACTGGTTGCAGCATGTGGCGCTGCCGTGGGTGCAGACGCGCCTGGGGCTGGCCGATGGCTTCTGGAAGTTCGACAAGATCAAGTCGGCGATCAGCGAGCACATGGGCCAGACCACCGACATCGTCGGCATCGTGCTCAGCCAGGCTACCGCGTCCGGGCTGGCGCTGATCGGCTGGTTGGCCAACATGGTGCTGATCCCGGTGGTGGGCTTCTACCTGCTGCGCGACTGGGACCTGATGATGGCCAAGCTGCGCCGCCTGTTGCCGCGCCAGCGCGAAGAGCAGGTGGTGTCGCTGGCCCTGGAATGCCACGAGGTGCTCGGTGCGTTCGTGCGCGGGCAGTTGCTGGTGATGCTGGCGCTGGGGGTGATCTACGCCGCCGGGTTGATGCTGGTGGGCCTCGAACTGGGCCTGCTGATCGGTATCATGGCCGGGCTTGCGGCCATCGTGCCGTACATGGGTTTCATCATCGGCATCGGCGCGGCATTGATCGCCGGCATGTTCCAGTTCGGCGGCGACCTGTACCCGATGCTGGGCATCGTCGCGGTGTTCATGGTCGGCCAGGCCCTTGAAGGCATGGTGCTCACGCCGTTGCTGGTGGGCGACCGCATCGGTCTGCACCCGGTGGCGGTGATCTTCGCGATCCTGGCCGGCGGCGAGCTGTTCGGGTTCACCGGGGTGTTGCTGGCGCTGCCGGTGGCGGCGGTGATCATGGTGTTGCTGCGGCACATGCACGACCTCTATAAAGAGTCGGACATGTATGCTGGTGAAATCGACCCGGACCTTTGAAGGACACCCTGAGTGATGGAACATGAAACCGAGCACGCCTGTGCATTGGCAGGCGTGATGGATGCATTGCCGCTGCTGGCCGATGACCTCGACGAGGATGAGGTGGCAGCGGCCCTGCAGCAGCAGGGCTACTCGCGGCACGCGGCCGAGAAGCTCACGATGTTCGTACCCTCGGCATTTTCCTGGGTGGTGCTCAAGCGTCTGGGGCTCAAGGCGCTGCCCAGTCATTTCACGGCCTATGACCAGGACGACAATGCGGTGCGGATCCCGGTCGCCAATCAGCACTACTTCACCGCGGCGCTGACCCTGGCCTACAACACCTTCGAGAATGGCTGGAGCGCCGCACTACCGCGCAGCACCTTCCAGCGCGTTGCCGGGCGCAGTTCGGAGATGAACGCGGCCAACCAGGTACTGGATAAGGAAGGCTCGCTCGAAGGGGCGAGCATCAACACCGTGGAGCTGTTTCGCCTGAGTGCAGAGGAACTGCTGGAGGATTGACCCATGCCTGCCCCATATGCCGCGCAAGCCTTTGATTTTGCTAACGCATTGTGCGGTTGGCGTCACGGGTATAGACTTTGCGGACTTTTCACCAAAGGCCCCTTGCGGTTCCTCGGGACTGCCCAGCCAGCATGAAACCGATCCAGTTGCCCCTGGGTGTGCGTCTGCGTGATGACGCCACCTTCATCAACTACTATCCGGGTGCCAACGCCGCCGCATTGGGCTACGTCGAGCGACTCTGCGAAGCCGACGCCGGCTGGACCGAAAGCCTGATCTACCTGTGGGGCAAGCAGGGCGTAGGGCGTACCCACCTGCTGCAGGCCGCGTGCCTGCGCTTCGAGCAACTGGGCGAGCCTGCGGTGTACCTGCCTCTGGCGCAACTGCTCGATCGCGGCGTGGAACTGCTCGACAACCTGGAACAGTACGAACTGGTGTGCCTGGACGACCTGCATGTGATTGCCGGCAAGCCGGACTGGGAAGAGGCCATGTTCCACCTGTTCAACCGCCTGCGCGACAGCGGCCGCCGCTTGCTGCTGGCAGCGTCCAGCTCCCCCCGGGAATTGCCGATCAAGCTGGCCGACCTGAAGTCGCGCCTGACCCTGGCGCTGATCTTCCAGATGCGCGCCCTGTCGGATGAAGACAAGCTGCGTGCCCTGCAATTGCGCGCCTCGCGCCGGGGCCTGCACCTCACCGACGAAGTCGGGCATTTCATCCTGACCCGAGGCACGCGCAGCATGAGCGCACTGTTCGACCTGCTCGAACGCCTCGACCAGGCTTCACTGCAGGCGCAGCGCAAGCTGACCATCCCGTTTTTGAAAGAGACATTGGGCTGGTAGGGCCGGCCCAGAGCCTCGGCACATAAAAGTCACATTTTTTTCGATTGAATTTGCAAATCGATCCGATAGAAGGCATAGTCTCGGCTTCATCAAATTCAAGCCACGGTCGTGCCCATGCTAAATCGCTTCGCACCCCTCGTGCCCCTCGCACTTGTGACCTTGCTGTTCGGCTGCGCGACCACCGGTCCCGTCACCCACCAGCAGGCTCCCGCTCCAGTTGCTGCCCAGGCTGCCGCCAAGCCTTCCACCGCTGCGTCGGTGTTCGAAGAAGAGCTGGCCACCGAGCAGGACCTGGAAGCGTTCTCCTCCAGCACCAAGCCCTACGAACTGCCAGCCCTGGCCGACAACATTCTCGAACGTGGCATGTCCCTGATCGGTACCCGCTACCGTTTCGGCGGCACCTCGGAGAAGTCCGGCTTCGACTGCAGCGGCTTCATCGGCTACCTGTTCCGCGAAGAGGCCGGCATGAACCTGCCGCGCTCCACCCGCGAAATGATCAACGTGAAAGCCCCGCTGGTTGCGCGCAACAAGCTCAAGCCAGGCGACCTGCTGTTCTTCAGCACCAATGGTCGCGGCCGCGTCAGCCACGCCGGCATCTATCTGGGCGACGATCAGTTCATCCACTCCAGCAGCCGCCGCAGCGGTGGCGTGCGCATCGACAACCTCGGTGACCGCTACTGGAGCAAGACCTTCATCGAAGCCAAGCGCGCGCTGGCCATGGCACCGACTACCCTGTCGCGTAACTGAGTCTGCGCGTGATGTCCCGCACGGCGGCGTAGCTGAAAAGCTCGCCGCCGTGCGTGTTTACAGAAAACGTCTAATCTAGTTTCTCACCTATTTCCGACTTGGGGTCGGGCGGCTTCAGACAGGATGTTCTGACTATGTCGATACTCGCGCGCGTTGCTGTACTTTCCCTGGCGGCCCTGCTGGGTGCCTGCTCCAGCCATGCCCCGCAGAAACCTCAGGTGGCCGAACCGAAGGTGATGGCGCCCCAGGTGTATTTCTCGCCAGTGGCCGAGGATGTGCTGTTCCGGGCCCTGGGCCTGGTGGGCACGCCTTACCGCTGGGGCGGCAATACCCCGGACTCGGGGTTCGATTGCAGCGGGCTGATTGGCTACGTGTACCGGGACGCGGCGGGTATCGCCCTGCCGCGCTCAACCCGCGAGATGATCGGCATTCGTGCCCCGGACATCGACAAGGGTGCGTTGCAGTCGGGCGACCTGGTGTTCTTCGCCACCAATGGCGGCACCCAGGTGAGCCATGCCGGTATCTACGTGGGCGAGGGGCGTTTCGTGCATGCACCGTCAACGGGCGGTACGGTGCGCCTGGACTACCTGTCCAACAGCTACTGGCAGAAGACCTACCTCAACGCCAAGCGCGTGCTGCAGCCGGCGCACCTGGCGCGCAATCCCTGACAGCGTGGCCTGCAAAGCCGGCTCCAGCAGGAGCCGACCTTGCCGGCGAACACGTCAGCGCAGTGCTACTGCGCCTTGCTCACCCGCCAGATCACATTGCCCACGTCGTCGGCCACCAGCACCCCGCCACGCTGATCGTTCACCACGCCGACCGGGCGCCCCATGGCCTTGCCGTCCTCGTCGAGAAACCCGGTCAGCAGATCAATGGGCTTGCCCGACGGTTTGCCCGCCGTGCTGAACGGCACGAAGATCACCTTGTAGCCACTGTGCGGCTTGCGGTTCCATGAGCCGTGCTGGCCGATGAACGCGCCCTGGTCGAACGGCGCCGGCAAGGCGTTCGGCACGGTAAACGCCAGCCCCAGCGAGGCGGTGTGCGGCCCCACCGCATAGTCCGGCGCTATCGCGCTGGCCACCAGCTTTGCATCCTGCGGCTGTACGCGCTCATCCACATGCTGCCCGTAATAGCTGTAGGGCCAGCCATAGAAGGCGCCGTCCTTCACCGACGTGATGTAGTCCGGCACCAGGTCGCTGCCGATCTCGTCACGTTCGTTCACCGCCGTCCACAGCTGCTGGCTATTGGGTTCCCAGGCCAGGCCGTTGGGGTTGCGCAGGCCGGTGGCGAACAGGCGCTGGCTGCCGGTGGCCGGGTCGACCTCCCAGATCGCGGCGCGGCCTTTCTCCTGCTCCATGCCGTTCTCGGCCACGTTGCTGTTGGAGCCCACGGTCACGTACAGCTTCTTGCCGTCGGGGCTGGCGATCACGTTCTTGGTCCAGTGGTGGTTGAGCGTGCCGCCCGGCAGGTCGACCACCTTGGTGCCGCTGCCCTGCAGGCGGGTGGCGCCTGGCTCGTAGGTGAAGCGCAACAGCCGATCGGTGTCGGCCACATAGAAGTCGTTGCCCACCAGGGCCATGCCGAACGGCGAGTTCAGCCCCTCGATGAAGGTGGTGCGGGTGTCGGCCACGCCGTCCTTGTCGCTGTCACGCAGCAGGGTGATGCGGTTGGGGCTGGGCACTCCGGCACCGGCGCGGCCCATCACCTTGCCCATCACCCAGCCCTTGATGCCCTTGCCGTCATCGGGCTTGGGTGGCGCGTTGGTCTCGGCCACCAGCACGTCGCCGTTGGGCAGCACGTACAGCCAGCGCGGGTGGTCGAGCTTGTCGGCGAAGGCCACCACCTGGGTGCCTGCCGCAGCCTTGGGTTTGCCGCCCTCTGGCCAGCCGATGGCCGGCGCGATGTTTACCGTGGGGATGAGGGTCTTGTTCGGTTCGGGCAGGCGCGGCGACGGGCCGGTGCCATCGGTGACGTCCAGGTGGGCGTTCTCGCCGCAGGCCACCAGCCCGGTGGTGAGTGCCAGCAGTACAGCAATGCGCATGTTGCCCATGATCGGTGTCCCTCGCGAAGTTGGCCGTGTCCAGTAAGGTAGAGGCGGGCACGTCGGCGAGGTTCCCTCGACAGGGGCTCAGGCCTGCTTGAGCAGCAGCGCGATGCCGGGGTGGTAGCGGCCCACGTCGTCGTGCAGCTTGCGGTAGCCATAGGGGAACACCCAGGCGATGGCGCATGCATTGTGCTTTTGCAGGTCGTCGACCAGGTCCTGAAGCTCTTCGGGGCTGGCGTGTTGCCCGGCCTTGTACGGGCTGACGAACAGCGCGGCGACCTTGAGCTGGCTGGCATAGCCCACCAGGCGAGCCTGGGCGACGCTTTCCTGCAGGGCATCGGTGAGGTCGAGCTTGCCGACCCGTGGCCAGCGCTGGGTGGCCTGCAGGTAGGCGGTCTCTTCCTTGCTGGCGATCACCAGGTCGCAGTGCGCCGCACGCTCGCCTTCGTCGCGCTGCTTCTTGGTCTGCGCACCCTGCAAGGTCACCAGCTCCGCCTGCCAGGCCGCCGCGCCCAGCACGCCAAGGTTGCTTTGCACGCCTTGCCAGTAGGGGGCGTCGCTGTCGCCCAGGGTCTGGTTGTAGCGCTCCAGGCACTCGGCCCAACGTTCCAGGGCGGGGCGCAGGAACTCCAGACGCGGGTTGTTGATGATCAGACCTTGCATGCCGTGCTCCATTGTTATTGTGGATCGGAGAGGTGCGGATAATGGCTATGTGATATCACTGCAGTGAGTGTGACACAAGATGACATAAATGCCATTGATCCAGACCGCTTCGCAGCGCCTTTGATTGACGCTCATGGCCCAACCCTCTAACCTTCGCGACTTGTTTCAGGTGCTCTGCGGCCAAGGTGCCGGCAGGGTGAAACAGGGAAGCCGGTGGGCACGTGCAACGTGCGATTCCGGCGCTGCCCCCGCAACGGTAAATGAGTCGGGATCGCGCAGGGCCACTGGGTGCAACAGCCCGGGAAGGCGCGCGATCCGGGTCGATCAGACCCGCCCATGAGCCCGGAGACCGGCCTGTCACAGATCAACGGCATCACGGAGGGTGATGCGCGGTTCTCCCGGCCAGTGGCAGGGCCTGCGCGTTTTCCGTGTGCCATCGCCAACCTGCTGTCGCGCCGACTCGATCCCCCCGGTCCCTGTGCGCGCCAGTTGCCCACGGAGCCTCCGATGACCGACACCACCGATCGCGACGAACGCCATCTGGCGCGCATGCTGCGCAAAAAAGCGGTAATCGACGAACGCATTGCCAACTCGCCCAACGAATGCGGCCTGCTGCTGGTACTCAGCGGCAACGGCAAGGGCAAGAGCAGCTCGGCCTTCGGCATGCTGGCGCGGGCCCTGGGCCACGGCATGCAATGTGGCGTGGTGCAGTTCATCAAGGGCCGCAACAGCACCGGCGAGGAGCTGTTCTTCCGCCGCTTCCCCGAACAGGTGCGCTACCACGTGATGGGCGAGGGCTTTACCTGGGAAACCCAGGACCGCCAGCGCGACATCGCCGCCGCCGAGGCTGCCTGGGCGGTTTCGCGCCAGTTGCTGCAGGACCCGGCCATCGGTTTTGTAGTGCTCGATGAGCTCAACATCGCCCTCAAGCACGGCTACCTCGACCTCGATCAGGTGCTCGGCGACCTGCAGGCACGCCCACCGATGCAGCATGTGATCGTCACCGGCC
Source organism: Pseudomonas palmensis (assembly GCF_017848315.1). Lineage (GTDB taxonomy): Bacteria > Pseudomonadota > Gammaproteobacteria > Pseudomonadales > Pseudomonadaceae > Aquipseudomonas > Aquipseudomonas palmensis. The sequence continues at coordinate 34,953 of NZ_JAFKEC010000035.1, forward strand.
GCGGCGCCAAGCCCGAGATGATCGAGCTGGCCGACACCGTGACCGAGATGGGCATGGTCAAGCACGCCTTCCAGGCCGGCATCCGTGCCCAGAAGGGCGTGGAACTATGAGGCAAACCCGTCATTGCCCGGCGGTGCTGATCGCGGCACCTGCATCTGGCCAGGGCAAGACCACGGTGACGGCCGCACTGGCGCGCCTGCACCGCAACCAGGGGCGCAAGGTCCGGGTGTTCAAGTGTGGCCCGGACTTTCTCGACCCGATGATTCTGGAGCGCGCCAGTGGCGCACCGGTGTACCAGCTGGACCTGTGGATGGTCGGCGCCGAGGAAAGCCGGCGCCTGCTGTGGGAAGCCGCCGCCGACGCCGACCTGATCCTGATCGAAGGGGTGATGGGGCTGTTCGACGGTACGCCGTCCAGCGCCGACCTGGCGCGGCATTTCGGCGTGCCGGTGCTGGCGGTGATCGACGGCACGGCCATGGCCCAGACCTTCGGCGCGCTGGCCCTGGGCCTGGCGCGCTACCAGCCCGACCTGCCGTTTGCCGGCGTGCTGGCCAACCGGGTGGGCTCGCTGCGTCACGCGCAACTGCTCGAAGGCAGCCTGACCGAAGGCCTGCGCTGGTACGGCGGGCTGTCGCGGGAAACCGGCATCGAACTGCCCAGCCGCCACCTGGGCCTGGTGCAGGCCAGTGAACTGACCGACCTGGACCTGCGCCTGGACGCCGCCGCCAACGCCCTGGGCGACAGCTGCGAGTCGGCCCTGCCGCCGGCGGTGGCCTTCGATGCGCCGCAGCCGCGCAGCATCGAGCCACTGCTGGCCGGCGTGCGGATCGGCGTGGCGCGCGACGAAGCCTTCGCATTCACCTATGGCGCCAGCCTGGACCTGTTGCGCGAGATGGGCGCACAGCTGAGCTTCTTCTCGCCGATCCACGACCGCCTGCTGCCAGACTGCGACAGCCTGTACCTGCCCGGCGGCTACCCTGAGCTGCACCACCATGCGCTGGCCGCCAACACGCCGATGCTGGCGGCGATCCGGGCCCATCACCAGGCCGGCAAGCCCTTGCTGGCCGAATGCGGCGGCATGCTCTACCTGCTCGATGCACTGACCGATGTGGCCGGCGAACGGGCCGAACTGGCCGGCCTGCTGCCGGGCGAGGCGGTGATGCAGAAGCGCCTGGCGGCCCTGGCCCTGCAAGCGGTAGAGCTGCCCGAGGGCACCCTGCGCGGGCATACCTATCACCATTCGCTGACCAGCACCGCGCTCGAACCCATCGCCCGCGGGCAAAGCCCCAACGGCGGGCGCGGCGCCGAGGCGGTGTACCGTTGCGGCCGGCTGACGGCCTCGTATGTGCATTTCTACTTCCCGTCCAACCCGTCTGCGCTGGCGGCGCTGCTGGCACCATGAGCGACCAGGCCTTCAACGACGCCGAGCGCGCGGCGGTCTACCGCGCCATCGGCGAGCGCCGCGACATGCGCCATTTCAGCGGCGGCGAGGTGGCCCCCGAGCTGCTGGCACGCCTGCTGCAGGCGGCGCACCAGGCCCCGAGCGTGGGTCTGATGCAGCCCTGGCGTTTCATCCGCATCACCCGTCGCGAGCTGCGCCAGCAGATCCAGGCGCTGGTGGAGCAGGAGCGGGTGCGCACCGCCGAGGCACTGGGGCAGCGTTCTGACGATTTCATGCGGCTCAAGGTCGAGGGCATCAACGATTGCGCCGAGGTGCTGGTGGCGGCGCTGATGGACGGGCGCGAGGCGCACATCTTCGGCCGTCGCACCTTGCCGGAAATGGACCTGGCCTCGCTGTCGTGCGCCATCCAGAACCTGTGGCTGGCGGCCCGTGCCGAGGGCCTGGGCATGGGCTGGGTGTCGCTGTTCGAACCGCAGGCACTGGCCGACCTGCTGGGCATGCCGGCCGGTGCCAAACCGCTGGCGGTACTGTGCCTGGGCCCGGTCGAGGCGTTCTACGAGGCGCCCATGCTGGTGCTCGAAGGCTGGGCCCGCGAGCGGCCATTGAGCGAGATGCTCTACGAAAACCATTGGGGAGAGCGTTGATGAGTGTGGCCTTGCTGAGTGTGGCCGGGGTGGCGCTGGATGCCTTGCTGGGCGAGCCCCGGCGTGCGCACCCGCTGGTCGCGTTCGGCCGTTATGCCGGACGCCTGGAACAACGCTTCAATGCCGGCGGTCGTGGCTGGCGCAGCCATGGCGTCACCGCGTGGTTTCTGGCGGTGGTGCCCCTGACCCTGCTGGTGACTGTGCTGTCGTGGCTGCCCTACATCGGCTGGCTGGTGGAGATACTGGCGCTGTACTGCGCGCTGGGCCTGCGCAGCCTTGGCGAACATGTACGGCCCGTGGCCGAGGCGCTGCGTGGCGGCGACCTGGACGAAGCGCGCCGCCGCGTGGGCTACCTGGTCAGCCGTGAAACCGGCGAACTGGATGACACCGCCGTGGCGCGTGCCGCCACCGAATCGGTGCTGGAGAACGGTAGCGATGCAGTGTTCGCCGCCCTGTTCTGGTTCGTGGTGGCGGGGGCGCCAGGTGTGGTGCTGTATCGCCTGAGCAATACCCTGGATGCCATGTGGGGCTATCGCAACGAGCGCTTCGAGCGCTTTGGCTGGGCCGCAGCGCGCATCGACGATTTGCTCAACTATATTCCGGCGCGGCTGGTGGCCCTGACCTACGCGGTGCTGGGCAGGACGCGCCTGGCACTGAGCTGCTGGCGCCGTCAGGCGCCGTTGTGGGACAGCCCCAACGCCGGCCCGGTGATGGCAGCTGGCGCCGGTGCGCTGGGTGTCGAGCTGGGCGGCGCGGCGGTGTACCACGGCGAGCTCCACCAGCGCCCGCAACTGGGCGAAGGCCCGCCGGCCGATGCCTACGCCATCGAGCGTGGCTGGCAACTGGTGTGCAAGGGCGTGTGGTTGTGGTTGCTGCTGTTGTGCGTGGGGGCGCAATTCTATGCTTGAACACGGTGGTCGTTTGCAACGGGCGGTGCTGGAGTACGGCATCGCAGTGCAGGACTGGGTCGACCTGTCCAGCGGCATCGCGCCGTGGCCCTTCGCGATCCCCGAGATCCCGTTGCGCGCCTGGGCACGCCTGCCCGAAACCGACGATGGCCTGGAGCAGGCGGCCCGCGAGTACTACGGCGTGCCGCAACTGCTGCCGGTGGCCGGGTCCCAGGCCGCCATCCAGGCCCTGCCGCGCTTGCGTCGCAGTGGCAAGGTCGGTGTGCTGTCGCCGTGCTACGCCGAACATGCCGAGGGCTGGCGGCGCGCCGGGCACCGCGTGCGTGAAGTCGGCGAGGCCGAGGTGGAGTTCTTTCTCGACAGCCTCGATGTGCTGGTGGTGGTCAACCCCAACAACCCCACCGGGCGCCTGTTGAGCGCCGAGCGCCTGCTGGGCTGGCACGCCCGCCTGGCCCAGCGCGGTGGCTGGCTGGTGGTGGATGAAGCGTTCATGGACAACACCCCGCAACACAGCATCGCCGCCGAAACCTGGCGCAACGGGCTGATCGTGCTGCGCTCGTTCGGCAAGTTCTTCGGCCTGGCCGGTGTACGCCTGGGCTTCGTGCTGGCCGAACGCCAACTGCTGCAGCTGCTGGCCGAACAACTGGGGCCCTGGTCGATCGCCGGGCCCACGCGGGTGCTGGGCCAGGCCTGCCTGCTCGACCATGGCGCCCAGCAGCGCCAGATCACCCGCTGCGCCGAGGCCAGCACACGCCTGGCGCAGGTACTCGATGCTGCCGGCTTCACGCCGACCGGCGGCTGCGACCTGTTCCAGTACCTGGAGCTTGCCCACGCCGCGCAGTTGCACCAGTTCATGGCGCGGCGCGGCATCCTGCTGCGCCTGTTCGAGCACCTGGGCAGCCTGCGTTTCGGCCTGCCGGCCACCGACACCGATTGGCAGCGCCTGGTCCAGGCGCTGGACGACTACCGCAAGGAACACCCATGACCACCCTGATGGTGCAAGGCACCACCTCCGATGCCGGCAAGAGCACCCTGGTGACCGCGCTGTGCCGCTGGCTGGCGCGCCAGGGCGTGGGTGTCGTGCCGTTCAAGCCGCAGAACATGGCACTCAACAGTGCGGTGACGGCCGACGGCGGCGAAATCGGCCGCGCCCAGGCGGTGCAGGCCCAGGCCGCCGGGCTGGCGCCGCACACCGACATGAACCCGGTACTGCTCAAGCCCAACAGCGAGACCGGAGCCCAGGTGATCGTGCATGGCCGCGCGGTCACCAGCATGAACGCGGTGGCCTATCACGACTACAAGGCCATCGCCATGCAGGCGGTACTGGCCTCGCACCAGCGCCTGAGCGACGCCTACCCGGTGGTGATGGTGGAGGGCGCGGGCTCGCCGGCCGAAATCAATCTGCGGGCCGGGGACATCGCCAACATGGGGTTTGCCGAGGCGGTCGACTGCCCGGTGATCCTGATCGCCGATATCAACCGCGGCGGGGTGTTCGCACACCTGGTCGGCACACTGGAGCTGCTGTCGCCCAGCGAGCAGGCGCGGGTCAAGGGCTTCGTGATCAACCGCTTTCGTGGCGACATCGCCCTGCTGCAGCCCGGCCTGGACTGGCTCGAGGCGCGTACCGGCAAGCCGGTGCTGGGCGTGCTGCCGTATGTGCTGGACCTGCATCTGGAAGCCGAGGATGGCCTGGACCGGCGCCAAGGCCAGAAAGCCGCGCAGGTGCTCAAGGTGATCGTGCCGGTGCTGCCGCGCATCAGCAACCATACCGACTTCGACCCGCTGCGCCTGCATCCGCAGGTGGATCTGCAGTTCATCGGGCCGGGCGACGCGATACCGCCGGCCGACCTGATCATCCTGCCGGGCTCCAAGAGCGTACGCAGCGACCTGGCGCACCTGCGCGAGCGCGGCTGGGAGGAGGCGATAGCCCGCCACCTGCGCTACGGCGGCAAACTGCTGGGCATCTGTGGTGGCCTGCAGATGCTCGGGACCCACGTGCATGACCCACTGGGCCTGGAAGGCGCCGCCGGCAGCAGCGCGGGCCTGGGCTGGCTGGACTACAGCACGCAGCTGGAGGCCGAGAAGCAGCTGCGCAATGTCAGCGGCACGCTGAACCTGGAGCAGGCGCCCGTCAGTGGCTACGAGATCCATGCCGGGGTCACCCGCGGGCCGGCGCTGGCGCAGCCCGCCGTACAGTTGGCCGACGGTCGCAGCGATGGCGCGGTCAGCGCCGACGGGCAGATCCTGGCCACCTACCTGCACGGCCTGTTCGAGTCGCCGCATTCGTGCACGGCGCTGCTGCGCTGGGCTGGCCTGAACGATGTGCAGCAGGTGGACTACCATGCTCTGCGTGAACTGGACATCGAACGCCTGGCCGACCTGGTGGACACGCACCTGGACGGCGCCCGGCTTCGTCAACTCTGCGGGCTGGACTGACATGCTCAAGCTGATTCTTGGCGGCGCCCGATCGGGCAAGAGCCGCCTGGCCGAACAATACGCCGTCGACAGCGCGCTGGCGGTGACCTATATCGCCACCAGCGAGCCGCTGGACGGTGAAATGAATGCCCGCGTGCAACTGCACCGTGCGCGTCGCCCTGCCGAGTGGGCGCTGATCGAGGAGCCGCTGGCGCTGGCGCAGGTGCTGCGCGAAACCGCCGCGCCCGAGCGTTGCCTGCTGGTGGACTGCCTGACCCTGTGGCTGACCAACCTGCTGATGCTCGAAGACCCCGAGCGCCTGGCCGCCGAGCGCGATGCACTGCTGGACTGCCTGGCGCAGTTGCCGGGTGAAATCATCCTGGTCAGCAACGAGACCGGCCTGGGCGTGGTGCCCATGGGCGAGCTGACCCGTCGTTACGTCGATGAAGCCGGCTGGCTGCATCAGGCCATTGCCGAACGTTGCCAGCACGTGGTGCTGACCGTTGCCGGCCTGCCACTTACGCTCAAGGGAGCCTGAACATGAGTCAAAACTGGTGGCAGAACGCGTGTCAGCCGATCAATCTGGCTGTGCGCGAACAGGCGCTGGAGCGCCAGCGCGAGCTGACCAAGCCAGCCGGCTCACTGGGCCGGCTGGAGCAGGTTGCGGTGGAGCTGGCCGGCTTGCAGGGCAAGCTCAAGCCTGGCGTGCGGCAGGTATGGATCGCGATTTTCGCGGGCGATCACGGCGTGGTGGCCGAGGGGGTTTCGGCCTATCCGCAGGTGGTCACCCGGCAGATGCTGCAGAACTTCGTCGGCGGCGGCGCAGCCATCAGCGTGCTGGCCCGCCAGTTGGGTGCGCAGCTGGAGGTGGTCGACCTGGGGACGGTCGACCTGACCCTGGAACTTGCCGGTGTACGCCATCTGCGCATCGGGGCGGGCACCGCCAACTTCGCCCAGGTGCCGGCAATGACCGCCGAGCAGGGGCGCCTGGCGCTGCAGGCCGGGCGCGAGAGCGCCTTGCGTGCGCGTGATGCCGGGGCGCAACTGTTCATCGGCGGCGAAATGGGCATCGGCAACACGGCCTCTGCCAGTGCGGTGGCCAGTGCATTGCTCAAATGCACCCCTGGCGAGCTGACCGGCCCCGGCACTGGCCTGAATGCTGCCGGTGTCGAACACAAGACCCGCGTGATCGAACGCGCGCTGCTCACCCACGCGGCGCTGGCCGACGACCCATTGGAGCAGCTGTTGTGCTTTGGCGGCTTCGAGATTGCCGCGCTGGTGGGGGCGTACCTGGCGTGCGCGCAGCAAGGCATCGTGGTGCTGGTGGACGGTTTTATCTGCACCGTGGCGGCGCTGGTTGCAACGCGCATCAACCCCGGTTGCCGGGCCTGGCTGCTGTTCGGTCATCGCGGCGCCGAGCCCGGGCACCAGCGGGTGCTCGAAGCGTTGCAGGCGCAACCGCTGCTGGAGCTGGGCCTGCGCCTGGGCGAGGGCAGCGGGGCGGCGCTGGCGGTACCGCTGCTGCGCATGGCCTGCGACCTGCACGGGCAGATGGCGACCTTCGCCGAGGCGGCGGTGGCGGACCGCGATACATGATCGTCGACCTGCTGCGTCATGGTGAAACCGAACTGGGCGGTGGGCTGCGCGGCAGCCTGGACGACGCGCTGACCGAACTTGGCTGGGCGCAGATGCGTGCGGCTGTGGTCGAGGGCGGGCCGTGGACGCGGATCATCAGCTCGCCGCTGCAGCGCTGCGCGCGATTTGCCGAAGAACTTGCCGGCCAAGTGGGCGTGCCCATGCAACTGGAGGCCGGCCTGCAGGAGCTGCACTTCGGCGACTGGGAGGGGCGCAGCACCGCCGACCTCATGCTTACCGACGAACAGGGCCTGGGGCTGTTCTGGGCCGACCCTTATGCCTTCACGCCGCCGGGTGGCGAGCCGGTCACGGCGTTTGCCGAGCGGGTGCTGGCGGCCATGGCGCGGGCGTACCAGGCCCACGTCGGCGAGCGCGTGCTGCTGGTGACCCACGGCGGCGTGATGCGCCTGCTGCTGGCCCGTGCCCGCGGCCTGCCGCGCGAGCAGCTGCTGCAGGTGGTGGTCGGGCACGGCGCGGTGCACCGTCTGCATTGCGCGGCCGACGGTCGTTTCGCGGAAATCGCCTGATGCAGGCGTTCTGGATTGCCCTGCAGTTTCTCAGCAGCCTGCCGGTGCGCCTGGCGGGCATGCCCGCGCCCGAGCAGATGGGGCGCTCCCTGCTGTGCTACCCGCTGGTGGGGCTGTTGTTCGGCGGGGTGCTGTGGGCGGCCAGCGCGCTGCTGGCGGGCAGCCCGCCGATGCTGCAGGCGGCCCTGCTGCTGTGCATCTGGGTGTGGTTGAGCGGTGCGTTGCACCTGGATGGCCTGGCCGACAGCGCCGATGCCTGGCTGGGCGGGTTCGGCGATCGCGAACGCACCCTGACGATCATGAAGGACCCGCGCAGCGGGCCGATTGCGGTGGTGACGCTGGTACTGGTGCTGCTGCTCAAGTTCTGCGCGTTGCTCGCGCTGGTCGACAGCGGGCAGGCGGTGGGCCTGCTACTGGCACCGGTACTGGGGCGGGCGGCGATGCTGGGGTTGTTCCTGTGCACGCCGTATGTGCGCGCAGGCGGCCTGGGACAGGCGCTGGCCGAGCATCTGCCGCGTGGCGAAGCCAAGGCCGTGTTGCTGGCGACCGGTTTGGGGTGCCTGGTGCTGGCGGGATGGAACGGTATCCTGGCCGTGGGCGTGGCGCTGCTGGTGTTCGCGCTGCTGCGCCAGGTGATGCTCAAGCGCCTGGGGGGCACCACCGGGGATACAGCAGGGGCGTTGTTGGAGCTGCTGGAGCTGGCGGTGGTGGTAAGCCTGGCACTCTGAAGGGGCTGTCAGGAGCTCTTCGCTGCGGTCATGAATCTGTAGTGTTTTGCAACTGAATGCAGCACGTTGTCAGCCTTCGCAAGCGCTAGCCTTACGTTCCTCTGTCTTTGCGGGGTGCCCCGATGCGCAACCAGCTGCTGGCCTGCCTTATTGCCTGTTCGTCCCTGCCGGCCCACGCCGCCGACCTGATCGACTTCTGGAACACGCCGCGCCATGGCGGCAACAGCTTCAACCGCCTGCCGCCCGACCAGGCCTATTTCGAGGCGCTGCACGGCTACGGGGCGAGCTGGGTGCGGTTGTCCTATGACAAGTGGCAAGCGGCGCAGCGTGATTTTCTGCTCGGTAATGCCGATACCTACCAAGGGCTGCCGGCCGCCGACCTTGCCACGCTCAAGGCCACCCTGGACCGCGCGCACGCCGCAGGCCTCAAGGTCGTTATCACGCCCCTCTCACTGCCCGGCATGCGCTGGGCACAGAATAACGCCGGCCAGTTCGATGACCGGCTCTGGCAGGACAAGGCCTACTGGGCCCAGGCCGCCGACTTCTGGCGTGACCTGGCGCGGGCGCTCAAGGACCATCCGGCGGTGGCGGCCTACAACCTGATCAACGAACCGGCGCCCGAGAAACTCGGCGGCCTGGCCGAGCACGCCAGCGCCGAGCAGATGCACGCCTGGTACCGACAGCGGCAGGGCAGCACCCGCGACCTGCCGGCGCTGTATCGCCAGTTGGTGGCGGCGATACGCGAAGTCGATCCACTTACCCCGATCATGCTCGATGCCGGCTGGTACGCCGCGGCCGATGCCTTCGAGTACTGGCCTGGCGCGCTCGACGACCAGCGCCTGCTCTACAGCTTTCACATGTACGAACCCTACGCGGCCACCAGCGCGCCCAACCTGCAGCGCGCCACGCCCTATGCCTACCCTGGGCCCGCGCCCTTTGGCGGTAGCGTTGCGCAATGGAACAAGGCCCGGGTGCAGCAGTATCTGCAGCGCCCGCTGGACTGGGCCGGCAGGCACGCGGTGCCGGCCAATCGCCTGGTGGCCGGCGAGTTCGGCTGCATGCGCCGCTGGGCGGGCTGTACCGCCTATCTGGAGGATGTACTGGGCACCCTCGATCGCCAGCAGGTGCACTGGGCCTTCTACAGCTTTCGCGAAGACAGTTGGGACGGGATGGACTACGAGCTGGGCAGCGCCAAAGTGCCGTGGGCTTATTGGCAGGCGATCGAAAAGGGCCTGCCGGACCCGCTCAAGCGCACGCCCTCCAACCTGTTGGAACCGATTCGAAAACGCCTTGCCCTCAATGGCGTACCCCACTGAACGCTTGCATCCTGGAAACTCCGGGTATATACACGCATCTATGTTGAAGAGCCATTGCATCTGTACTCATCTGCGCCGGGCCGCCCGTGGGGTCAGCCGGCACTATGACGAAGCCCTTGTGGGCTTCGGCATCAATGTCGCCCAGTTTTCCCTGCTGCGGCATCTGCAGCGTCTCGATCAGCCCAGCATCTCGGTGCTGGCCGAGTCCATGGGCCTGGATCGCAGCACGCTGGGTCGCAACGTGCGGGTGCTGGAAGCCGACGGCCTGGTGGCGTTGGCCGAAGGTGTCGACTTGCGCAACCGCATCGTACTGCTGACGGAGAAGGGCCTGGCGCGCCTGGTAGCCGCCACGCCTGCCTGGGAGCAGGCCCAGGATGCCCTGGTGAGCAACCTTGGCGAAGGGCAGCGCGATGAACTGGTGCGCCTGTTGGAACAGTTGGCTTGAGCGTATTACACCAATAAGCGGGTATATACCCGTGTAACCTTGCGGCGGTCTGGGAGAACAAGAATGACATCGGTATGGCGCACGAGCGGTTGGGTGCTGTTGGGGGCGGCGCTGATCCTGGCATTGTCGCTGGGGGTGCGGCATGGCTTCGGCCTGTTCCTGGCGCCGATGAGCGCCGAATTCGGCTGGGGGCGCGAAGTGTTCGCCTTCGCCATCGCCTTGCAGAACCTGATCTGGGGCCTGGCCCAGCCGTTTGCCGGTGCCCTGGCCGATCGCCTGGGCGCGGCCAAGGTGGTGATCATCGGCGGCATTCTCTACGCCGTGGGGCTGGTGATGATGGGCATGGCGGACTCGGCGTGGTCACTGTCGCTCAGTGCCGGGCTGCTGATCGGCATCGGCCTGTCGGGCACCTCGTTCTCGGTGATCCTGGGTGTGGTAGGACGTGCCGTGCCGGCAGACAAGCGCAGCATGGCCATGGGCATCGCCAGCGCCGCAGGCTCCTTCGGCCAGTTCGCGATGCTGCCGGGCACCCTGGGCCTGATCGGCTGGCTGGGCTGGTCGGCGGCATTGCTGGTGCTGGGCCTGCTGGTGGCCTTCATCGTGCCGCTGGTGGGCATGCTGCGCGATAACCCGCTGCCCAGCCAGGGGCACGAACAGACCCTGATGCAGGCGCTGCGCGAAGCCTGTTCGCACTCGGGCTTCTGGTTGCTGGCGCTGGGCTTTTTCGTGTGCGGTTTCCAGGTGGTGTTCATCGGCGTGCACCTGCCGGCCTACCTGGTCGACCAGCACCTGCCGGCCACCATCGGCACCACGGTGCTGGCACTGGTCGGGCTGTTCAATATCGTCGGCACCTACACCGCCGGCTGGCTGGGCGGGCGCATGTCCAAGCCGCGTCTGTTGACCACCCTGTACCTGCTGCGGGCGGTGGTGATCGTGCTGTTCCTGTGGGCGCCGGTGACCCAGTTCAGCGCCTACCTGTTCGGTATCGCCATGGGCCTGCTGTGGCTGTCGACGGTGCCGCTGACCAACGGCACCGTCGCCACCCTGTTCGGGGTGCGCAACCTGTCCATGCTGGGCGGCATCGTCTTTCTGTTCCATCAGTTGGGCGCATTCCTGGGCGGCTGGCTGGGCGGTGTGGTGTACGACCGTACCGGCAACTATGACCTGGTGTGGCAGATCTCGATCCTGCTCAGCCTGCTGGCTGCCGCGCTCAACTGGCCGGTGCGCGAGCGCCCGGTGGCGCGGCTGCAGGCGCGGCCGGAGGCGGCATGACCGCGCGCCTGGTAGCGTTGGTGCTGGCTGGCCTGGTGCTGGCGCTGGTGTGGTGGGGCTGGCACCAGGGCGGTCTGGCGCTGATGCAGTTGGGCATGGGCGTGTGCTAGGCGTAAGCTGAACCCCTGCACTCAGGCAAGGGAGACGCACCATGTACGCACGCTGGCTGTTGGTACCGCTATTGATACTGGCTGGTTCGGGGGCCGTGCTGGCCGCCGACTGCCCGGCCTTGCTGCAGGGCGAGTTGCCCAAGCTGCGCGCCAAGGAACAGGTGAACCTGTGCGAGCGCTTCGCCGGCAAGCCGCTGGTGGTGATCAACACCGCCAGCTATTGCGGCTTCGCGCCGCAATTCGAAGGGCTCGAGAGCACCTACAAGGCTTATCACGGGCAGGGCCTGGAAATGCTCGGGGTGCCGTCCAACGACTTCAAGCAGGAAGACGCCGACAGCGAGAAGACCGCCAAGGTGTGCTATGCCAACTACGGCGTGACCTTCACCATGACCGAGCCACAGAAGGTGCGCGGCGACGACGCCACGCCGCTGTTTCGCGAGCTGGCCAGGCAGAGCAATGCGCCCAGGTGGAATTTCTACAAGTATGTGGTCGATCGCCAGGGCAAGGTGGTGGCCAGCTTCTCCAGCCTGACCAAGCCGGACGACCCGGCGTTCAGGGCTGCCATCGAGAAGGCCATCGCCTCGCAGCCCTGAGGCGGGCTCAGGCCTTGCCCGGGTGGACGGTCCAGGCCACCAGCTTGAGCACGATCGGCCGTACCACCAGCACGCAGGCGAAGGCCACCGGCATGGCCAGTTGGTAGGCCTTGAGCACATTGGCCAGGTAATGCTCGCCGACGCCGCTGTTGGCGCCGGTGATCACGAAGCACATCAGCAGCGCCATGATCGACGACATGTAGAACGCGAATACGTAGGGGGTGGCGCGTACGCCGAGTTTCAGGCGTGGGCGAGGGCGGGTCTGGCTGGTCATGCAGGCTCCTGAGGGTAGGGGAGGCGCCAGACTAGCAGGCTGCCAGGGTACGAGGTAGACGACGCCAGCTTAGGTCTTTATAAAGAGAACCTTACGAATCCTGGAGTTTGGCCGTGAACCTGTTGGGCTCGATACGCAGTTTCATCAAGGTGGTCGAGGCTGGCAGCATCGCCGGTGGGGCCCGCACCCTGGGCTTGAGCGCCGCCGCAGTGAGCCAGAACATCGCGCGCCTGGAAGCCCATCTGCAAGTGCGCCTGCTGGCCCGCACCACCCGCAGCATGGCGTTGACGCCCAATGGTCGCGCCTATTACGACAAGGTCAGGCATGTGGAGCGTGATCTGGAGCTGGCGCAGCTGGCCGTCACGGCCGATGACGGCGAACCCCAGGGCCGGTTGTGCATCTCCTCTTCTTCGGCCTTCGCGCGCTATGTGCTGGCGCCACTGATGCCGGCATTCAACCTGCGCTATCCGCAGCTTTCAATTGAATTGCTTACGAGCGACCGGCGTGTGGACCACGCGCGCGAGTCGATTGACGTGAGTGTGCGCATCACCCCCCAGCTGGAAGACGGCCTGCTGGCGCGGCACGTTGCCCAGATCCCGTTCATCTGTTGCGCAGCGCCTGCCTACCTGGAGCGTGCCGGCCGGCCCGGCACCCCGGAAGCCTTGAAGGGGCATCGCTGCCTGGTGTTCCGTTACCCGGTGGACGGCCGCTTTCTGCGGTGGGGCTTTGTGCGTGACGGCCTGCGTTTCGATGCCGAGTTCGGGGATGTGTCGATCAGCGATGACATCGACGTGCTGGCGCAGATGGCGGTGATGGGGGGTGGGATCGTGCGCCTGGCCGAGTTCGTGGCGCGGCCTTACCTGGAGAACGGGCAACTGGTGCCGCTGTTCGAATATGCCCAACCCCACCAGGCCTATGCACAGACCTCGCCAATGGACATCTATCTGTGCGTGGCCGACCGCTCGGCGCTGACGCCCAAGGTGCGGGCCTTCATGGCGTATGTGGAGGACTGCCTGGCGCAGGCCTGGCGCGTGCGCGCGCGGGCATAAAAAACCGCCTTTGGAAGGCGGTTTTTTCATGCAACAGCGATCAGAAGCGGTAGGTCAGCGAAGCACCCAGGCCGTGTGCACTGTTTTCGTACTTGGCGTTGTACGAGCCCTTGAACGAAGGGTCGGTGATGGCGGTGCTCTGGTGAATCTTGACGTCTTCTTCCATCAGGTACGAGTAGGCCACGTCGATGGTCATGTCGTCGCTCGGGTTCCAGCCGGCGCCCAGGCTGAACACCTTGCGGTCGCCGGTTGGGATGCGTGGCGAACGGTTCTGGTTGTTGGCTGGCGACTGGTCGACGGAGAAGCCGGCGCGCAGGGTCCATTCCTTGTTCAGCTTGTAGGCAGCGCCGATGGCGTGGGCCCAGGTGTCGTGCCAGTTCTGTTCTTCGGCGATCTGGCCCAGTGCCGGTGCCAGTGGCCCGGTGCCCTCGTTGTTGACCACGATGGACTCCAGGCGGCTCCAGCGGGTCCAGGTGCTGCCCGCGTACAGGGTCCAGTTGTCATCCAGTTCGTGGGTGACCGAGAAGTCGACCGACTCGGGGGTCTTGATCTTCAGCGAGGCGTCGAACTTGCTGCCGCTGAACGGGCCGAAGCCCGGGCCGCTGATCTTGGTGTCGCCCTTGAGCTTGTAGTCGACCATCGAGTGGTAGGTCAGGCCGACGCGGGTTCTGTCGGTGGCCTGCACCATCACGCCGATGTTGTAGCCGACGGCGGTGTCGTCACCGGTGATCTTGACCTTGCCGTCGTTGCTGCCTGGGGTGGCGCGGTTCAGCGCGGCGGACTCCAGGGTGCCGTCGATACGGTTGATGGTCGGGCCGAAACCGATCGAGACCTTGTCGTTGAAGGCGTAGCTGATGGTCGGTTGCAGGGTCACGACCTGAACTTCGCTCTTGCTGCCGAAGTAGCGGCCGGCAAAGCCGTGCTCGTAGTCGGTGATCAGGCCGAAAGGCACGTAGACCCCGAAGCCGAATGCCCAGTGGTCATCGATCGGCTTGACGTAGTAGCCCATCGGTACGCCAACCACGGGGACCATGTCGCCGTCGTTGCTGCCACCGAAGGTGCCGCTGCCCTTGATGTCGGACTTGGCAATGATGGCCGCGCCGCCGACGGTCACTTGTTCGCGTTTGAGGCGGGACATACCGGCAGGGTTGCCAAACACGGTGCTGGCGTCATCGGCAGAAGAAGAACGACCCGCGAAACCTGTGCCCATGCCGCTGATGCTTTGCTCGTTGAGGGCAAAACCGCTGGCGAAGAGTTGAGTTGATGCGAAAGCGACAGCGAGGCCGAGTGAGGATTTGAGTATTACTTTTTTCATTATTAGAACTCCATGGGATCACCGGAGCGCAAAGTATCAATAATTTTGGACGTGCGCTATAGGCTCTAAATCAGGAGATACCGCGTTTTTGTAGGACAATCCGACCAGATTCGCTGATTTTATCCGGTTGTTTGAAAATGGTTCTCAGCAGGCCTGGAGCGCCGGTTTGCCGACGCATGCCTGCCAGGCCTGGGTGAAGTCGCGTAAACGGGCGTGGGGCTGGAATGTTTGACGCCAGATTCTTGCGAGACCTAGCAGGTCGTCGGATTCTGGTAGCGGCAGCGCCTTTTCTTCGACCAGCATCCAGGCGATGGCGGTGGCGTAGCGCAGGTTGACGGTCAGTTCCAGGTGCGGGCCGCTGAGGAACGCGTGCTGGCTGGCGAGGCCGCGGACCAGGCTGGCCAGTTCGGGGTCGTGGGCCAGGTACTGGTCCCAGATCGATTGGTGGCGCAGTTCGCCGATGCGGTACAGGCCGTGGCCACGGCGGTCGTGCAGGGCCGAACCCATGCCCGACTGGCTGGCTGCGATGCCCAGCAGCAGGGCTTCGGCGCTGGGGCAGTAGCGGCCCAGGTACAACAGGGTGGGGCGGATGACGAATTCACTCAACTCGCTCGCGGCGATAGCCATAATGCCCTCGAACTTCGTAAATGGCCGGCGGGACGCTGGTGCTTGGCAGCAGGTGGGTCGGGTCAGGCCCGCCGGAAGCGGGCAAGGCCGCTTGAGTTGAAGTGTAGTGTCATATCTATGCTGTAAAGGACTGTTTTTAAATCGATTGTGGTGGCTTGGCATAACCCATATGACGCTTGGGTATTAGGCCGTGGGGGTTAAAGCGCTTTCGGTGGTTGGGGTTTGGCCAATGAATCCGGGCCTTGCAGAGGGCAGGTCGAGCGCGGCGGTCACTGAATTTCAGGCATAAAAAAGCCCCGCCAATCGGCAGGGCTTCTTGCGTCTCAGACGACCATCAGGCAACCAGTGCCTGGCGAGTCCGGTCAATCACCGCTTGCAGCGGCTCAGCACTCTCGTACTGCTCCGGATACAGACGCTCGCTGTGACGAGCAATGCCGTGTTCATTGACCAGGGTAAAGCTGAAGCTGCCCTTGCGCGCCGCATGGATCATGCAGTTCAACGGGGCAAATGCCTGGCTAAGGGTGCGAATGGCAGCCTGAGTATGGATGGATGTATTCATAGTTATTAGATGTTCCTGCAAAAGACACAGCATAAGAGCCGTGTTCATATAAAACGTTCCAGTAACGCAAAGCTTTAGGGCTAGAGCGAAGAACCTGACTGGAACAGGGCAGCCAGAGGTAAGCGCATTGATTAGGTGGCGCCAGGGCTGACTGGTAGGTACTAGGAAGACAGGCAACACGTCAGGGCTAAGGTTCTGCGCCGCTGTGTGAAGATCCTGTTCAATCTGCAGGGTGACTCGCCAAGAGTAGGTAATGGTTACCTGGGAGTCATCAAGTGGGCCGGTCCTGGTTTCAACAGGTGCTGTTCCGTTGTCGGATCAGGACGCTGCAAGGACTGCTTTGGCCAGAATTGAGTTTCAGCTTGGTACTAACGCTGGCAACACTACAGCAGTTTTCAGGTTGTGGCAACCCTTTGTGCTTTTCGTGCGCCAAGCCGGCCATTATCTCGATTTCAGGCTGTTCTGTGAAGAGGGCCCCAGGAGGCACCACCGCGCGTGCGGAGCATTTTCGTGCAATCCCGTGCCTCGCTTTGGGGCACCTGTCCACACCTGTAACACCTCTTGTCAATGTGGCGCTACACCGCGGCAGGGCCCTGGCGATGACCAGTTCGAAAGTACAAGTCAATGAAAAAAAACACTTTTTTTAGCTGGTGAAAAAATCGTCAGTTTGAGCGCGGGCCCCATTCTACCGGGGTTTGCGGGGTGTAGGAGGGGGTTGTCCACCGAGTTATCCACAGCTTCTGTGGATTGTCATGCGGGTCTGCTCTAGGACGCGGGTGCCAGCAATGCAGGAAGTGTCTGACAATTTTCGCGGCGCATTTCGGCTCGCGCGAAATGTCTACTGACGTGTCAAAAAAAAACATCGCCTGAAGGAAAAAAAGCCTCGAATTCCCTCGGGCCATGCACGAGAAAATCCGGTAGAGTGGCGCGCCTCTCGAGTTGCCTTCGCCGTTTTTTATGAAGTTTCGCAGCAAAACCCCAAGCC
>NZ_JAFKEC010000036.1 GCF_017848315.1 Pseudomonas palmensis
CGTGATGGGTGAGCACGACGAGGAGTGCGTCTTCCTCGATCCTGAAACCATGATGGTGCTCGCCACTGACGAGCAGCGCGAACTGCTCGTTCGGGATTGGAACCGACGCAAGAAATCAGCCGCCCAGTACCAGGGCGAGCCGGCGGCAGCTATCCCAGACGGTTACTGCCTCATGCCCAGGCGGCTCACGGCCGAGAACGGCGCCAAAGCTCTGCTGCTCGGTGAGTTCAAGCTGGAAGTCATTCGCGAATGCCCGGAATGCATTGACCTGGAGGAGCCAGCAGAAGGATGCGAAATATGCGATGGCGAAGGTGAATACGCGCAACGTCACACGATCCCGTGGGAGCAGATCAAGTTCATTTACAGCGAGGCCGTAAAGGGTCTCGCGCTCCAGCCGAGCCGCATCCTGTAGCGAAAAACTCCGACAGGAGAACATTTGTACTCCACCCGACGAAGCGCCATCGACGGCTGAGCGAAGCGGGAACAAAATACTGTTTATTTGAACAGTATCCTCTATGCACTTCCTCATCGTTCCAATGCGCGTGCGCGGCGTGCCCCGCAGCAAGAAAGAGATCAACAGCGCCGTGCCGATCCGCGGAGACGTGCACCTGTGCGTCGATGCGTTCTCACCCATGGGCCGGCCTTCCAGCTCTGCGTCGATCCTGAAGATTCACCCGGGCGAGCCGCTTCTGCCGCCGCTGTATGAGGCGGTGATGACTGGTATGTCGACCATGGGCGCCACGTTCACTGGCATCGAGTTCATCGACGGCGTGGCCTACGCACAAAGCTGGTGGGTCCGCGTTCCGTAGCAACACCCCTGCCCCTCTCCCCTCTATTCACTGCCGCGATATGGCGGCCAAGGAACCTGCATGCCTGCAAAACAGCATCCGCTCGACGTGCAGAGCGTTGGCGAAGACACCTACATCGTCATGAGCAAGGGGCATCACGACCTCGAGCAGTTCATGGCCGCAGCCATCAAGCGGTATCCGGGCTGGGCGCTTGGCGGCCCTGTCCACGTCTGGATCAAGACAACCCCGGGTCGCGGCACCTACGCCTGCATGTACAACATGGTGCCAGAGGGCACCCGGGGCGCCTGGCCTGCGACCTACTGCCATGAGTACGGCGAAGGCTACGAGCGCTACAGCGGCGAGGTGCAGCCATGACCCGCCTCGCCCTCTGCCTCCTGCTGCTGGCCACCGGCGCCAGCGCAGCATCCCCTGATGCAGAAATCCGCCGACTTGAGCGGGAAGACATGGGTTTCGGTGACGGTGTGACCGTGATCCATGACGACCGCCGCAGCGTTACATGCTGGGTCGTAAGCAGCTGGTACGGGAAAGGCATCAGCTGCATTCCCGACAGCCAGCTGCAGGTCAGCAACCAGCGCCAGCTCTCCCCGCACGAACAAGAAGACAACTCCCCTACCCCAGCAGCCGCTCAGGGGTGCTGGATTGATGAGAGGTATCAGCTGTGAAAGAAGACGACATCATCAAGCTTTCGGCCAAGGCCATGGGTTTTGAGCTGGAGTACCGACGCGGCAGTGACTCCTTCTACTACGACGACCCCGAGACAGGCCGAGAGGTCTGGCTGCCGATGCAGGATGACCGGCAGACGATGCTCATCATCTCGAAGTTGAAGGTGGACATCTGCTCACTTCACAGCCTCGCTCGCGCAACTGCCTTCGTGCCATACACCGGGTACAAGGCGTGCGAGATTCCGCATGCAGATGATCCAGCGGCACGCCGCGAAGCTCTGCGCCTAGCTATCGCCACAGTGGCAGCCGAGTACGCGAAAAATATGATAGCCGGCGGTCCTGATGAGCGGGTCCTGGTGCACCTGCTTGGCATCGAGGGATCGACGGCTCACGCCATGCGCGGGGCCATTCGCGAATCTCGCGAGGAGATCAGCAAGGCATGTCAGCGCCTGAAGCGAAAAGGACTGGTGACCAACAAGGGGCCATTCTGGCAGGCAGTGCAGCCATGACCGACCTGATCGAAGTGAAGACGGCCGACTTGGCCGGCGAAGCGCTGGGCTGGGCTGTCGGCAAGGCCGAAGGGCTGAACCTTGAACTGGTCCCGCCGCAGTACGGCAACCCCTGGCGGGTGTTCGCCCGGTACCAGGGCCAGGCCATCGAGCACACCAAACGCTACAACCCGTGGGAAGACTGGGCGCTGGGCGGGCCGCTGATTGACAAGCACCACGTTCAAACCAGCTTCAATGGAAGCGGCTTCAGTCGCAGCCCTACCGGCGAATACTGGTGCGCCTATGTGTGCAAACCAACCGGACAGCAGGAGCTCCCAAGTGGAGGCGGCCCTAATGCGCTGTCTGCCGCCTGCCGAGCGATAGCACAGGCCAAGCTCGGCGATACCGTCCAGGTGCCGAAGGAGCTGATGCCATGATCCTGCCCCTGATGTACATGGCCTACCTGATCTACAGGGGGCCGCGATGAGCGCCGCAGCAAAAGTGCTCGATCCGTGCAGCGCCAGCCGCATGATGTGGTTCGACAAGCAAGACCAGCGCGCTTTGTTCGGCGACATCCGCGACGAGGAGCACCTGCTCTGCGACGGCCGGGTGCTCAAGGTTGAGCCGGATGTGCTGATGGACTTCCGGCAGTTGCCCTTCGAGGATTCGACCTTCCGCCTGGTGGTGTTCGATCCGCCGCACCTCACCCGCGCTGGTGTCGACAGTTGGATGCGCGCCAAGTACGGCCTGCTCACCAGCGACTGGCGCGAAGACATCCGGCAGGGGTTCGCCGAGTGCTTCAGGGTACTGGAACCTGAAGGAGTCCTGATCTTCAAGTGGAACGAAACCCAGGTGCTGGTCAGCGAGCTGTTGGCCCTCACCGATGAGAAGCCCCTGTTTGGCCACAAGTCCGGCAAGCGCGAAAAGACGCACTGGATCACCTTCATGAAGCGCCCCGCTTCAGCCTAACCCCTCCCCCAACTACTCAAGCCCGCCGACATGCGCGGGCGAGGATGACCTGTGCTCAAACAAACATGGAAGCTCGTCACCGAGCCGCTTCGCAAGGGCGACAAGCACCGTCCGCTGAAATGGCGGATGGGCATGCGCCTGAACCACGTCCACCTCGATCTGCACAGCAACTACCCTCGGGCCTGGAACGAAATCGTGCTGGCCGGACGCTTGCTGATATGCAAGCCATTTGGTCACCGATGGTCACGGTTCTCGCACGTGAAGTATGGGGACTTCGGCGATTCGCGCATGTGCAGGGTCTGCCGAATCAGCCACGGGCGGCATCGCAGAATCGATACCTACCACGAAACTCACCGGCCGGGCGGCTGGACGCCGATCACCAAGCCCTGACCACCAACCTGCCGCCACCGGCGGCGTGGAGACCATCCCATGGCGAACGCCAGCGCGGCACCTGCCGCACGCATTCTGCCGCGCATTATCCGCGCCGGCGAAGCCCCGCAGTACCTCGGCATGTGCCGGGCTGAATTTAACAAGACCGTCAGGCCGTATGTGAGCGAATTCCCAATCGGGGAGCGCGGCATCGGCTTTGACCGGGAAGAACTTGATGTCTGGGTGAACGACTACATCCAGGCAATGGCAATTGCGAAAGAAGGCGCTCAGGGACGACAATCACCCGGCAGCGAGCGCCCATCAGGAGATAAGGGATGGCGCGAAAGACAATCACAGGCCTTTCCCAAAGGAACGGCATCTGGCACATCGACAAGAAGATCAACGGAGAGAGACTTTACGAAAGCACTGGAGTTGGTGACCGGGCGGAAGCAGAAAAGTACCTGATTCACCGCCTGGAGCAGATCCGCCAGCGCAAGGTGTATGGCATCCGGCAGATGCGGACGTTCCGCGAGGCGGCCACCAGGTACTTGCTCGAGCACAAGGATCAGCCGTCGATCAAACTTACGGCTTTGTGCTTGCAGCAACTGGACCCATACCTGGGCGACCTGCCACTGACCCACATCGACGACCAGGCGCTGGCCCCGTTCATTCGGGACCGGCAGACGGACGAAGACTTGCCGGATGGGAAGGTGAGGAAGGCAGTCAGCAACAGAACGGTCAACATCGCGATCGAGCGTGTGATTCGCGTTCTATCGCTGGCTTGCCGGAAGTGGCGGGATGAAGAGCGCAGACCCTGGCTCGACAGCATTCCGCTGCTGGCCAAGCTGGAGGAGAAGAGAGCCAGTCGAAAGCCCTACCCGATGTCGTGGGACGAGCAGTCGATTCTCTTCGGAGAATTGCCGGACCACTTGCAGCGAATGGCCCTGTTCAAGGTGAACACGGGCTGCCGCGAGCAGGAGGTCTGCAAATTGAGGTGGGACTGGGAAATCTCGGTACCTGAGCTGGGCACCAGCGTTTTTCTGATACCTGCCGACTTCGGCGGCCGGCACGAGAACTCAGGCGTGAAGAATCGGGACGAGCGCCTGGTGGTGCTGAACACCGTGGCCAAATCGATCATCGACGGGCAGCGCGGAATCAGCCGGGAGTGGGTGTTCCCCTACAACGGCATCGGGATGCACAGGATGAACGACTCGGCCTGGAAAAAAGCGAGGGTGCGCGCGGCAAAGCTCTGGCAGGAGCAACACTTGCGGCCGGCACACCCCGGGTTCGCTTCTATCAGGGTTCACGACTTGAAGCACACTTTCGGCAGGCGCCTGAAAGCAGCGGGTGTAACAGAGGAAGATCGGAAGTCGCTACTTGGCCACAAGAACGGAAGCGTGACCAGTCACTATTCTGGCGCGGAGCTGGGACAGTTGATAGAGGCGGCAAACAAAGTTTCAGCGACGGACTCGCGTGGGCCGGTGCTGACAATTTTGAAGAGGAGGCAGGCGTAACAACCTGAGAAGTCACGCAAAAGTCACGCACATGAAAAAGGCCACCCCTTTCGAGAATGGCCTAAGTCATTGAAATATATGGTCGGGACGGAGTGATTCGAACACTCGACCCCTTGCACCCCATGCGTGCAGGATATCACGGAAGCCTTTGAATTCAAGGCCTTGAGCGGTTGCTCGCTGCAAACGGTGCCGCACTGTGCAATACCAATTTTCACCATCCCCCGAAAATCTCCCCACGGGCTCCGTCCCGCATCCGGCGTTCTGCCGACCGTTCCCCTTCCTTTATATAGCTACTCACAGGTGGGCTTGCCGCTACCCTGTATCACCTGTACGCCGCCGGGATGATCCTGCGGATAGTCGCCAAACAAGTCCAGCGCCCAGGCCTCTTCGTGCTCTATCAGCGCCCAAAGCCGCGCCGCCTCGACAAGCTCGAGCATTTCGCCCATCTCCTCGATGGACACCTCAGCCCGCTGATAGCAGTCGTAGGCCATCTGCCTGAGCACGGCAACTCGCGCCTCTGGATCTGTGATCAGTGGATCGCGGTCATCGAGTGCGGTTACCCAGGCTGGAGGGTATGGGAGTGACATGGCCGATACTGTATGTAAAACCAGTATCGTATAGCCCGTCATGGCCTCAGGCAATCACCGGTCAGCGGGGCGTTCTCGTGCCGTCCATGATCGATTCACACGCTAGCCCAGCTATTCGGCTTCGCTCAAGCGCTGCTGCGCAGCTGCCCGCCATTCGGTCAGCGTCTTCAAGCAATCCCCCGAGCACCACGACGGCAGTGGCTCCTGCCTGGCGCTGCTGGGTAGCGATGGTATCGCAGGTGGCTGAATGCCCGGCGCGTAGCCGGTTGATTTCCCCGCGCAGCCCGCCAGCAGCAGACTCAGCAGCAAAAAGTTTGCCCTGCAGAGCTTTCTTTTCCCGTTCGGCATTCTCCCCCTCCTCATCAGCCACTAATTGGCGGCGCTGCTCTTCTGCCCGGTCACGAACAGCGCTACGCCTGTCACGCTCCGCGACCTCAAGCCGGTAATCGGCCAGGGATTTGCGCGCATTCATTGCGTCACCCTCGGCGCCGAGCACCCTGAGTTGCTGGAAGGCTCCGACAGCGATAGCAATGCCGAGCCACCAGACCCACGCTGGTGCCAGCCTAAGCCAAGTCACACCAGCACCTTGAGCGCACGCTCGTACAGGGCAAGCCGATCAGCCTGTCCGTTGAGGCCGCCGTTGATCTTGCGGGTGATCGCCTCGAACTTCCCATCGTCCGCCAGCTCGTTCAGGCCGTTCTGTGCCCACCACCAGGCTGCCGACTGGCACGCACTCTCCGGCTGCTCCAGCATTTCAGGCTTATCGATCAGGGGCAGGTCCAGGCCGTCAGCGGCGGCGCGGTAGTTCGACCGGCCGGTGAGCTGGATCAGCCCGCGGCCTCGGTACCGCCAACCATCGCCCGATGACTCGGGGCCGTTCGCCATGCGATCGGCATATACCTTGTTCGCGATCTTCTCAGGCTGCCGGGCATAGGCGGCGCTCGACAGCGCGGTGAACCGTGTGGGCCAGGTCCGCGCCAGCGCATCGGCGCTGTAGTTCAGGTTCTCAACCAGGCTGCGCAGGTGGCCCGACTCATGGCCGACCTGTGCAAGAAACGCCGAGGCGCGCAAACGGCTGTTGATCTTGAAACGAGCCATGGCCCGGTTTAGAGCAGGCAAAAAAATGCCCGCGACTGGGCGGGCATTGGGGAGGATCTGCAGCAATTGCTGCTCGGTGATCGGCATGGGCACTCCTTTGGGTTAAACTCTCGGCCGCCATAGCAGGCAGCTGACCAACACAACAGGTAAGTTATGAGCAATCCGAATATCCAGTACCGCCCTGACATTGATGGCTTGAGAGCAGTTGCAGTCATTGCGGTAGTCATATTCCATGCATTTCCAAGCGCACTTCCAGGCGGTTTTGTCGGGGTAGACTTTTTCTTTGTGATTTCCGGTTATCTGATCGGCGGAATCCTTCTAAAAAGTATCGCAAACGGTACATTCAGCTTTTCCGACTTCTATTCTCGACGGGTTAAGCGAATTTTCCCAGCTCTGCTCACGGTTCTAACGGCCTGTTACATATTCGGCTGGTTCGGACTATTCGCAGATGAATTCGAGCAACTTGGTAAGCACATCGCCGGTGGGGCTGCATTCGTCTCAAACATCGTACTGCTTAATGAAAGTGGATACTTTGACAACTCGGCAGAAACAAAACCACTATTACATCTCTGGTCTCTCGGCGTTGAAGAGCAATTCTACTTTCTCTGGCCCATCATACTTTGGGCCGCATGGAAGATTCGCGCAAACATACTGATAGTCTCGGCAGTTCTGTTTACTGTATCGTTCGCATTGAACATCAGCATGATCAAAGGCGATTCAGTATCAATCTTCTATTCGCCCCAAACCAGATTTTGGGAGATTATCGCCGGCGCGATTCTAGCCTACTTTGCGATATTCAAGAATATTCAACCTAGATTCTATTCTGCAAACCTTCTATCCCTTGGAGGAATATCTCTCGTTGCGTATGGAATTGCGACTATCAGCAAAGAGAACAGCTTCCCTGGGTGGCTTGCGTTGATCCCAGTGTGCGCAGCCGTTGCCCTGATCTCCGCTGGCCCTAGCGCAGTGATCAACAGATACATACTATCCAGCAGACCCATGGTTTGGATTGGATTGATAAGCTTCCCACTTTATCTGTGGCATTGGCCTCTTCTGTCACTTCTGCGAGTAGTGGAGGGTGAAACGGCTTCCGTAGAGCTTCGTGCGATAGCCGTTGTTGCAGCTGTAATACTAGCAGCAGCTACATTTTACTTGATTGAAAAACCATTAAGAGCGAAGACCAAATGGAAGCTCAAGACTCATGCGCTTACTGCTGCCATGGGCATTACTCTGTGCATAGGTCTTGCCACATATTATTATTCAGGCATTCCAAACCGAAATACCGTAAAATCGTACAAGGATATTAACTCGCAATTTGTTGGGCCACACTGGAATTTCTCCACAAACAAGACCTGCCTAAACAGATACAAATTCAAAGAGGCATCGACTTATGATTGGTGGTTCTGCGCAACAAACAACGACAAGCCGCCAACCATCCTTTTGATGGGCAACAGCTTCGCCAATCATATTTACCCAGGTTTGAAAAGCGTACCTGAATTCAAAAACCAGACTATTTTATCTATCGGTGCGTGCGACCCTACCCTGGCAGACACCCAGTCACCAGACGATCCAAAAACAGGAAGACCGTGCGCAGGATTTAGGCCGCTCCATCAGATGGAGTACATAAAAAAGATTATAAGCCAGACCCCAGGACTAAAGTACGTACTTATAAGCGGGCTATCAGGCGCTCCGACAGACAAGTACATAGAATCAATCAAAGAAAAGATCTCATATATCGAGAGCAGTGGCGCCAAGGCCATAATTTTCGTGCCGCATATGGTTTTGCCATACGATATAAAGGGATGCTTTTCCAGACCCTTCACATCTCCAAAAAATGATTGCAGCAAACCAGAATCTGATCATCTTCGTTTAAAAAAATCGTTTGAGAAGCTGATGAGCGAAATACAATCAAGCAATCCAAAAACACTATTTTTTGATCAAAATCAATTATTCTGCAACTCCAGAGATTGCAATTTTATAATTGACGGAATGCCAGTATTCCGGGACGAATACGGCCATTACTCAGAGTATGCTAGTCTGAAATTGGCCGAGCAATTCGTTTCATGGTCAAAAGTAAATGCCCCGGATATATTCCAATAAAGAAAGCTAAAATCTATAAGCATTATGTTTTTTAATTTTCAAAGAATTATACCCAGCATCGCGCGTATGTGATGCTGGGCTTGTCCCATATACTACATAGTAGTCGGCTGATACAGAGGCATGTAGTAGGTATTCGCCCCTCTTCGATAGGGTGCCCAGGCCTTGATCGTCCCTGGCACAGGCGAGGCGCTGGCGGTAACAAAGTCAAGCCAACCAGGGTTGTTGTAGGCGATGGTGGCGGTGCCGAGCACGAGTGATCCGGAGAAATTTCGGAACAGGTTATCGCTGACAAGACCGTCGTTGATCCCTGCCGCCATATCGATGCTGCCGTTCAAGTAGTTGTTCTGCATCGTGAATACCGTTAAAGGAACTCCTACTTGGCGGACAACCTTTGATCCTGAAGCGGTGCCAACCAAGCGAACGCCATTCAATTGCCCTGATGCGGATGCTCGCGTCTGAGTAAGGCGGATCCCCTCCGACCCGGCGGATAGCAAATCCCCGTCCGTTCCCGACACCCGCAAGGTCTCCCAATCGGCGTAAGACTCGTAGATACCCCAAGCACCCTGATGATAATTGCTTTCCGAGGAAACATGACTGCAGGAGTTTATCTGGATCCCGAAAGTCGCAAGCGGGACGGATGGCGTTGTAAGGCAATAGCAGCGATTGCGCGCCAACATAAGAGACCGTACCTGCTGACACTGAATTCCACCTCCGAATCCATCGGGGGCTTCTGCTGGGTTAATTTCGAGGATGTTATCATGGATGCTAACATCTCTAATTAGTACAGGGGCTGCACAAATGACGGATACCCCAAGGTAGCCACCGTCTCGCACCACGTTGTGATGGATACGGATCCCCGACACGCCAGCAACTGGAGATGCTCCAGTATTGTGAATATCGATGCTTTCCAGGGGATAGCTGGCGATACTGTTACGGTAGATCTCCAGATCTGTGAGAAGCCCGATACAGTAAATTCCCATGGTAATTTCTGGGCTGGCTGTTTTATCTGTGCACTTCAGTACACAATCTCGAACCGAATGCCCCGATCCGTAGGAAATAGATATGCCAGTTGATGTTCCGGAAACATTGCAATTGTGTAGCTTCGCCCGGTTGCATACGGAGCTTTCCCCGAACACTGCTATAGCCCCGTAAGTCAATCCTAAGTCAGTAGATCCTACAGAGTCTCTTACGCAGTTCAAGGCTTCGCAGCCGGTGAGGTCAGGGTCATCGCATCCCTGGACGCGGATGCCCTGGCCTGGCGTATTTTCCGCAAGGCACCCGCGCAGGTTGATGTTGTGGGTCCCGCCGTATGCGCAGATGCCGATTACGCTGGAGGCAGATCCGGTGTATTTGACATGCAGTCGGCTCGCGTCGAGGTCTTCCGTTGTCGTGAAGGCCACAATCGCGTTGGCGAATGCGCCTGTCGTAGTCCCGCCGCCATAGCTGATCGTGCCGTTGCGCAGGCTGGCGGTACGAGTGACGCCAGCCGTCACGATGTAGCTGTCTGCTTGCAGGTCGAAGGGGAACTGCAGGCTGTTTAGCAGCGTTGTGATGTCATCACCAGGGGAAAATCCGAACATCGACGGATGCAGACCATCGCCCTTGAAAATCGCATCAAGCGCGACTTTCAGCGATCCAGTACTTCCGTTGTTGGAATAGGAAACGGATTCCGGCGAAACGATCTGGCTCGTTCCCAGCATCAAATCCTGACGAAGTGAACTGTCGCCGACCACGACGAATTTGTCCTCCTCCGTCGCCCAGTTCCCTGTAATGGTGTAGGGAAGCAAGGCCGGGTCTTTCAGTCGGTACTGAATATCGTCGCGGACAACAGTCTGAGTGATACGCTCAAGAGTCACTCCGGCTGCATAGCTCACCGGAGGCTCATAGGAGCTGGCCTGCAGGAATGCTTGGAATTGTGCTTCCCAGCCATCAAACGCGCTTTCGACATCTGCCTCGATGCCGCTCCAGCTGATTCGCTGCTTACCAAGACGATCTGGGTAGAACGGCTGCTCACCATTCACAAACTTGTCCAGATTCCCGGCGTTGTCATACAGATCGCGAGGGTCGGTAGAGCCAACCGGGTTATTGGTGTCGTAGGCCATGCATTTCTCCAGGGCATAAAAAAGCCCGCTCAGTGGCGGGCATGCTCATTCAGGGTCCGGTCAGGCCGGTGGGAAGTTGTCGTCGTCCAGATAGACGCGCTCGTCGTAGTTCACAGCGTTCACGTTGCAGCTGACCGTCCCGCTTGGGTTGACCTCTTTGATCAGCGCGGGGTAGCAGAACTTGGCCTTTGGGCCGAACTGCAGCACAGGCGCGTCCATAGCGGTGTCCAGAACTGGAACGAAGTCCAGTGCAGGGATGGTCAGGCGGTAGTCGTCGATTCGCGTGGCCACATACGGCCCTGACGCGCTACCGTCGAGCCGGCGCAGAGCAACCCAGTGCTCGCCGCCGGCAGACCAATCAAGGCGCTCCGACGAGACCAGCATGTGCAGGCTGCCCAGCTTCGCGTACCCCTTGAGCATCGCGCTTTGGCCGTACCCGGGCGTGGTGTCGCCAAGCAGCGCGTAATCCAGGTAGCCGCTATTCAGCGCGTCCAGCTCCGTCGAGAAGCTGTAGCGCTTGCGCTGGTAGACCTGCTGTCGGCGGCGGCGCATGCCGATACGCCAGGCGCGGTGCTCGTCGCATACGCCTTCGATTCTCACCTTCTCGGTGCGCCGACCAAGATCCCCGGGCAACCGGCACGGAACGGTCTCAACCTGCCAGGTGGCTGAGCTGAGGTATTCAACATCCACCCCGTCGAAGTCATCTGCTGTGGAGTGCTCGGCCTCACGCTTCAGCGGCTTGGTCATCACCTGCGGGTTGTAGATGTGATCGAAGTCTGGGCCGCGAGGCTCATCACGAACAGGGCGAATCAACCCACGATCAATGGTCAGCTCGGCAAAGCCAGCCTGAAGGGCCTCAATCATGCAGGCCTTCACTGTGCTGGCCGAGTCAATGGTTCGGTCGTAGTGGTCACCCCTGGCACTCCAGATGGCCTGGAGTCGATCCAGCTCTGCCAGGTCGATGTCAGAATTACCATCCTCGACCGAGTACCCTACGCTCTGGGCGATGTAGCCAATCCATGCCGCGATGTCGCGAGTCGGCTCTTCCGTGGTCCAGGCGCCGTTCCTCCGCGTGCGCAGAATCCTGGTAGCAATGCATGAGACCTGGCTTTCAGACTGCGAGGCGATCCGGTTACCGCCCTTCACCCGAAGCGCCAGCATGGTCACCCCTTCGTAGCGAGTCGGGGCTACCAGGTTGGCGCGTAGCCCATACCACTGAACATTATCAGCAGTACTTGCATCTCCGGTCTTGGCGCCAATTCTGCGCATGCGCACTTCTGGCCTAATTCCCGCCGGAAGGTTTAGGTATTCGGTAAACCCCAACTGATCCAGTGTCCGTGCTGAGTAGGTCTTCTTGAATGACGTCCATGCACCTGCCCCAGCAATATTTCGATACTGAAGCTCGACGGTTACTGACTTGTCGAACCAATTCCCCTTCCCCCCGATTTCAATGAGCCCTTGAGGGAAAAAAACATCCCACGCGATGCGCCGAGTTGTCGTTCCGCTTGGACATGCCGGGAATGGCCCAGACCAATCGCCCTCTTGCGTAGAACCATCGAGCCGCAGGACGGCAGTAGATGTCGTGAGTACGTCGTAGCCCGGCCACGTAGCGTCATTGTCACCATCGGCATTTATCCGCTCAACGCTGATTGCCGCAGTACTGGCTGCCGTGATTCGATAGCGCAGGCCGCGAAAGCCAATGCCCATTATCAGGTTTGAACCCACGTCCAGGCTGGTAGCGGGTCCGCCTGCCGCCCAGTCCAGGGTCATTTCGTCCGAGGCCCCGCCAACTCCAGGCGTGTAGCTTGCGACGACGTAGTCACCAGCGTTTGCACCAACAATCTCGATGGGCATGCCGACATAGGGCGCTACTTGCCCAAGCTTGCCGCGAATGATGTCCCGACCTGCGCCACCATCGACAACGGTGTACGGGTAGCCGACTTCAATGCGCACGATCATGCCGGCGGCCCAGCCGGCGGGAAACTGGCCGGCGCCGGTTGGCACTGTGACTGTAAATCCCGCGAACTGGTAAGACTGCGCAGTCGGCACCGGGCTGACCGCATAAGTCGCCTTCAGCTCGATGCCCGCAGTGCCGGTGGACGTCGCCCCGACCTCGGGCGCCGAATGCCACCACTTCGCCGCGCTTTCACCAGAAAGGTCTGCGCCAGGCCCATAGATTTGAAGCTCAGCATCAGCGCCAAGCGAGATAACCGGGGTCTCCCCGATCGTGATGCTGCTGAGCGGGATGTCGAACTTTCCGCGCCCTACACACAGGAGCATCTCAATCCACTGAGAGCGCGGATCGAGGAAGTAGCGGTTTGGTGGCAGCGCATAATCTGGATACGGGCGCTGACGGCCGGCGATCTCGCGGATGACCGCGTTCAGCTTTACCTGGTTTCCTTTCACGGTGGCCAGGCCGAGGTCGTTACCGCGCTTGGTGTTGCCTCCGCTGTTGAGCGACGGCATCTTTGGCATCAGCGCGCCAAGCACAGCCTTGGCGCCAAACACCAAGGCCAGGGTGATCGAGAATGGGTCGGTACCCTTGGGCTCCCGGTAAATCTGTACCTGGTCCTGCGGGCCGAACTCGATGGCCGCCCACTGGGTTGGCAGTGCGCGCTCGCCATTGACGAAAACGCTCACAGGAAGCGCTGCCGGCTCCACGTCTACAGGGAGGCCGTCTGCGTGAAACCATGCCAGCAGGCTTTGCCGCCCGGTAACCTGGCGAGTCTCGGCCGGGAACGGCACGATCTTGTTGGGGAAGACTGAGATCATTGGCGGTCCCGATAGTAGATGACGGCGTTGTGGTCCCGCTCCCACTGGGCCAGCGGGAGGCAGCGGGCGCCACGAGTGGGGTTTATCTCCAGCGCCTTGAGGCGTCCGCCGGCCTCCACCACCAGGGCGACGTGCACACAGAGATGCCCACGCATCACAGCCGCAATCGCCCCCGGCTCAGGCCGGCATACTTCCATGTGCTGTGCCTCGGCCCGGTATGCCCGGGTGAACTCCTTCGGCTCTGTGTTGCGTACATGCCCCCAGCTGGGTAGCAGGCGCTTTCCGAGATGCCTATGCCGCGCATCCCGCACCAGGCCCCAGCAATCAAACATTTCTGGACCGCGAGCGCCGTCCTCATACCTGCATGACAGGTATTCGTTGATCCATTCCATAGGGGAGTCCTTACAGGTACTTGAGGCCAGGCACGAAGTTGGTGTCGTACAGGGCGCGCGGCCAGGCCGTGCCGATCAAGTCGAAGAAGCCGCACTGCAGAGTCGCCTGGTTCTGCTCGAACGAATCGCTGTCGACAGACATTCGATATGGCTTCTCGCACGGCGCTGAGAGGTCGCTGGCGAGGTACACTCGGTATGTTGCGGTAACCCTTGCGTTTGCATCCAAAGCTTGGTCAGCGAGCGCTTGGACGCGCCCTGTGGTGTTGTCGACGCCGAATGCCAAGGCCTGGTTGCCCTTGTTGTTTTTGGCGGCCAACGCGATGCCAATGTTGGCCGCCTCGAATGTCACAAGTCGGCCGTCCTCGGTACCGCACACTCGATCCTTGAAGCCGTTACAGATGAGGACTGGCGCGCTCCAGGCTGGGCAGGTGATCTCCAGAGTGCGAACGAAAGCTTCCTTGCCACCAGACGCGACTGCCTCGCGGTAGATCTGCTCGAGAATAGTGGTATCAGTCATGGCTGAGGCCACTCCCTGTTCACTCCATAATCGAACGCGTCCATGTAGGTCTCATACCGACTTAGAGGCCACTGCTCGTTTACCGCGTAGTCGATAATGTCCATCATGAACCAGAACTGCGGGAAGTCCTCCCAGCCTGGCTGGATCAGCGGAGGCTCACGCAGCTCAAGAGTGGCTGAGAACTCCCAGCGGCTGACCTGAACGAGCGCCGGGCCGGTGTAGTGCCCCGTGAATCGGCATTCGTAGTCCTTGAAGCCGATCGGCGTCAGAAGCGTGGCCTTGAACCACTCCACGCCCTGCACCAGGGTCCTGGCGTACCAGCCCTGGAAGAACGCCATTTGGTTGCGGTCGCAGTTCCATCTGGCGTTGATCAGGTATGGCACCTCATCGAAGTTCAGGCGCTGCCTGGCCCTGCCCGACTCCATCGGCGTGCGGAGCATGGGATCAACGGGGGTTTCCAGCACATAGCCATCTTGGAGCGGCAGAGGGAGCTCTGCTGGATACTCAATCATGAACCTACCCCTGGGATTCCGAACTTACTGCTCACGGCCTGATACAGCTCGCCGTCACCCATGATGCTGGCCACGCAGATTTGCAGAACGCTCTGACCATCTTCTGACGTTGTCTTCGACACCTTCCCGGCGTTGGACTTGTCCTCGATCAGGTTGACGGTCAAGCTCATCTGCGCGCCCTGCTGGCCTGTACCTGGTGCACCCTTCACGCTGTTGACCGAGATGTTCTCGCCCGACATGGAGATGCGTTCGCCGGAGTTGATGGCCTCAAGCAGCTGACGGTTGCGCTTCGTAGCCTGGGCATTGATGACGAACTCACCGTTGCTCAGCCGCGCGGGGATGCTGTCCGAGGTTCCCGTGCCCGACCCAGAGACATAGCCACCAGTCGAGAAGCCTTTGATCAGCGCAAAGGCTGCAAGCAGAGCCGTGCCGCCTACCACTGCCGCTGCGCCGAATGAGCCGATAGAGGCCACTAGCGCTGCTGGCAGCCATGCACTGAGCGTGGTACCAGCTGCAGCGACCTGGGCGGTGGTTGTGGTAGCGGTAGATGCGAGGCTGGATGCAGTGGCGATCCCATCCGCCGTCACCTTCGCTGTTGCCACGGTCGCCGCACCTGCCGTCTCTGCAGCAGTGACCGCTCCAACCTGAGCGATTTGCTGAGCCGCAACCGCTGCTGACGTCTGCCCGAACAGCACTTGCATGGCCTGGTTCACAGCCCACTGTGCAGCCATTTGGCCCAGCGAGTTGATAACGCTGCCGAACAAGCTCCGCGTGATGTTGGCCACTGACTGCCCGAAGGTCTGGCCGTCGAGTGCCATGCTCTCGAAGGCGCTCCCCACGCTGGATTGGAGGCTGCCAAAGGCACTCGCAAACAGCGACTGGGTCTGCCCGGCTACGTTGGCCGCGCTTGCCTGGAAGTTCTGCAGCGCCGCTGTCCAGCCATTGATCGGGCTGAGCATCGCCTGATCCATCTGCGTCCATCCGGCCTGCATCGCTGCAAGCTGCTTGGGCAAGAACTCGTTGGTCAGATCGATCTGCGCCTGCAGGTCCTGGCGCTGCTTCTCCGTCGTGGCGTTGGCCAGTTCGGTGCGCAGCTGCAGGATGCGGTCGTTGGTCTGCTGTTCCAACTGGACACGCTGCTGCATGCGCTGGGTTTGTTGGTCTCCCATCCCAACGCCGGCAGCGGCAGCGCCGTACTCATTCCGCTGACCGGCCAGTTGGCGCTCAAGCTGCGCGCGGTACTGCTCGGCCTGGGTCAGGCCTTGTGCGCCTTTGATCGCGGCCGCGTAGTTGATCGAGGCCTGGGCCAGGGCCTTGCCGTACTCCTCCTGGCTGATCTTGCCCTTGCTCATCG
Source organism: Pseudomonas palmensis (assembly GCF_017848315.1). Classification (GTDB taxonomy): domain Bacteria; phylum Pseudomonadota; class Gammaproteobacteria; order Pseudomonadales; family Pseudomonadaceae; genus Aquipseudomonas; species Aquipseudomonas palmensis. The sequence goes on from NZ_JAFKEC010000036.1 coordinate 16,246, forward strand.
CCAAATCGAGCTGGCCCTGCTCTTTTGTGAGTGCGCGGGCTGCCTGGGCGGCTGGGTCATACTGGTTGTACAGCCGGGCGAAAGTGTTCTCCGCCTCTGCAACACCTCGATTGGCGTTCTTTGGCGCGGCCTTCTTCGCCTCGCGGGTTTTGATGTCCGCGATTTCTTTCTCGATGTTCTTGCGAGATTGCGCGTACTTCGCCTCTTCGGCAGCAGTAAAGACGCCGGCAGCTACCGCCTTGGCCCGCGCCTTGTCGAGGTCAGTCAGCTCCTTGTTCAGGCGCTGTGTCTGGGTCAGCGCGCTCTTGTAGGAGGTCTCCAGGTCCTGCAGCCCTTTGCGACCCTCCTCCTGGATACGACGCCGCTTCTCTTCTTCCTCAAGCGTGGCGGAGTTGACCTGCTTGATATCCTGGCGCTTCTTCAGCTCTTCCTGAAGGCTCGAAATGCGCGATCGTGCATCGTTGTCCTCGTAAGCGGTGTCCAGAGTGCTCTGCAGATACGCAATCTTCTGCTGCAGCTGGGTGATGGCCTTGTCTTCGCTCTCCACACTCTTGCGGCCGATACTCGCGAAGGCATCGAGGACTTCGTTCGTTGCATCCTTGATGTTGAGCCAGCCACGCTCGATGAGACCCAGGTTCTCCCGGATCTTCGAGGTGCGCTGGCCCATGGCTTCGGCATAGGTGCGCTCTGCCAGGTCGGCGGCAGCCACCGCGTTGCCCTGGTCGGACAGGGCCTTGATCTGGGCATATACCGATGCAGTCAGGAACCGGTACTTCTCGTCCAGCTCTACGATGCCAGCAACTGGGTCCTTGCCCAGTTTGATGAACTCAGCGACGGTATCCTCAATCGCCTTTCCAGTGACGCGCTGCATTTCGACAGCGGTGGTGGTGATCAGCTTGAGGTTACCGCTTGTGTTCGCACCGGCGGATGTGAGCTGGGCCAGGGCGCCAGCTGCCTGGCCAAATGTCCCGGTAACCTTGTCGGCGGAATCAGCCAGAGCAATCAGCTGCGCCTCTGAGGCCTTGGAGAAATTCCCGGTGAGGATCAGGCTGTTGCGCAGCGCATCAGTCTGTTCTGAGCCCTTGTAGTAAGCCAGGGCCAGTGCGCCGGCGGCGGCCGCCGCGACAGTAAATGGATTGACAAGGCCGAGTATGTACCCACCCAGCGCCTTGGCCGCCGGCCCGATTCCGCCGAACATGTCTTTGAGCTGGCCGCCCTGCTGCAGAAAGACGGTTAGCGGTGCCTGGCCGCCCTGCAAGCTCACCGCGATATCCGTGAACTGTGCCGGCACGCCGCGGAGTGCTGCCTGATAGGCCTTGGCCGACATGCCCGCCTTGTTCATGCCCGTGGTGGTCTCGCCCAAAGCATCGCGCATGGTGTTGATGCGCTGGGTGTACTCCACGAAGGTGTCACTCTCGACAACCCCGTTCTTCCTGAACTTGGCCAGCTTCTCCTGCATCTCATCCAGGCGGCCGAGGGCAGCCACAGACGGGTTGATCTGCCCAAGGAGCTGGGCAAGCTCTTTGCGCTGATCGTCAAGGCTGCTGCTCACCTGGTCGGTCGACGCCGCGGCGGCCTCCCCTGCCTGCTGCATTCTGGTGAGGGTTCTTGCAAGGTCTTCCGCTTTACGCTGAGCGTCTCGCGAGTCGATCGTCACCGCAAGGCGGGATTCCTGCGCCATAGCATTCTCCAGGCGTAAAAAAACCCGCTGGGCGGGCTATCGTTTCTTCGTCGGCGATTTGGGCCTGTCTTTCTCCTGCTGCTCTTCCCAGTACCTGCGGAATTCGTCATCCAGGGCGAAGATGGCGGCGTCATACTCTTCGCGGCATATCGCAGTCGGGTAGCGCTCTAGGTACTCGGTGATGGCTGCTGGTGCGATTGGCGCCGGGGCGCCGACCATTCCGACGTACTGCCTGGATCGGCTGATGTAGCCATAGGCCTCAAGGACTTCGGCGGTTACCCCGTCGATCTCTGGCTGTGGCGGCACCGGCGCTACACCCTTCAACCGCTCTCGCTTCCAGCGGGCCTTTTCATTGGCCTCCCCTGCCCATTCGCGCCCCCACAGGTATGCCGCTACTGCTTTTCCGCAGTGGCCTTGGCCTTCTCCTCGACACGGCGTGCGATGTCGGTGGCGGTGCGCAGCGCCAGGAAGTACATGCTCGGCATCTGGTTGATCAGAGCCACACAGAGTTCAGGGCTGTAAGGCGCCGGCTCGCCCGGTTTCTCTTCGACGTCTACACCCTTCCAGTCCTTGATCAGGTGCTTGGCCGCCAGCTCGACGAACAGTTCGTCGTCGGTTTCCAGCTGCACGTCTGGGATTGCGCCGATACTGAAATCAGCGGTCCCGACGCCGGCCTGCTGGTTGATAGCGGCCAGGTGGCGGTTGACCAGTGCCTGGTGTGATCTGTAGATCGGGTTGGCGATGGAGCTGACCAGGATCTCGGCGCCAGGCGCGAACTCGACCCAGCGCTGGCCGTTGATGTCGAGCTCTGGCTTTTTAGCGATGGTGATACCCATGGATTTCCTCTGCGGTAAAAGGCCCGACGCGCACCGCAGGGCGCGCCGGGCAAAGGGTTAAACGGTGACGGTGATTTCAGCGGTGTCGGTCTTGGTGCCGTCTGCTGCGCTGGTTGCCGTGATGGTTGCCGTGCCGGCAGCAATGCCGGTGACCAGGCCGGTGGCGCTGACGCTGGCGATGGCCGGCGCCGAAGAAGTCCAGGTGACGAGCTGGCTGGCACCGATCGGCGTGACGACTGCCTCAAGGTCAACCGTCTCATCGACTTCGATGCTGGCGGTGGCCGGGGTCACGGTCACGGCAGCGATTGCCACAGGGCCAGGGATGCGGGTGATGGTCGGCGGCACACGCCGGCCGGTGTAGCTCAATTCAACCTGGATGATGTCGGTGGCACCGCCATCAGGCCAGTCGCCGCTCACTTCCATCTCGGGCAGGAAGAAGGTGTAGCCACCGTCTGCGTTGTTCAGCGTGAACTCGAAGCTCAGCGCATCGCCAGTCTGCTGCGCCTTCCAGTACTCGTATGCAGTCTTCGACCAGCTCATGGTGATCGAGCCAGACGGCGTGAAGGTGGTCGGGATGATGTTGCCCGGGAACGGATTGCCGTTGCCGATGCAGCGCTGGGTTTGTACGGCGTTGTCGAACTGCAGGTTGAAGCTGTCGACGCAGGCGTTGTCTTCACCAAGCTGCACACCGTTGATCTTCAGGCCGGTGACGTCCTTGAACCCGTAGCGGCGCTGGTGCGCCTCGGCAATCGGGTTCAGGATGAACGAGGTGTTGTCGGCCTTGTCGGACCAGTCGATGGCCGCGAAGGTGGTGGTTACCGTGATTTCGTTGTCGTTTGGGACTTCGAAGTTCATGGTCGCGACCTGGGCGCCGCGGGCAATGGCCGCGATACCGACGTCGCTTGCGTACGATCCGATGGAGAACGAAATTCGGTCGTTACCCATGGTCAGCACGTTGCCGGCCCAGTCCTTGCCGAAGCATGAGGCCATGAACTCGTCCAATGCCCCGTAGCGCAGCTTGGTTTCGATATCGCCGCCAACGTCCACAGTGGTCTGGGCGGTGCCCTGGGCCATGCGGTCGGCGCCGATCTCGTTGTTCTCTTCCGTGTTGTAGGTCGGCACAAGGCCGAAGCTGACGCGGGTCAGCACGTTCCAGTCGCCGGGCGGGGTGATGCCCGGCGTTACCTCGCGTTTCCAGGCGGTTGATACCTTGGCACCACTGGACATGGGGTGTTTCTCCTATCGATAGGCGTAAAAAAACCGCCATGTGGCGGTGCAGGTTTTAGTTTTGGTCAGGCGGGAATGGTGCGGACCACGATGATCGGCAGAGGGTCGTCGTCAGGCCTGAAGACAACTTCGTCGTGCTCAAGCAGCGGCTCGGTGTACTCGATGGTCGATCCATCTTCCTGGATGGCCAAGGTGGTATGCGCAACGGCGCGGTCTACCACTTCGCCATTGATTCGAACCTTCATGGTGTCGGTCATCAGTAGGCCCTGTAGGGGTAAAATTGAGGAATTGTCGAGGATGAGGGAAAGACCGTTGAAGACGTGTAAAACCTGCCTTCTGGAAAAGCCTTCTGAGCTATTCCACGCTACAAAAAACGCACGCGATGGCTTGGCCGCTTCTTGCAAATCCTGCGCTAACGAGCGCGCCAGGATATGGCGCGAGCAAAACAGGGAGCGTCACCGATCTTCATCCAAGGAGTATTTCTACAAGAACCAGGTCGCGTACAACGAGAAAAGCGCGACCTACTACCGCGAGAATCGAGAAACCCAAAAAGCCAAGCAACGGGTTCGCAACTCGAAAAACTCAGCGCAGCAGGCAATCACCCATCGGGCTTGGCTTGCGGCCAACCCACAATGGCGAAAGAACTACTACAGGCAGGTTCTGAGAAAACGCCCTGACTTCCGGGCGAATATGGCGCTTCGCCGGATACTCCACCGGCTGCTTCGCCTTACCGGAACAATCAAGAGTTCTCGCTCTTCCCAAATTCTTGGCTATAGCGCCGAGATGCTTAGGTGTCGCATTGAGTTTCAGTTCAGCCCTGGAATGTCATGGTCCAATCATGGCGAATGGCACATTGATCATCGGATACCAGTTTCAGTCTTTCTCGCTCGCGGAGAGACAAGGCCTCAAATCGTCAACGCACTTAGTAATCTCCGGCCACTATGGGCTGCGGATAACATGAGCAAGGGTGCGAGGTGGTCCGCTTAATAGGCACGGTACGGCACGCTGATATTTACCTGATACCAGCCGTGGCCGTCATCGCCCACAGTACTGGCCGAGGCCGCGTAGCAGTCGAATGGCCCGGTCGGGTCGCTGTAGAACTCAAAGTGCTGCACCAGCGTGTCGGCGGCCTTGGTGATGGCCAGGGTGCCCTTGTAGCTGGGTACGAACAGTTGAATGATGATGATGCCGGTACGGCGTACGCAGGGGCCGATACCGACCTCTGGCGCGCTGCCAAGGCCGGGGATGTCCGCCAGGCGGGCCCAGATGGCCCTTCCGGCAGGATCGAAAGGCGCATCGCCATTTGGCTCAAGGTCAACATCCTCAGGCGGGATTCCAGCCCACTGCTGCATTCGCCCGATGACGATGGCGCGGATCTGTTCGAAGGTCATGAGTAAGCCTGCGAAACGCCGTGAAATGCCACTTCGTAGACGCCACCCGGCGCCTGGGTCGAGTGGCCTTCCTCTATTTTTTCGGCGTAGGGTAGGTTCGTTTGGATGTAAATTACGGTGAAAGGCTCGAGGCCTGATAGCTGGCGATTGCCCTCTGCTATCGTTTCTGCGCCGTTCTTGTCGATCTTGGTCGTCTGCGTGTAGACGGGAGCGCCGACACTGACGATGTGGCTTCCACGAAAGCGGCCACCTGTGTACCCAGGTGGCGGCGGCTTCTTCCAGAGCTTCGGGTTGCCGACCGGTGACTTGTAGACGATCTCTCCAAGCATGGCCATGGCGATCGCCCTGGAGCGCTGGGTAAGCGCGCTCTCCACCACACCGGCAAAAGCACTTGGCGGCGTACTCCACCCTCTCCCCTTGGCCATTGTCACTTCCTCAGCTGGATCTCGTAATGGGCCTTTGCCGGGTCAATGCCGGGGCTGATGACTCGGTACTTGGCCTGGCGGCCGGTGAGCAGGTCTTCGACCGTGACTTGGTGTCCAACCGCCGGCTTATCCGTGACCTCGTTGGCCAGGCAGATCAGCAGCACATCGCCCACCAGGATGTTCACGCCATCGATGCGTCGGCTGTCGTAGCTGTCGAGCACGCCGCGCCCGGTGTATGTGACCGGCTGGGCAGTAGTCGTTTCGCTGATCGGATCCCGCACGCCCGGCCCCAGGTAGGAGCCGGTGAATGGAACCACAGCATCAGCCAGATCATCATCGAAGGCTTCGGCCAGGTCGGCCTGGATATCGTCGCGAAGACCCATCTCTACCCCCTCTTCACAGCGAAGGCGAACGGGTTGCTGCGCCAAGGCGTGAGCAGGGCCAGAGCCAGCTGCACGCAGGCAGGCTGCGCGGCCGCGGTGGTCTTGTCGATCGAGCCGAAGGTCTTGCTGGTCGTTACCGAGCCGGCCTTGACGGTCTTCGCCTCGAGCGAGCCCTCGGTCTGCTGCTGGTAGAGCTTGCCCTGGGCTGCGCACTTGGCCAGCCGGGCGCCGGCCTGCTTCACGTCGTCAGGGATGTCGTCCGTATCGATTCCGACCAGGTTGAGCGCGGTCAGGTAGGCATTCGCCTCGAACGCCGCCTCTTCCTTGTGCTCGTCAGCCGCCCAGCCAGCCCCGAGGATGCTATCCACGTCGGCCACAGTGATGTAGGTAGCCATCAGGCCTCCGCTTGAATGAGTGGGGCCGAAGCCCCGGTATTACTTGGGCAGGTCGTCGACCAGCTTCTGCAGCGACTCTTTCGAGGCGTTGGCGCGGTAAGTCACGCCGGCCTTGTCCAGGGCAGCCTTCAGCGCCTCGACCTCAGGGTCGGCGGCAGCAGCTTTGAGGGTCTCGATCTGCTTCAGCAAGTCGGCCTTCTCTTGCTCCAGGTCGATTACCTTCTGGACTTCGCCGTCGCGCTCGCGCTGCAGGCTGGCGATGCCGGCATTGACCGCTTCCAGCACCTGAAGCAGGCGGCCTGCGGTTTCGCCCAGCTCGCCCTCTGGACGATCCAGGCTCTGCTCGGCAAACGATTCGACGATCACGCCAATGGCGGCCAGCTCAGCCGTCAGTTGATCGACCACGTCCTGGCTCAGTCCGCCAGCCTCGACAACCACGGCCACGGCTTTCAGCTCGGGCCGAATGGTCACCTCCGGCACGTCCTTGGCCTCACCATGGCGGCTGGCAGCGGCGTTTGCGTCGACGATGACCAAGCCATGCTCTTTGGCCAGGGCCTTCACATCCTCCTGGTACTGGTGGAACGGGCCGGCCAGGTACCAGATGTTGTTCTTGCTCATGCTCACGTCCTCAGTGGGCCAGGCCATAGGCCCAGCCCACCATCAGGGTTACTTGGAAGCGTCACCGATCAGAGCCACACCGGCGGTGTGCTTGATGCTGGTAGCGGTCTTGTCCCAGTTGGTACCGGTGGCCAGTTCGGCATCGGTCGGAGACTTGCCGCCGGCGGTCACATCCCAGGTGTAGCCCTTGAGGCCCAGGCCGAAGGTGTAGTCGGTCTGCAGCGTGGTCTCGATCCGCTCTTTGCCGTTGGTGGTCTGGACGTTACTGATGATGTCGCGACCGTCGTGCACCAGAGCCGCACCCTGGACCAGAGACAGGATGATCTCCTTATCCGGGGTGCCGTCCTGCATCAGAGCAGGGGCATCGGTCACAACCGAGACCTTGCCGAGGATGTCGATCACGCGGACGTTGCCGGCCTGGAACAGCTGCTGCTGGTTGGCCAGGTTCTGACCGACCAGCTTGTGGTAGGTGGTGCCCTGCATCACCTGGGTGACCAGGTTCTGGCTCGCATCGCCGAACTTCGCGTGAGCGTTGTTCAGGCCGGCGTAGGTGATGCCGGCGGTGGCCGACACATCATTGACGGCGGCGGCCTGAGCGGTGATCGCAGCCACCAAGGCGGCGATGGCGGTGTTCAGTTGGTCCTTCAACAGAATCTCGGCGAATGCGCGGGATGCTACCTCGACGCCTTGCGCAGTCGGGCGCTCCAGCCAGGTCATCTGCGATGGCTCGTAGCGGATCGGACCGAAGCCACCAGCAACCTTCACCGAGGTATTTTTCAGCTCGGTCAGGTCGGTGATCGGCGCGGTGCCGTTGGCTGCGTAGCGGTCCACGCGGCGCTGGGCAGCGGCCAGGGTCTGGAAGAACGACTCTTGCAGGAAGTCGCCAGTGAAGCCGTCCGGGGACAGCACGATGGCGCCGCGGCTGGCGGCGTTGAACGCAACGAGCATCTGATCCAGCGTCTCGATAGTCGCCGGCATGATGTATTCGTTGAAAACCTGCATTTGCGACAGGGACATGGGTGTATTTCCTTATTTCAATGGAAGGTCTGGGAACCGGCTGGCCAGTGCCGCCGTGCGTTCCTCTTTGGTGCCGCCGATGTTGCCTCTTGCGGCCCCGCCGCCTTTTCCAGCACCCCCGGCCCCGCCGCCAGATGCCTTGCTGCCAGCGATCAGCGGGCCAAAGGCCGGATCGTTGGTGAATTCTGCTTTCAGCTCGTCCAGCGTTGCCGCCGAGAGCTTGCCGGCGGCGTCGAGCACGACGACGGTGGGTTTACCGTCGCGCTGCTCGACGCTCAGCCGGCGTTCGATGTGGGGAAGCAATGCCTTGGCGCTGCCTGGGACAGCCAGGGTGGTCGCGATCTCGGTGGCGGTGCGGCCCACGGTCAGATCCCGGATCTGGCCTTGCAGGGTGCTGTTGGTGCTTTCGAGCTGGCCGGTCAGTTCAGCCTCGCGGCGTGCGTACTTCTCGGACCAGGACTTTTCTAGCTCCTCGACGTTGCCCGACTTGCGGGCCGCCTCTTCGCGCTCAAGGCGAGCGGTTTCCTCGGCCTCCTTGCGCGCCTTCTCGGCCGCCTTCTTCTCACCGAGCAGTTCGTCAACCTTGGCCTTCAGGCCGCTGACGTCTTCCTGCTGCGGGAGCCCGTCGATGCCGAGGACGAACTTGCCGTCCTTCTCGACGTACAGGGCTGCTACCGATTCATCTACGCCTTCGAGGCTGTCCAGTTGGAATTTCAAGGTCATTGCTGTCTCCCAGAGACTTGGTGCAGGCCCAGCCTGCGGATACAAAAAAGCCCCGGCTCAGCCAGGGCTTGGAATTGCGCGCCACAAAATGGCGGTTACCTGATTTGTGGAGCGAATCAGAACCCGTGAATTCGCCGCGCCAGAATCGAGGAGTACTCGCGCATGCACGACAGCTGCGCGGTGAGAAGCTCGTCATCCAGCGCGGTAAGGCTCTTGAAGGCTTGCGTTTTGGTGAATGCGTCGAGCTTGGCGATCTTGTCGTCGAGCTGCGCCTTCTCGGCAACCACGCGCACCTGATGGGGCTGGTAACCCTCGACATCACCGATCGGTAGGTACGCAGCATCAAACTGAGCCTTAGGCGACCAGCTGATGTAGCCCTCATGGGACGGATGGTTGGGCGCACCGCCATCGGTGTACTCGACCAGGTAGCCTTCATCGGCGCCGTTCTCGTCTGCTGGCAAATCCCAGCCACGGTATTCGTTGTATGCCAGGCGGGTCATTGCCAATGCCAGGATGATCTTGGTACCGATGTAGCGCTGATTCATGGATTGCTCCCGGCCGACAGCCTGGAAAGCTGAAGGCTCAATAGGTGGTTGAGGTGGCTATTCAATTTTTCCGCGAGGAACTTCAGTTGGGCGCGCTGCACATCACTGAAATTGTTCTCCGCGAGGAACAAGGCATGGTCACTCAGAAGGCCGACCGTCTCCCGAATGGCTGACTCCAATGGGTCAACGGTGAATGCTGGAAGCGGCTGAAGGCGCGCCAATTCGGGTTTCTCTTCCATGCTGGTCCTCTCAGGCCAAAGCAGTGATAACGGTAGGATGAACATTGGTGGCGTCACATTCCGGCCCTCTCGAAAGCCATCGGCTCACGTTCGCGCAGCTGCTTGAGAGTCAGGGTCTTGCCGTCGTCGTCCACGAACCGGTCGATGGACAGCTCGCCCTTGCTGAACAGCTTGTAGCGCTCGGGGCCGAGCACATCCGACTGGAACGCCGCCGGCTGCCTGGCCAGCCACTCGCTGTAGCTGGTCTTGCTGCTCACCTGCTCGACACCATCGGGACCGATAGAAGGCCGGGTTGATCCGGGAATCTCACGGGCGAACTCGTCTTTCAGCACCGGGATGAGCGTGGTCCGGCACCGCCAGTGATACGGCGGCTTCGGCCCGTCCAGTGGGATAACTGTCTGGTCGATGCTCATGCAGAACAGCGTGGTCCGACTGTCCAGGGTGGCGATCCGGCGCATCCCCTTGAGGATGTCGTCGTTTTCCTTGAGCACTTCGACGCGCGCAGTGGTAGCGATGTGGTTGGTCATGGTGTTGACCAGGGCCTGAGCCTGATCGCGCTGCTGGATCCCCAAAGAGGTCAGGCGGCGTGCGATCTGGTCGGACGTCTCACCCAGCGCGGAACCCATTCGGATCTCGCTGATGATCTCAGCGCTCTTCTTGGTGCCGTACTGGTCGAGCGCACCATTGATGCTGATGCGCTGCCGGCTCTTGCCGACCTCCAAGTCGAAAGGGTCAGCCAGCGCCGCCGCGGCAACCTGCACGATGCTCGGTCTGTTCAGTTGCACGACCGCCTTCACGACCTTGCCCAGCAGGGTCATGTTGAATTCGGCCTCATAGCCTCCAAATTCGGCAAGGTCGAGCACAGCCTGCTGTTTCATCTCGCCGTAGACGCCCGACAGATCGCCCTGCAGCTCTTGGATCTGCTTCTCGTACCGTTGGGTTCCGTATCGGCTCAACCCTTCCGATACGCGCGATTTGGCGGTGCCAATGGCCTTGGTGATGAACTTGGCCAGGCGCTTGAGGCTGCCGCCGGCGTAGCGCTGCACGTGCACCTGGTGGCGAGTCGCTGCGTCGGACAAGTAGCCGTCACTGCTCACTGCCGCGGGCCTTTGATGTGGTGGATTACTCGACCCCCGCCATCTGCCAGAACCACGATCTCGGTGTCATCGAAAGGCACGTTCGCCACGACGACCGATTCCTCGTTCAGGACCTCGCATCGAGTGGATTTGATGATCACCTCGGCACCTACATCGGTGATACGCCATCCGCTCGATCCGTCGCTGTTTCGGTAGAAGCGCTTCAGGTACATCGCTACTGCTCCTCAGGGTTATCGTTGCCGGTCACCGGCGGCTGCTGGGCGATCTCTTCGTCGATCTTCTCGTCGCTGCGGTCTGCCTCGAGCACACCGCCTTGGCGCAGGTTGACCCGCACGTCCTTCTTGGCGATGAAGCCCTGCTGCCACAACTGGATCTGAGCCAGGATGTCCTGGGCGGTCATGGTCTCGTCGAAGAACGATTGGTTGAGCCAGAAGACCGTCCCGGCCTCGTCCGGATCGCCAATCATGAAGCGCTCAGCGTCAAGGATGGCCCGCTTCAGGGCCTCAGAAACGTTGCCGGCGATAGTTCCCAGCACGCTGTTGTCGGAGCTGTAGCGGATGCGCACGGCCTCAGCAGTCTCAGCGCCGCCCGCCTTCTGGACGATGCGAGCGCCGATCATCAGCATCTGCTCTTCCTTGTCCTTCAGCAGCGTCCGAGCCAGCTGGCTCTCGGTTGCCTGGACTAGGTTTGCGGTACCGCTCTTCCCGAGGTTGTAGCCGCGAGTCGAGCCGATATGCATGCCGTTCGGGTTCAGCTTGGCGAACTCATCTGCGCTGATGTCGGTCGTAATGAACAGGGTAGGCTGGCTGCTGATAAACCCGCTCTCCTCCACCGTGGCGCTGTTACCGTAGTGCAGGATGTTGACGTCGGCCAGGTCTTCCAGGGGCGACTTGTCGACGCTGGCGTCGTTGTTCTGGGCGCCGTAGAAGCTGAACAGGATGTGATCAAAGGGGCGGCCGTTCTTGTCGAGAGGCGCGACCTCGGTGTAGGAATTGCCGTCTTCGGTATAAACGCGCTGGACGTAGCGGCCATCAACCAGCAGCAGCACTCGGAACTGGGTGCCCATGGTCCGCTCCAGGCTCTCTGCACTGAACTCGGACACGCTCTCCAGCAAGCAGACATAGACAAGACGCTTCACGCCATCAATCACCTGCTCGTTCCAGTCGATGATCGACTCGGCACCGTAGTGGTGAATCAGCGCGCTTCGGCCTTTCATGTCGGCCATCGAGGAAACGCCCTCAACTGCCGGGAAGTCCACCAGGAACCCACCACGGCCGGCATCCAGGCATTCGCCTACCGCTTCCTTCGAAAGCTGTTCCAAGCTCGTGCCGTCGCCGCTGGCGTTTTCCTTGAGGTACTCGACCCCAGCAGGCAACTGTAGCTCGGCAGTCTTGCGGAACACCGCACCCAGCAGGCCGGTGCGCGTGCGCCCGGTAATGTTCAGGAACATCGCCCGCTTCTTGTACTGCTTGTACCGCGCATGGTTCTCCGGTGATTTGTTCTCCGGGTCCGGCATCGGCAGATAGATATCGTGCTTGCGCACCTCTCGGGCGCCAGCCACGCAGCGCTTGACCAGCTGCCAGCCGGGCAAGGCCTCCGAGTACTCTGCCCGGGGGAGGAAATTAGGCATGGATGGCCTCAGAAAGTGAACGAGATCGGCACGTGAGTGACCGGCCTGCTGATCGGGTAGTCGTGGTGGATGAAGTAGCCGCCAGCGTCGTTCGCGTGGTCCACGCCGGATTTCTTGTCGGGCTCGCCGTTGGCTGCCCACACCTGCTGCTCCAAGCCATCCGCATAGGTCGGGCAGCGCAGCGGATTGATCAGGTAGCGACGCTCGCCATTCGCGTTGCAGAACATCGCGTTCATGGCGTTGATGCGGTCTTTCACTGGCGGGTTGGCGTCGGGAGCGATCACGCCGAAGCCGGCCTGGCGAAGGATTGCGATATCGGTCTCGCTGGCATTGACCGACTTACGGGAGCCGCCCGAGGCATCCGGGTAGATCCTGATTTCGCAGGTTTTCTCGAAGTCCTTGCCGTTGTGCCGCCAGTAGCGCTCCTTGATGCGCCGGATCATGTCAGGGGTATCAAAGCCATCGATCAACTCATCAACCGCCCTGGGTTTGCCGTCTGCGCGCTTCACGTGCGTGATCGCAGCCATCTTGCCGACGTTGAAGTCCATGCCGATGAACAAGGGCTCGCCCGGCTCGACCGTGTCGAAACAGGAATTCAGCTTCCGGTCGTAGGCGTGGTAGATCGAGCCCGCGTTCAGGTTGACGAACTGGCCATTCAGGTACGCCAGGATCAGCTGGGCCGGGTATGACTCCATCAGCGACGGGATGTAGTCCGGGGGCAGGTTCAGCTCGTTGTCGAACGTGCTGGCCTGTACCAAGCCGTACATGCCCTGTAGGGCTGGCTTCTCGCGCAGCTGCTTCACGAACTGCTGATAGACGAACTTGAATCCCTCGGGGGTGGTGGTCACATCAACGCCGTTCTTCAGCCCGGGCACGTTGTAGCGCATCCGGGCAATGATCTTGCGCCAGGCGTGCTCGGCCTTCAGCGCTGGCAGAACATCGAGCTCGTCGACCAGAGCGTGCCCGATCTTGAAACCCACGATGGTTTGCGGCTTCTCCATCGAGCGGCAGATGGTCGTGCTGCGGTACTGACCGCCGCTGTAGAACTCGACCTCTTTGTCGCTCTCCTTCGTCTTGACCTTCAGGCCCCAGTCGAAGGCGACCTCCTCGATCGTCGGGAAGAAGATGTCGCGGATCTGCGGGTAGGTAGGGGCGAAGTAGCCGGAGTCGATCCGAGGCCACTCCCACACGTGCTTGCACAGCGCGGCGCAGCCTACCCAGGTCTTGCCCGAGCCAAACCCAGCCACGAAGCCACGGAACTTGTTCTCCATCCGGAGGAAGTTAGCCTGGGGCACGTTAAGTGACGGCATCAGGCTTCCTCGCATCCACCACGTCTACCTGCACCCGAGTGGGCGGCACGTTGTCGTGGGGGTTTTCGTTCTTGGTCTGGCGATTCACGTAAACATCGCCGACCTCTTTGGCCGCCTGCTCCAGCAATTGGGCAGTCAGGGCCATATTCTTCATGGACTCAGCCTTCTCGGCCATCCTTCCCAGCGCTCGGAGCCGGAATGCCCGGTTGGCAATCGGGATCTCAGATGTCTCTTCACGGAACCGCTTGCGCGTGTCTTCGAACAGGATCCGCCAGCGCTTGGCCAAGTCTCGACCTGCACTCTTGGTCGGGTCATGGGACTCGCACTGCTGGCGGCTCACCTCTATGCCGAATTCTTCTCGGACAGAGGTCGCCACCTGTGCTGGGGTATCGAAACAGGCCAGGGCCTGAACGATAAAGGCTTTCACCTCGTTGCTCAGGGCCGCCATAGGTTCAATTCCGTCTTAGGTCTGTCAAAGGTCAGGCAGACTTGAGCAGACAGGTTCCGCAGGCCCTCGAAATGTTGATCTTGGCCACCTCAGGCGGCCGGCTTGCAGCTTCAATCAGCTGCTGAACGTCTTCCCCTGCTCCATAGCGGCGAACCACACCGACGAACTCTTCAACGTCGTGCCCGCGCATCTGTAACTTAGGGAGACCTTCTTGGGTGAACTTGGGCGCGCCGTACTGATCGGTCGCCTGGGCTATGTGGTAAAGCTCGTGCTCGACCAGGGCGCAGAACTCCGCGTCGGTGCATTGTGCGCAGTAGTCAGCGGCAAGGGTGATCAGGTATTCCGGCACATCGCCGAACCAGTCCCGAATCTGCTGCTCTTGGCGAGCCTTCTGCCAGCCACCGGCGCGGAACATGACCTGCTCGGCCTGGCCTAGCACCACCCTTCCCTTCTTGGTGAATCCAGAGGATGCCCAAAGCACGCCGATGTTGGCGTCGATCAGGTGAGCGTGGTCTTCGTTGTGGATGCTGCCGGTCTCGGCCAGGATCTCGCGCTGTATCCACCCCCATACATCAGATGCTGGCTGGAGCGTGAGCCACACTGAGTCGAGCAAATCTATCGTCGGTAATGGCCTGTTCATCCTGCTGGTCTCCACCGGTGCAAGTAGTAACTGCACCATGTTGAATAGCGCCTGCGTGCGCGTGGTGATTCAATCGACAGGCACTTAACAAAAGGAGATGTGCATGGAATTTTTGAAACCCCTGAGTATTTTTACTTTTGGCGCCTACTCCGCTGCCGGCGTAGCTGCAATGATCGCTCTCTACTTCCTCTTCTACGGGGCGCGATGCATGGACTTGTGGATGAAGCGTCAGCCAATGCCTTCTGACCGCGTTTGGGCATATGTCGTCATTGCCGCAGTGCTGGGTCTTATTGCTGGTAGCTTTGTTCAAGGGTTAGCAGACATCTACGCAGGGTGCGCGGCCTACGGACAGCCTGTAGGGCCATGCCTATTCCAGCAGATCGTCCAATAGGCAAACAGTCGAACCTGATTGGTTGGCGCTTTCGATCGCCTCCCAGTCGGGTTGCTTGGTTGTCATTCAGCTTTCTCTCATTGCATTGATGGCTGATTGCCGGTATTTGTAAAATCCCAAAAAGTGAGGGAACACCCATGAGTAGCGTTACCGAATCAGTAATCGGCGCAAGCAAAAATGACACCGATAAAACACCCAAAACCGCTAGGGCTTACGCTGTAGCGGCGGCACTTGAGGTCATTGCGCTATATGCAAGCAGCGGGAATCCTAAATTCAGCATGAGAGACCAGATGAGCAAGCTCTCTGACTATGCAGACATGATCCAAGAAGCCCTGAAATTGAAGTGACCCGCCAGTGCCGCGCTAACCTGCGGCACACCTACCCTTCCCCGCCGTCCAGCAACACATCAATCAGCTTCTGCTCGCCCAGGCGCATTGCGCCCAAGCACTGCAGGTCATCGCATTTCGGGCCAAGACCGAACACGGTCACCTCTCCCTTCGCTCCGATCAGCGTCAAGGCGCCTACGGTGCATTCGGGATGCTCGCCAGCGTCCAGGTCATCAGCAATCTTGCGCAGTGTCTTGGCGGTGTCGCGCCACCCCTCGCGCTTGAGCTCAACAATCTTCATGCTCATGCAGTCACCTGCTGTAGCCACTCTTCAATGATCCGCCGCACCACTGGCTCGGTCAGGATGGCGGATGGCTTGGCGCCCTTCGCGACATCATCCAGCAGGGATAGGGGAATGACGTGAGCGGCGTCACTGGCATGCACAACCAAATGCGGCTGCTTGCTCTCGATGTCTACTACTTCACCCATGTTCACTCCCGCGCCACAAAACGGCGCATGTCGATTTCGTGGTGCGGTGGACTTATCCTATCCGCGAATGAATTACCCCACAGGGATCGGGATGACCAAGCTAACCAAGATTCGTATTGCCCTCACGCTCGGTGCGATCGTAGGAATCGCTCCTGTGACACTGATCTTCATATGGGGACTAATCTATTTGGTCATAGCCATCGTCTATACGGATAAGATTGCCTTGCCAGTGACGATAATCGCCATCTCTGTACCGAGCCTATGGGGGTGCTGGAAATCCTATGCAGCCGCAATGGCGAGCAAGCCCAGGCACCCACGTGACTGGCGAGTTATCGCGTCAGTCATTGTCGCCACTTTCTGGGCCTTCCCATGCAGCGCGGCAATGAGCTGGGATCTCACGATCCTATTCACCTTCCTCATGCCGGGATTGACTGCAGCGATCATGCTCGCCGTGACCGAGTGCCGCGCTCGCAGGAATGGTCAGAACGGCAAGGTTACGGCGATACCCGATTGAGGGCCTCATCAGCCTTGTCGGCTGCCTTGGTCGCGGTAGTCGCCGCCTTGGTGGCCTTCTCGGCTGCCGTGCTGGTCTTCCGGGTCAGCTCATCCAGGCGATGGTCACGCTGCAGTGTGGCCTCGTCGTAGGCGGCACGGATCTCGGCGACCTGCTGGCGGTAGGAATCTGCCAGCGCCCACTGCCCGAGCTGGAAGCCGAAGAACACCCCGCCGGTGACCAGCAGCATCGCGATGAACCACACCTCCACCCGACGCCACCAATGGCGAGCCATGAATTGGATTGCGCACTTGTCCATCAGGTAGTCCCTCCGAGCTTGATGCGCAGGCGGGCGATCTCGTCGCTCTGCAACGTCACCCGCTCTGTGAGGTTGGCAACCTGACTGGTCAGGGCTTCAATCTTCCCTTCCATGCGGCCGACGGTTGCGGCCAGGTCATTGCGCTCTTTGGCGAACTGGTCGGCGCGGGCCTCGGCAAGCTTGCGGGCCTCGCGCTCGGAGTCGAGGAGCTCATTCAGCCGGCGCACGGTGCCGATGTCGGCGTTATCCATGGCGCGGTCAGCGGCATCCTTGGAGAGGAACTTGCGCAGCCAGAGGAAGCCACCCAGCAATACAGTGCCCGTTCCGCCCAGCCAGGTAGCTGTGCCTGGGCCAAGGTCGGTTGGGTCCATATTTGCTCCGCCCCGTCCGGGACTCTTGAGGCCCTCTTTGCGGGCAATAAAAAACCCGGCTCAGTGGCCGGGCTTTTGTGGTCACTCCTAAACGCGCAGGAATGACAGGATGGGTGAATATTCGGCGAACCGGCAGGCCCTGTCAAGGCCCTCTATGCAACATCTTGCTCATCGAAGAAAACGCCCTCCTTGGCCAGAATCTCCCCAGCCTCCAGAAGCGCCTGATTCACCAACGTATCCAGCCCCTTGAATATCTTCCTGCGCCAGTCGCGCCTGGTGCGCTCCGGCGTCCCGTCGACGTCCCAGGTGTTCATGTCGTAGTTATGGGCTGGCAGGATGATGACGCCTTCACATGGCGCCTCCTGACGC
Source organism: Pseudomonas palmensis (assembly GCF_017848315.1). Taxonomy (GTDB): domain Bacteria; phylum Pseudomonadota; class Gammaproteobacteria; order Pseudomonadales; family Pseudomonadaceae; genus Aquipseudomonas; species Aquipseudomonas palmensis. The sequence goes on from NZ_JAFKEC010000036.1 coordinate 33,609, forward strand.
TGCTTGAGCTTGGCGTTGATAGCCTTCTGGGATTTCGCCACAGCCGCCTTTCTCCAGGCCGGAGCGTCTTCATCCACCTCAAGCGTTACCTTCTCCGCAGGAGCCCGTTCAGCGCCACCCAGCTGCGGATATGCCCACGCTGTAACTGCTTTGGTGAGGAACAGGCGCGGAGCAGGCGAAGACACGTGCGATACGATCCGCCCGATAGCGCCGACCTTCGATGCCATGTGCGTTGAGTAGCAAGCGTTCAAGACCATCCAGTGCTTAGGCTCCAGGCAAGAGTGAAGCCTGCCAAACACCCAGCAATCAGTGAGAAAAGCCGCCTCTTTACCCACGATCTCGCCTTTGAGCTTGCTGGCCTGGATTTTTGGCGTGTAGTCGCAGCCGCCGGCGCTATTGATCGTCTCGGATGCCAGTGCACGAATTACTGCGGAGATAACGTCGCGATAGATCATTGCCCACCCCCTGCCCGCTTGGATTTCCTCAAAATGAATTCTTCGTAGCTGCGCTTACGGGCGACTGCGGCGCCCCAAGCAATCACGGCGCCGGATGCCACAAGCATCACTGCCAGAATGAAAAACGCCAATGCTGTGGTCATGCTGCAGCCTCCTTCAGCTGTTTGATCTTTGCCCGGTACTCGGCCTTGATGGCCTTGAGGTCGTCGATGGTGTACTTGCGGGCCTGATGAGGGCCTTCCAGCCAGGCCACCCGGTCAGCGCCGATGCGCTGAACCAGCCGGATGCGGTACTCGACCGCGTTGCCGGACAGGTTTCGATTGCACTTCACACACTGGCGGTGCACGTTGAGCGGCTCGAAGCGCAGTTCCGGGCACGCGCCCACCGACCGGTAATGCCCGGCGTCCCAGCGGCTGCCGGTGATCAGGTCGTGGTCGCTGGGGAGCGAGTCGCAGCTGATGCAGGGCAGGTGCTGGTCGCGCAGGCGGATGTAGGTGTTGAATTCGGCCTGGGCCTCGCGCATGTAGTCGCCGCGGCTCTTCAGCTTCTCCTTGCGCACCTTGACCTCGCGGCGCTCGCGCTGGTCGATGGCCTTGCGGGCCTTGTCACGGTTCACCGGCGCGATGGCCAGGCCGCAGGCTGGGCTGCAGACGGCCTGGCCCAGGCGGCGCGGTGGGAAGCTGGCACCGCACGCAGGGTTCTTGCACTTCTTCGGGCGCGGTTGTTTGGTCGCAAGCATCAGTAACGCCCCTCCCACAGATCCTTCTGGCTCCAGCGCACCTGGTGCTCGGCGCCGAAAGCCTGGATCCACTCCAGAAGACTCGCGCACTGCTTCACGCTGAGCTGGCTGGTGCGCTCGTACACGACGTCGAAGCCGTTACCGTCTACCGCTGGTATCAGTTGGGGCTGCTCGCCCGCCTCACGCAGCCAGGCGGCAGTCAGGAGTCGCTTCCAGATCAGAACGTCCCACTTCTTGCCGGCGTGCTCGACCTGCTTGGCGATATCGCTCAGGCAGGCGTGGAGCTTCTTGTTCTGCTCGCCGCTGCGGTCCTGATCCTTGATGACGATCTTCTTGGGCCGGGTGAAGTCCTGGGCCTGCAGGTGGCCCAGCAGACGATTGACGTCCGCCATGCTGTGCATCACGAAGTCAGTCACTGAACACCTCAATGCCCCTTTCCAGGTGCCGGTCATGCCATACAAGGCCGAATGTCTTGGCGGCCAGCGCCCGGCGTCGCACTTCGGCGTCACCGTGCCGTTTGAATAGATCCCAGGTGACGTACCATTGCTCAAGGGAGGAAAGCGCTATCTGAATGATCCAGTCCATCCGCTCCTTGGTCATGGCGCCACCTTCAGGCCCTGGGCCTCGATCGCTTCCTTGGCCTCAACTCTGCGGCACAGCCCGAATATCTCGTCCGCATCCTCAACGTCGCTCATGCTCGGGACGAATTCATGATGGCGGTGCGAGTCATACGCTCCCTCGAAACCAACTACCTTGGGCAGCTCCACCACCACAGCAGCGCGGGATGCCTGCCAGGCCCACCAGGCCATCTCTACCCAATACGTGTCGTACATGCCGCGACTTCGGCAGTGCAGCTTGTATGCAGTGGGCGGCTCATCAAAGTCGCCGTCACGCTTGAGCATGTGCTCAGCTGTGGATCGGTAGTCTTCGCCAAAGGCGCCCACTTGCCGATCCACGAATGCTGCCTCGAACTGCTCGCGCATATTGTTGGTGTCCATCAGTGCTTCTCCTGCGAGCGCGGGCGTCCTACAAGGGACGACCGCCAATGACGAGAGGGCTTCGCCTCAACGCTGGGCTCTATTTCGCAGCCGCCGGATAGCCATGAGCAGGCACCAACCTTCGGCATCTTCTCGTACCACCACCATTGGCCATTAGCGTCCTGAGCTACCCAGTTCATGTTTTCCGGGGCATCACTCCAATCTGGCTTACTCACACCCCCTCCCCGGCCGGCTGCCCGGCGCGCTTGATGTTCAACTTGGCCATCAGCTGCGCACGGCAGGCTGCGGCTGTGGTTGGGATCTGCTGGATCTCCAGCAGGCGGGCCTGCTTCTGCCTTGCATGCTCTTCGGCAAGCTCGGCGGCGCTCTTCTGGCTGTCGTGGCCGATGCCGGTGGCGATCTTGCCGTCGAGTGCTTGGCCGTCCTGGGCGCGGCGCAGGACGATCTGGTAGGCCCGGTCGAAGCGCGCTTGCAGCCCCTTGTCGCTTTGCTGGGCGGCGCGCAGATCGAACAGGCCGGTGGCCACAGCGGCGATCTTCACGCCCTCGTGGCTGTAGATGCCCATCAGCGCCTCAATCCATGCATCAGCAGGTGCAGGCATGCCGAAATCCTCAGGCGTCGGCTGGCACATGGCGATGAACTCGCCCACGCTCGGTGCGAAAGGCTTCTTGAGCTTGCGGCACTTCTCGATGCCAAACTCGATCTGCTCGATGGTGCGGATGCCTTGGGCGGCGAACTCCTTGATCCATTCTTCCTTGGCGGCCGCCAGAGCCTCTGTGGATGGCCAGGCTTGGCGCCAAGCAGGGAAGATGCCCCGGAGTCGCCTGAACAGGCCGTTAACCACCTCAGCGGTCTCCAGAGAGACCACAACGGGGCCGCCGTGCAGCTCTGGCGGACGGTTCTGCATGACCGCCATCAGTTGGTTTGCTGATTTCATGTGCGCACCATCAGCCCTTCGGCCCAGGTTGAGTCGTTGAAGTCAGGTTCGGATACTGGCCGGAGGCCCTGCGCCCCGGCGCCCGGCAGAACCTTCTCCGGGAACAGGCCAGTCCAGCCGTTGCTGATCGACTGGTTGATCACGGCGTCGGGTGCGGGGTGGCCGGCCAGGGTCTTGGCTTGGCGGTCACAGGTGGTCTTGGTCAGGCGCTTGCCGATCTCGCGACGGTGCTGGCACCAGTCCGCCCAAACGGAGGCGCTGACGTTGTCCGGCTTCGCAGTCAACGGGTCGAACTTGGGAGCCTTCTTCGAAGCCGCAGGAGCGTCAGCGACTGGCCCCTTCGGTTCTTTGATGGTTCCTTGATGGTTAATTGATGGATTGGGTGCAGCTCCTGCACCCCGTTCTGTCGTGGTTTGCACCCCGTTCTGTCGTGAGCTGCACCCCGCTGCGTCGTCATTTGCACCCCGTTCGGAACCGGGTGCAGCTGTTGCACCCCGTTCTACGCACAGGTCGTAAACGGTCGGGCGCCGGTCGTGACGGTCGATATAGGCGCCGGCAATGGCCTGATTTCCAAGGCGAATCACCCCGATCTCCAGCAGGTGGTCGAGCTTGTACTTCACCGTGCGGATGGACAGGCCGGTGTCATCGCTGATGCTCGCGGAGGACGGAAAAGCCCCTCGGCCGTTCTTGTCGGCGTAGTTGGCCAGGACCAGAAGCACGTATCGCGCAGTGGCGTCTACGATGTCGCGCTGCTCCAGGGCCCAAGACATGGATTGAACGCTCACTTGGCACGCTCCAGGGACGCAGCTTCCCTCTGTTGGCACACCAGCATGAGGGCCGCATTCCGCTCTTCACGTGCTGTCTTCCCACGTCGCCGCATACCGACGACATGCCGGTACGCTCGGAACTTAAGGCCGGTGCCAGATGGCATGTCGTGCGCAGCCTCCTGCAGATCGCAGCAGACATCGCCGTAGCAGAAGGCTCCCCACTCGCTCTCACGGAAATCGGTCGAACTGAGATCGTTGACGTAGAAGTCACGCGCTGCTTCGCAGTGGCCGCAGGTTTTGTAGGTTGACACGTCGCCCTCCCATAGCCCCGAGACGTATTCGTAGCGCTCCCCTGGCTCGATGTGGCCATGGCATTCGGTGCAGGTGTGACGCTTGCGCGCAACGCGGTGCGCTTCGGTGTGGAATGCGGGAGTCATGCTGCACCCCGCACAGCCTTGTCGTGGGTGTGCAGGCCGTCCCAGTTCTTCTTCATGGGCAGATGGCCGGCCAGGTACAGCTCGTACAGGCGAACGGCGCCCTTGCGCAGCAGGATCGGCGTGAAGCTGATGAAGGGCTCCCTGCCGTGCGGGGTGATCTCCTGCTGATGCTCGGTCATGTACTTGTCGCGGGCGTACGAGCCGACGCGCCAGCGGGTGCTGGTCTTGCTCTCGTTGTAGAGCCAGCTGCGGCCTTCCAGGTAGTGGCCGATCTGCATGACGTTGACCCCATTGAGGCCCTTGCAGAACTGGGTGGCGGTCATGCCCTCCTTGAACAGGTTCTCCAAGTGGTCGATCTTCTTGGCCTGGGCCTCGACCTGTACCGTGAGCAGCACGCGGGCTTTCTCCGACTCCAGGGCCATCTGGAGGATTTCCAGCTTGCTGAGGTCGGCGGGCTGGGCCGGCGTGCTATACCCACCGGTTTTGCGAATGCTAGGCAGAACTTCGCCCACCACCCATTCCTCGAAGCGTTCGGCTTGAGGCATCTTGGAGCGCATGACCAGCCGGTAAACGTCGCGTTCAGGGATGATGTTTGCCGAAGGCCCAAGGGTGAACGAATCGTTCACCCCTACTGGACGCGGGCTTTTGCAGTGGTCGCGCACTGCTTTCTGTGGGTTGGAGTAGCCCAGGCCTTCCGCCACATCCCTGGCAGAGAACCAAGGCTCTCCTTCGATGAGTACGACGCGAACTTCGAACCCTTCGAAATTGAACAGGTTGACTGTGCGCGCCACGAAATTGTGGCTCGCATTTTGTGGCGCGAGGGCCACGGTATTGATTTGGCTACCAAGGTGCATATATGATTGCCTCGCACATGTGTTACGAATGCAGTACAAGAAGCCGGTCTAGCCACCGGCTTTTTTGCGTCTGCAGTTTGGGTTTTGGTGTTTTCAACGGCAGTTCCTCATGAGTCCCTCAGGGGCTTATTAGCCCTTGCGAAACGACCGAACATTGCTTCGGCCAGGCTCTGTTCTCGTCATCCGGTTGAGAGCCTCATTGATGATTTGTGCCGCCAGTTGCTCAGGGGTTAAGCCCTTCTGCCTGGCGAGATACGCCAGATCCGAATTGCCCTTCCCGTCGAGCTGGACTCCCAGCTCTTTGCTTTCTGGCACAGGGCCTCCTCGGCCACTTCAGGCCACGTCAGTCTTCGCGTTAAGCTCTTGCATCATCTGGTCGAGCCCGCGCTCCAGGATTTCCCGTGCGAGCACAGCTTTCTGGGTCCGCTTAAACCTGGCCATAGCGGTCAGGAGGTCATCAGCCGCCTCATCGAGACGAACCTTGGTGGGTTTGTCGTGCAAGTGGTCGGGTTCGAAGTACGACATCAGGGGTACCTTTGCGATGTGAATTGGTTAAGCAGCAGATTCAGCGGAAGTTGCAGCAATGGCTGCGAGCTTCGGGAAAAACGAGAAGGCCGAGACGCGACCTTCCGTTGCCTTGTGCAGGCTTGCGGCGACGTCTTCGGATGGCTTCCGATGGCCTCCAGCGATCAGCCACAGATAGCCGACCGAGATTCCCGACTCATCGGCTACACGCTGGCGCTCCATTGCTGATGCACTGGAAAGCCAGGTCTGCATGTCAGGGATGGGGGTTTTCATCTTCTTCACCTTTCCGGGAGATAAACCAAATTTATCTCACTGATAATTTTAAGGCAAGAATTGATTGATCGCGGCGATTATTTATCAGCGAGATAAAAGCAGGGATCATCCGCGCATGGATACGAACACAATTCGCAGAGAAAACCTGCGGGCCCTTGCAGCCCGCTACCCGACCCAGGCTGAATTTGCGGAGGCTTGCGGCACAGCTCCGTCAGTTATCAGCCTGATCGTCTCCCCAAATCCAAAGCGTAATCTTGGACCGAAGCTCGCCAGGAAGATTGAGGCTGCCGCAGGCCTTCCTCATGGCTGGCTGGACCAAGCTCACGAACAGACGAAGCGTCTCATTGAGCCGAACGCCTCTATCGAATCGGAAGGTATTGATGAGTGGGCTGACGACACCCCGCTCGACGATGACGAAATCGAGCTCCCCTTCCTCAAAGAAGTAGAGCTGTCCGCAGGAGGCGGGAAAACAGTGATCGAGGTGAGCGGCACCAGAAAGCTACGCTTCGGCAAGTACACCGTGCGCAACATGGGTGTGCAGCCAGACCAGGCAGTTTGCGTGTCGATCTCAGGCAACTCGATGGAGCCAGTTCTACAGAACGGCGGCACGGTCGCAGTGGATCGCTCTAAGAACAAAGTGGCGGACGTTGTTGACGGCAAAATGTACGCACTGAACCACGCCGGCCACGTCCGGGTGAAGCAGCTCTATCGCACGGCGCGCGGCGGCCTACGCCTGAGAAGCTTTAATCGCGATGAGCACCCCGACGAGGAATACACCGCTGATGAATTGATCGCCGAAGACATCGCGATCATTGGTCGAGTCTTCTGGGGCGCGTCGTTCTTCTGATCCTTCCCGGCGATGGCTCGATGTTATGATCGGGATTTATTTAGGAAGGGAAACCTATGCTCTCTCTACTCCGCCGACTGGCCGTCGTCTCCGCCTTCTGCTTTATGGCAGGCTGCGCATCAGGGCCTACCCCGCAAGATATCGCAAGCGCCGATTACGGCAGCTCCATTCCCCAGGCCCAGGCCGAAGAGCGGGTCAGGCAGTATTTCAATGGCACCCTTAAAGACCCGATGTCAGCTCAGTACCAGTTTTCACAGGTGAGCAAAGGCTACATCGTGGGTGGCGCCGTTGAAGGTCGCCCGCTCTATGCCGGGTACATCATCTCGGTGAACGTGAACGCCAAAAACAGCTACGGCGGGTACACCGGCAATCAGGCCTACCAGTTCCTTTTTCAGAACGGACTGCTCGTCAAAGGCCTGAAGGTCAACCCCGGCGGCATGAGCATGCCGCTGTTCTAGATCCACCCGATCAATCAAGCCCGCCTCTTGCGGGCTTTTTTTCGTCCCGAGAAAAGACCTCAGATAAACGACCGATCATCATCTGGAGATAAATTTATCAAATTGATATTGACAGCCATTTATCGCGCAGATAAATTTACCTCAACGCAGCGACTCACCCGGTCCTGCATAGACCCTCAACCGGGCCGCCGCTCTTTAACATCCAGCGCAACAACCAACAGACCGCATTGCCTCTACCGGCGACCGGCGCCAGACAGCCCCGAAAGGCTGCCCACGACAGGGAGAACCCTGTACGGCTGACGAAGGCGAAATGCCTTAACCGTGTGAATGACCTGGCAAGCAATGCGCCCCGCCTTCCCCGGCGGTAGTAGGGAGGAATCAAGCTGTGCCCACCGGTAACCGGCGGCGCGGTGAGTGACCAGACAACAGAGTGCGAACTGGGCAAGGCCCAGGTGGTAACCAAGGCGCACATGAGCCAGCGACCGACGCCAGTAGCGGGTCGCGGCGATACAGAACGATTCACTGAAGCACCTGGGCGACCGGGTGCTTTGGGAATTCACTGGAGGAAATGAAGATGCGACCAGTTATGACCATGGCGGCAGTGCACGATGATCGTGGCCGCCGCACAAGGCTCGAAGACGCGGCCGAAGGCAAGTTCCACGGCTGGGGCGTCGAGCACGAAGAGTTCGAGAACGGCCCAGGCAACTACAGCGTCGCCATCGTTGAGATGGCAGACGGCACGGTTCAGACGTTGATGCCGTGGGCGATCCGCTTCTTGGATGGCGAAGATGCCAAGCAGCAGGCGCTGAATGACTTCCTCGCCCGGCCAGCAATTGGCTGACTGATTCCCTGACAGCCGGAAAGACGGCCCGATGCCCTGCTCCCCATCGCAGGCTGCATCGGGGTGTGATCTGAATGCGCAGGTTGATGCGCAGGGAAAGACCCAACGGGCTTTGCACGACTTTCCTTACCCGACTCTCGTGCATCGACGCTCCGTAGGGCTACTCATCTAACCACCGCCCTTTGATGCGGCAAGCCGGAACGAACGCAGCACCGGCCAGATCACACCCCGATGCATCCCCCATCCCCTTCCCTTCACATACGACCGCATTGGCAGGCGCCAGGCCACCTTTCACGGTGGGTTTGGTCACCTTCGCCTGGCTCCTGGCCAATGCGGTCCTGAGGATCACCCAATGAGCGGAATGAACGTTTCCGGCCAGGTCATGGTTCAGGAGCCTTCAGGCAGCGGCTTTTCGGCCCATGTCTACCCGACACTCCTTGATGCGGCCATTCAGTTGCTGCGCGTGATGATTCGCCGCGCCGCTGACGATCAGCAGGCCATGGCCCAAATCGAAAGTGCTGTAGCTGAGCTGATCAGCGAGGAGCGACATGATTTGGACATGGAAATTGCAACCGAGCGCCGGCGCCGTGGAGAAGAGCCATGAGCGGCTGGATCAAGTGCAGCGACAGACTGCCTCAACTGCCCAAGGGTGGCGGCAAGGCCTGGGTTATCGCCTACACACCAGCACGAAAAGCACAGAGCGCCTTCAACGGCGCCCGCTTCCTCTACTGGAACGGCATTGACTGGCGCTACGGGGATGGCTCGCGCTTCGAGCACCGCGTGACGCACTGGCAGCCACACCTCACCCCACCCACCGAGTAACCCACCACCACCTGGAGGCCGTCATGGCTGCCACAGCAGAGTTTGCTTGCCAGTGGTGCAAGCAGCCATTCATTGCGCGGCTAGCCGACCGCAAGCGCGGCTGGGCTCGCTACTGCTCAAAGTCCTGCAAGGCAAGCAGGCAAGAGCGCCGTACAGGACAGCATACCGCCTATCAGGATCGCCGTGAACGCAGCGGAAACCCATACGAAGGCGGCGAGTTTGCAGATGCTCACCTATTCAGCAACGAAGATCACGACTGCAACAAGCCCCTTTAAACCGACATCTGGAGGCGACCATGCACCCAAGCATTCAAACCCGGCGCGACATTCTCTCCGTGCTCAAGGAGCGCTCTGTGATTGCCACTGCCGAGTTCTACGAGAAGGTTGGCCGGGTGATGCCGGTGATCCTGTTCCGGCTCCAGGTAAAGCCTGCGGGCCGGGACTTCTTCCACGTAGTGGACAGTTCCAGCGGCAGGGTCGTTGGATTCCGCCGTGATCACAACGAGGCCTGTGCATTGGCGCGCCGGCTGGAGACGGAGACAAGGTCATGAGCAACTTCCTCGAAACGCCGGAAGGCCCGAACTGGCTGCACGACTCTATCAACAAGCTGATCTGCGGCGAGAACGTCACGGCGCCGCGCCCATTTGGCAAAGAGGTCTCGCTGGTAACCCCCCAGTCGCTGTACGAGGCCCTCGCGGAGCACTTGGGCGCACAGGAGCACATCGCGCCGCTGCTGACCGACAACCGTGAGTACCCGATTGAGCGGATGATCTGCGAGGTCATCGCCGACGGTCGCGGTATTCACCGCAAGGCGCACGATCTTGCCTGCGAGGCGGTAGGCCCATCCAAGGCGGGCCACCCTACTGCTCTGCATGACGTGGCCGAGGCCCTGATTCGGCCGTGGGCCAATGAGTATGGCCGGGCCCTAGCCGAAGAGGTCGCTGCTGACCGGGCTATCGATCGGTACGAGCAGGCCAAGGCTGACGCAGCATGACAAGACTGCAGCGCGCACGCCGCTTCGCCTTCTGGCGAGGCAGCTTCACCACCCTCTTCATCTGCACTGCCTGGATGCTCGTAAGCGCCCTGGCCAGCGCCATCACTTCCTGAATTCACACCCGGCGCACGGCGGGCCCCATCGGGGATAACCGTACCCCATCGGGAGCGTAAGCGGCGAGAGCGCGCAACCATCCACCGCAGCCAGGGCGCGGAGCAACCCTCCGTAACCGCGTGACCTGGCATTCCCCCTATTCCAACTGACGGCGCTCGCATGGAGCGCGAGGTGTGTCCCAATGTCCGCACAACAGCAGCTGATCACCGTCGACGACATCAGCGAAGAGAATGCCCCGGCCATCTACGTGCTGGGTGGACTGAAACCTTTCCTTGAGCACACCAGGTCGCAGGTATGCGGCGAAGTGCCAGATCTGACCACCCGTAAAGGGCGAGAACGCATCGCCAGCCTGGCAGCTGAAGTGAGCCGGTCCAAGAAAGCAGTGGAGAATCCTGGTCGAGATTACTTGCGCCGCCTCAAGGAGATGCCGAAGGTCGTCGAGACCGAGCTTCGCGAGTTCGTCACTGAAATGGACAAGCTTCGCGACGAAGTGCGCAAGCCGCTGAACGACTGGCAGGCCGCTGAGGATGCCCGGGTAGACCGACACAACAGCGCCATTGCCCACCTGAAGCTCAACGCCCAGGACCTGGACGGCATCACCGCCGAGGACTTGGCCGACCGAATCGCAAAGGTTGAAGCGGCCCCCCTGGGCCAGCAGTGGGAAGAGTTCGAAGCCGAAGCCGCCCGGGCCAAGGACGATTCGCTGAAGGTGCTGCGCACTGCATTGGCTGCCCGCCAGCAGTACGAAGCCGAGCAAGCTGAGCTGGCTCGCCTGCGCCGCGAGGCAGAAGAGCGCGCCGAACAAGACCGCATCCGGGTGGCACAGGAAGCCGCTGTCGAGCTGGAACGCCAGCGCGTGGCTCAGGAACAGCAGGCGGCGCGAGAAGCCGCCGCCCGCCGCGAGCAGGAGCTGATTGACCAAGCTGCTGCGCAGGAGCGCGAAGCTGAGAATCAACGGCTGCAGCTCAAGTTGCAGGCCGAGCAAGCCGAGCGCGCCCGGATTCAGGCCGAGGCCGACCGCGTTGCTACCGAGCAGCGGATGGAACAGGAGCGGCAGGTCGCCGCCCGCCGACAAGAGGAAGCGGCCGAGCAGGCGCGCCAGGATGAACGCCGCCGTGCTGATGCCGCTGCCGCCGAGATCCTTCACCAGCAAGAAGCCCGCGAGCGAGACGAAGCCCATCGCCGCAGCATCAACCGTTCAGCGCTGGAAGCTTTCATCGCTGGCGGCATGCCAGAAGCCTGCGCCAAGCAAGCGGTCACCCTGATCGCGCAGCGCAAGATCCCGAACATCACCATCGCATACTGAGGTCACCATGAGCCAAGTAGCCAGGGTTGAAACCCAATCCCAGTCGCCGGTCGTTGCCGCCGAGTCGGTCACCGTTCTGCAGATCATCCAGCAGGTCGCCATGACCCCGAACGCTGACATCGACAAGATGGAGCGCTTGATGGCAATGCACCGGAACATCCAGGCCCTGCAGGCTAAGCAGCAGTTCGACGAGGCCATGGCCGCCATGCAGGAAGAGCTCCCCGTCATCGGCGAGCGCGGTGGCATCAAGGACAAGAGTGGCCGAATCCAGAGCACCTATGCGCTCTGGGAGGACATCAACGAGATGATCAAACCCGTTCTGGCCCGCCACGGCTTTGCTCTCTCCTTCCGCACACCACGCAACGAACGCGGCATCGAGGTGGAAGGAGTTCTGAGCCACCGTGCCGGCCACCGCGAGACAACCTCTCTCGTCCTACCGGCGGACACCACCGGCAGCAAGAATGGCGTCCAGGCCGTGGCCTCCAGCGTGAGCTACGGCAAGCGGTACACCGCCGGCGCGCTGCTCAACTTCACCACCACCGGCGAGGACGACGACGGCAACGGTGCAGTCGTGACGCCGCGGGTAACGTCGGTGCAGGCCAGTCAGCTGGCCATGCTGCTGGAGCGCTGCAGCGACAAAGCCAAGGCCGCATTCGCCAGCATCCATGGCACCCCATCTGCGGTTGAGAAAGCCGCGTTCGACCAGGTGCTGGGCATGCTCACCAAGTCAGCCAACCAGAACGCAGCCGCAGACCAGGAGACCTCCAATGCAGATCATCACTGACATCGAACAAGGCACGCCGGAGTGGCTGGCCCTGCGCCTGGGTATCATCACCTGCTCGGAGCTGGACTGCCTTCTGGTCAGCGGCAAAGGGGAGGCAGGATTCGGCGTGGCCGCCTTCACCTACATGGACCAGTTGATCGGCGAGCGCATCACTGAAGAGGCCGCCGAGATTCCATTCCAGACCAAGGCAACCATCCGTGGTCATGAGCTTGAGGGTGTCGCGCGCGGGCTCTACGAGGATCGCGAAAGCCTCAAGACTCGTTCAGTCGGGATCATTCTGAACCACGGCATCGGCTACTCGCCTGACGCCTTGGTCGGCGACGACGGCCTCACCGAGATCAAGACCAAGCTTCCCAAGTTCCAGATCAGCGTCATTCTCAACGGCGAAGTGCCAAAGGAGCACATCGCGCAGTGCCAGGGTGGCCTGTGGGTATCCGAGCGCGAGTGGCTGGACTTCATCAGCTACTGGCCGGGCATGCCGCTCTTCGTCAAGCGCGTGTACCGCGACGAAGCCATGATCCGCAAGCTCACCGAACGGGTGAAGACCTTCTACGAAATCCTCGACGAACGCATGAACAAGGTGCTCGGCCTGGCCGCATAACCAAGGAATCACGATGCCTACTCTTACCGATATCGGCCGCCTGGGCCGCGACGCTGAACTGCGCTACACGCCTGACGGGAATGCCGTCTGCAACCTGGCCTTGGCCTGCGAGTACGGACGCAAAGGCCAAGACGGAAAGCGCCCCACCCAATGGGTCGATGCAACGCTCTGGGGCAAGCAGGCCGAGGCCATGGCCCAGTACCTGGTCAAAGGTCAGCAGGTGTACTTCACCATCGACGACGCCCACGTCGAGACCTACACCAAGTCCGATCATTCGCAGGGCGTGAAGCTCACCGGACGGGTGATCATCATCAAGTTCGCGGGCAACCCGCCACAGCAGGCGCAGGGTAACCAGTCTGCGCAACAGCCACGGCAACAGCAGCGCACCCACCAACAACGGCCGGCGCCGCAGCAGAGCCAGCAAGGAACGAACGGTCCCGACTACGAAAGCTTCGACGACGACATCCCGTTCGCCCCGCTGCACCACCTGACCGGGGCGTAGCCATGATCGCCACAATCGGCCAGGCCATCCCTGCCGTGAAGTACGCGGCGGCCATGGCAATTTCAACGGGCAAGCCATGGGGCGTATACCGAGGCAACAAGAGCCTGCTGGTCGTCATGCCCACCGAAGGCTCCAAGCGCCAACCTATCGAGGTGTGCCACCCATGAGGCGCATCAACAACCGAGTGCAGCAGCGCCGCCGGCAGTTGCACGTTCACTTGCCGCCCAGCGGTTTAAAGGGGGTGCCGTATGGCGATGACGCCGAAAGAGCGCGACCTGAGGCGCCGAGAGAAACAGGAGCGCCTGGGCGAGCAGGACTTGAGAATCAAGGCCACTGCCGCACACGCCGCACAGCTCGCTGACCTGATGCTGTGGGCGAAATGGTCGAGAGCAGCGAAGCGCTCACCCTCCTGATCTACCATGCGCACAAGCTGGGCCGGGAGAAATTCACCTTCTTCGCCGCTGGGGCGCAACTCGAGATTGAGAGCGACCAGCACATCAAGGCAGAGCGCACCGAGATCAGGCTGATGGCCAGGCGCGGCACCGTCCATCAGGTCGACGAAATGGGCGGGTGGATCAACGCCACCGACCGAAGCTTCGTAGTCCGCCTGCTGATTGAGCGTGCCCATGCTCTGGGGCCGATTCAGGCCCTCACATTGCTGTCGCTGCCTCCGCGCCACGATTTCGTCACCAGCAATTCCGTGGCGCGAACTCTCTATGAGTGGCGAGTGCAGCGTGAGCTTCGTGCATCAGACATCCGCCTTGGCGATGACCCCGATGACACCGGCCTGTTGTTGCTCGGCAACGGCTGAGCCAAAACTTCAATTACCCATATGCCGCCCAGGTAGGGCTGCTCATTCCTGAGAGATGCTCATGAAATCTGAAATGGTAAAGCTTGAACACAACGGTCTGCACTTCAAGGTGGCCCGCCCGAAGCTCGCCGAACTTGCCCTGGTTAGCGCTCTGGCCGGCCTGTCGTCCGCCAACGCCCCGAGCAACATCGCTGTGCCGCCAGTCGGCCAGCCTTGGCCGGGCCAGGGCGGCATCAACGGAGGCTTCGTGCCGGCCATCGGTGACGTGCCAGCGCACTACCTGATCTTCGCCGACAGCGATGTTGGCGAGCACGAGTGGGGCGGCCGCAATACTGAGTCGAAAGCTACCAGTCGGCACGACGGCAAGGCCAATACTGACATCCTGATAGCAGAGGGCGGCCATCCTGCTGCTGAAGCAGCCCGGGCATACCGCGCTGACGACCATGCCGACTTCGACCTTCCGGCCGCATCCCAGCTCTACCAGGCCTGGGTACACGGGCTGATCACCGAGGGGGCGTACTGGAGCAGTTCGCAGCGCTCCGCCTACACCGCATTCTACATGTACTTCGGTGGTGGCTATCAGGACAACACCGGCAAGGACGACGAGCTCCGTGTCCGCCCCGTCCGCAGATTCTTTATTTGATCCTTCATTCATTCGACCAAGGGCGCATCAGCGCCTTTTTTGTTGCCTGCACACAAGGAGCAGCACATGAGCGCAGTTGAGAAAGCAGCACAGCCCGCCAACATCCCCGCCATCGGCGAGGCCTACGGCGGTGGCTTCGTTACTGGCATCACTCGCGACCAAGATACCGGCGCGCGTCACCTGTGGATCACCGCCGGCGCCGAACATGAGCTTCAAGGGCGCTGGGGAGAGTACGGCGTGAAGATCGAAGGCGTCGACAGCTTCACCAACAGTCGCGCCAACACCGAGGCTATGGCCGCATCTGGCAGCGAGCTGGCCAAGCAGGTCCTGGCTCTGGAGATCGATGGCTTCACAGACTGGGCCATCCCAGCGCGCGACGTGCAGGAGCTGCAGTACCGCCACTTCAAGCCGACCACCGAAGAGAACTGGGCCGGCCGGCGCGACGGTGACAACCCTCACAGCGAGCCAGTAGGCCTGCTGTACAGCGAGGAAGACCCCAAACAGACCGCTCACGAAGCTTTCCAGGCCGGCGGCCCCGAGGCGTTCCGCGATACCTGGTACTGGTCGAGTTCGCAGCGCTCCGCCAGCACCGCATTCTGCATGGACTTCGCTGGTGGCTGTCAGGGCGACGGCGGCAAGGGCGACGAGCTCCGTGTCCGCCCCGTCCGCAGCGAGCTTATTCAGTAATTTTTTCATTTAACCGGCCGCTTGCGGCCGGCCGCCCAAGGAGGGGCATGACATGGCAATGCACACCGAGCTTTCGATCTACAGGGCCGCCAGCGGCCTTTTGCAGATGGCCACGAACCTCACCAGGAACATCCCGCGCGAGCTCAAGCAGTCGCTGGGCCGGCGCGTGATCGACGAGTGCATTGACGTGCTCATGCTCATTGCCCGGGCAAACGCGACGCAGGACAAGCGTCCACACCTGTCGGTACTGGTCGAAAAGGTCCAGGTGATCGAACTGCTCATGCGCCTCTTCAAGGACAACCGCTTCATCAGCGCTGACCAGCACGCCAGAACGATGGAGGTCACCACATCGATCGGCAAGCAGGCCAACGCCTGGAAACGCTTCACCCCATCCGCGCCCGCTGCCTGAAGGTTACGGCTTCCAGGCCTGTGCGAATTGAATCTGGTCGTGCCGCTGACCTTGGGTCACCGCCATGCGCACCATGGATACCGCCGGTCTAAAGCGTCCGTGTAGGTCCAGCGCAGTTTGTCCGCCGAGCAATCGGCAGGCCGACGTAGATAGCACGACAGGTCGCAGCGCTCCGCCAACAACGCATTCAACATGAACTTCGATGATGGCTATCAGAACAACAACGACAAGAACAACGAGCTCCGTGTCCGCCCCGTCCGCAGATTCAACGCCCTACCCGTTCAGCGAACTGGTCCAGGCCTACTACGACTGCCGGCGCTCCAAGCGCAACAGCAACAGCGCGCTGGCATTCGAAGTGAACCTGGAGCGGAACCTGACGGAGCTGCACCGCGCCCTGGTCACCGGCCAATACCGGCCAGGCCGCTCTATCTGCTTTGTGGTCACCCGGCCAAAAGCCCGCGAGGTGTGGGCCGCCGACTTCCGCGACCGCATCGTGCACCACCTGCTGTACAACCGCATCGGCCCCGGCATCGAGCGCAGCTTCATAGTGGACAGCTGCGCCTGTATCCCAGGTAGAGGCACGCTGTACGCCGGCAAGCGCCTTGAGGCGAAGATCCGGAGCCAGACGCAGAACTGGTCCCGCCCCGGCTTCTACCTGAAGTGCGACCTGGCCAACTTCTTCGTCGCGATCGACAAGCGCGTGCTGGGCCGCCAGCTGGTAGCCAGAGTCACCGATCCATGGTGGCAGCAGTTGACCCTGCAGGTGCTTATGCACGACCCGCGCGAGAACTACGACGTGCGCAGCCCGGCACACCTGTTCAATCGGGTACCGCAGCACAAGCGACTGACCGCGCAGCCTGCTCATCTTGGCTTGCCGATCGGCAACCTGTCGTCGCAGTTCTTCGCCAACGTCTACCTCGACGCGCTGGACCAGTTCTGCAAGCACGAGCTGGCGGCAAAGCACTACATCCGCTACGTCGACGACTTCGTGCTGCTGCACGACTCAGCGCAGCAGCTGAACGAGTGGCTGCACAGGATCGAGCAGTTCCTGCCAAGCCTGGGCGCCAGGCTCAACCCGAAGAAGACCATCCTGCAGCCAATTGATCGTGGCGTGGACTTCGTCGGGCACGTGATCAAGCCCTGGCGACGCACTACCCGCAAACGATCAGTGGTCCAGGCAATGAAGCGCACCGCTGCCGCGCCGGCGGAGGATCTGCGCGAGACAGCAAACAGCTACTTCGGCCTGCTCGCCCAGGCGAGCCACAGCCAGAAAGACCGCGCCGCACTGGCGAACCTGATCCTGCGCCGAGGCCATGCGGTCAACGGCGAGCTGACCAAGACCTATCCGAAACGCTGCCCGCCAGCGCCTTCCCCTATCCAACGATAACGCCTCCCCGGCGAGGATCACCAATGCCCATCACCTACGGAAGCGTCTGCAGCGGCATCGAAGCTGCGACCGTGGCCTGGCACCCGCTGGGCTGGCAGGCGGCCTGGTACGCCGAGATCGAGCCATTCCCCAGCGCGGTACTGGCTCACCACTACCCGAAAACACCGAACCACGGCGACATGACACGTCTGGCCGCCATGGTTCTGTCCGGCAAGATCCTGGCGCCTGACGCCCTGGTCGGCGGCACCCCATGCCAGGCCTTCAGCGTGGCCGGCATGCGCGAAGGCCTCAACGACCCACGCGGCGCCCTCACCATCAAATACGTGGAGCTGCTCGATGCAATTGACCATGTTCGAACAAAGCGCGGCGAGCCCGAGGCCGCCTGTCTCTGGGAAAACGTCCCAGGCGTCCTCTCCGACAAAGGCAACGCGTTTGGCTGCTTCCTCGGCGCCCTGGTGGGCGAATCCGAAGAACTCCAGCCGCCAGGGGGCAAATGGAAGGACGCTGGTTGTGTGTATGGACCCACGCGAACAGTCGCATGGCGGGTTCTGGATGCCCAATATTTCGGCCTGGCCCAACGACGCCGCCGTGTGTTCGTTGTCGCAAGTGCTCGAGCAGGATTCGATCCCCTCGAAGTACTTTTTGAGCGCGAAGGCGTGCGCC
>NZ_JAFKEC010000037.1 GCF_017848315.1 Pseudomonas palmensis
GTGCCCAGTGCCCAGCCCGCCCCTGCTTCGCTCGAAGGCCTCTACAGCGCCCATCACAACTGGCTCACCGGCTGGCTGCGACAGCGCCTGGGCTGCCCGCACAGCGCCGCCGACCTGGCCCAGGACACCTTCATGCGCCTGCTGCAGGCGCGCGAAACACCAACGCTCAACGAACCTCGCGCCTTCCTCACCACGGTGGCCAAGCGCGTGCTGTTCAACCACTACCGCCGCCAGGACCTGGAACGCGCCTACTACCAGGCACTGGCCCAGCTACCCGAAGCGGTGGCGCCTTGCGAAGAACATCGCGCGATCATTCTGGAAACCCTGATCGAACTCGACCGGCTGCTCGACGGCCTCCCCGTGGTGGTCAAGCGCGCCTTCCTGATGGCTCAGGTCGACGGCCTGGGCTACGCCGACATCGCCCGGCAGCTGGGCATTTCGCTGGCCACCGTGAAGCGCCATCTGAACAAGGCGGCCATGCGCTGCTACTTCGCCCTGTGAACGCCCAGGAATTCTCGCCAAAGGTGGCAGAACAGGCGGTGCACTGGCTGATCGAACTGCAGGGCGGTGCCCTCGACAGCCGCCAGCAACTGGCCATGGAGCGCTGGCTGCAGGCCAGCGAAGAACACCGTCGCGCCTGGGAGCACATACAGCGGGTCAATCAGCGCCTGCGCGGGCTGTCTTCGCCACTGGCGCACGCCGCCCTGCAGGCGCCACGCTCGGCCAGCCGGCGGCGCGCGCTCAAGGCGCTGTTGCTGCTCGGGGTGGGCGGCGCCTGCGGGCTGGCCCTGCAGCAGCACAACCCGCTGCCGCCCCTGCTGGCCGACTACCGCAGCCCGCTGGGCCAGCGCCGCCAGATGCGCCTGGACGACGGCACGCACCTGCACCTGAACACCGCCAGCGCCGCCGACGTACGCCTGGACCGCGAACAGCGGCTGATCCACCTGCTCGAAGGCGAACTGCTGCTCAATGTGGCCGACGACCCCCGCCCCCTGCGCGTGGTGACCGGCAACGGCCTGCTGCAGCTGTCGAGCGGACGCTTCAACGTGCGCCAGTGGGCCGACCACAGCCAGGTGGCGGTGCTGCAGGGCCGGGCGATGCTTGCCGGGCATGCGCTGGAAGCCGGGCAGCAGGCGCGTTTCGACGGGCCACGCTGGGGCGCCACCCATGCGGTGGATGCCAACACCGGCGCCTGGGTCGACGGCATGCTGGTGGCTGCGCATACGCGCCTGGGGGACTTCATCGACGACCTGGCCCGCTACCGTCGCGGCCAGCTCACGTGCGATCCGGCGGTGGCCGACCTGCTGCTGTCGGGCAGCTACCCGCTGGCCGACAGCGAACGCATCCTGGACCTGCTGGAGGTGTCGCTGCCGGTGCGCGTGCGGCGCTTCACCCGCTACTGGGTCACGGTAGAAGCCCGCGCCTGAGATTATTTTCAGAACCTTGAGCCGTTTTTTCATCTCGCGTGACAGAGAAGGCAGAACCCTTTGCCCCGACCTTCTCAAGGACCCTTTGCATGCCGCTTCGCCTAAGCCCCCTCGCCCATGCCCTGCTGCTGGGCGCCAGCCTCACCTTCGGCGCCGTTGCGCCCCTGCACGCCGCCCAGGCACGCACCTACCACATCGCCCCGATGTCGCTGGAAGACGCCCTGAACCAGTTCGGGCGTGAAAGCGGCGTGTTGATCTCGTTCGGCTCGCAGGTGACCCAGGGCGTGAAAAGCCGTGGCCTGGAAGGCGAGTATTCCACTGCACAGGGCCTGTCCGCGCTGCTTGAAGGCACCGGCCTGCAGGCCCGCGCCGAAGGCGACAACGCCTACAGCCTGCAACCGCTGGCCCCGGCCGCCGGCGCGCCGCTGGAGCTGGGCAGCTCCAGCGTGGTCGGCGACTGGCTGGGTGAAGCCACCCAGGACAACGTGTTCGAACACCCCGGCGCACGGGACGTGATCCGCCGTGAAGAGTTCGAACGCACCGGCGCCAGCAGCGCACGGGAAGTGCTCAACCGCATACCCGGGGTGAATGCGCCGGAAAACAACGGCACCGGCAGCCACGACATGGCGCTGAACTTCGGCATCCGCGGGCTCAACCCGCGCCTGGCCTCGCGCTCCACAGTGCTGATGGACGGCATTCCGGTGCCGTTTGCGCCCTATGGCCAGCCACAGCTGTCGTTCGCGCCGATCAGCCTGGGCAACATGGACGCGGTGGACGTGGTGCGTGGCGGCGGCGCCGTGCGCTACGGGCCGCAGAACGTGGGCGGCATCGTCAACTTCGTGACCCGCGCGATCCCTGACGAACCCACGCTGAAGGCCAGCCTGCAGACCCAGACCAGCCCCTCCTCCAGCCACGACGGTTTCAAGAGCAGCGCCAACCTGCTGGCCGGCGGCACCGCCGACAACGGCCTGGGCGGCGCGATCCTGTATTCGGGCACCCGCGGTGGCGACTGGCGCGAGCACAGCGACACGCAGATCGACGACCTGATCCTCAAGGGCAAGCTGCAACTGGACGAGGCCAACAGCCTGCATGCCATGGCGCAGTACTACGAGGGCGAGGCGCAGATGCCCGGCGGCCTCAACGTGGTCGACTACGACGCCGACCCGTACCAGTCGACCCGCCTGCAGGACAAGTTCTGGGGCCGGCGCACGATGTTCAACGCCGGTTACGACTACAAGGAAGGTGAGCGCCAGTTCAGCGTCAACAGCTTCTTCACCAAGACCCTGCGCAGTGGCTACCTGGTGCAGAACAGGTCGATCTCGCTGTCGCCGCGCGAGTACTGGGTGCGCGGCATCGAAACCCGTTTCACCCAGGGCTTTGCGCTGGGCGACAGCCACCACGAGGTGGGCCTTGGCTACCGCTACATCAACGAGGCCGGGCACGAGCTGCGCTACATGGAGAGCGTCAGCGCCGGCCAGTTGCCGACCACCTCCAGCCCCAACGACCGCGACACCCGTGGCGGCACCGATGCCCATGCGCTGTTTCTGGATGACCGCATCGACATCGGCCAGTGGACCATCACCCCGGGTATCCGCTACGAGATGATCAAGTCGCAGCAGAGCAACAAGCTCAAGGGCCTGGAATACAAGGGCGACTACAACACCGCGTTGCCGGCGCTGAACGTGATGTACCACCTGAGCGACAGCTGGAACCTCTACGCCAACACCGAGGGTTCGTTCGGCAGCGTGCAGTACAGCCAGATGCCCAACCGCGTGAACCAGGGTGAAGTGAAGCCCGAGAAGGCCCGCACCTGGGAGCTGGGCACGCGCTACGACAACGGCAACCTGCAGGCCGAGGCCGGGCTGTTCCTGATCAATTTCGACAACCAGTACGAAAGCAACCAGACCACCGACGACGTGATCGCCCGTGGTGAAACCCGCCACCAGGGCCTGGAAACAAGCGTGAAGTACGCCCTGGACGGCCTCACGCCGGCGCTGGCCGGGTTCGATGTGTACGCCAGCTATGCCTTCGTTGACGCGACCATCCGCGAAGATGGGCCGAACAAGGGCAATCGTGTGCCGTTCTCCTCCAGGCACAAGGGCACGCTGGGGCTGGGTTACACCGACGGGCCGTGGAAGCTGAACCTGGACAGCACCTACCAGAGCAGCCAGTTCGCCGACAACGCCAACACCTCGGCCCAAAGCGCAGACGGCGCGGCCGGGCGCATCCCGGGCTACATGCTGTTCAGCAGCCGCGCCGGCTATGACTTCGGGCCGCAGCTGTCGAACCTGAACGTGGCGGTGGGGGTGAAGAACATCTTCAACCACCAGTACTTCACGCGCTCGTTCGACGACAACAACAAGGGCAAGTATGTGGGTGAGCCACGGACGGTCTATCTGCAGACATCGGTCGCATTCTGATCGGTAGCGCCTGCTTCGCCGGCAAGGCCGGCTCCTACAGGAGCGCACCTTGCCGGGGGGCCGCGCATTGACTCAGGACACCCCCAGACAACCTTTCACCTGTTTAATTGCCACAAAATATTTTTCTTCTTCAAGCACTTGAAAAGTTCTGCCAACTGCCTGACCTTGTAGTCAAGAGGCGATGATTTCCACAGGCCGCAATGGCCCGCATCGTTCTCTTGCGAGCTAGCTGAATAAGGGATTGAACTATGCAAATCCAAGTCAACAGCGACAACCATATCCAAAGCAGTGCCCGTCTCGAAGAGTGGGTACGCACTACGGTAGAAAGCACGCTCGAACGCTACGAAGAAGACCTCACCCGCATCGAAGTCCACCTGCGCGATGAGAACGGCGACAAGCCAGGCCCCCACGACATGCGCTGCCAGATGGAGGCACGCCCCAAAGGCCATCAACCGATTTCCGTCAGCCACAAGGCCGATAGCCTGGAGCAGGCCATCGAAGGCGCCGCGACCAAACTCGAGCATTCCCTCGAGCACCTGTTCGGCAAACTGCGCGGCAAACGTGGCGTGACCCAGAAGGTCGCAACCGCCCCGGCAGCCGATGCCCTGCTGCAGGAAGAATTCCTGGAGAACGAGCAAGCCCTGCAGGCCCGTCAGGCCTGACAGCCAAGGCAATGAAAGAAGGCGAGCCACGGCTCGCCTTTTTTATTGACCACTCGGCACCTGCCTCGCAACGCCACCTGAACCAACCTGGCCAGGGCCCGGTCAATCAGAACATGTCTTTGCCAGGTACAGCCCCATGGTCAACCCCTTCCAACAGATCAACGCTGCATTTGCCGACACCTACCGGGTCAACCTGAGTATCGAGCGGCTCGATGGCAGCATCATGCTGACCCTGTCCGACGATCAGGGCGTGGTGGCCAAGCGCCTGATCAGCCCGGCCCAGCGCAATGACCCCAAGCGCCTGGCGCGCCTGATCGAGAGCGTGCGCTTTGGTATTGCCATCGAGCAGGGCCACAGCGCCATGGAGATTCTGGCCAGCATGACCCGCGACGGTGCACGCACCCCGGGCCTGCGCGCCGCCAGCGAGCGCCGCGCGGGGGCGTGAGCCAAGGCTACTTGGCCTCTTCGATTTCCTTGCCGCTGGCGTCGATGGCCTTGGTGGAGGGGTAGCGCGACGAGGCGTAGCGCACCACCAGGATCGAGAACGACAGCAGCAGGATCCCGCCGCACACATACAGCAGGCCCACGTCGGGGGCCTTGTGGTGCGACACATCGCCGATCAGCAGGCGCGTAAGCGCGGTGATCGCCACGTACAGCAGGAAGCGGATGGGCATGTGGTTGGTCTTGAAGTAGATCCCCACCATCGCCCCCAGCTCCAGGTAGATGAACAGCAGCAGGATGTCATCGACGCTCACCCCACCCTTGCCGATCATCTCGATGAATGCCGACACCGCCGCATAGGCGGTGATGGCACCGATGCCGAACAGTGCCAGGTAATGAAAGGCCTCCACGCACAGGTTGCCCAGCGAATCCGCCGAGCCATGCAGGCCCTTGCGCACTTTTTCAGCCCATTTGATGTTCACGATGCGAATTCCTTGGAAACGACGAAGGGAGGATGCGCCACCCAGGTGACGCTTTGCCTGCATGCAGTAAAAAGGCCAGCGGCACAGCTTGAGAAGGCGACCGATTGCCGCAAGACACCCGCCACCCCACCATTGCGAGCAAATTGAGCTATAAAAATGCCACTACCCAAACGTGGTGGTTTGCCTTATGCTTTTACCTGTATAAAAACACAGTACTCGTACACATCAATTATCGAAAGGCATGTGAGGTGATGAATGGCCGTCGAAGTGGTATACCGCAGCAGCCGCGATCTGGAGCGCTTGTTCATGGATAAAGCTGAAGCAGACCGTCACGACAAGATGCTCGAGCTGGCCGAACTGCTCGCCGAGGTGCTGCAGAAGGCCGTGCCGTCGCTGAGCGAACAGCAGGTCGAGGAAGCGGGTATCTACATGGCGAAGAACCGCGATGTGTTCGCCAAGGCCTTCAAGAGCCAGCCCGACGCGTTGTCCGAGCTGCTTGCCGAGCAGCCCGCCGAGTAGGCATCAGGCGTTGTACACCAGCTTCTCGGCCAGTTGCTGGGCCACGCGGGCCGGCGAACTCTTCTCGGCCTGGGCGTGGGCGAAGACCTCGGTCAGCCGCGTGGGGATGCGCGCCAGGTGCGCGGTGATGGTGCCAAGGTCCTGGCCCTGGTGGGTCAGCGCCACGTAGATCAGCCCGCCGGAATTGATGATGTAGTCCGGGGCATACAGAATGCCGCGGGTTTCGAGCTGGTCGGCGACCTGAAGGTGGGTCAGCTGGTTGTTCGCCGAGCCGGCCACCGCGGCACAGCGCAGCTGCATGACGCTCTGGCTGTTGAGCACCGGGCCCAGCCCGCACGGCGCGAAGATGTCGCAAGGCGTGCTGACCAGCGCTTCGCTGGCCACCGGCAGCGCATTCAACTGCTCCATGGCCAGTTGCACCCGCCCCGGGTCATGGTCGCTGACCAGCAGTACCGCCCCCGCCGCATGCAACTGCTCGGCCAGGGCAAACCCGACATTCCCCAACCCCTGCACAGCCACGCGCAACCCTTCCAGGTTGTCGGTGCCCAGGCGCGCCATCGCCGTGGCGCGGATGCCGGCGAACACGCCCATGGCCGAATGCGGCGAAGGGTCGCCGGCGGTGGTGGTACTGGTGACGTGCCGGGTGCTCTGGGCGATGCAGTCCATGTCCAGGGTCGAGGTGCCGCTATCGGTCGCGGTGATGTAGCGCCCCTCCAGGCTGTCGACGAAGCGCCCGAAGGCCTCGAACAGCGCGGCGCGGTTTTCCACATGGGGGTTGCGGATGATCACCGCCTTGCCACCGCCCAGCGGCAGGCCCGCCAGGGCAGCCTTGTAGCTCATGCCCTGGGCCAGGCGAATGGCATCGGTCATTGCGGTGTCGTCGTCCGGGTAAGGCAGATAGCGACAACCGCCCATGGCCGGGCCCAGCCGCTGGTTGTGAATGGCGATCACCGCCTTGAGGCCCGTGGCCGGGTCGACGCACAGGTGCAGTGAGTGGGTGCGCGTGCTTTGCATGAGAGCGAACATTGCCCAGCCCTCGTGAGTCAGTGCTCCCACCAGTATAGGCGGCGCGAAGGCACACGTTGCGGCACTGGACGAACGCCCCTGCCGGCGCTACAACAGAAGCTTGAGCGGAGACTGCCATGACCCCACGCCAAGCCTGCCTGGCCTGCCTGGAACGCAACCCCGCCGCCCTGTTCGAGGCGGCGCTGTGGATCGCTGCCGAACACGATGCCAGCGTGCAGCCGGCCCAGGTGCTGGGCGAGTTGCAGCTCGTGCAGCAGCAGGTCAGCCAGAGCCTGCCCATGCTGCCGGTGAGCGAACTGGCGCAGCCGTTGCTGCGGGCGCTCAGCGCGGCGGGCTTCCAGCAGGACGAATACCACCCATTGCGCCCGCAGGCGGCGCTGCTGAACAAGGTGCTGCAACGTCGTCGCGGGCAACCGCTGGCACTGGCGATCCTCACGCTGGAGCTGGCCCGCGGGCTGTCGATACCACTGGAGGGGGTGAATTTTCCGGGGCATTTCCTGTTGCGCGTGCCGGGGGCCGATCACCTGCTGGACCCCTGCGGCGGGCGCCGGTTGTACCCGGCCGATTGTCGCGAGTTGCTCAGCCGCCAGTTCGGCCCGCAGTTGCCGTTGAGCGCCGAGCATCTGGTGACGGCCAGCGCACAGCAGATGCTGCAACGACTGTCGCGCAACCTGCGTCAGTTGCATGCGAGCAATGATGATGACCTGGCGGCGTTGAAGGATGCCGAGCGGGTGTTGTTGCTGGGCTCGGCCAGCGCCAGCGATTACCTGGCGCGGGCGACCCTGTATCAGCGGCTGGATTGCCCGCAGGCAGAGCGGTTTGACCTGGAGCATGCGCTGATGCTGACGGATGACCCGATCCAGCGGTTGCGCCTGACCGAGCGGCTGAGCCACCTGCCGCCGCCGACGCCTTCGGTGCACTGAAAGCTTCGCCGGCCAGGCCGGCTCCTACACGGGCCGCGCAGCGCCTGCAGGAGCGGGCCTGGCCGGCGAATGGGCCATCAGGGGGTATCCGGCTGACGCGAAGGATGCGCCTGCACGAACGCATCATGCTCACCGGCCAGCGCCACCACCCGGCGAATCCGTGGCCAGCCCGACAGGTCCACATTGAACCGTTCGGCCGCATACACCTGCGGGATCAGGTACACATCCGCCAGCCCCGGCTCATCGCCGAAACAGAACCCCGCCTCGCCGATCATCTGCTCCACCGCCGCCAGCCCCTGGGTGATCCAGTGGCCGATCCAGGCGTTCACCTGGGTGTCGTCATGCCCCAGCTCGCGCAGCTGGTTGAGCACGCTGACATTGTGCAGCGGGTGGATGTCGCAACCGATCAGCGCCGCCACGGCGCGCGCCTGCGCCCGCGCCACCGGCGACTGCGGCAACAGCGCAGGCTGTGGATAAACCTCCTCCAGGTACTCGATGATCGCCGGCGACTGCACCAGCAGCTCGCCCGAGTCGATACGCAGCGCCGGGATGCGCCCCTGGGGGTTCAGCCCCAGGAACTCGGCCTCGCGCTGCGCGCCCTTGAGCAGGTTGACCGGCAGCGACTGGTAATCCAGCTGCTTGAGCGCCAGCGCAATGCGCACGCGGTACGACGAGGTAGAACGGTAGTAGGTATACAGCTCCATGCTCGTACCCTCTCAATGTGCCGGCAGAATCTTGCCGCGGCACTCGCCAAAACCGATCGAGGCCACGCCATCACGCTTGCAGCGCGCGCGCAGGATGATCTCGTCGCCGTCTTCGAGGAACCTGCGCACCTCGCCACTGGCCAGTTCGATCGGCACCTTGCCGCCCTCGGTAATCTCCAGCAGGCTGCCGAACTGGCCAGGCTTGGCGCCCGACAGGGTGCCCGAACCGAACAGGTCGCCTGGCTGCAACTGGCAGCCGTTGACACTGTGGTGCGCAACCATCTGCGCCACGGTCCAGTACATGCTCAGGGTGTTGCTCAGGGTCAGGCGATGCGCCGGCAGGTTCTGCTCGCGCATGCGCTCGGTCAGCAGCAGCACTTCCAGCTCGATGTCGAACGCGCCACCCGCCTGGTCACGCGGGTCGAGCAGGTACGCCAGCGGCTGCGGATCGCCTTCGGGGCGTGCCGGCTGGGCGCAGCGGAACGGCTCCAGCGCCTCGGCGGTGACCACCCAGGGCGACACGGTGGAGATGAAGCTCTTGGACAGGAACGGGCCCAGCGGCTGGTATTCCCAGGCCTGGATGTCGCGGGCCGACCAGTCGTTGAGCAGGCAGTAGCCGGCCACGTGTTCGCCTGCCTGCGCTACCGGGATGGCATCGCCCATGGCATTGCCCTGGCCGATCCAGATGCCCAGCTCCAGTTCGTAGTCCAGCCGCGCGCACGGGCCGAAGCTCGGCTCGGTTTGCCCGGCGGGCAGGGTCTGGCCGTTGGGCCGACGGACATCGGTACCCGACGGGCGAATGGTCGAGGCACGGCCGTGGTAGCCGATCGGCACATACTTGTAGTTGGGCAGCAGCGGGTTGTCGGGGCGGAACAGCTTGCCGACGTTCTTGGCGTGCTCGATGCCTACATAGAAGTCGGTGTAGTCGCCGATGCGCGCCGGCAGGTGCAGTTGGCACTCGGCGGCCGGGTACAGGGCCGGCTTCAGCGCAGCCTGGTGCGGGCTGTCGGCACCCAGCAGTTCGAGCAGGCGCTCGCGCAGGGCCACGCGGGCCTCACGGCCCAGGGCGAAATAGGCGTTCAGCGCACCACCACGGGTGGCCTGCACCGCATTGCGGGCCTGGCCGTCGAACAGCCCGGCGGCCAGCACCGCGTCGAGGTCCAGAATCGCGTCACCGATGGCCACACCGCAGCGACGCTCGTCGCTGCCACGGCTGAAGATACCCAGCGGCAGGTTCTGCAGCGGGAAATCGCTATGCCCGTTGGCGTGCTCGACCCAACTGCGGGCAATGGCGGACTGGTTCATGGTTATCTCCGATTCGGGGTGAAGGTGCTCGGCAAGGTGGCCCAGCACGTGTCGTAGTCGGCCTGCAGTTGCGGGCATTCAAGCGCATGGCGGGTCGGGCGCAGCACCTGGCTGGTCTCGAACATGAACGCCATGGTGTTGTCGATCTTGCTCGGCGCAAGGTCGGCGGCAATCGCCCTGGCGCAGGTTTCGGCGTCCGGGCCGTGGGCGCTCATGCAGCTGTGCAGCGAGGCGCCGCCGGGCAGGAAGCCTTCGGCCTTGGCGTCGTACTCGCCCTTGATCAACCCCATGAACTCGTTCATCAGGTTGCGGTGGAACCACGGTGGACGGAAGGTGTTCTCGGCCACCATCCAGCGCGGCGGGAAAATCACGAAATCGATGTTGGCCATGCCCGGTACGCTGGTAGGCGAAGTGAGCACGGTGAAGATCGACGGGTCGGGATGGTCGAAGCTGACCGTGCCGATGGTGTTGAAGCGGCGCAGGTCGTATTTGTACGGCACGTTGTTGCCGTGCCAGGCCACCACGTCCAGCGGCGAGTGCTGCAGTTCGCAGCCCCACAGCTCGCCGAGGAACTTCTGTACCAGCGGCACCGGGCCCTGCTGCTCTTCGTAGTGGGCCACCGGCGCGAGGAAGTCGCGCGGGTTGGCCAGGCCGTTGCTGCCCAGCGGGCCCAGGTCCGGAATGCGCAGCGGCGCGCCGTGGTTTTCGGCAATGTAGCCACGCGCCTGACTGTCGAGCAGCTCGACGCGAAACTTCAGGCCACGGGGCAGCACGGCGATTTCCAGCGGCTCCACGTCCAGCACGCCCAGCTCGGTGACGAGGCGCAGGCGACCCTGCTCGGGTACCAGCAGCAGTTCGCCATCGGCGTTGAAGAACACCCGCTCCATGGAACGGTTGGCGCGGTAGTTGTAGATGCTGATGCCGGCCGGCTTTTGCGCCGCCGAGTTGGCCGCCATGGCGACCCAGCCGTCGATGAAGTCGGTGGGCTCGGCCGGGATGTCCAGCGGGCTCCAGCGCAGCCGGTTGGGGGTTACCGGGCCCAGCGGGCCGCCGCTCAACTGGCGCTCGAGGCGTTCGAATGCCGGGTGCAGTGCCGATGGCCGGATACGGTACAGCCAGGTACGCCGCTGCTCGCTGCGCGCCATGGTGAACGCGGTGCCGGAAAACAGCTCGGCATACAGGCCATACGGGGCTTTTTGCGGGGAGTTCTGGCCAACCGGCAGGGCGCCGGGCAATGCCTCGCTGGCAAATTCGTTGCCGAAGCCGCTCTGGTAAGCGAGGGCGGGAGTGGAATCGACGTTCATCGAGCCTCCAGTCAGGTAGCGTTATTATTATCGTAAACTGATTACGCATAACGTAATTTGATACCTGTAACCCGTCAAGCTATAAAGACGCCCACCTGTCAACACGGACCCCTTTCCCATGAGCAAAACCAGCACCGCCGACAGCAACGGCAAACAGAAGGTCCGCTCGGCGGAGGTCGGTACCGACATTCTCAAGGCGCTGGCCCAGCTGTCGCCGGCCACCTCGCTGTCGCGCCTGGCCGAGCATGTGCAGATGCCCGCGAGCAAGGTGCATCGCTACCTGCAGGCCCTGATCGCCAGCGGCTTTGCCGAGCAGAACCCGGCCACCAACCACTACGGGCTGGGCCGTGAAGCCCTGCGCGTGGGCCTGGCCGCGCTGGGCGGGATGGACGTGCTCAAAGTGGCGGCCATGCCGTTGTCACAGCTGCGTGACGCGCTCAATGAAAGCTGCTTTATCGCGGTGTGGGGCAACCAGGGCGCAACGGTGGTGAACATCGAACCTGCGGTGCGCGCCGTGACGGTGGTGACGCAGATCGGCTCGGTGCTGCCGTTGCTCAGTTCGTCCACCGGGCTGGTGTTCGGGGCCTACCTGCCCCAGCGCGAGACCATCGAGTTGCGCGACCAGGAACTGCTTGCCCTGGGCCAGGACGCCGCAGACTACGAAGCGCTGTTTGCGCAGATCCGCGCACGCGGCCTGCACCATGTGCATGGCCTGCTGATGCCGGGGGTGGATGCGCTGTCGGCACCGGTGTTCAACGCCATGGGCAACATCGCTGCCGTGCTGACCGTGGTGGGCCCTACCTCGATTTTCCATGCCGATGAACAGGGCCCGGCGGCGCAGCAGCTGCAGGCGGCGGCGCAGGCAATCAGCTGGCGCATGGGCTATGAGCCACAGTGACCTGTTTTGGTGCACTGTTACCCACTTTGCAACAGTGAATGTCCGAAACGTCTATTTTTTTCGGTAGGGGGGCTGGCTATGCTGGCCGGGCTTGCAGCGAAACGCGGTTTCGCCAGGCGCTGGGCCGATGGTTTGGCGGTTAATGTCAGGTTAATCCTCTCCCCCTAGAGTAACCACCTGACACGTTGAACCCTCCCCCTTCAGGTTCACCGACGTTGATTTTGAAGCTCCTTGATCTACGTCTTGCTTGGCCGCTGCTTTTGCAGCGGCCTTTTTTATTTGTGCTGCCCGGTTCAGCCTGCGTGCCTGTGCAGATTGGCCATCATCTGCTGCAACGCCTCGAGGCTGTCCTGCGGGTGCACCGCGCCCTCGAAATCGCCGATGGCA
Source organism: Pseudomonas palmensis (assembly GCF_017848315.1). Lineage (GTDB taxonomy): Bacteria > Pseudomonadota > Gammaproteobacteria > Pseudomonadales > Pseudomonadaceae > Aquipseudomonas > Aquipseudomonas palmensis. The sequence goes on from NZ_JAFKEC010000037.1 coordinate 12,499, forward strand.
TCCCAACTTGCGGCGATGTCTTCCACGCTCATGCCCTGGCGCGGGTCGAAGCCCACCCCCAGGCTGCGTTCCCAGCGCACCTTGCCCACCCAGCCGCCACCGACCTCGTACAGCCCGCCGGTGTCCTGGCAGCGATCACTGCCCAGGTACACCACCAGCGGGCTGATCAGCTCGGGCTTGAGCTGTTCGAACACCTGCGGCGGAATCAGCCCCTCGGTCATGCGCGTGCCACCGGTGGGGGCGATGGCATTGACCAGGATGCCGTGCTTGCGCCCCTCGAGCGCCAGGGTGCGGGTCAGCCCGTACAGGCCCAGCTTGGCCATGCCGTAGTTGGCCTGGCCGAAATTGCCATAGATGCCCGAGGTGGACGAGGTGAAGATCACCCGCCCCGCGTTCTGCTCGCGCAGGTGCGGCCAGGCGGCGCGGGTGAGTTTGTAGGCACCCTCCACATGCACGCGGTACACCTGGTCCCAGTCGCTGTCCTCCATCTTGTGAAAGGTCTTGTCCCGCAGGATGCCGGCGTTGTTGACCAGCACATCCACGCGGCCGAAGGTGTCCAGCGCCTGCTGGACGATACGCTCGCCATCGGTGACCGAGTCATGGCTGGCCACCGCCGTGCCGCCCGCCTCGCGAATCTCGGCCACCACACGGTCGGCCGCCGATGCGCTGGCGCCTTCACCATGGGTGGAGCCTCCCAGGTCGTTGACCACCACGCGGGCACCATGACGGGCGAACAGCAGCGCATGGGCACGCCCGAGGCCCCCGCCAGCGCCGGTCACAATCACTACTTTTTCATCCAGGCGAATCGACTCGGTCATCTCGGCACTCCGTTAACTGCAAGGAATATGGCAGCCAGTGTCAGCCAGCGCCCGGCCCCGGACAATCAACCGGGCGGACGCTGAATGGCAGGCAATAAGGCAGCGGGATGATCAGGACCAGGCGACCTTGTGCGCCAGGCTTGGCAGGGGTTGCTGCCGAAATGCCAGGTAGTGGCGCAGCACCTGTACCGGTGCCTCGGTGTGCGGATAATGGCCGATGCCCTGCAGGGTCACGGTGTCGGGTTGGGGCACCAGTTCGCAGTAGCGCGCCACCACATGCGCACCCGATACCGGGTCGGCGGCGCCATTGATAAGGCGCAGCGGTACGCCTGACTGCTGCAAGGCCGCCACCCAGCGCTCGCGCCAGGTGACGCGCTCGGGTACATAGGCTGCCAGCTTGTGCAGGATGCGATTGCCGCGGTTGGAGGCGATCAGGCTCCAGCAGTCATCCAGCACGCTTTCACTGGGGCGTGTGCTGCGGCCATAGAGGTGGGTGACATTCCTGACCAGGTCGTCGCGCCCGAACGAGCGCGCCACCAGCCAGCCAAGCCGGCTGAGCAGGAGCTTGTGCACCAGCAACGCACGGTGGCACTCCGGGAACAGGCCGGCGTTGAGAAACGCGCAACTGGCCACCTGGGCCGCCCCCTCGTGGTGACGGGCGAGCAGTTCCTGGGCCACCGTGGCGCCATAGTCATGGGCCAGCAGGTGCACCGGCTCCTGAACCTGCAGGTGTTCGAGCAGGGCCTGCTGTACGTCTGCCTGTTCCAGCAGGCTGTAGGTGTGGTGCAACGGCTTGGACGAGTCACCGAAGCCGAGCATGTCGCAGGCGATCACGCGAAAGCGCTGGGCCAGGGGTTGCCACAGGTAGTGCCAGTCCCAGCTGGCGGTGGGGAAGCCGTGCAGCAGAAGCAGGGGCTCGCCCTGCCCTGCGCTCCAGTAGCGAATCGATTGCTGGCGAAACGTGAAACTGCGACCACGGGTACGCCAGACACTCAAGGGAATCTCGGCGAGGGGCATCACGCAGGTCCTGGTTCGGGGCTGCAACTTCCTGGGGGCAGCGCGTTGTCGGGCAAAGGGTTGGCGGCGGTCATTGCAATCACCTCGGCACATGGGTGTGCTCTGCTGCCGGTCAGTCTAGAGGCGCTATTCGATGGCGGGTGTTGCATTGCCAGCCAGCTTATTGGCCCATCGGGTCAGGGCAGTAAATAGTTACAGCAGGTGACGTAACAGTGGCGCCATGAACAGGTTGAAAATGCCCGTCAGCACCATCACCAGCCCCGCCACAGAGCCCTCTTCGCCGCCCACCTCATGGGCTCGGCTGACCCCGGCACCATGCGCCCCCACCCCGAACAGCGCCCCGCGTGCCAGCGGCGTGCGCAAGGGCAGGTACTTGAGCAGTACCCCGCCCATCAGGGCACCGAGCACCCCGGTGAACATCACGAACACCGCGGTGAGTTCCGGCACACCGCCCAGGTCGTGGGCCAGCGGCATGGCAAAGGGTGTGGTGATCGAGCGTGGCAGCAGCGACAGGCTCACCTGATTGTCCAGCGACAACGCATGGGCCAGGGCCCACGAACTACCGATGGACGCCGCACTGCCCACCAGCATGCCCAGCGACAGGGCCGGCCAGTGGCGTGCCAGCAGCGCCCGCTGCTGCCAGATAGGCACCGCAAAGGCCACGGTGACCGGGCCCAGCACCGACATCAGCCAGTGGGTGTTGCGCGCATACTCGGCGTAACCGGTGTGCAATGGCACCGCCACCGCCAGCAGCACCACCGGGACCAGGATCAGCGGCGACAGCAGGTAGCGCCCGGTACGTCGGTACAGCCAGCGGCTGCCCAGGTAGGCCAGCAGAGTCAGCGCCAGCCAGAACAGCGACATCGGCTCAAGCGTCATGGCGCAGCCTCCAGCGGCACGCCCACTCCACCGTGAAGGCAGTGGCGAGCATCACCAGCAGCGTGCTTGCACCGATCACCAGCAGAATGCGCCAGCCTTCGCTGCGCAGTAGCGGGCCGTAGTCGAGCAGGCTCATCAGCGCCGGAATGAAGAACAGCAGCATCTCTGCCATCAGCAGGGTGGCGCCGGTCTGCAGGGTGGCCGGCTTGACCCGCCCGGTGGCGAACACCAGCAGCAACAGCGCCATGCCCACCACACCGCCCGGGATCGGCCAGTGCAGCCAGGCCGACAGCTGGCAACCGAGCAGGTACAGCACCAGCAGCACGCCCAGTTCGGCGAGCAGGCGCGAAAATTTCTTGAATGAAACGGCAGTCATCGAAGGGGTCCTCTGAGGTCTGCAGTTTAAAATCCCGCTGCCCATGCAAAAAGCGAATTGTTAGACTGGCCTCCATTCCATAATGGAATTCAGGCAATGGAATTCAAGCAACTACGCAGTTTTGTCGAAGTGGTTCATCGCGGCGGCTTCACCCAGGCCGCGCAAACCCTGCATATCAGCCAGTCGGCCGTGAGCAAGCAGGTGGCGCAGCTGGAGCACGACCTGGGCATGGCCCTGCTCGATCGCCATGGCTCGCAGTTGCACCTGACCGATGCCGGCAAGATCGTGCTGGCCCGCGGCGAGGCCATGCTGCGGCTGCGCCAGGAACTGCACAACGAACTCGACGACCTTGGCCAGCTGGCGCGGGGCGAGTTGCGCCTGGGGCTGCCGCTGCTGGGCAGCGACGCGCTGTTTGCCGGGTTGTTCGCCGAGTACCGGCGGCGCTACCCGAACATCACCGTGCAACTGCTCGAAGGCGGCAGCCTGAACGTGGAGCACGCCGTGCGCAGCGGCGAGCTGGAGCTGGGCGGCAGCCTCACGCCCACCACACCGGGCTTCGAGTGCCAGCCCTTCTGCAACGAACCGCTGGATGCACTGCTGCCAGTAGCCCACCCACTGGCAACTGCCGCCAGCATCAACCTGGGGCAACTGGCCGACACGCCGTTTCTGCTGTACCAGCGCAGCTTCGTGCTCAATGATCGCCTGCTGGCGGCCTGCCAGGCCTATGGCTTTACCCCGAAGGAAGGCGGACGCAGCGGCCAGGCGGATTTTCTGGCGGCACTGGTGGCGGCAGGCCAGGGCGTTGTGTTGCTGCCACGGGTGGTGGCGCGGGGCCTGGAACGGCCGGGGGTGGTGCGTGTGACCTTGAGCGAGCCCAGCGACCTGCGCTGGGACATCGCCTTCATCTGGCGCCAGGGCGCCTACCTGTCACGGGCGGCGCAGGCCTGGCTGGCGCTGCTGCGCGAGCGCCCGCAACCGCTGTGATCAGCCGCGCAGCCTGGCGATGAACTCGGCCAGCCAGGGCTCGGCGTCGGTTTCGGGAGTGACGGTTTCACTGGCGTCCAGACGCAGCATCGGCTGCACTTCGTCGAGGCCCAGTTCGGCGAACAGCTCGCGCAATTGCTCGCCGCCGCCGCAGTAGGTGTCGCCATAGCAGGAGTCGCCCAGGCCGATCACCGCACCGGGCAAGCCGCGCCAGGCACCTGGCAGCACATCGCGGATCTCGCTGTACAGCGGCACCAGGTTGTCGGGCAGCTCGCCCATGCCGGTGGTGGACGTGATCGCCAGAAAGGCCTGCGGGGCAAAGCCCTGAACGTCCTGCAGGTTGGCACGGTTGGCCAGCAGGGTCTCGAAACCCGCCGCCTGGAGCAGCGAGGCGGCATGGCGTGCAACTTCCTCGGCAGTGCCGTAGACCGAGCCGGAAAGAATGGCAACTTTCATAACTAATCCCGAAGCTGAGTAAAAGCGTAGGATACTACCACCTGATGCGGGTACCGGACGCTGGCAATTGGCCCGCATGCAGATGCCGACCGCTCGGCAATCCACTAGAATCCTTCGCCTGGGTGCCCCTTTCACATTCGGTTCGACACGATGATCAACGCCAAGCTGCTGCAACGCATGATTGATGCCTCCAACGACGGGATCGTGGTAGCCGAACAGGAAGGCGACGACGACACCATCCTGATCTATGTGAACCCGGCCTTCGAACGCCTGACCGGCTACGCGGCCAACGACATTCTGTACCGCGACTGCCGCTTCCTGCAGGGCGAGCCGCGCGACGCTGCGGCCCGGGCACGCATCCGCGACGCCATCCGCAGCGGCCAGCCATGCCGGGAAGTGCTGCTCAACTACCGCAAGGACGGCACGCCGTTCTGGAACGAGCTGTCGATCACCCCGGTGTTCAACGAGGCCGACCAGCTCAAGTACTTCATCGGTATCCAGAAGGACGTGAGCCGCCAGGTGGCCGCCGAGCAGCGGGTGCTGGAACTGGAGCAGGAACTGGCCCGGGCGTACGCCCTGCTCGACGCGCAGAAACCCGACGGACGGTCTTAACAAAGCCAGCGAATCGTTGTCCATCACCCCACGAAGAAATGATTCCCGATTGAAATTGCCGAGTTCGCCCATGCAATCAGATGCCCTCCTGACCCAGGATGAGCTGGATTTCATTCAGACCATGCACCGTTCGCCACAGCTGAACCTGACGGACGTCACCTCCAGCCTGCGCCTTGATGGCGGCAGCGAGGTGCAGCAGCTGTTGACCCGGCTGGTGGCCCAGGAGCAGGTGACCCTGCAGGCGAATTTCGAGAACCAGCAGATGAGCTTTCCGCTGCAGCTGGTGGAAGACGAGTTCCATGCGGTGAGCCTGCAACTGGGCGCACCGAGCATCTATGAAGACGGGCCGATGATGCGCCCCTGGCGCCTCACGCTGGAGCCGCCGGTTGCGCTGGACGACGAGCTGGGCCTGAGCACCGACCTCAAGGTGTGCGAGATGTCGTTTCGCGGTGTGCTGGTGCAGGTACCGCGCAATCGCAAGCCGCCCAAGACCTTCAACCTGTGGTTCAGCCCCGAGGCCGACGCGCCGATCAACCTGCAGGGCACCTTGCAGCGCAAGACAGCCGACGGGCTGGCGGCGTATCGGCTGAGCCAGCACCAACCCCAAGAGATCGAGCGGTTGCGCCAGTACATCCTGCGCCAGCACCGGTTGGCGCATCCCGAATTGCATCCGGATTAACACCGCATCGCGGCTTTCGCCGGCAAGGCCGGCCCCTGCAGGGTTGCAACTGCCTGCAGGAGCCGGCCTTGCCGGCGAAGGGGTTTCAGGTATCCAGGTGCTCTGCCAGGTACTGCTGCAGGCGCCGACGCATCAAGCGCCCCTCACTGCCCAGGCACGCCACCTGCGAGCGCATCAGCGCATCCTGGGCCAGCTCCGCCGCCTCCCCCGCGAACAGCAACGGGCAATCCAGGCCCTGGGCCAGGCGCATCAAGCGCTTGGGCAGCTCGGCCGTCGGTGAATGGTTGGAGAACAGCACCAGTGCCTGCGGCGCCATGCGCTCGCACACCAGGCTCAGTTCCTCCAGCGGCTGCCCCACGGCCAACACCCTGATCACCACCTCGCTGCTGCCCAGCATCAGGGCCGCCACCAGCAACTCAAGCTCGCGGCAGTGCCCCGGCATCGCCGCCAGCACCACGCTTACCTCCTGCTGTTCGCGGGCCAGTTGCAGGCGCTGCAAGGCCCGGGCACGCAGGAAGCCATCGAGAAACAGCCACTCGCTTTGCGCACCGAATGCCTCGCCGGCCGCGCACAGGTCGTGCCATACCGGCATCAGGATGTCCTGGAACACCACCACCAGCGGATAGCTGGCGAAGACCTGCCCGTACACCTGCTCCAGGCGCCTCTCGTCGAATGCCTTGACGGCCTGGCGCAGTTGCACCTGCCACTGCTTCCAGTCCGCCTGGGTGCCGGGCGCCTGGGCCGAGGGGGCCTGCTGCTGGGTCGCCTGGTTGCGCGCAAGGATCTTGCCGACCTTGCTCACCGCCACGCCGCGCTCGATCCAGCCCAGAATGCTGCGCACGTCATCGATGTCGGCCTGGGAATACAGGCGGTGCCCACTTTCGGTGCGCACCGGCTGGATCAGCCCATAACGGCGCTCCCAGGCACGCAGGGTGACCGGGTTGATGCCGGTCAGGCGCGCCACTTCACGGATGGGGAAAAGCTCCTCCTGGCGGTGGGGAGCATCAGGGAGGGAAGCCGAATCAGGCTCGATCATCGCCGTAAAGACCGTGATTGCGTAGTGAAAGGCAATTCTACTCCCCTTGTACCAGCCCGCCGCAAGCACCATGCGCCGGGCAGCCGACACATCAGCACTGACGAGTCAGCTTATTTGCGGAATAATCCTTGCTTGTTCCCACACGAACACTCGAACGCCACCCACCACCCCGGGCAGCGTTGCATGGCCGTGGCTACCCGCCGCGCCGGTTTTTACCAGGAGATACACGATGTCTACCCCTCCGGTTACCTTGATGGTGGCGCGCCGCGTTGCCGAGGGTCGCTACGAAGACCTGATCGCCTGGCTGCGCGAAGGCGAACAGCTGGCTACCGACTTTCCCGGCTACCTGGGTTCCGGCGTACTGGCCCCGCCGCCAAACGACGACGAATTCCAGATCATCTTCCGCTTCGCCGACGAGAAAACCCTGCATGCCTGGGAGTTTTCCGCCTCGCGCAGCGCCTGGCTGGCCCGCGGCAACGGCCTGTTCCAGCAGCCCCACGAGCACCGGGTCAGCGGCATCGACGGCTGGTTCGGCCCGGCCCTGGCACAACGTCCACCGCGCTGGAAACAGGCCGTGGCCATCTGGCTGGCGTTCTTTCCGGTGTCGCTGGCCTTCAACCTGCTGTTCGGCCACTGGCTGGGCGAGCTCGGCCTGGTGCCACGGGTACTGCTGAGCACCCTGGCCCTGACCCCGCTGATGGTCTACCTGTTCATCCCGCTGTCGACCCACCTGCTGGCCAGCTGGCTGCACCCCAAGCCTGCCCCGCAGAGCGTTGCCGCGCCGCCCGTGGGCACCCGCTGACGCAGCGCCCCGGGGCGTGCAACGGCGGCGAGTTCGGGTATGCTGGGGCCTACCCAAGCGAATATCTGAAGTTGACCGCCCATTACATGAACAGCCCAATTCTTGTTACCGGGGCCAGCCAGCGAGTCGGGCTCGCGCTGGCCATCAAACTGGCGCAGGCCGGCCACACGGTCGTCAGCGCCAGCCGCAGCATCAGCGCGCAGGCGCCCCACCCGAACATCGTGCAGTTCCAGGCCGACCTGTGCCTGGAGCAGGACCGCCTGGCCCTGATCGACCACCTGCGCAGCCGCTATGACGGCCTGCGGGCGATCATCCACAACGCCTCGCTGTGGCTCGACGATGACCTGGCCAACCTGAACACCATGTTCAAGTTGCACGTGGAAGCGCCGTACCACCTGAACCTGGCACTGGGTGAGCAACTGCTCAAGCTGGACAAGTCGGACATCATCCACATCTGCGACGAAACCTCCTCGCGCGGCAGCAAGAGCCATATCGGCTATGCCGCCACCAAGGCGGCGTTGCAGAACATGGTGCTGTCGTTCGCCGAGAAGTACGCCCCCAGCGTGCGCGTCAACGCCATCCTGCCCGGCCTGCTGATCTTCAAGGAAGACGGCGACGAGCAGTACCGCCAGCAGGCGCTGAAGAAGGCCCTGCTTGAATTCGAACCCGGTGCCCAGCCGCTGATCGAGGCCGTGATGTTTTTGCTCGACAGCCAGTACAGCACCGGCAGCAACGTGGTCATCAACGGTGGCCGCCATTTGAAGAACCGCATCGCGGCCGGATGAGCCGCTGCACCGTGAAGGGAACCCCCATGGACCCGCAACAGCAACTCGAACTCGAAGCGGCGGCCTTCCGCCGCCTGGTAGCGCACCTGCGCGAGCGCACCGATGTGCAGAACATCGACCTGATGAACCTGTCCGGCTTCTGCCGCAACTGCCTGTCCAAGTGGTACAAGGCCGCCGCCGACGAGCGCCAGATCGACCTGAGCCTGGATGACGCCCGCGAAGTGGTCTACGGCATGCCCTACGCCGAGTGGAAAACCCAATACCAGAAAGAAGCCAGCGCCGAACAGCAAGCGGCGTTCGCCAAAGGAAAACCCCATGACTGACCTGAACACCCTGCGCAGCCAACTCGACAGTGGCGAACATGTATTCGCCGACACGCTGGCGTTCATCGCCCAGGGCTACACCTACCAGCCACAGGCCTTCACCAATGGCGGTGTGGAAAACGCCGCCGGGCAGAACGAAGGGTCGTGCAAGACCCTGGGCCTGGCACTGCTCGAAGGCCTGAGCGAGCAGCACGCGCTGCTGGCGTTCGGCGAGCACTACCGCTCGGTGCTGGCCACCCCCGAGGGCAGCGACCACGCCAATATCCGTGCGCTGATGCAGCACGGCCTGGCCGGCGTGACGTTCGCCGGCGCGCCGCTGCAACGCAAGGGCTGACGCCACACCGCTGCACAAGAACGGCCCGCCTGGGCCGTTTTTTCATGCCTGGGGTTCGATCACCTGCCCGGGCACCTGCGCCGGCAGTTGTGCACTGCGCAGCCAGCCCAGGGCTATGGGCCACAGCTGCGCCTGAAAGCGGCTGTGAAAGAACGCGAAATGACCGACCCCCTTGGCATCGACCTGCTGCGCGGCGATGCGCAGGTGCGTGCACGCGCTGGCGGTAAAGTAGCCCAGCAGGCGCTCGATGGCCGGCACCGTACCGAACGGGTCGTCGGTCAGGCTGATCGCCAGGATACTGGCCTGCACCTGACCAAAGCCCAACGCCCCCAGCGCGCGACCGCTGGGCCGCTGTTCATAGGTAGCGGCGGGTGTCACCCAGTCGCGCACCACGCCGGCCGGGGTGTCCTCCATCCAGCCCAGGCGCTTGCCGGGAAAGTAGCCGAACACGCGGGTCAGCAGCGGCATTGCAAAGTGCCATTTGCACAGCAGTTGCCAGCGGCTGCCCGGGGCATAGTCACGCCAGTAGGCGAACTGCGCGCCCACCGTGACCACCCGCCGGATGCTCGCCGCCGACGCCGCCAGGCCCAGCGCGCAACCGCCGAAACTGTGCCCGACCACATCGATGGGCTGCCCAGGGAACTCGCGCCGGGCGCGCTGGAGCATCGCCTCGAAATCCAGCCGGCCCCAGTCCGACCAGCTGGCCTGAAAACCCCGCAAGGCGGCAGGGCGCGATTCGCCGATGCCGCGGTAGTCGTAGGTGATCACGTCGGCGCCATGGGCGAACAGGTAGTCGGCAAAACGCGAATAGAAACGGCAGCGCACCGAGGTGGCGGCGTTGATGATGACCACCGCCCGCGTGGGGTCCGCCGTGCCATGGCGCCAGGTGAAGCCGCCCAGGGTGAAGCCGTCTGCCGCCTCTTCGCGAAACGGCTGGGCAACGCTGGGCGCCTGGGTGGTGAGGGGTTGATTCATCGGTGCCGGCTCCTTCAGGGCCCTTCGCAGCGCAGCATCGGCCAGCGGGTGGGCCAGCCCTTGTGGGTGATGCGCGAGGCGTAGACCGTCTGTTTCTGGCTAACGTAACGCGCGGTGCGGCGCAGTACCAGCCCGAACAGGTCATCCAGCCCCAGGGGCGCAGCGACTTATCATTGTGGGTTCGCCCACCGGCAGGTTGCGCGGGCACTGGCGCCGATCATCGGCGCGCCGGCCCGCGCCCGCCTCAGGCAAGCTCGGTATAGCGCGCCGCCACTTCGGCCTGGCGGATGTCAGAGATCAGGGTGTGGCGGGCCGCCTGGAAGGCCGTCCAGCGGGCGTCGTCATGCAACGGCGGGATGGTCACCCCCTCGCGGCGATCGAACCCCACCAGCGCCGCATCCACCAGGTGGTCCACCTCCATCACCTGCGTCAGGGTGTTGATGTCGATGCCCGAGCGCTCCCAGATCTCGGTACGCGTGGCCGCAGGCAACACCGCCTGCACGTATACGCCGCTGGGCGAGAGCTCCAGGCTCAGCCCCTGCGACAGGAACTGCACGAACGCCTTGGTGGCGCCATACACCGTCATACCCAGCTCCGGTGCCAGCCCTACCACCGAGCCGATATTGACGATGGCCCCCTCCCCGGCCTGCGCCAACCGTGGCGCGATGGCATGGGCCAGACGCGCCAGCGCGAGGGTGTTGAGCGTGATGATGCGCGTGACGCTGTCGGCGCTCTGCTCGACGAAGGCCCCCGACTGCGCCGCCCCGGCGTTGTTGATGAGGACGCCGATGCGGGCATCTTCGCGCAGGCGGGTTTCGACCCTGGCAAGGTCTTGGGCCAGGGTGAGGTCGGCCTGCAACACCTCGACGGCCACGCCGTTAGCCTGGGCCAGGCGGCTGGCCAGCACGTCGAGGCGAGGCCTGTCGCGGGCTACCAGCACCAGGTCATGGCCACGACGGGCAAAACGCTCGGCGTAGGTAGCGCCGATACCGGAAGAAGCACCAGTGATGAGAACAGTGGCAAGGGTAGTCATGGGGTTGCGCTCTCGATGGGTGGGTAACGAGCCGCTATGATGATGACCATAATCTTAACCGTCAACGGTTTTGATGATGGTTGACATCAATGTATAGTGGGCACCTGACTGACGGCACACGTAGCGAGGAATCTGCACATGAGGGTCACCAAGGCACAGGCGCAGGCCAATCGCGCGCACATCGTCGAAACCGCGTCCGAACTGTTTCGCGAGCGCGGCTATGACGGGGTGGGCGTGGCAGACCTGATGGCGGCGGCAGGGTTTACCCACGGCGGCTTCTACAAGCACTTCGGCTCCAAGGCCGACCTGATGGCCGAGGCTGCTGCCTGCGGGCTGGCCAAGACTGCCAGCGCCGAAGAAGCGCTGGACGTGGCGCAATTTTTCCAGCGTTACCTGTCGCGCGAACACCGCGATGCACGCAGTACCGGCTGCACCATGGCCGCCCTGTGTGGCGACGCGGCGCGCCAGCCGGCCGCAATCAAGGCGACCTTTGCCGACGGCCTGGAGGGCCTGCTCAAGCGGGCCGAGCACACAGGTGCCGAAAACGGCGATCAAGACCCGCACACCGCACGCGCCAGGATGATCGAGCGCTTTGCCCAGGCGGTGGGCGCGATCATGCTGTCGCGCGCCTGCCCGGACGATGCGCCATTGGCCGACGAAATCATCGAGGTGTGCCGCAAGGCCATCGTTGCCCCGCTCGCCGACTGAGGTGCCCGCCCCGCAGTTGTCTTAAAACTGCAACCTTTTGGTCATAGTATGGAAGCTGTTCCCGCTGCAGCCCTGTTGCAGCGGGCCTTTGACAAGGACTCGAAACTCAATGCGCCGTGTCGTATTCAATCAGAAAGGGGGCGTGGGCAAGACCAGCATCGCCTGCAACCTTGCCGCCGTCAGCGCCACCGAAGGGTATCGGACGCTGCTGGTGGACCTCGACCCCCAGGCCAACACCACCCACTACCTCACCGGCCTGCTCGGCGACGCCATCCCGGCCGGCATCAGCGACTTCTTCAAGCAGACCCTCTCCAGCGCACCGGGCAGCAAGCGCGGGCGCGTGTGCATCACCCCCACCCGCTACGACAACCTCGACCTGGTGACCGCCAGCCCCGACCTGGCCGACCTGCAGCCCAAGCTGGAGAGCAAGTTCAAGATCAACAAGCTGCGCAAGCTGCTGGTTGAACTGTCCGAAGACTACGAGCGCATCTACATCGACACCCCGCCGTCGCTGAACTTCTACACCTTCAGCGCGCTGGTGGCCGCCGACCGCCTGCTGATTCCGTTCGATTGCGACAGCTTTTCGCGCCAGGCGCTGTACAGCGTGATCGAACAGGTGGAAGAACTGCGCCAGGACCACAACGAGTCACTGCAGGTGGAAGGCGTGGTGGCCAACCAGTTCGTCGCGCGCACCGCGCTGCACCAGAGCCTGGTTGATGAACTGCTGGCCGAGGGCCTGCCGGTGCTGCCGGTGTACCTGAGCAGCTCGGTGAAGATGCGCGAATCCCACGAGCTGTCGGTACCGCTGGTGCACATGGCACCGCGGCACAAGCTGTCGCGCGAATTCGTCGACCTGCTGGGGGCGCTGGAGCGGGCTGCCTGAGGGCTGCCCACCGGTTGCGCCCTGGCGTCAGATCGACGCCTGGCGCATGCGATCGGACAACGCCTGCGCCGTTTCCTTGCGCTCGGAATAGCGGTCCACCAGGTGCGCCTGGCTGTCGCGCAGCAGCAGCGTGAACTTGACCAGCTCTTCCATCACATCCACCACCCGGTCGTAATACGGCGAGGGCTTCATGCGGCCCTGCTCGTCGAACTCCATGTACGCCTTGGGCACGGACGACTGGTTGGGGATGGTGAACATGCGCATCCAGCGCCCCAGCACGCGCAGCTGATTGACCACGTTGAACGACTGCGAGCCGCCACACACCTGCATCACGGCCAGGGTCTTGCCCTGGGTGGGGCGAATGGCGCCGAGGGCCAGTGGCACCCAGTCGATCTGCGCCTTGAACACCGCCGACATCGCGCCGTGCCGTTCAGGCGAACACCACACCTGGCCTTCGGACCACAGCACCAGCTCACGCAGTTCCTGAACCTTGGGGTGCTCCACCGGTACGTCGTCCGGCAGTGGCAGGCCGCTGGGGTCGAAGATGCGAGTCTGGGCGCCAAAATGCTGGAGCAGGCGCGCGGCCTCCTCGGTCAGCAAGCGGCTGAAGGAACGCTCGCGGGTGGAACCGTACAGCAACAGGATGCGCGGCTTTCGCTCGCCGGCCTGCAGGGCGGTGGGCAGGCCTTCGAACAGGCTCGGGTCGAGGTTGGGCAGGTCGTGGTGCATGGGGCCTCCGGGTCAGAGCGTGGCAATGCGGTCGAGTTCACGCTTGAGCGCGTGGGCATCGAGCTGGCTGAATGGCAGCGCGAAAAACGCCCGGCAGCGACGCTCGATACGCGCCAGCGCATGGTGAAAGTTCGCCTCCACCTCGTCGTCGGTGCCGGGTTGTTCGGAAGGGTCGGTCAGGCCCCAGTGGGCCTTGAGCGCCGGGCCGAAAAACGCCGGGCACGCCTCGCCTGCGGCCTTGTCGCACACGGTGATGACGATATCCGGCGGGTTGGCCGCGAAGGCCTCGTTGCCCTTGCTGCTCAGGCCCGCGGTGCTGATGCCGGCCTGCTGCAGGGTCAGCAGGCTGCGCGGCAACACCTGCCCCCTGGGGAAGCTGCCGGCGCTCAGCGCCTCGAAGCCCGCCGGGGCGAGGTGATTGAACATCGCTTCGCAGAGGATGCTGCGACAGCTGTTGGCCGTGCACATGAACAGAACTCGCATGGTGGTGTACTCCCTTTGGCAGGCAGAATGGTCAAAGGCTCAGGCGCAGGGCCAGGGCCGAAAGCGTGATCAACAGCACCGGCACGGTCAGCAGCAGGCCGACCTTGAAGTAGTAGCCCCAGGTGATGCGCGTACCCTTGCGCGCCAGCACATGCAGCCAGAGCAATGTGGCCAGGCTGCCGATGGGGGTGATCTTGGGGCCCAGGTCGCAGCCGATGACATTGGCGTAGACCATCGCCTCGCGCACCACACCCTGTGCTTCGCTGGCGTGAATCGAAAGCGCGCCGATCAGCACGCTGGGCAGGTTGTTCATCACCGAGGACAGCACTGCGGCAAGCAGCCCGGTGCCCAGCGACGCGCCCCACACGCCATAGGCGGCAAGACGGTCCAGCAACTGGGTGAGCAGGTCGGTAAGGCCGGCGTTTTTCAGGCCGTACACCACCAGGTACATACCCAGCGAAAACACCACGATCTGCCAGGGCGCATCGCGCAGCACGCGCCGGGTGGAGATCACATGCCCGCGCGCAGCGACAATGAACAGCACCACTGCACAGGCCGCCGCCACGGCGCTGATCGGGATGCCCAGCGGCTCGAGCAGGAACAGGCCCACCAGCAGCGCCACCAGCACGCCCCCGCCCACGCGGAAGGTGGCGCGGTCGCGGATCGCCAGCACCGGCGCCTTCAGTGCCTGTACCTCGTACACCCCCGGTATGTCGCGGCGAAAGTACAGAAACAGCACCAGCAAGGTGGCCGCCACACTCACCAGGTTCACCGGCACCATCACCGCTGCGTATTCGCCAAAGCCCAGGCCGAAGTAATCGGCCGAGACGATGTTCACCAGGTTGGAGACCACCAGCGGCAGGCTGGCAGTGTCGGCAATGAAGCCTGCGGCCATGACGAACGCCAGGGTCGCAGCCGGGGAGAAACGCAGCGCCAGCAGCATCGACATGACGATAGGGGTAAGGATCAGCGCCGCGCCATCGTTGGCGAACAGCGCCGAGACCGCAGCGCCCAGCAGCACGATGAAGGCAAACAGCCGGCGCCCGTTGCCGCGCGCCCAGCGGGCCACGTGCAGGGCTGCCCATTCGAAGAAGCCGGCCTCGTCGAGCAGCAGGCTGATGACGATGATCGCGATGAAGGTGGCGGTGGCGTTCCACACAATCGCCCACACCGTGGGGATGTCGTGCAGCGACACCGCGCCCAGCGCCAGGGCCAGCAGTGCGCCGAGGCTGGCGCTCCAGCCGACGCCCAGGCCGCGGGGTTGCCAGATGACCAGGGTCAGGGTGAGCAGGAAAACAGCGATGGCAGTCAGCATCGGGGCGCTCCTGGCTCAGCAGCAGGCAGCAGCACGAACGGGGCGACCGTCCATGTTGTGCAAGCGTGTGGTGTTGTCCTTGAGCCAGTCGGCATTGGCGCGCAGCGTCACCTGCAGCAGGTCGTGCACCCAGCCGGGCAGTTGCGGGTTGAGACGGTAATAGACCCACTGCCCCTGGCGGCGGTCGAGCAACAGGCCGCTGGTACGCAGCTGCGCCAGGTGACGGCTGATCTTGGGCTGGCTGTCGCCCAGGGCGCACATCAGCTCGCACACGCACAACTCGCCCTGCTCTGCGATCAGCAGCGCAGCGCGAGCGCGGGTTTCGTCGGCCAGGCTCTTGAACAGGTCGGGTGGGGTAATCATTGTGGGCGGCCCTTACATATGGATAACCGAATATACGGATATCCATATGTTATCTGCAACCGGATTTTTCAGCGCCTGCCATCAACCTCCCCAGCGCGTCACCCGCCGTTGGGGGCCGGTTTTTCGCGCAAGGCCGTGTGGTAGATCTGCGCCGAATCGAGCACGGGCTGGGTGGCACCATGGCGGGCGATCGACAGCATTGCCTGGCCGATGACCTCGGTGCTCAGCACCTTTTCGGGCAACAGCGCACGCGCCAGGCTCAGCAGCGGGCCGGTGAGCCGGTAGAACACGCGGTACGCGCGGGTTCTGGAGATGGCCCCATGCAACGGCTGAATCACCGCCGGGCGCAGGATGTGCACGCGCCTGAACGGCAGGCGCAGCAGGCTGTTCTCCGTCATGCCGCGCACCCGCGCCCACATCGTCGAGCTGGTTTCGCTGCTGTCGGCGCCCGCCCCGGAGACGTAGATGAAGGTGGCATGCGGGTTGAGCTCGCACACGCGCTGGGCCACCGCCAGGGTCAGGCGGTAGGTCATGTGGGTGTACTGCGCCTGGGTCATGCCCGCCGCCGAAACGCCCAGGCAGAAGAAACACGCATCCACATCGCGCAGGTCGTCGTCGAGCAGCGTGGACGGGTTATCGGCGAAGGCCGGCCTGACCACCTGCCGGAGCTTGGGGTGCTGGGCGTTCAGGCGTGAGCGCCCGATCAAGCGAACGGACTCCACATCCTGCGCCGCCAGGCATTCGCGCAGCACCCCGCTGCCGATCATGCCGGATGCACCAAAGATCACTATGTTCATGGCGTAGGCTGGCCTCGCTCAGTTTGAAGGGTGCGCCGGCTTCATGCCGACGGCCATTGCGGCGGTGCCGTGCCGAAATCGGCCGCGAGGCTGACCGGCTTCCAGCGCTGCATCGCTTCGCTGCGGGCGGCCTCTTCCACCTCCACCACATACAAGGCGTCCGACCCCAACAGCAGACGCGACGGCAGCCCTTCACGAGCGGCCAGCGCCACGATCAGCTGTGCAATGCGCTCGGGGTCGCCCACTTCGTTGCCCACGTAGGACTCGATCAAGGCCTTGAACGCGGCCATCGACGCCATGTAGTCCGGGGCCAGCTCGGTGAGCGTGCTGCGGGCCTGGTGGCCCCAGTCGGTACGCATGCCGCCGGGCTCCAGGGTGCACACCTGGATGCCGAACGGCGCGACCTCCTTGCCGACCACGTCGCTGAACCCGCCCACGGCCCATTTGGCCGCCTGATAGGCCGACAGGCCCGGGCTTGCGATGCGACCGCCGGCCGATGACACCTGAAAGATATGGCCGCGGCCCTGGGAACGCATCACCGGAATGGCCGCACGGGTGAGGTTGACCACGCCGAACAGATTGGTCTCGACCTCGGCGCGAAAATCATCGGTGGGGATATGCTCGAACGGCTGGATATGGCCGAAGCCCGCGTTGTTGACCAGCACATCCAGCCGGCCAAAACGGCGCACGGCCTCGGCCACGGCGTGCCTGGCCTGCTGTTCGTCGGTCACGTCCAGTTCGAACGTGGCCAGGTTGGCGCCGTACTGCGTCTGCAGCTCGACGAAGCGTGTGATGTCGCGTGCAGTGGCTAGCACCTTGGCGCCGCTGTGCAGCGCCGCCTCCAGAATGGCGCGCCCCAGGCCTCGGGACGCACCGGTAATCAACCAGACTTCAGACATGATCATTCAACCTTTTCAAAGCGCCGACGCGGCGCATGGGCAACGTAAAAGAGGGGCTGCTCACTCGGGCCGAAAGCCGGCCTTGCCTTCCAGCATCACCGACTCGGCAAGCGCCTTCTGTGCCTGAATGTCCGCCAGGCTGCGGGCATAGCCGGCCTCCAGCGCCGCATAGGCATCCCCGCCGAGCACGGTGCGCAGCGGCGGCTTCTGCATCTGGCTGAGGGTGTAGATGGCGTCGGCCATTTTCAGCGGGTCGCCCGAGGCGGTGTCTTCGCCATGCTGTTCGATCCACCCGCGCAGGTTGCCGACCGCACTGCCCTTGTAGGCGTCGAGCTGCTCGGTCCAGCGGATGTTGGCCACGAAGCCGGTCTTGATCGAACCTGGCTCGATGATCAGGGTGTTGATGCCGAACTCGGCCAGCTCTTGCGCCACCGCTTCGGCGAAGCCTTCCAGACCGTACTTGGCCGCGTGGTACAGCGAGCCGCCCGGGTAGGCGGTGCGGCCGCCGACACTGCTGACATGGATGAAGGTACCGCGCTGCTGTGCGCGCATCGCCGCCATGAAGGCGCGGGTGACCTGTATCGGCGCCATCAGGTTGAGCGCGATCTGCTGCTCGACTTCGGCGTCGGTCATCTCTTCCATCGCACCGATCACCGCCCCGCCCGCGTTGTTGACCACCACCTCCACATCGGGATGGCGGGCAGCAACGGCGCGTACCTGTTCGCGGTCGGTCACGTCGAGCGCTTCCACATGAAGGCGCTTTGGATACGCCTGTTGCAACGCCTGCATCGCCTCCACACGACGCACGGCGGCGACCACGGTATGCCCCTGGGCCAGCGCCTTTTCGGTAAGGGCCAGGCCCAGGCCACCCGAAGCACCGGTAATGAACCACTTTTGAACAGCCATGAAGATACTCCTGTTACAAGTTGTGAGTGATTAATCACTCAGTTAAAAAGCAAGGCTTTTACGCCGTAATGGCGCGCCACAGCATATGGAAGCCCAGCTGGCGGTGGCGGTCGGCCTCCTCCGGGGACTTCTCGATGTGTTCGATGGTGGTGGTGGCGATACTCTCGATCACGGAAGAAATGAAGCTGATCGGGGCATCGATCAGCACGCCGTCCTCTACCCCGCCCTCCATCGTCCTGGACACGGCCTGGAACGGCTGCGCGCCCAGTGCGCGGGTTTCTGCGGTCACCTGCCCCGACGCCGACAGCCGTGCCAGCACCACGCGCTCCAGGGCATTGTTCAGGCCCCAGCTGACATAGCGATTGAAGATGTACTCCATGCGCTGGCGGTAGTCGGCCTGGGCCGGGAAGTCCGACATCATGGCCGTCACCAGGCTTTGCTTGAGGTGCAGGTAGAGCTCCTGGAACAGCACCTCCTTGCTGCTGAAGTAGGTGAACAAGGTGCCGTCGGCAACCCCGGCGCGCCGCGCAATGCTCGACGTGCTGGCCATCACGCCCAGCTCGGCGACCGCCTGCATTGCAGACAACAGCAAGGCTTCACGTTTTTCGGGGCTGAGGGGACGTGCCATGGAGGGAGGTTCGCTTAAGAAGACTGAGTAATCAGTCAACTATATTCCTGACCCTTGGGCGAATGCAAGGGGTGGATGGCGCGACGGTGCCGAACGGCAAGCCCCCGGCATCGCGCCGGGGGGTTGATAGCCGTTATCCGGCGCTACTCGAACAGGTTCACGATGGCATCCGACAACGTACTCCGCTGCCGCGACCACGAGCTTGTGAAGTGATAGATATCATTGGCCTGAACGTAGTGCTTCACGAACTGGAAGTGATAGTCGGCGGCAATCTGGAACAGGTACAGATCGCTTTGGATATTCACGTAGTTGGTGCCGAAGCGATGGATCTCGGTACTGATCTGGACCATGCCCTCCAGAACCGCATGGGTGTCGGGCTCCAGGTCCACATTGATTTCCGAAGTTGGCTTTTCGGTAAGAATGCGCTTCCAGGCGAGCTCCGAACTCTTTCTTCCCGAAGTGCCCTTGGTAAGGTCGCAGGGGGCCTCGATGGCCTGGCGAGCTTTGCTCATTTCGCCTTTGATGCGGTCATCCAACTGCAACTTCCTGCCTGTTTTTACCTGGCAAAACAAACTGGTCAACTCGAGCCAGGCGGATTCATATTCCTTGGGGTTATCGCGCTCGACCATCTGCTTGGGGTTGGACCAGCAAGGCTTGTACCTGAACTTGGCGAAACTGTAGTCGGGGAAGTGCCCGAGCCAGCCGTGGCCCAGATAACTGGTACCGCTGGGGGCCGCTTCGAAGTTGGGGTTCGCGAACGGCACGCCCTTGGTGTCGGATGACTTCAGGACTTTCCTGTTCCAGTTTTTCGACGAGCCGTCCATGTAATAGATGGCCTGTGGGCCGTAGCCCATCTTGGACCATTCCCAGGAGTCCGGGTCGTAGTCCGCATCCCAGTAGGTGTTCATCACGTTGTCGAGGCCGCAGTGGTCCTGGTGGGCCCAGGTGTCGGCGATCACATGCGCCCTGACCCCCAGCAGGATCAGCCTGAACCTGCGCAGCACGTCTGCGCGATTGTCCTTCAACACCTCTGCCCCGCCGATGGCCAGGCTGATGATCTTCTCCAGCCGGTCGTCATCGGTGGCGCAGAGCACGGCATCTTGAACAAGCCTGCGCGAGAGTGCGCTTTGCGGCCGGTTGAGCATCTTGCCGTATTGCAGATCCTTCACCTTGCTGGCGTTGTACTTTCTCAGTATCTGCTCGCCGCCGAAGGTGTCGCGCTTGATGAACTTGGGCAGGTAGTTGGCCACTTCGGCGCCATGGGTTTCTTCTCGGCTGGGCGTGCCGGCCGGGTCGTTGTAGTTGCCGGGGATGAAGTGGTACGAGCACCACAGGCCATCTTCAGGCTCCCCCATCGTGCCCAGCAGCCCGCCCTGGTAGGTGTAGCGCGGGTTGTCCATCTTGGCCACGACGTTGTACTTGGCAGATTTTTGGGTGTCGCTGACCAGGCTCCAGTAAGAGGCATAGGTGCTCTCGCTGAAGAAGTCGATGAAGTTGGCTGCCTTGGCAATAAGAGTTGCATCGTCCTTGTTGAAGCCGCCACACAGTGCTGAGTGGTAAGTACCGTAGAAGTGAAAATCCTGATCCATGCCGCTTTCCCCTAAACAGTTTTTGTTTAACAAAAAAAGACCGCATGGGTTTATAGGCACAGCTTTAAATAGTGTCAAATGGCCATTAGTCAATGATAATTGTTATTTTTATTTCGTGTATTAACGTTGGGAAAGTGCGGTTTGATGGGAATGGCGATATAGAGCGGTTCTATTTAAATTCATGGCCAATGGAGCCAGTCTGCGCTAATCAGTCGTCAGGCTTGAGCAACTTTCCACACTGCTCACTGGCCAACTGGCTGATGATCCGGATGGCCTGATGAATACCCGCCGTGTTGCGAAAGCTCAGCTGCGGGTTGTGCTCGCACTCCAGCACCTCGTCATGCTGGACGAGCGCTTCACCGAGAAGTTCGAGGGTCCAGGCGTAGCGTTGGATGGTGGACAAGCGTTCTTGGTCGGTCATGGGGATACCTGCGCTAGGACCTGTATCAGGGTTGCTGAGGTTCTTGTCGGGGAGATCGTCCCGTTATTGCGCTCGAAAGGCCACGGTATTTAGGACCCATTTCGTGGCGTTGGACGATGGGCAGGCGATCATAGGGATGCCCGCCCTGTAGCCGGTAGGGGACTGACGTTGAGGTGGAGTGAAAGTCTTGCGAGGAACACGCCGTCGTCATACTGTGGCCGAGAGCGAATGCGGAAGTCCTGCTCAGAATGCGAAGAGGCATGCATGACGCCCAAGTTTGAGCTTGGAGAGTGTCTAGGAAACCAGGGGCGATTCAGCTCTCCGTGCGAATTTGCACCTAATTTCACCACCTATTTGCATTCGACCCAACCTGTCATTTGAATCGCATTTGGCCAGTACATCGTTGGGACATGACAGGCAGAGAACGACCCATTTCTGCCGGTCGATGCGGCCTGCGATCAGCGGTCCTAACGTGTCACGTTGAAGGCAGTCTGACCTCAATCGACGTCCGAGCTAAGACAAACGGGCCAGACAGAACTCGAATCGCGTGAGGTCCAGGCTTTTGTGCGTTGAATCTCAGCATCACATAACAGAGGCTCGCCGGCTCCCCGGAGTCATCTCGCTTGACGATCACTGGTAATCGGAGCTCCTCTTTTCCATATGGATCGTCGACGCTCACAAATATGGCAAAGGACGTATCACCGACCGAAGCCCCGAAATCCACCTTAAGTAACAAACACCAGGATAGATCAACTGGAAGAGTCTCGACGCTAGTGAACGTGAAGCCTCCCCCTAGCACGCTGCAAACCCCGTCCCGGAAATACACGACATCTGCGGGCAAAATTGCACTGACCTGAAAACCTTCGGAGATATCCGAGGGAGTAATTTGACGAGAACCGGCAGGGATTACACATGCGGATTGAGCGCCCTTTCCTCCAGCTGCTCGGATCGTGCGCAGAACTCGCCCATCGGCAGTGACGAAGTTCACTACCGCTTCTCCGCCGTCCTCCGAATGTTCTCCCGGATATTTCGCGGCTTGTCCTCCCTCGGGGACTATGCATTCAATGCGTTCGAAACCTTCCGAGCGAAGCGCCGCCATTTCTTCTTCTGAGATATGTGCAATTACACTGTCGCCGCCGCCCCCACCTTTCCCACCAGCGGCATTCTCACCGATCGCGCCGGCACCTCCGCCGCCTGCGCCAGGAATTGGGCCATTTTTTTTATCGTTCAGCATCGTTCGCCCCAAATCGAGAAGAGCAAGTATCGCCTCGGTCGGATTAGAGACCCCCTCAACAGTTACCTTTCCACCTGGGCCGCCATCTCCTCCTCTCGCGTTCGCCCCGATGGCGCCACCGCCACCTCCGCCGGCACCTGGCGCGCGGCCGCCTTCTCCCCCTAATGAGATAGCTGCCGCCGTAAGGCTAATCGAAGTTTGTAAAGCAGTTTCGGCCATGTCGTCAGTGAGAGCCCACCCCTGCCGACCAAAGGCGTCAAAATCCGCAAGCTGTTCAGCTTTCCATTTACGCAACACCTCGGGTGTAAACAAGTGTGTGCGGCCAGGCTGGTCTATCTCCCACGCATGTTCCAGGCATAACAGGAGCAAGTTGTCGAAGTGGCGATTGCGGGCTTCCGACTGACTTTCGTCCCACCTCGGACCGTTCTCGCTTCGCGCGCAAATATGCGACACATTCGAATTCAACGTCCGGTCTCCCGTTTCTGGATCAACTCTATAAAGCGGACGCCTACAACTCGGGAAGGCACAACGATATGCGTTGGCGTACAACTTTTTGACGGTCGTCGTCGTCGGATGGCGGTGAGTTATGGACATGGCTCAGTGGCTTAATCTTTCATACGGATTCGAAGCATATTGTCGATGAGGCCAGCTTGGGAAGCCCGCGCGGGACTAGCTAAGTTGAAACATATAGCTGCCGCCCTGATGACCGCTCCACGGTCGCGGCGAGCGGCAGAAATTGGCCGATCGCTGCCGATCATTGCAAGGCAGCGTGATGGTCATGGAATGTCTGGTCAAGTCGAATGCTAATGGGCCTGGTCACTTTGGTCGCCCCCTTCGCACGCCCGGAATATCAGGCTTTGTCAGGTCCGTGACTGCCCGGTTTTCCCTTGACGAGCACGCCCGGAAATTCTTGACGGCCTCCGCTCCTACAGGTCAGCCAAACTCAGCGCCAGCCCTTGCACAGCAAGGCATACAGCCGATTCTGCTCAAGCGCCAGCGGGTCAATCCGTCAAGAAAGGTCAAGAATTTCTGTCAAGGATGGTCAAGGGCAGGTCAAGGCTGGCGCCATTCTGGACGGGCATGCGGCCCCCTGCGGCGGTGTGAAACGCTGGGCCAGCCGTTCCAGTTGGTTGGTCAGGCGCTCCAGCTTAGGGCAGTGACGGCCCGCATCACCCTCGGCAAGGCGCAGCTCCAGAAAGCCCACCAGGGTTTACACCAACAGCGCATAGCTGGCGCTGTCGATGTGAGCGCCAGCAGTAGGTGGGCCACCGGCACCTTTGCGACGAATAGGCGTGACCTTACCCATGGCTCACCCGCTCCCGATCAGCGCCAGCGAAGGCCCGGCAGACCTGGCCATTGGTCACCGCGTGCCAGTAGGTCAGTTCGTCCAGCGAATCGACGAGGCAAGCCGTCACCATGGCGTCAGCGCTACGCAAAACTACGCGCCCGCACTCGGCATCGGCTTGGCTCAAGAACGGCCCCAGCAAGGCCCGCTTGGTCTCCGGATGGCCCACGTAAAACAGCTCGGTGGCTTTCGTCGGGCAAGCCGACCCCGTCAGCGCAGCGAGGCGCTGTTGAAAACTGGTCATGTTTAACCCCTCAGTCTGGAGTCGCGGCGATGTACGCGGCGGCGGTTTCGGGTGCGCTCAATCAGCGCCGGGGAAACGTGTGGCCCGACGAATGCGGCCAACTCCTATGCCTAGAGACAGAACGAGACAGCCAGAAACAAGAAAGCCCGCACTTGGCGGGCTTTTCAGGGGGTTCCGTATACAAGGGGAGACGTATCGGAACAGTTAGATGGTGCCGGAGACAGGAGTCGAATCAGGCACCTCCAACCCAATAAAATCGGGAACTTCGATGACGGAATGCCACCACTGTATACCTAAACATATACCTAAAACGAAAAGTACTCCGATCAGGGAACCATGAACGAGCCCTCCTAAGAGGGCTTGTTATTACCCTTTTCTTGAGGGCGGCGGCGGTGGCGGCGGCGGAGGTACGCGCCTTGGCAGCTCCACATCACTCTTGATGTTTCTCATTGGTGGCGGCGGAGGTGGTGGCGGCTTTCGCTCGGACATGAAGTGCTCCTATGGGTGGGTTGATATAAAGATCGGTAGGAAGGAGATCAACGACCAAATCACAGCGTAGATGACGTTCCTCGACAAACCGTCGAGCTCGTTGCTTCGTCGATCGTTGTTGGTGGCATTCCTCGTCGCTCCCATGACGTAGTAGTCCATCATGATCTGCATAAAGAAGCTGTTTGCCTGCTCAACGCTTCCGTCGTAGTAGTCGATCAGCGTCTTCCGATGTGCCTCAAGCTTCTCGGCCACCGGTATGGCTAGGTCATCAAAGCGGACGCGCCAGGCCCAAGCGAAATGCCACATCGCTCTGACAACGAAAATCCCTGCCCCTAGGTACAGAATCCAGAAAAAGATACCCGCGGTCGTTTCTGTCGCCGGTGCCTTGGGAAGGAGGTAAGAGAGGAAGCTCAAGAGGGCTACGATCAGCGCGAGCGGCAGATTCAGCCTGGAGATTAACTTCTCCTTACGGTCAGCCTCAGCGAGGTAGATCTTCTCGTACAGCTTGTACTCTTCATCATCGGACCTCATGTCACAGTTGCTCCCTCCAAACTCAATGGCTTAGGGCCATCATCCTTCCTACGCAGCTCCATGCCAAGAGCCTCTAACATGATGATGCTTGGGAGGTGGTGTATAGCCGGGCACCAGCACCCCGGAATGGTGGCTTGGCGCTTCACCATCCAACGACCGTGTCTGCTCGCCGGCGGGCGTTGCGATGACAGCAACCCCTTTGTCTGAACGGATACCGGAAAGTTTGCCAGTATCTACAGCCCCATCTGCCTGATGATCCTGCGCGGCTCCATTCCATCGCGAAGTGCCCAGCTGGCGTCCATGGTCATCTGGTCGAGCGCCTTGCTCTCGAATGCCTCGGCCATGGCAGCGGCCTTCCTGACAATCAGTAGCGCCAGCTCTGGCGGGAACTGGACCGGCTCCGGTTGGGGTAGGTAGTCGCAATCGATAACGGACATGTCGCGGCCCTCGATGTGATGGTGCTCAACGTGGCGAGCTGGGCACCGGATTATCTGATAACTACCCAGCATCCGGGTAGTTCACGGCAGGCCGATCGGTCACCTGCTGTACCTGCGCCGCCTGCACATTTTCGTTGCTCCTCCTCTTTCTCGTCAGACCCGCTGGCCCGCCCCGGTCTGGCGCATCTTCGCCGCCAGCATCAGGTCACCATGGGTCTGCTCCCGCGCCGCGACCAGGCCTACATGGTTCACTCGGACGGCGGCGCCCGCACTTGCCCGGCGCTGTACCGCCTTAGGGGCCAGGCCACCATGTCAACATCTGCACAGCGTGTCGTTTTCCACACACGGGCACTCGTCGAGTCGATCAATATTGGTAGTTTCGCCGAGGCTGGCCAGCCGGCTCTGCAGGGCTATCGGATGCTCGCAGCCACCAGCTCTGCGATTCCCTGTCGCACGGCATCGATATTGTCATCCATGGTCGCCAGCGCGCCGTTGACGTTACCCACAACCGCATCCGATCCCCGCTCGCCAACCCACTTGGTCAGTTCCTCCACTGAGGCCCTCAGCGCGTCCTGGTTATGACTGAGGCGCTCGAGCACCTCGGCAACAATCTGTAGTTCTCGCATCCGTGGCTCTCCGATCATCTGTCGAGAAACCATAGCTGATGGGCAAGGATTGACAGCTGCCAAAATAAATCCCCATAACTGGAGCTGACCTAAATAGGCGGGTTGGTCAGCCGGCGGCCATTAGAGGTCAGCCTAGGCGATTTGCAAACCAGCCGGAAAAGTGGGCTAACGTCACGGAAACGACTAACATTCCGTGAGCAGCCGCACTGCAAGGGTGAGCTCCTTCTAAACAGCTCACACAGAGCCGACGAAGCGCCGCCTTCGCCGGCTCTAACTTTTTATAAAACTAAAATTACATATATTCTTTTTGCCGCCTAATAAATTGACCAAGAAGCGGCACAGCAAATGAGTATTTACCGTGACGGTTCTTATAAATCAAACCAGAATCAGCCAGGCTCGAAAGCATTTGATTAACGTGGCTACTACTGAACGGTTTCTCTAGCATCTCCTTCGACTTGACTGTTACATCCTGAACGGAAAACTCGCCGTCGCAATGCTCAAGTTCAGCAATAACACCAAGCAACTCACGTTGTCTGTCTGTCGCCCGTGCCCAACGTCCAACAAAAAAATCGCTGTCTAGCTTGCGTAGAATTTCATCAGCGGGGACGCCAATCTGCTCATCGTTATCCATCTGCTGTATGAATACGTCATACACTTCTCTACATATAAACTGAACAAAGTATGGGTATCCTCCAGAAAGCTGCCCAATTTGCCGCATTGAGGGGTCAGATAGCTTAACCGGGCATTCTTGCAGCGGAATCCGAATCGCGTCCTGAACTGCACTTTCGCTCAGTTTGTCGAGCATTACCACCCGAAACATACGCTCAGCGTAGGTCCGCGCTTCAACCAATTTTGGGAAAAGCGTTGGTAGCCCCGTAAGCGCCAACATGAAGGGAATCCCTTTTCGCTGTATTGACTGAAACACGTCCAGCAGCATAGAAAGGGGGAATTGATCTTTCTGCGCATGATCAGATAGATTTTGCGCTTCGTCATAAGCAAATATTATTCCAGAAACACCCAAGCCAGCAATAGCACTCCAAACGATCTCCAGCACTCGCTTAACTTTGTCTTCTACAAGACCCGGCGTTGATTCATATATACTCTGAAGTGTCTGAAAATTTAAAGTTTGACTCACCATGGATTCAGTTCTAGAAAAACCAATCCCTTCAGACACTTGAAACTCGCCAACTTTTACTCCGGATGTCACCACCGAGAGATCCGTGAGCAACCGGGTAGCGATACTGCCTTCATTTAAGCTAGCGCTCTCAGAAAGGTCGGTACCTACCCACAACCACTTAGCTTGCTGAGCCATAGGTTTGAAGGTTTCGAGTAAAACGGTCTTACCAGTCCCGCGCAGGCCAGTGAGCACCAGGTTCTCTAGGATGGTCTTCTGACCTAATAGGCGCGCGAATTCCTTTTTTTCGTCCTCCCGACCTGCGAGGTAGGGAGGCATGTGCCCCGCGCCCGGCTTGAAAGGGTTCTGAAATGCGGCCATGATTAGCTCCAGCTATAAACTTAGAAAGAGTACTAAATTTACACCCTGAGCTTTAAATGTCAAAGCCCTTTTGTCGGATATAGCTTGACGGCGGCAAACCTCATAGAGCTAAGAGGTTTCATTGCATTTTACCATTGACGAGGCCACCGAATTTCTTGACGGCAACCGCTACCGAAGTTCAGGCAGTTCTATCGCCAGCCCCTGTACAGCAAGGCTCACAGCCGATCCCGCTCAAGCGCCAGCGGTCGAATCCGTCAAGAAGGGTCAAGAATTTCCGTCAAGGTCTGTCAAGGGCAGGTCTAGGGTACGGGCCATTCTGGACGAGGCGAGCGGCCCAGGCATGATCGGGTTGCCCGCGCGCTAAGCCAGCCGCTGGTTTCCTGGAGTTCTACCTGCTGGTGCTGGCGCCGATCCGTCCAGAACCTGTCCAGAATCCGCGCTGAGAACTCTTGACGGGACTACGGCTTGAATTCAGCCGCACGCGGCGCCCCATGTGGGCTACGGCCGTCAGATGCTTCCTGATCCGTCTAGTGCCTGTCTAGAATCCGTCAGGGGTCTGTCGGGGGTATGAGACGGCAAAAGCCCTTACTTTGACGGCCTCCCGCATAGGCCGGGCCTCTGACGCCCACCCGGTGCTGGTTCCGTATCATGCCTGTCTCACATTCCGTCAAAGCGTGGTCAAAGTGCTGGCTGGCGCTGGGCAGCGAGCATTGTGGTTTTCATGTGCTCATTCGATGCTCGGAGCACTGGACCGGTTGCCGCTGGCAAGGCTCCATTACCGTGGAAACCAGGGTGGAAACCGCCGGCTGGCAACCTCAACATTTCTCAACAGGCAGGCCACTCAGGTTCGCACGGAAGGTTCGTGCATAGGGGGTTGCGAACCTAAGTGCGAACCACCGGCGCGAACTTGCCCAGCACCAGCGTCAGAATGCGTACCTGGCTGCGTACCTCCGCGGCATCACGCACTCCGACTGCGCGAAGATCGTGCGTGAAGCGCTGCGCGAACCAGGCCCGCCACGCCCTGCTGGATCTGCTCATTTCGTGGATACCAGGTTGGATGCTGGGCGATCTGTTCCGCGCCAGCGACCCGGACAGCCGTTGACAAATGTTCACATGAGAACGGCCCAGTACCGCCGTCCGGGTGCCGGCCCTGTTAGCAAATACTAGTTCCTGGCCGGAACTGCCCCTGCGCGGGTGTGGCCGTGTAACGCCTCCCGGTAACCAGGCCAGACTGGTTACCAGGCGTGGTTACCAGAACTGGTTACCGCCTCGTTCCCACAACCTGGGCGCCAGCTCAGCGAGACAGACGATATGGTCCGACTCAGACGCTTTGGTCTGTCCCGCGCCACAAAACTGTGAGGTCGCATTTCGTGGCGCGGTGTAGAGGGAGGCCATGGCAGGCTAGAACGCTGTCGGCGAGAGGTCCATGCTCATGCTGGTATCAATAGAGATCCGATATTTTTTGGTTGCGCCAGCATCCATCACAAACGACCTCTCCTTAAGCCCGCCTCCGCATAAGGACGTTGAGTTAACTCCGATAATGCGCTCACCAGCAGGCAGGTAAAACTTCGCGGTCTCTCCAGAACCAATTTCTGCAGATTGTTTGCCATCGATGTAAACCAGCGTATTGCATGCAGACCCCGTAAACCCGGTATCCCTGGTAACAACTAGCGTTCCATGACCAGTCGTTGGCTTGACCTGATATCCAGTCAACCTGGAAGTTGGTACTGGGTCAGCCTGGTTAGAAGGGATCGGGGAGGTGGCGCAACCGGCCAGCGAAGTAGCGGCAGCCAAAATTAATCCTGCAAGACGCATCATGCTTCATCCATTCTTAGCGCGGAAAGGAGCATGAAATTATCACGCTCCCGCCGCGAATGAACACCCGCTACATTTGGTCTTCAGCGTAAATACCAGCACTGATGATAGCTCCGCCCCATCGCCGACGCCCCAGACAGAGCGGCACGGGGTTGCCGCTGGCAGTGGTGTTTCGGGCGCTGCCGAAGGCATAGCCCGGTGTGTTCTCGGGCGCCGCACTAGTCTTGAGCCCTTGGCTTTGCGGGCTAATCGCCTGGATCACTCCTCCGATAAGAGCCGCTCCCCCCATTTGCATCATCCACGGTTGTTGCAGCACCAAACCACCTACTATTAGCGCCGCTCCAATAACCGTCTGCAAAACACCCGCCCGCTTGCTTCCGCAGATCACCGGAATAATCCTGATTTCGCGACAGCCGCCTAGGCCAAACTCCTCTTCGCCGACATTCCTGCCGTTTCGGAATACTGCGAATTCAAGCCCCCTGGCTTTGGCTCTCGCGAGATCCTGAGCGAACCCCGGATGATTCACATCTATCGCCCTCGTCGCTTCCCGGATGTCGCCATGGCCGGAAAGAAGGTAAGGGTGCTTCCTTCCGTATTTCTTCCCGAGAAAGCCGCCCAGTATGATGGTCGTTCGCGGGGTGTACTCGATTGCTAATGCGGCCATTAGATAGTCTCCTGAGTTGGGTTAGTGGGGGACGGGAGATTGAGTCGGCAAGCCAGTAGAGCGCGCGACATGCGAGCCTGATCACGGATCAGTTGCTCCCGTTTCGGATCAGGATTCCATGCCGCACAGTGGCAGGAGGAATAGGCCCTAGCTCCGCGGAATGTACCTCGGAGTAGATCAGCTGAAATTCGTGCTTCGTCCTCGGTGAAGAAAGGGCCGTCAATATCGACGTGCTTACCATCACGGACACACCGAACATCCCACACGTCGTAACCGCTGATGGCCTTCGAATTGTCGGCGAAGTCGGTGGCCTTGCAGGCCTCTGTGAATCGTTCTTGGAACGTGGTCATAGATTGCTTTCTCCTTGGTATTGATCGTTCATGGATATCTCTTTCGCATGGGCGCCACTGGCGCTGGTCATGGGCTGGTGCCCGGTGGTGTTGCTCTATGTCGCGCCACGTTTTCGCGCAGTTGCGTTTCTTGGCGCGGCTCCAATCAGGTTGCAAAGAATTGCCTCAGACTCCGCCATGTCATCGCGCTGGCTGGCGATCAGGTAGCGGAACACCGTCAGCGCCTCGGCCTTGTTGCGGGGCCGGATCTGCGCCAGCAGGCCGAACACAAACCAATCCCGTGCCGTTGCCTCGGGCGGCCCGTCGCTGGCGTCCCGATCGACGGCGTTGCGCAGCCGGTAGAGGTGGTCCCAGTAGCCCAGCTCGTACAGGCAATCAGCCAGGGTGTGAGGCAGCAGTTCAGGGTGGGCGTTGAACCGGGCGGCTACCTCGCCCTTGTCGAAGTCACCAAATTGGCCGGTAGTCTCCAGCCCGCGCAGCGCATCGATGCAAAACGATTCCGCCTCGGTATCGGCCAGGAGGTCATCACCAAAGCGGGCGGCGCCCTCCTGCCTCAGTTGATGCTTCTCGATGGCCCGCGTGGCAAGGGCTTCCAGGTCAGCGAACCCGAACGACGACATGGCGGCGAATGGGTGGCCGGGGTTGGTGGCCACCAGGTAATCCCGGTACCGTTTTTCGAGCAGATCGAGCGGCGTATTGATCTTCTTGGCGCCCTCCATGGCTCGCTCAATCAGAGCGCTATGGCCGGTGCCGATGATCGAGCGCAGCCAGAGCACCGCATCCACCTCCTTGTCGCCGCTCACCACCTCCTGCGGCGGCAGCTCGGGCACGCTCGGTAGGGTCTCGGTGCTGGCGCTGATCTGCGGCAGGGTGAACATGGCGCGGTGCTGCCCGTTGTCGCGGAATATCCCGGAGCGTGAAACCAGGGTCTTCACCGTTCCCAGCGGCAGGCCGGTCGCTTCGGCCACTTCGCGCAGCGAGTGACGGCGGCGCAACTCCAGCACCAGGTGCCGCTGCTCATCTGAAACCCGTTGTTTCGTCTTGGCGGCTGAATCCGCCTGTTTCATTGGCGTGGTCATGGCTCACACCACGCTCAGCTTGGGTGGCAGCTTCGGCCCGAACGGTGCCCCGGGTGCGAAGGGATCAGGCAGCAGATGCTTGGGGCACTCGCTGATGAAGTCCGCCATCGCCGCATGGCAGGCGTTGAACAGCGGCGCGTCATTCCACTCTTGCCCCCGGCGTTCTGCGCTGTCCTCCAGCGCATGGGTGAACACCAGGCCTTCCAGGCTGGTGACGCCATCCCGCCTGGCCTGCTCGCGCTCCACGGCGTTCACGCTCAGCAGGTCGCACATACGGTCGAATCCCAGGACACCGGCCAGCCCGTCATGGTCGAACAGCAGTGATTGGCCGAATCCGGCCAACGCGGCCACGGCCTTGCTGCGCTCATCCTCTCGGTGCGCTTGTGCCTCTTGCTCCAGATCGGCAATGGCCTGGCGGGTGAACGGCAAGAACGCTTTCAGCTTGCCTGCCTGGCGGCGCATGGCACGCTGCTCATCGCGGACCGAATCGAGGTTGCGGTTGATGTTGCGGCAGATGCGCCGGGTGGTGATGATCTGCGTGCTGGCGCTGGCCCCTGGCTTCAGGGCGATATCGCACAGGCGCATGGTCTGTGTGGGCTTCATGGGTGGACCTCCATGGGCGTGTTGTCGTAGGTGGCGCGCAGCTCGGCACCGGTCACGCAATGTCGACCACCAGGCGCATAGCAGCCCCGGCAGGTCATAACGTGGTTGATGTACCGGTCACGGGCCTGACGCCACTCGGGTGTGGCATTGGCGGCGTTCGTGTACGGGCTGGACGGCAATTGCGCAGGCTCGACCAGCACCAGGTGTGGGCGATCCTGGGCACGTTTCGCCACGGGTGATTCGCCAGCGCCAGCAACGTTTGGCGGCATGTGATGGAGCAGGTCAGCAAGGAGGCTCATGGAGCCACCTCGCTTGAATTGCCATAACGCCCAAATGTGTCTGTGAAAAAAAATCGGGGGAACGGGGGAACGCGGGGAACACCCTGTATTTCCGGGGCCTTCAGCGGGGGTACGTGTTCCCCACCCGAAAAACTGGGGAACAGTGATAACCAAGCATCAGGAAAAACACAGGCGCTTATATTCAAAAACATGTTTGTGTTCCCCCTGTTCCCCAACACTTCAATAAGGGGGAACGGCTACAGCCCCCGAATTTACTGGCTGTTCCCCCGTTCCCCCTGTTCCCCACGTTTTTAGGTTCCTGTGTATTCGGGCATTGGCGTTGGGTGGTGACGGCGGTCATAGGCCACCGCCTTCGCTGTCCATGGCATCGGGGTCGATCACATACAGGCGGGCAGACCCACCAGCAGGCAGGCGGTATTTCTTGGTCCTGCGGCTGTCTCGGTCGGTGTCGTGCTTGGCGATTGCGCCAGCGCCCTCCAGTGCTTTCACTACACGCGCCAATCCGTGCCCATGGGCTGCCTCGGTCAGCGCGGACTTGTTGAACAAGTACAGCCGCTTGGTGCCGATCACCTCCCAGTACCCGGCACGGTTGAAAACCTTGGCGTCTGGCGTTTGATCTTCTACGTCCGAAAACCGGCTGCTGCCGTGCTTGTCGATGAAGTCGAGGATGCCCGCTAGTATCTGGCGATCCTCGGCGTTGCCGCCGCCCACCCGGCTCAGCCACTCGCTGTACAGCAACTGGCAGTCGGCCAGAGCGGTGCCCGGCGTCCAGGGCAGCAATCCATAGGCAATGGCCATTTCGCCCGCCAGCGCGATCACCGCGAAGCGATCGGCCACCCGTCCGGCCTGGGCGTTGTCCTCGACGAACTGGGCGCGGATTCCGGCGAAGTCCTCGAGCAGGCCGGGGCGGTCATCACTCGCCAGCAGCCTCTCCACGAATGCCGGCCCGATATGGCCGTGGTTCGCTCCCACGGCCACAGTGAGCTGGCGGTGGAAGTCGGCACCTTCCAGGCCGTGCAATTCGTCGAAGGCGCGGTGTGTACGGGTGCCGGCGTTCACATCCACCATGCGCAGCTCAGCACCAGCATGGGCGGCGTTACCGCTGATGGCCGCGTGCTCAGATAGGGAGCGCTCGCCGCTGGATAGCGCGAGCAGGCGCCAGCTCAGTTTCCCGCGGGCTTCCCGGTCACGGGTCATGGTGCCCTTGCCCTGACCGTTGGCGAGCGAGTAGGCCATCTCCTGTACGCGCTTGGGGTCGGCCCGCTTGATCTCGTCCAGGGGCAGCATGGTGTCGTTGCGGCTCGACGCCTCAATCTCCAGACCACCCTTGGTCATGTCCCATGACGCGGCGAATATGCCGGGGTCGCCCCATACAGATGAGCCGATCAGCTGCGCCAGCGATTTTCCGCTTGAGCTGTCGCCCACCAGGTGAACACCACCACCCAACACGCCCACTAGGCTCAGCAGCGGGCCAGCGAGGGCGCAGCCGATCGCCAGGGTCAGCACCGGGTTTCCCTCGCACTTGGCCGCCACTTCGACCTTCCAGCCGTCCAGGCTCCCGCGCACGCTGAACAGGTTTTGCCCCTTGGCGCTGGCCTGATAGCGCACCTTGTCGCTGCCAATGGTGCGTCCAGGCAGCACAAAGGCTCCCGACTCATGCCAGCCGGGGCGGCAGGTGGTGGCGAACACCTCGGCAGGGCGCTGGTCCAGCAGGTACTCCATGAACTGGCCGCGCTTCTTCAGAGCGATGATGACGCCCATGCCAAACAGCGTCCGCCTGGCGTCCTCTCCGCTCCCGCCGAACACCTCCATGGGAATGATCCATTCCTTGGGGCCGCTATCGGTGAGCAGGCGCAGAAACCGTCCCTCGCTGCCGTCGTCGCTGTTGGTGGTGCGAGCGGCGACGGTCACGGGCGTGGCGATCCACTCGTCAGTGATCGGGCGGTCGGCCTTGTCGTCGTCGCCGTCATCGTCGGCGGCGCTGCGCTTGAAGCCGTGCCAGTACACGCCGGGCTTGAGCCTGCGGCCTTTCTCATTGGTCACCCAGTACTCATACACGCCCCAGCACGGACGATCAGGCTCGACCTTGGGCGCCTCTGGGCGCAGGTTGATGACGTTGTTCTCAGGCGGGCGCATGGCGGCACCTCCAGGCGGCAAGGTCGTTGAAGTCGGAAAGGGTCAGCGGCGCATCGGCTGGCCACTCGGGGAAGGTCACCAGGCCACCACACGAGGCCGCGGCTTCATGGGCGGCGGTGCGCCCTGGGTTGCCCTTGCCTTCAGCTTCGGTCTGGCGGTCGTCGTCGCCGGCGACGATGATTTCTGTGCCGGGGTAGTCGGCCCGTAGCGCCAGCGCCACCGGTTTCAGGTTTCCGGCGTTCATCGCACAGGCGACGGTGTAGCCGCTTTCGTGAAGCGTGGCACCCGTGGCCCAGCCTTCGCAGATGCACAAAGGCTTGCCCGGTGTGATGCGTCCCAGTGGCGAATAGGTGCCCTTAATCCGACCGCCGAACAGAAAGCGCTTTTCGCCGTCCGGGGCGATCCGTTGCAGGTTGACTAGCACGCCCCCGGCATACAGTGGGATCAGCAGGTCGTGACCACGCTGGCGCAGGCCATGGGAACGAATGTCCTTGGCGACCAGGTAAGGGTGGTCAGGATCAGCGCGGCGGGCGTCACGCCACCAACGGTGAGCCAGATTCGCCGCTTTGAGCTGGCGCCGCTGCCGTTCGGCCTCCCGCTGGCGCCGGGCCTGCTCGATGCGCTGGCGCACCTGCTCGGCTTCGCGGGCGTCCACCGGCTCACGGCTACACCAGGTGCTGGTGCCGCCCGTCTTCCAGCTCCCGAACGCACCCGACGCGATGCCATCGGCAAACAGGCAGTACCAGCCGTTTAGGGTGCCAGACTTGTCGCCGGGGACGTGGAAGCGGTGAATGTCGCCATCGCCCAGGGGCAGCCAGTCGAGCAGCCCATAGACCGACTGGAGCGCTTCACGGAAAAGGATCGTGGCGTCGGTCATGCGGCCCCCTGCGGCGGAGTGAAACGCTGGGCGAGCCGTTCCAGTTGCTGGGTCAGGCGCTCTAGCTCAGGGCAGTGACGGCCAGCATCATCCTCGACAATGCGCAGTTCCAAAAAGCCAATCAGGGTTTCCACCAGCAGCGCATAGCTGCCGCTGTCGATGTGAGCGCCAGCAGTAGGTGGACCACCGGCACCCTTGCGGCGAATAGGCGTGACCTTAGTCATGGCTCACGCCCTCCCGATCAGCGCCATTGAATGCCCGGCAGACCTGGCCATTGTTCACCGCGTGCCAGTAGGTCAGTTCGTCCAGCGAATCGACGAGGCAAGCCGTCACCATGGCGTCAGCGCTACGCAAAACTACGCGCCCGCACTCGGCATCGGCCTGGCTGAGGAATGGCCCAAGCACAGCCCTAGAAGCCTTGGGGTGAGTCACGTAAAACAGCTCGGCAGCTTTCTTCAGGCAAGCCGATCCCATCGGCGCTGAAGCACCGTTTTGAATTTTCATGGTGTTACTCCCCGTCGAAGTCTTTAGGCGTGAAGCGTTCGGCGCCGTTGCGTACTACTCGCAGGCCCAGTGCGGCAGCCCTGGCCACGGCGTCTGCAAAGCCCAGCTCTAGATTGGTCGTACGCCCGCCCATGCCAGCAATAGCAAACCTGATGGCCTCATATGCTGCGGTCTCATCGTTGGCCGCCAGTTCGGCAATTTCACTGTCGAAAAAGGCGATGCCCTTTTCCCAGTCAGCGGCCACACCGGGGTTGTTGCGCGGCCAGTTGACCATCCGCCCGCAATCGTCCCGGCTTGTGAACGTGAAATCGTCGCGACAAACGATGGGAGCTTTAATCACGGCATTCACAGGTCACCCCCTTTCTCAGCGATCACACCTTCCAGCATTTCGGCCCAGGCCATGGCGGTGTGCTGCGCTATCGCGGCGGTGACACGGGCCACGATGACGGGGGTGGCGGGCGAGGCAATGACGGCAAGCGCCAGGCTCAGCAGTACAAGGATGCCTTGCACCTCGCGCAGATCGTCGTGGGTGTCGTCGGGCATCTGGATAGGGGGATTCATGCGGTAGCCCTCCCGTCCATGTCAGCGCACTTGCCTACGACGCCATACGAGGCGCCCAAGTGGCGGTGCTTCCAGCAGAAGTTGGCGCTGAAGATGCGGATCTGCTCAAGGTGGCGGGCAACGTCAGAGGCGATGGTGTTTTCCTCCCGACACAGCAGCGGGTCTAGCAGCGGCAAGAGGATGCGCTCCAGCCTGTCGAACTCTTCGCGGGCAAAGTTCATTGAACTCATTGCGTGGGCGTCGAGGACCGCTTTAGGTAGCACCTCACCTTCAAGGATTGCAGCGTTTGGGAAGCAGCTCATTGGACACCCCCGACACAAGCCGCGTTCTTGAAGTGCTTCAGCAGCGCGGCACCTGGGCGCGATTGGTGTTGGCACTCCACCAGCATGGCTCTGACGTCATCCGATACACGCAAGGCTTCATCCAGACCGTCCAAAGAGCATTGG
This sequence comes from Pseudomonas palmensis, assembly GCF_017848315.1. Classification (GTDB taxonomy): domain Bacteria; phylum Pseudomonadota; class Gammaproteobacteria; order Pseudomonadales; family Pseudomonadaceae; genus Aquipseudomonas; species Aquipseudomonas palmensis. The sequence goes on from NZ_JAFKEC010000037.1 coordinate 49,064, forward strand.
CAACGCTCTTGAATGCTGATTGAAGCGTCGGGGAAATCTGAATGCAGCAAGCTGGCTATGGCGGAGGCTGAGCTGCGGCCAATAATTGCTGGAAGACGAAATGGCTTCTGGCCCGGTACGTTGATCACGACTCGGCATTCGATAAAGCCTGGAACGGCACCGGCTGCGCGGAGAGCATGAGTCATCTGGCACCACCTTGCGCTTCAAGGGCGCGGGCAATCTCTACGTGATGGCTGTAGCGTGCGAGGCGGACGGAAAGGGACGAATTTGCACGGAGGGCGCTCAGGGCCATACGGCGGTGAGTAAGGGCGCGGAGGCGGGCAGGAATACTCATTTGGCACCACCCTTCAGCCAGAAGCTGCGATAAACGTCATAGCTTGCATCGTTGAGACCAGGGACGAATCGCGTGGCCAGCGTCTTGCTGACTTCGCCCTCAAGAGTTGCAGTGATACGGCCCAGCTCGATGGCGGAGGAATAGCGCAGTAACGTCTTCAACAGACGCGAGCAGTAGGCTTTCTGATGTTCTGGGGAAATTGCGGACGGATTGAGGGCGTGCATGGGTGGAGCTCCTTCTGCTGTCGAGGAGCTGCCACGATCCTTCCTACGGGATTGGGTGGCAGCTGTGCACGGGGTAGGAATACCGGGGCAAAAGGAACCCGGCCAGGCCGAAGCCTGCCCGCACACAGCCGCCATAACACGGAACTGCAGGCGAAAAAAAACGCCGGCAGTAGTGATCTGGGCGCTGTTGCGCCTTTTGCTCATCGGGTTCCTACGCCCGGCCGCTGAATTTGCAGCGACGGGCAAACCATACCGAGCAACACGACTGCCTGCAATAGAAAATATCGACCGGTCATCTTCTGTCTTGAGCGCCAGCATCATGCGACTTCACTCCTGAGGTGTTTAGCGCGCAGGCTCTGGACGTAGCTCAGCAGAGCCTTTTTACGGGCTTCGAAGTCTTTCCCCTGGCCGATCAGCAGCACGTCGCGGATCTCGATGAGCGAGACCAACAGAAGCTCCTCAGCGCTGAGCTGGTCACGATTACGGCCGGCGAACTGCCCTGTGATCACTTGGTTGATCAACCGGGCTTCGTTGATGAAGTGGTGGCGCTGCGGCGTTTTGCCATGCTCCTCACAGGAGATGGCCAGGGCGTCACACAACCCGCGATAGCCAACCGCGGACTGCAGGCGGGCCTGCTGCCAGTTGCCTTGACCACCGCGCAGCAGGGCATCGATCTGCTCGTCACACCAGACGGCAAAGTCCACAGAGAGCCACCGGGCAAAGACAACCGCCAGCTTCGGGTGAAGCCAAGTGCCGCCGTAGCGGCCGCGCTTGGTCCTGACCAATTCCGGGAATTTCCCGGTTTTAGAAATGGCTGCCAGGTAGGCGGCCGTGTCGGGTAGGCGCAGCCACTCATGTGGCTCCTTGCCGAACCGCTCTGCGATCTCGGTGGCATGCAGCCATCCGTCTACGTCGAAGCGCACGGCGTGGCCCTGGTAATCGAACGGAATGATCCTGGCCGTCATGCTGCCACCTTCTGAGCAGGGCCAGCGCTCAAGAAGTAGGTGGCCACGTTCTGGTGCTCGCGGCCGTGGTCGTCCTTTAGCGTGCTGAGGTGGGTGACGATATTGTGACCCTTGGCCCGAAGTTCGGCGATGCGCGCCCCCGGGCGCAGGATGTTCAGCAGTGTGATGGCCTGAAAGGTGTTGATCGAACCATGCTGGCGCAGGTGCGCGAGAAGACGGATGCGTTGTGCGCTGCCGCTGGTATCATGTACTTGGATATTTTCGTGGCTGGCCTGTTGGTCGGCCTTTTTTTTGCTCATTAGGCGGCCACCTCGCGCAATGCGATGCGCTGGCGCACCCAGGCCTGAACCTCCGCGAATACCCAGCCGACTGGTGCTCCACGGGACTTACTGTTGCTCAGAGGGACTGGTTTAGGAAACGTTGGGTCGTCCTTGAGACGCTTGTATACGGTAGGGCGAGCGAGCCCCGTCATAGCCTCTACATCAGGCATTCTGATGAGCCTATCTGCGGGGCTAAGCTCGAGGCCCGATGCGCTTGCAACAACAGGGGTAGCATTCATAGTGATTCCCGATACTGGTTTAGACGGGAATCAGCGTGTCAGGTGACGTTCGGTCGGGCATTGCAATTGCAATTTTTCGAATTGCAATTGCAATCAAGGTGCTCTAGTTACGAATGGCTAGTTCCCGAGCTTCGGCTTTGCTTTGAGCAACGCTGTCGGCCTCCCTCGCCATCGTTTTGGCATCTGCTATCAAGTGTTTAAGAGTAGTTTCACC
>NZ_JAFKEC010000038.1 GCF_017848315.1 Pseudomonas palmensis
GGTCAAGAAAAAACCGATGTTTTCCACGGCTGAATAATTCAAACGACCGTATTAAATTTGTGAGATTACGTAACGGTTTCATCTTCGACGCCGCAAGGGTCGCCCAAGGCACCGTCTTCGTGCCGGTGCCGTGCCCAGGGGCGGGCGCTTTGTCCGAGGGTCAGGGCTCCTGTGGGCTGAGCTCCTTTTCGATCTTTTGCAGTTCCACGGCAAATGCCTGGTCCAGCAGGCTGGCACGTTTGCGCCAGGGTTTGCGTTCGGGGTCTGGTTGGGCGGCGTATGTGGTGACTTCTCCGCCATAAACGTCCTTGTAACGTTGTTCCTGGCGCTCGAGTTCAGCGCGCAGTTCATCTTTCGTCACAGTGTTTCCTGAAGTTGGAGTTGATGCCGATTTCAACACAAGCACGTTTAACCCGACGACAGCGGCACAGGCCATTGTGTCGAGCGTCTATATAAGACGAGGGTGATTGCAGTTGAATGGCTGTTTTACACCTTCTGTCGGGGCCTGTCAGCCCGGCAGAAGCAAAAACGGCCTTGCTGGTGGGCAAGGCCGTGCCTGGGACTTCTACGGTGGGTACCTGACCAGTCTCTCCAAGAAGCCACATGTGGCAGGCGAAAGGTATAAGCAATTGTAGGTATCGGTCAATTGCGATTATCGGCCGATGGTTCGATAATCGCCCAAGTGAAGTTTGCCGAGGTGAGTCATGAGTGAAGAAACAGGGGGCAAGGGCCCAGGCCTGAACGACAACGTGCGCAGCTCTTTCGCTTCGTTGGCGCCGCCCATCGTGGCCTCGCCGGCCAAGCGCATCCAGGCGTTCACCGGCGACCCGGATTTCATGACGTCGCTGGCGCGGGGCCTGGCGGTGGTGCAGGCGTTCCAGGAGCGCAAGCGGCACCTGACCATCGCCCAGATCAGCCACCGCACCGAGATCCCGCGCGCGGCGGTTCGCCGTTGCCTGCACACGCTGATCAAGCTCGGCTATGCCACCACCGACGGGCGCACCTATTCATTGCTGCCCAAGGTGCTGACCCTGGGTCATGCCTACCTGTCCTCGACGCCATTGGCGGTATCGGCGCAGCCGTACCTGGACCGCATGAGCGACCAGTTGCACGAGGCCTGCAACATGGCCACCCTCGAAGGTGACGACATTCTCTACATCGCCCGCTCGGCGACGGTGCAGCGCCTTATTTCGGTGGACCTGTCGGTGGGCGGGCGCCTGCCGGCCTATTGCACCTCGATGGGGCGCATCCTGCTGGCGGCGCTGGACGACGCCACCCTGCACGAATACCTGGAGCACGCCGACCTGCAGGCCAAGACCAGCCGTACCGTGCACGACCCGGCAGCCTTGCTGGAAATCCTCCAGCAGGTGCGCGAGCAGGGCTGGTGCGTGGTCGACCAGGAGCTGGAGCAGGGCCTGCGTTCGATCGCGGTGCCGGTGTACGACGCCTCCGGCCAGGTACTGGCGGCGCTGAACATCAGTACCCACGCCGGGCGGGTGAGTCGCAGCGAGCTGGAGCAGAAGTTCCTGCCGATCATGGTGGCGGCCAGCCGCGACCTGAGTACCCAGCTGTTCAGTTGAATGCGTCGAGCGGTTCCTGTTCGATAAACGCACAGTCTTGCGTTTATCGAATTGCGCCGCGTCGCGCGCCTTATTAATGTCCCTCGCATCAAGTGGCCCCTGACGGCCTCCAATAATAATGAGCGAGAGAACACCCCATGACCTGCACCCTGTCCTGCTTCAGCCTGTACCTGCCCGCCTGCCGGCTGCACGGTAGCTGACCCTTTCCAAAAGACCCGTACCCGACCGTCTGTGCCGTTCACGCGCGCACCCGCACACTCGCGCGCATCTTCTGGATAAAAACAATGAATAGTCCCCAAGCTGCTGTTGGAAACTGCCTGGATGTGCAGTCGTTCATCAATGCCCAGCCGTTGTCGCGTTACCAATGGCGGGTGGTCATCCTGTGCTTTCTGATTGTGTTCCTCGACGGCCTGGACACCGCCGCGATGGGCTTCATTGCCCCGGCACTGTCCCAGGACTGGGGCATCGACCGCGCCAGCCTGGGCCCGGTGATGAGCGCCGCGCTGATCGGCATGGTGTTCGGTGCGCTGGGCTCGGGGCCGCTGGCCGACCGTTTCGGGCGCAAGGTGGTGCTGGTGGGCGCGGTGTTGCTGTTCGGCGCGTTCAGTCTGGCCTCGGCCTATGCCACCAACGTCGACCAGTTGCTGGTGCTGCGCTTTCTGACCGGCCTGGGCCTGGGTGCCGGCATGCCGAACGCCACCACGCTGCTGTCCGAATACACCCCCGAGCGGCACAAGTCGTTGCTGGTCACCAGCATGTTCTGCGGCTTCAACCTGGGCATGGCCGGTGGCGGGTTCATTTCCGCCAAGCTGATCCCGATGTTCGGCTGGCACAGCCTGCTGCTGATCGGCGGCATCCTGCCGCTGCTGCTGGTGGTGGTGCTGATGGTGTGGCTGCCGGAGTCGGCGCGTTACCTGGTGGTGCGCAACAAGGGCACCGACCGGGTACGCCGCACATTGGCGCCGATCGAGCCGGGCATCGTCAACCAGGCTGCCAGCTTCAGCGTGCCGGAACAGAAGACGGTCAAGGCGCGCAACGTGTTCGCGGTGATCTTCTCGGGCACCTACAGCGTCGGCACGCTGCTGTTGTGGCTGACCTATTTCATGGGCCTGGTGATCGTCTACCTGCTGACCAGCTGGCTGCCCACGCTGATGCGTGACAGCGGCGCGAGCATGGAGCAGGCGGCGTTCATCGGTGCGCTGTTCCAGTTCGGCGGCGTGCTCAGTGCGGTGGCGGTAGGCTGGGCGATGGACCGCTACAACCCGCACAAGGTGATCGGCACCTTCTACCTGCTGGCCGGGGTGTTCGCCTACGCGGTGGGCCAGAGCCTGGGCAACATCACGCTGCTGGCGACCCTGGTGCTGATTGCCGGCATGTGCGTGAACGGGGCGCAGTCGGCGATGCCGTCGCTGGCGGCGCGCTTCTACCCCACCCAGGGCCGTGCCACCGGCGTGTCGTGGATGCTGGGCATCGGCCGGTTTGGCGCGATTCTCGGGGCCTGGATGGGCGCCACGTTGCTGGGCCTGGGCTGGAACTTCGAACAGGTGCTGACGGCCCTGGTGATCCCGGCCGCGATCGCGACGGTGGCGGTGGTGATCAAGGGTGTGGTGAGCCACGCTGACGCGACCTGACCGGCTGGCAGTAGCCCCTATCGCGGGTCAAGCCCGCTCCCACATGGATCTCCACCGTACCTGTGGGAGCGGGCTTGACCCGCGATGGTTTGTGGATCCTTAGCACAACAACAATACGTTCGATAATCGAACGCTATGGCGATTATCGGATTGTACGGCCCAATGCGCCGCCTTAATCTGAGCTCATGCCGGTGCCGCCCAGAGGCACCTCTGAAACCGCTCTCCAGGAGTCTGCAATGGCTGAAATCCTCTCGCTCCACGACGCCGTGAAGCAGTTCGTCAACGACGGCGACAGCGTCGCCCTTGAAGGCTTCACGCATTTGATCCCGACCGCCGCCGGGCACGAAATCATTCGTCAGGGCAAGAAGGATCTGACCCTGGTGCGCATGACCCCCGACCTGATCTACGACCAGCTGATCGGCGCCGGCTGCGCCCGCAAGCTGATCTTCTCGTGGGGCGGCAACCCGGGTGTCGGGTCGCTGCACCGCCTGCGTGACGCGGTCGAGAAGCAGTGGCCGCACGCCATGGAAATCGAAGAACACAGCCACGCCGACCTCGCCAACGCCTACGTTGCCGGTGCCTCGGGCCTGCCGTTCGCGGTGCTGCGCGCCTACGCCGGCTCCGACCTGCCCAAGGTCAACCCGCTGATCAAGAGCGTGACCTGCCCGTTCACCGGTGAGGTGCTGGCCGCCGTGCCGTCGGTTCGCCCGGACGTCACCGTGATCCACGCGCAGAAGGCCGACCGCAAGGGCAACGTGCTGCTGTGGGGCATCCTGGGTGTGCAGAAGGAGGCCGCCCTGGCCGCCAAGCGCTGCATCGTCACCGTGGAAGAGATCGTCGACGACCTCAACGCGCCAATGAATGCCTGCGTGCTGCCCACCTGGGCACTGTCGGCCGTGTGCCTGGTACCGGGCGGGGCGCACCCGTCCTACGCGCACGGCTACTCCGAGCGTGACAACCGCTTCTACCAGGCCTGGGACCCGATTGCCCGCAGCCGTGAGACCTTCACCGCCTGGATCGACGAATACATTCGCGGCACCGCCGACTTCCCTGCCTTCAAGGCAAAACTGGCCAGCGCTTCGGAGGCTGCACAATGAGCTACTCCACCAATGAAATGATGACCGTTGCCGCTGCCCGCCGCCTGCGCAACGGCGCCGTGTGCTTCGTCGGCATCGGCCTGCCGTCCAAGGCCGCCAACCTGGCACGCCTGACCTCTTCGCCCGACGTGGTGCTGATCTACGAATCGGGCCCTATCGGCGCCAAGCCAACGGTACTGCCGCTGTCCATCGGTGACGGCGAGCTGGCCGAAACCGCCGATACCGTGGTGCCCACCGGCGAGATCTTCCGCTACTGGCTGCAGGGCGGGCGCATCGACGTGGGCTTTCTGGGCGCCGCCCAGGTCGACCGTTTCGGCAACATCAACACCACCGTGGTCGGCGACTACCACCAGCCCAAGGTACGCCTGCCGGGTGCCGGTGGCGCACCGGAAATCGCCGGCTCCGCCAAGACCGTGCTGATCATCCTCAAGCAGTCCTCGCGCGCCTTCGTCGACAAGCTCGACTTCATCACCTCGGTCGGCCACGGCGAAGGCGGCGACTCGCGCAAACGCCTGGGCCTGCCCGGTGCCGGCCCGGTGGGCATCATCACCGACCTGTGCATCATGGAACCTGAAGCCGGCAGCAACGAATTCGTGGTCACCTCGATTCACCCGGGTGTGACCCGCGAGCAGATCGTCGCCGCCACCGGCTGGGCGATCCGCTTTGCCGACAGCGTCGAAACCACCGTGGCGCCGAGCGAAGTCGAGCTGACTGCGCTGCGCGACCTCGAAGCGCGCACCGCGGCCGCCCACGGCCAAGCGCCGGGAGAAGCCTGATGCGTGACGTATTCATCTGCGACGCGATTCGCACCCCCATCGGCCGCTTCGGCGGCGCCCTGGCCGGCGTGCGCGCCGATGACCTGGCGGCGGTCCCGCTCAAGGCGCTGATCGAGCGCAACCCCACGGTGCAATGGGACCAGCTCGACGAAGTGTTCTTCGGCTGCGCCAACCAGGCCGGTGAAGACAACCGCAACGTGGCGCGCATGGCCTTGCTGCTGGCCGGGCTGCCCGACAGCGTGCCAGGTGTGACCCTCAACCGCCTGTGTGCCTCGGGCATGGACGCCATCGGCACGGCGTTTCGCGCCATTGCCAGCGGCGAGATGGAGCTGGCGATTGCCGGCGGCGTCGAGTCGATGTCCCGTGCACCGTTCGTGATGGGCAAGGCCGAAAGCGCCTACTCGCGCAACATGAAGCTGGAAGACACCACCATCGGCTGGCGCTTCATCAACCCGCTGATGAAGGCCCAGTACGGCGTGGACGCGATGCCGCAGACCGCCGACAACGTGGCCGACGACTATCAGGTATCGCGCGCCGACCAGGATGCCTTCGCCCTGCGCAGCCAGCAGCGCACCGCCAAGGCCCAGGCCGCCGGCTACTTCGCCGAAGAGATCGTGCCGGTGCGCATCGCGCACAAGAAGGGCGAGACCGTGGTCGAGCACGACGAACACCCGCGCGCCGACACCACCCTCGAAGCCCTGGCCAGGCTCAAGCCGGTCAACGGCGCGGACAAGACGGTCACCGCCGGCAACGCCTCGGGCGTCAACGACGGCGCCGCGGCGCTGATACTGGCGTCGGCCGAGGCGGTGCAAAAGCATGGCCTGACCCCGCGCGCGCGCGTGCTCGGCATGGCCAGTGCCGGCGTTGCCCCCCGGGTAATGGGCATCGGCCCGGTGCCGGCGGTGCGCAAGCTGATCGAGCGCCTGGGCGTGGCGGTCACCGATTTCGACGTGATCGAGCTCAACGAAGCCTTCGCCAGCCAAGGCCTGGCCGTGCTGCGCGAACTCGGCATTGCCGACGACGCGCCGCAGGTCAACCCCAACGGCGGCGCCATTGCCCTGGGTCACCCGTTGGGCATGAGCGGCGCACGCCTGGTGCTGACAGCGCTGCACCAGCTGGAGAAATCCGGCGGGCGCAAAGGCCTGGCGACCATGTGCGTGGGTGTCGGGCAGGGCCTGGCCCTGGCCATCGAGCGCGTGTAAATCAATGACCCCGCTGCTGCGACCTCCACGCAAGGTCGGGGCAGCGGGGTGATTGTTCTGTGGAACGTGAGTGTTACCGAGTGTGTCTAGACTTCAGACATCCTCCCAGAGTGAATTGCCATGACTTCAATCCATTACACCGGCGAAGAACGCAGCAAACGCATTTTCGCCATCGTCGGTGCCTCCTCGGGCAACCTCGTGGAATGGTTCGACTTCTACGTCTATGCCTTCTGCGCGATCTACTTTGCCCCGGCTTTCTTCCCCTCCGACGACCCGACGGTGCAGCTGCTCAACACCGCCGGCGTGTTCGCCGCCGGGTTCCTGATGCGGCCCATCGGCGGCTGGCTGTTCGGCCGTGTGGCCGACCGCCACGGGCGCAAGAATTCGATGATGATCTCGGTGCTGATGATGTGCGCCGGCTCGCTGGTGATCGCCTGCCTGCCGACCTACGCCAGCATCGGTGCCTGGGCACCGGCGCTGCTGTTGCTGGCGCGGCTGTTCCAGGGCCTGTCGGTGGGCGGCGAATACGGCACCACCGCCACCTACATGAGCGAGGTGGCCCTGCGCGGCCAGCGCGGTTTCTTTGCTTCGTTCCAGTACGTGACCCTGATCGGCGGGCAACTGCTGGCGGTGCTGGTGGTGGTGATCCTGCAGCAACTGCTCACCGAAGATGAGCTGCGCGCCTGGGGCTGGCGCATCCCGTTCGTGGTGGGTGCCATCGCGGCGGTGATCTCGCTGTTCCTGCGTCGCTCGCTGGAAGAGACCAGCAGCGCCGAAACCCGCAACGACAAGGACGCCGGCAGCCTCGGCGGCCTGTTCCGCAACCACAAGGCGGCGTTCATCACCGTGCTTGGCTACACCGCCGGCGGCTCGCTGATCTTCTACACCTTCACCACCTACATGCAGAAGTACCTGGTGAACACTGCGGGCATGAGCGCCAAGACCGCCAGCTTCATCATGACCGGTGCACTGTTCCTGTACATGTGCATGCAGCCGCTGTTCGGCATGCTCTCGGACCGCATCGGCCGGCGCACCTCGATGCTCTGGTTCGGCGCCCTGGGCACCCTGTGCACGGTACCGATCCTGCTTACCCTGAAAACCGTCACCAGCCCGTTCCTGGCCTTTGTGCTGATCACCCTGGCGCTGGCCATCGTGAGCTTCTACACCTCGATCAGCGGGCTGGTCAAAGCCGAGATGTTCCCGCCGCAGGTACGTGCGCTGGGCGTGGGCCTGGCCTACGCGGTGGCCAACGCGATCTTCGGCGGCTCGGCCGAATATGTGGCACTGGGGCTCAAGTCGCTGAACATGGAAAACGCCTTTTACTGGTACGTTACGGTGATGATGGCGATTGCCTTCCTGTTCAGCCTGCGCCTGCCCAAGCAGGCGGCGTACCTGCACCACGATCATTGAGAAGGACCACCGATGAACCAACGTCCGGGCAATCAGCTGTTCGATGCCTACTTCACCGCGCCGGCCATGCGCGCCGTGTTTTCCGACCGTGGCCGGGTGCAGGGCATGCTCGATTTCGAAGCCGCGTTGGCCCGCGCCGAGGCGGCGGTGGGGCTGATCCCGCAGGTGGCGGTGGCACCGATCGAAGCGGCCTGCCAGGCCGAGCGCTATGACTTCGCGGCCCTGGCCGAGGCCATCGCGGTGGCCGGCAACTCGGCCATCCCGCTGGTCAAGGCGCTGGGCAAGGTGATTGCCAGCGGCGTGCCCGAAGCCGAGCGCTTCGTGCACCTGGGCGCCACCAGCCAGGATGCGATGGACACCGGGCTGGTGCTGCAATTGCGCGATGCCCTGGGCCTGATCGAAGCCGACCTGGCGCGCCTGGCCGACAGCCTGGCGCAGCAGGCGCTGCAGCATGCCGACACGCCGCTGGCCGGGCGCACCTGGCTGCAACATGCAACGCCCGTGACCCTGGGCATGAAGATCGGCGGCTGGCTCGGTGCACTCACCCGTCACCGTCAGCGCCTGCAGGAGCTCAAGCCGCGCCTGCTGAGCCTCCAGTTCGGCGGCGCCTCCGGCACCCTGGCGGCACTGGGCAACAAGGCATTGCCGGTGGCCGAGGCGCTGGCGGGGCAGCTCAAGCTGAGCCTGCCCGAGCAGCCCTGGCATACCCAGCGTGACCGCCTGGTGGAGTTCGCCTCGGTGCTGGGCATGATCGCCGGCAGCCTGGGCAAGCTGGGACGCGATGTGAGCCTGCTGATGCAGACCGAGGCGGCGGAGGTGTTCGAGCCTGCTGCGCCGGGCAAGGGCGGCTCGTCGACCATGCCGCACAAGCGCAACCCGGTGGGCGCGGCGGTGCTGATCGGCGCCGCTACCCGTGTACCGGGGCTGGTGTCCACGCTGTTCGCGGCCATGCCCCAGGAGCACGAGCGCAGCCTGGGCCTGTGGCATGCCGAATGGGAAACCCTGCCCGAGATCTGCTGCCTGGTGTCCGGCGCCCTGCGCCAGGCCCAGGTGATTGCCGAGGGCCTGGAGGTGGATGCTGCGCGCATGCGCCGCAACCTCGACCTGACCCAGGGCCTGGTGCTGGCCGAGGCGGTCAGCATCGTGCTGGCCCAGCGACTGGGCCGGGACACCGCGCACCACCTGCTGGAAACCTGCTGCAAGCGTGCGGTGGCCGAACAGCGTCAGCTGCGCGACGTGCTGGGCGACAATCCGCAGGTAACTGCCGAGCTGTCGGCGGACGAACTCGACCGCCTGCTCGACCCTGCTCATTACCTGGGCCAGGCCCGCGTGTGGGTGGCGCGGGCGGTGGCTGAACACCAACAATTCAAGCGTTGAAGGAGGCCGTTGTGGCTAGCGTACAACTCGCTGATGGCGTACTGAACTACCGGCTCGACGGGCCCGAGGGCGCACCGGTGCTGGTGCTGTCCAACTCGCTGGGCACCGACCACACCATGTGGGACCCGCAACTGCCGGCATTTGCCGCGCATTTTCGGGTACTGCGCTACGACACCCGCGGGCATGGCCAGTCGCTGGTGACCGAGGGGCCATACAGCATCGAGCAACTGGGGCGTGACGTGCTGGCACTGCTGGACGCACTGAAGATCGAGCGGGCGCATTTCTGCGGCCTGTCCATGGGCGGGCTGATCGGGCAGTGGCTGGGCATCCATGCCGGCGAGCGCCTGAACCGCCTGATCGTATGCAACACCGCAGCCAAGATCGGCAACGACGAGGTGTGGAACCCGCGCATCGACATGGTGCTGCGCGACCGCGAGGCGGCGATGGTGGGGCTGCGCGACGCCTCCATCGAGCGCTGGTTCACCAAGGCCTATGCGCAGGCCAACCCGGACCAGGCCAAGCGCATCACCGACATGCTGGCGGGCACTTCGCCCGATGGCTATGCGGCCAACTGCGGCGCGGTGCGCGATGCGGATTTCCGGGACCAGCTGGGTGAGATCAAGGTGCCGCTGCTGGTGATTTCCGGCAGTGCCGATGCGGTCACGCCGCCGGCTGGCGGGCGCTTCATCCAGGAGCATGTGGTGGGTGCCGAGTATGCCGAGTTCCAGGCGGCGCACCTGTCCAACGTTGAAGTCGGCGCGCCGTTCAGCCGCCGCGTGATCGATTTTCTGCTGGCCCGCTGAGGAGTAGCTTGTGGACGAAAAAGAACGTTACGAGGCCGGCATGCAGGTGCGGCGTGCGGTACTGGGCGATGCCCATGTGGACCGCAGCCTGAGCAACCTCACCGAGTTCAACGGCGAGTTCCAGGAAATGATCACCCGGCACGCGTGGGGCGATATCTGGACGCGGCCGGGGTTGCCACGCCATACCCGCAGCCTGATCACCATCGCGATGCTGATCGGCATGAACCGCAATGAAGAGCTGAAGCTGCACTTGCGGGCGGCGGCGAACAACGGCGTGACCCGCGAAGAGATCAAGGAAGTGCTGATGCAGAGCGCGATCTATTGCGGGATCCCTGCGGCCAATGCCACGTTCCACCTGGCGGAGTCGGTGTGGGATGAACTGGGCGTCGAATCCCGCGCCTGATCTTCAGGGCCTCTTCGCCAGCAAGGCTGGCTCCTACAGTGTGTGCGTGCCGTTGTAGGAGCCGGCCTTGCCGGCGAACGGGCCTTCAGATCGCCGCCTTTTTCGAGCGACTACCCACCGGCCCCGCATTCGCCTCGATCGACCGCTTCAACTCCCCGCGCAACCCCAGCACGAACGCCATCTCCGCCACCACGAACAACGGCCCCACGATCAGCCCGCTGATGTCGTCCACAAACGCCGGCTTGCGCCCCTCGTAATAGTGGCCGACGAACTGGATCACCCAGCCCACCACGAACAGCCCCAGCCCCGCACTCAGCCACACCAGCGTGCCTTGAACCGCCAGTACCTGGCCGGCCCACAGGCACAAGCCCAGCAACACGCTCATCAGCAACCCGAAGCGGGTGTCCAGGCGCAGGTAGAACCACGCCGACCACAGCGCCACCAGCAATGCAGGCGAAAGCCACACCCCGCCCAATGCCATGCCCGGACGCGACAGCAGCACCGTGACCGCCACCACGATCAGCGGGATACCCACGAAGTGCGTGGCGATGTTGCGTGGGTCGCGGTGGTAGGCCGCGTATTGACTCAGGTGCTCGACGAGGCTTTTCATTGTTGTTCCTCCTGTAGGATTGCCCGAGCTTGCCCTGCGCAGGCACCGTCGTCTGTCGGCTAGCCGACAGTGTCACCACGAGGCCCCCGATGAACGCTTCAACCTTGCGGCAGGGTCACTGGTTCAAACAGTTGCCCGCTACCCTGCAGGATAGCCTGCTGCACCTGGCCCGGCCCGTGAGCCTGGAGGCCGGCGCCTGCCTGTTCCAGCGCGGCGACCCGCCTTGCGGACTGTACGCGGTGCTCGATGGCGCCATCCGCATCGGTGCGGTCAGCGCCCAGGGCAAGGAGGCGGTGCTGACCCTGATCGAGGCCCCGCACTGGTTCGGCGAGATCTGCCTGTTCGACGACCAGCCACGTACCCACGACGCCTATGCCGAAGGTGCCACCCACCTGCTGCGGGTGCCCCAGGGCGCGCTGGTGAAATTGCTGGATGCGCAACCGCATTACTGGCGTGAATTCGCCTTGCTGATGAGCCACAAGCTGCGCCTGGCCTTTGTCGCGCTGGAGCAGCAGAGCCTGATGAGTGCCGCGCCGCGGGTGGCCTACCGGCTGCTGCAGATCGCCGCCGGTTACGGCGAAGTGGAGGGGGCCAGGAGGGTGTTGCAATTGTCCCAGGAGCAACTGGCGCTGATGCTCGCGCTGTCGCGCCAGACCACCAACCAGATTCTCAAGGCGCTGGAGCAGGATGGCGTGCTGCGCCTGAGCTACGGCGAGATCGAGATTCTCGACCCCGCGCGCCTGGCACTGATGGCTAATCCGGCTGGAACGGCGACTGGCTGAGGATCACCCCGGTTTCCTCGACGTACTTCTGCCATTCGCCGAGCAGGGCCTGCAGTTTTGCCGGCTGCGCCTGCGCCAGGTCGTGGACCTCGCCGGGGTCGATGCTCAGGTCGTACAGCTGCCAGGTGGCCGGCCCCACCGGGCCCGGAATGTACACCGCCTTCCAGTGCCCCTGGCGAATAGCCCGGCGCCCGAACAGCTCCCAGCCGGTGACGGTGTGCTCGTCGTGTACCTGCTCGGTCTCGCCCGACAGGTAGCCCAGCCACGACTTGCCGCGCAGCGGCGCCACGTCGCGCCCGCGCCAGCGTTTGCCCGGGTGGCGGATGCCGGCCAGGTCCAGCAGGGTCGGGGTGATGTCCATCACGGTGCTGAACTGATGGCTGACCTGCCCCTGGCGCGCCAGTGCCGGGTAGTGCAGCAGGGCCGGCACGCGAATGCCGCCTTCGGTGGTGAAGGCCTTGAACAGCCGCGACGGTGCGGTGGCCGCCTGGGCCCAGTGCGGGCCGTACCACACGTAGGAGTTGGCGCGGCCGATGTTGTCCAGGCTGTTGTCGTAGTGCTGGTCCAGGTAGCTGGCCAGGTGCGGGCCGAACTTGGGGAAGGCTTCGAGCAGCGCGCCCTCGGCACCGTTGTCGGACATGAACAGCACCAGGGTGTTGTCCAGCAGGCCCTGGTTGCGCAGGTAGCCGAGCACCCGGCCGATGTTCCAGTCCATGCGCTCGACCATCGCCGCGTACACCTCCATGGCGCGTGCCGAGCGCTGGCGCTGTTCGTCGCTCAGCGCCTGCCATTGTTCATCCACCGGGTGCGCCTGCACCTCGGCGCCGATCAGGCCCAGGGCGCGCAGTTTTTCCAGGCGCTCCTGGCGCAGTACTTCGGGCCCGGCGTCGTAGCGCCCCTTGTAGCGCGCCACCACCTCGGCCGGCGCCTGCAACGGCCAGTGCGGCGCGGAGAACGGCAGGTAGGCGAAGAACGGCCGGCTCTGGTCGCGCTCCTTGAGGTACTGCAGCAACTTGTCGCCAAAGGCGTCGGAGGAATAGAAACCTTCGGGTAGCGCTTCGACGAAGGTGTCGTCCTCGATGTACAGCGCCGGGGTCGATTTGAGCAGGCCGGGGGTGTGTTCGTCGTAGGTGGGTTCGAAGCCATAGTGGTTGGCCGCGCCCGGCAGCAGCGCGAACGAACGTTCGAAGCCACGCGCATGTGGCGCCAGCTCGGCCTTCAGGCCCAGGTGCCACTTGCCGCTCATCAGTGTCTGGTAGCCGGCCTCGCGCAGCAGCTCGGGCAGCGCCACCACGCGGTCGTTGAGGTAGCCCTCGTAGCCCGGCTTGCCGATCAGCTCCAGGGTCAGCGCCTCGGCCATGGTGCCGATGCCGGCGATGTGGTGGTCGGTACCGGTCAGCAGCATCGAGCGGGTCGGCGAGCAGGTGGGCGCGGTGTGGAAGTCGGTCAGGCGCAGGCCGGCATTGGCCAGGGCGTCCAGGTGCGGCGTGGCAATTTCGCCGCCGAAGGCACCCAGGTCGGAAAAGCCCAGGTCGTCGGCAACGATGATCAGGAAGTTGGGGCGTTGGCTCATGGTCGGCACTCAGCAGGCAAGGTAGGTCAGGGGCAGGTCGCGGATCTGCTCCACGGCGGGCGGCAGGTAGCGCTCATCGTGGGTCAGTTCGTGCAGCAGGGTTTCGCGCAAGCGGTGGAACGCCAGGCTGGCGCGCTGGCGCGGGTGCGGCAGGTCGACCTCGACGATGCGCTTGATCCGCCCCGGGCGCGGTTCGAGCACCACCACGCGGTCGGCCAGGAATATCGCTTCCTCGACATCGTGGGTCACCAGCAGGGTGGTGATGCGCGCCCGTTCGCGAATGGCCAGCAGTTCGTCCTGCATCTGCTGGCGGGTAAGGGCGTCGAGGGCGCCGAAGGGTTCGTCCAGCAGCAGTATGCGCGGGCTGGCCACCAGCCCGCGGGCAATCGCCACGCGTTGGGCCATGCCGCCCGAGAGCTGGTGCGGGTAGGCCTGGGCAAAGTCTTCGAGGCCCACCAGGCTGATGAAGTCGGCCACCCGCCGGGCGCGCCGGGTGCGCTCCAGGCCCTCGTTGACCAGGCCCAGGTCGATGTTCTCGGCCACTGTCAGCCAGGGGAACAGGCGGTGCTCCTGGAACACGATGCCGCGCTCGCTGCCGATGCCGTGCACCGGCTGGCCGTCGATCAGGATCTGCCCCTGGTACTCGGCGTCCAGGCCCACCAGCAGGCGCAGCAGGGTGGACTTGCCGCAGCCGCTGGCGCCGACGATGGCGACGAATTCGCCGTCGGCGATCTGCAGGTTGAAATCGCGGATCGCTTCCAGTTCGCCGTCGGCCACGCTGAAGCGCTTGCCGACCTGGTTGAAGCTGACCCGTGGGTGAGCGAGTGCGTTCATGCCCGTCTCCAGCGCGTGGCGCGCAGTTCGATGTGTTGTCCGACGGCGCCGAGCAGGGCGCCGGTGAGGCCGACCAGCAGCATGCCGGCCATGATCAGGTCCATGCGCAGCAGTTGCTGGGCGCCGATCATCAGGCTGCCGATGCCGCCGCCGGACGGCATGAAGTACTCGGCGCCGATGGTGCCCAGCCAGGCGTAGATCAGGCCGACCCGCAACCCGGCGAAGATGCCCGGCGCGGCGCCCGGCAGCACCAGCCTGCGCAGGCGCTGGGCACCGCTGAGGCGCAGCACGCGGGCGGCTTCGTCGAGCTGCGCAGGCAGGCTGGCAACCGCGCGCTGGGTGGCGATGAACAGCGGGAAGAATGCCGCCAGGCCGACGAATACCCATTTGGCCAGTTCGCCCAGGCCGAACCAGGCGGTCAGCAGCGGTACCCAGGCGAAGATCGCGATCTGACGCAGTCCGGCCAGGCTCGGGCCCAGCAGGCGCTCGGCGCGGCGCGACAGGCCCAGCAGCAGGCCGAAGGCAAAGCCCAGGCTGCCGCCCAGCAGCAGGCCGCCCAGCGCTCGCCCGACGCTGACGGCCAGCGCGCCGCTCAAGGTGCCGTCGAGCACGCCGGCCCAGGTGCTGTGCACCACCTCCAGCGGCGCCACCAGGATGTTCGCATCGACCCAACCGTACTGGCTTGCCAGTTGCCACAGCACCAGCAGCGCCAGCGGCAGGCCCAGGGCATGCAGGCGCTGCCAGCCACGCAGCGGGCGCACCCGCAGTTGTGCGGTGGCCGGGTGCGGCCAGTGCAGCAGGCGCCGGTCGAGCCAGCCCAGGCCGCGGTCCATCAGCAGCCCGAGCACGCCGATCACGGCGATGCACACGAACACGATGTCGAGCATGAACAGTTGCCGTGCCCACACCATCAGGTAGCCCAGGCCTTCGCTGGAGGCCAGCAGCTCGACCGCCAGCAGCGAGGTCCAGCCGGCCGCCAGGGCCAGGCGCACACCGGCCAGAAACGCCGGCAGCGCAGCGGGCAGGATCAGCCGGCGAACCAGCAGGTGCGTGGGCAGGCGCAGTACCGCCGCCGCTTCGCGCAGGCGCGGTTGGGCATCGCGCACGCCCACCAGGGTGTGCAGGGTCACCGGCACGATCACCGCCTTGACCAGCACCACCAGCTTGAGCACTTCGCCGATGCCGAACAGCACCATGAACAGCGGCACCCAGGCCAGCGTGGGGATCTGCGCCAGGGCGTTGAAAGTCGGCAGTACCAGGCGTTCGGCGCGCTGGCTGAAGCCCAGCCAGGCGCCGAGCACCGCGCCGGCCCCGACCCCGGCCACCAGCCCCAGCAGCAGGCGTTGCAGGCTGATGGCCAGGTGCGCCCACACCTCGCCGCGACCCAGTTCCACGGCGCTGTCCCATACCAGCGCAGGCGGTGGCAGTATCTGCTCGCTCATCCAGTGGTTGCGGCTGGCCAGCCACCACACCGCCGCCAGCAGCAGGGGCAGATACCAGGCTTGCAGGCGTTGCCAGGGCAGGCTGCGCAGACGCGGCAGGCCAGGGGCGGGGGCCAGTGAGGAAAGGGCGGTACGGGTCATGCAGGCCTCGCTATTTGTATATTTCTTATGGGTATATGCAGAAGAAATTACATTCGATTGAGCGATAAGAACTGCATTTAAAGCCGCTGACTCGCCGCGCAGCCAATGCATTCGAAGCATATTTTGGTTGTGTGCAATGCATACCCCGCAGGGCCGGGCCTGACAGGGCTTATATGTAATATGGTTATTAAAATGTAATTTAATAGTATTTAAAGATTGGCATCCGCTATGGGTAGCGTGGCCGCACCATTACAAGGAGCTGTGTGCCATGAACCTGTCGATCAATCGTGTTTTCAGCCTGTTCGCCACCCCCGCACTGGCCGCCGTGATCGGCTGGATGCCGACACTGGCGCAGGGCGCCGAGCTCAAGCAGATCCGCATCGCGGTGCCCGACCTGAGTGCCGGCACCCAGCATTCGGGCGGTGGCATCACCGACGTGCTGCAACAGCAACAGCTGCTGGAGAAAGCCTTCGCCGCCGACGGCATCAGCATCCAGTGGAACTACTTCAAGGGTGCGGGGCCGGTCATCAACGAGGCGTTCGCCAATGGCCAGGTGGACTTCGCCTACCTGGGCGACCTGGCGGCGATCATCGGCAAGGCCAATGGCGTCGACACCCGCCTGGTGGCCGCCACCGCGCGCGGGGTCAAGCACTACCTTGGGGTGGTGCCGGGCAGCGGCATCAAGACCCTGCAGGACCTCAAGGGCAAGCGCGTGGCGGTGTTCCGTGGCACCGCCACGCAGCTTTCGTTCGATGCCGCGCTGGCCAGCCAGGGCCTGAGCGAGAAGGACCTCAAGGTCATCAACCTGGATTTCAGCGCGGCCATCGCTGCCCTGGCGGCCAGGCAGATCGACGCCACCTGGGGCTCCACCGGCATCAGTGCGCTGGCCGATCGCGGCCTGGCCGAACTGCCGCTCAATACCCGCGATCTGGGCGGGGCGGGCAATGTGCAGGCGGTGCTGGTGGCCGCTGGTGCCTTCGTCGATGCGTACCCGGCAGTGGTCGAGAAGTTCGTCGCCGCGCAGCAGCCGGCGGTGCAATGGCTGACCGACGATGCCAACAAGGACGCCTACATCCAGCTGGTGTCGGAGCGTGCCAGCTACCCGCCGGCGATCCTGCAGCGTGACCTCAGCCAGGAGCGCCTGAGCGCGGTGTTCGACTCGACCCTGGACCCCGACTTTCTCGCCCGCCTGCAAGCCTCGGTGGACCTCGCCGCGCAGCAACGCCTGATTCGCAAACCGTTCAAGGTCGACCAGTGGCTGGCGCCGCAGGCTACCCGATCAGCGCCTGTGGCGCAGGCTGGCGGTCAAGGTTGATCAGGGTCTCGATCATCGCCCGCGCCGCAGGGGACAGGCGGTAGCCGCTGCGGCTGACGATGCCGCAGCGGGCATTGAAGCTGTCGAGGTTGGCCGGCAGGTTGCGCCAGTGCAGGCGCACCAGTTCGCCGGCCTGCACCGCCGCGCCGTAGGCCTCTTCGCTGCCGATGCCGATGGCATTGGTGCCGAGCACGATCTTGAGCAGGGTGGGTTGGTGCTCGCTCTGGATCTGCGGCGAAAAGTCGGTCTTGCCGCTGAGGTTGGCCAGCAGCTTGCGCACCCCTGGCGGAATCAGCGAACAGGCCAGCGGGTAGTCGAACATGTCGTTGGTCGACAGGCTGTCCTTGGCCAGCAGCGGGTGCCCGGGGCGGCAGAAGAACAGGCCGCGGCGCGGGGTCAGGGCCAGGGTCTGGAAGTTGGGGTCGGCTTCGAAGTGGCGGATGTCGGCGACGAAGAACTCGATCTCTTCGCGGCTCAGCGCCCGGCTGAGCGTTTCCCAGTTTGAAACCTCGAAATGCGTGCGCACCTTGGGGTGGGCGTTGATGAACT
Organism: Pseudomonas palmensis; assembly: GCF_017848315.1. Lineage (GTDB taxonomy): Bacteria > Pseudomonadota > Gammaproteobacteria > Pseudomonadales > Pseudomonadaceae > Aquipseudomonas > Aquipseudomonas palmensis. The sequence goes on from NZ_JAFKEC010000038.1 coordinate 17,526, forward strand.
GCGCCACCGCCTGCGGCACCAGGTTCACCGCCGGTGCGGGGCCGCAGCCAAAGCGCAGCTCGCCGGCATCGAGCTTGGTCATCTGCTGCACCTCGCTGCTCAGCTGCGCCGCGCCCTGCACCAGGCGCAGGGCGTGCTGCAACACCACCTGGCCTTCGGGCGTGGGGCGCAGATCCTTGTTGGCGCGGTCCACCAGCACACAGCCGAACTCCTGCTCCAGGCCCTGGATACTGCGGCTGAAGGCGGGCTGGGTGATGCCCATGGCGTCGGCGGCGCGCACGAAACTGCGGTGTTCGGTGAGGGCGATGAAGTAGCGCAGTTGGCGAAGATCCATATGCTTTTCCGGCATTCCAAAAATAGGGCGAAGGTATTTGCCGCCCCGGGAGTCTGGGTTTTAAATGCAAGCTCTTATTCCGTCAATGAAGCACTTGCATATCTGTTAGAGCTTATTTGCATATAGATAGCGCCAGAGTTTCATCGGCACTTACCGTGACGCAACCGATGAGGGACGAACCATGAGCAACACCGCATTTGCCGCAGCACCTGTCAGCCATGCGCTGGAGATTCATCCGGTGGCCGGGCGCATCGGTGCCGAAATTAGTGGGGTGACACTGGGCGCCGACCTGGCCCCGGCGGTGGTGGAGGCGATCCAGGCCGCGCTGGTGCAGCACAAGGTGATCTTCTTCAGGGGCCAGACGCAGCTGGACGACCAGACCCAGGAAGCCTTCGCGCACCTGCTGGGCGAGCCCATCGCGCACCCGACCGTGCCGGTGCGCGACGGCACCCGCTACCTGCTGGAACTCGATGGCGGGCAAGGGCGTCGGGCCAACTCCTGGCACACCGACGTGACCTTCGTCGAGGCGTACCCCAAGGCGTCGATCCTGCGTTCGGTGGTGGCGCCGGCGTCGGGGGGCGATACGGTGTGGGCCAATACCGCCAGCGCGTACGATGACCTGTCACCGGCCTTGCAGGCGCTGGCCGAGCAGTTGTGGGCGGTGCACAGCAACGAGTACGACTATGCCGCGACCAAGCCGAACGTGAGCCTCGAGCAGTTGGAGAACTACCGCAAGGTGTTCACTTCGACGGTATACGAGACCGAGCATCCGGTGGTGCGGGTGCACCCGGTGAGCGGTGAGAAGCACCTGCTGCTGGGGCATTTCGTGAAGCGCATCAAGGGCTATTCGAAGGCCGATTCGGATCACCTGTTCAACCTGCTGCAGAGCCATGTGACGCGCCTGGAGAACACCGTGCGCTGGCGCTGGCAGGCCGGGGACGTGGCGATCTGGGACAACCGCGCGACCCAGCATTATGCGGTGGATGACTACGGTACCCAGGGGCGCGTGGTGCGCCGGGTGACGCTGCAGGGGGATGTGCCGGTGGGGGTGCAGGGGCAGCGTAGCCGCACGCTGAAGGGGTAATGAGTTTGTAGTGTCTGAACATACCTATTCGCCGGCAAGGCCGGCTCCTACAAGGGTAGCGCGGGCCTGTAGGAGCCGGCCTTGCCGGCGAAGGGGTTCAGAGAAAGCTGATCGGGTAGCTGACGATCAGGCGGTTCTCGTCGAATGCATTGGTGCTGAAGTCGCGGCGCATGGTCGAGTTGCGCCATTTGAACGACAGGTTCTTCAGGCTGCCGGACTGGATCACGTACGCCAGCTCCGATTCCCGCGCCCATTCCTTGCCGTCGCTGACCACGGCGGTGTGCACGTTGTCGCCCTTGATGTAGCGGTTCATCAGGGTCAGCCCCGGCACGCCAAGCCCGGCGAAGTTGAAGTCGTGACGCAGCTGCCAGGAGCGCTCCTTGGCATTGTCGAAGCTGGCGTTGTAGCTGTCGTTGGCCAGGGTGCCGCCACTGGTGCCGTTGACCCGCATCCACAAGTCGTCGCCGCTGACCTTCTGCAGCCCCACGTAGAAGGTGTTGCTGCCATAGCGTGCCGAAAGCAGCGCCGAGGCGGTGCGGTTGTCGAGCTTGCCGGCACGCTCGGCGCCGTCTTCCTTGCCGATGAAGTAGCCCAGGTTGGCGCCCAGGGTCCAGTCGCCCAGCGGCTGGCTGTGCACCAGGTTGATGTATTGCTGGTTGTAGATGTCCTTGAGCTGGGCGTTCCACACCCCGACCAGGGTGCGCTTGTTGTTGAAGGTGTACTCGCCACCGGCAAAGTTGAAGCGGTCGGAGGTGATACCGGCGCGGCCGTTCATGGACATGTCGTCCATGCTCGCGTCGTTGCGCGGGCTGTTGCCGCGAAATTGCCCGGCATACAGGGTCAGGCCGTCGATTTCCTGGGAGGTCAGCTGGCCGCCGCGAAAGGTCTGCGGCAGCGAGCGGCCGTCGTCCGAACGCAGGATCGGCAGTACCGGCATCCATTCGCCGACCTTCAGCTCGGTCTTCGAGACCTTGGCCTTGAGCGCCACGCCCAGGCGTCCGAAGTCATCGGCCGGGCGGCCGTCATCGTGTACCGGCAACAGGTGCGTGCCGGCGGTACCCTTGCCGCCGTCGAGCTTGACCGAGTACAGGCCCAGCACGTCGACGCCGAAGCCGACGGTGCCCTGGGTGAAGCCGGACTTGGCGTCGAGGATGAAACTCTGGGTCCATTCCTCGCCCTTGCCCTGGGGGTTGGCCGGGTCGACGAAGTTGCGGTTGATGTAGAAGTTGCGCAGGTTGAGGCCAACCTTGGCGTCTTCGACAAAGCCCCCTTCGTCGGCCAGGGCGGGCAGGGCGCAGCTCATGGCAAGCAGGCCGGGGAACAGGTGACGTGCGGGCTGGAAAGTGTTCATCGTTAGGGCGTCTCTTGTTTTTATGTTGGGGCGATGGCGGATGGATGGTGCTGTGGCAGGCAGGAGGGAATCAATTCGTTACAGGCGGAATTGGGCGATAACCGAACACTAACTGTCTGGTTACTTTTGGTAGGGGCAGGCTTGCAGGCACAAAAAAGCCCACCGCGAAGGGTGGGCTGTTGTGTCGCCACGCTATCGAATCAACCCTTGGGCGACTCGATCGACGCTTGCTGGCGGGCATCACCGGTGCGCTCGTACCAGCCGCCACCCAGGGCCTTGTACAGGTTGACCTCGCTGACCAGCTGCGACAGCCGGTCGCTGATCAGGGCCTGTTGGGCACTGAACAGGTTGCGCTGGGCATCCAGGAACGTCAGGTTGCTGTCGATACCGATACGGTAGCGACGCTCGGCCAGGCGGTAGTAGTCCTGGTTGGCTTCGACCAGATCACGCTGGGCCTGCAACTGCTCGTTGAAGGTCTGACGCGCCGCCAGCCCATCGGAGACTTCCTGGAAGGCAGTCTGGATGGTCTTTTCGTACTTGGCGACGTTGATGTCCTTCTGGATCTTCGAGTAGTCCAGGCTTGCACGCAGGCTGCCGGCGTTGAAGATCGGCAGGTTGATCTGCGGCTGGAACAGCCAGGTGCCCGAGCCGCCCTTGAACAGCCCGCCCATGTCGGGGCTCAGGGTCCCGGCGTTGGCGGTCAGGCTGATGCTCGGGAAGAACGCTGCGCGCGCCGCGCCGATGTTGGCGTTGGCGGCCTTGAGCAGGTGCTCGGCCTCCTGGATGTCGGGACGACGCTGCAGCACGTCCGACGGCAGGCCGGCCGGCACGTCGGCCAGCAGGTCGCTGTCGAGTTTCATGCCGTTGGGCAGGTTCGCCGGCACGCCGGTGCCGACCAGCACGGCCAGGCTGTTCAGGTCCTGCGCCACCAGGCGCTGGTACTGGGCCAGCTTGACCCGTGCGCCCTCGACCGAGGTACGCGCCTGGCTCAGGTCCAGGGCCGAGGCCACGCCGACTTCGCTGCTGCGACGGGTCAGGGCATAGCTCTGCTCGTAGGTCTTGAGCGTGTCTTCGGTGAGCGTCAGCAGCTCCTTGTCGGCCTGCCAGGTGAAGTAGGCGTTGGCCACGCTGGCCACCAGGCTGATCTGCGTGGAACGACGCGCCTGTTCACTCGACAGGTAGGTTTCCAGGGCCTGCTCGCTGAGGCTGCGCACCCGACCGAACAGGTCGAGTTCGTAGGCACTCACGCCCAGGGTGGCCGAGTACTGGCTGTTGATGCTCGACTCGCCGGTCTGCGAAACGTTGGCCGGCACCCGCTGGCGGCTGCCGCTGCCGGTGGCCGAGACCGCCGGGAACAGGTCGGCCCGCTGGATGCGGTACTGCGCCCGGTAGGCATCGATGTTCAGCGCGGCGACCCGCAGGTCGCGGTTGTTGACCAGCGAGGTCTGGATCAGTTGCTGCAGCGCCGGGTCATGGAAGAACTGGCGCCAGCCCTGTTCGGCCGCAGCCACGTCGGCCGACTGGGTCGGCGAGTAGGCCGGCCCTTGCGGCCACTGGGCCGCCACCGGCGACTCGGGGGTCTGGTAATCAGGGATCAGCGAGCAGCCACCGAGAATGAAGGCGGTGACTGCCAGGGACAACAGGGACTTACTCATTGCCCGGCCTCATAGCGTGGGGTTTCAGGTTTGGCGTCCTCTTCTTCGGGCTTCTTGCTACCGAACAGCGACGACACGCTTACGAAGAACAGTGGTACCCAGAAGATCGCCAGTACCGTTGCGGTGATCATGCCGCCGATCACACCGGTACCGATGGCGTGCTGGCTGCCGGAGCCTGCACCCGTGGCGATGGTCAGCGGCACCACGCCCAGGATGAACGCCAGCGAGGTCATGATGATCGGACGCAGACGCATGCGGCACGCCTCGATCGCCGCATCGACCAGGCTGCGGCCCTGCTCGTGCAGTTCCTTGGCGAACTCGACGATCAGGATCGCGTTCTTCGCCGCCAGGCCGATGGTGGTCAGCAGCCCCACCAGGAAGTACACGTCGTTGGACAGCCCGCGCATGCTGGCCGCCATCAGCGCACCGATGATACCCAGCGGCACCACCAGCACCACCGCGATCGGGATCGACCAGCTCTCGTACAGTGCCGCCAGGCACAGGAACACCATCAGCAGCGACAGCGCGAACAGTGCCGGCATCTGCGAGCCCGACAGCTTCTCTTCGTACGACATGCCGGTCCAGGCGAAGCCGACACCGGCTGGCAGTTGTGCAGCCAGGCGTTCGACCTCGGCCATGGCCTCACCGGTACTGTAGCCAGGGGCTGGCGCACCGAGTACTTCCATTGCCTCGACACCGTTGTAACGCGACAGCTTGGGTGCACCGTAGCTCCACTCGCCGCTGGCGAAGGAAGAGAACGGCACCATCTCGCCGGCGGCGTTGCGCACGTACCACTTCTGCAGGTCTTCAGGGCTCATGCGCGAATCGGCAGTGCCTTGCAGGTAGACCTTCTTGACCCGACCACGGTCGATGAAGTCGTTCACATAGCTGGCACCCAGGGCGATCGACAGGGTGTTGTTGATATCGGCGATGGTCACGCCCAGGGCACTGGCGCGTTCGTCGTCGATGGTCAGCTGGTATTGCGGCTCATCGTTCAGGCCGTTCGGACGTACCTGGGTGAGGATCTTGCTCTGCGCGGCCATGCCCAGGAACTGGTTGCGCGCTTCCATCAGCTTGTCGTGGCCGACGCCGGCGCGGTCCTGCAGGAACACGTCGAAACCGGTGGCGTTACCCAGCTCCAGTACGGCCGGCGGGGCGAAGGCGAACACCATCGCGTCGCGGAAGCTGAAGAAGTGCTGTTGGGCACGGGTTGCCAGGTTGAACACGCTGTTTTCGGCAGAACGTTCACCCCACGGCTTGAGCATGATGAAGGCCATGCCCGAACTCTGGCCGCGGCCGGCGAAGTTGAAGCCGTTCACGGTGAACACCGAGGCCACTGTGTCGGACTCCTTGTCCAGCAGGTAGGCGCGCATTTCGTCGACCACCGCCTGGGTGCGCTCGGCACTGGAACCGGCCGGGGTCTGCACCTGGGCGAACAGTACGCCCTGGTCTTCCTCGGGCAGGAACGCGGTAGGGATACGCATGAACAGCCACACCATGCCCACCACGATCAGGATGTAGGCCAGGAAGTACGGGGCCTTGTGACGCAGGATGTTGCCCACGCCGCGCTCGTAGCTCTGCACGCTGCGGTCGAAGTTGCGGTTGAACCAGCCGAAGAAGCCACGCTTGGCGGTATGGTGCTCGCCTTTCTTGACCGGCTTGAGCATGGTGGCGCACAGCGCCGGGGTGAAGATCAGCGCGACCAGCACCGACAGGCCCATGGCCGACACGATGGTGATCGAGAACTGCCGGTAGATCACGCCCGTGGAGCCGCCGAAGAACGCCATCGGCAGCAGTACCGCCGACAGTACCAGGGCGATACCGACCAGGGCACCCTGGATCTGGCCCATGGACTTCTTGGTCGCCTCCTTGGGTGACAACCCCTCTTCGGACATCACCCGCTCGACGTTTTCCACCACCACGATGGCGTCGTCCACCAGCAGGCCGATGGCCAGGACCATGGCGAACATGGTCAGGGTGTTGATGCTGAAGCCTGCTGCGGCAAGGATGCCGAAGGTGCCGAGCAATACCACCGGTACGGTCATGGTGGTGATCACGGTGGCGCGGAAGTTCTGCAGGAACAGGTACATCACCAGGAACACCAGCACGATCGCCTCGATCAGGGTGTGGATCACCCCACTGATCGATTCGGTGACCACAGGCGTGGTGTCATACGGGAACACCGCCTTCATGCCAGGCGGGAAGAACGGCTCCAGTTCGGCGATGGTGTTGCGCAGTGCCTTGGCGGTGTCCAGGGCGTTGGCCCCGGTTGCCAGCTTGATCGCAAGGCCGGAGGCCGGCTTGCCATTGAACTGTGCGCTGACGCTGTAGTTCTCGCCCCCCAGGCTGACGTCGGCGACATCGCCCAGGCGGACCTGGGAACCGTCACGGTTGACCTTGAGCAGGATCTTCTCGAACTGCTCGGCGGTCTGCAGGCGGGTCTTGCCGATGATGGTGGCGTTGAGCTGCGTGCCGGGCAGGGCAGGCAGGCCGCCCAGCTGACCGGAGGACACCTGCACGTTCTGCGCGGCCACGGCGGTCTTGACGTCCACCGGGGTCAGCTGGAACTTGTTCAGCTTGGCCGGATCGAGCCAGATACGCATGGCGTACTGGGCACCGAACACCTGGAAGTCACCCACACCGGCGGTACGCGAGATCGGGTCCTGCATGTTGGAGACGATGTAGTTCGACAGGTCGTCCTTGGTCATGCTGCCGTCTTCGGACACCAGGCCGATCACCAGCAGGAAGTTCTTCACTGCCTTGGTCACGCGGATACCCTGCTGCTGCACTTCTTGCGGCAACAGCGGGGTGGCCAGGTTCAGCTTGTTCTGCACCTGGACCTGCGCGGTGTCAGGGTTGGTACCCTGCTCGAAGGTGGCGGTAATGGTCATGCTGCCGTCCGAGTTGCTCTCGGACTGCACATAACGCAGGTTGTCGATACCGTTGAGCTGCTGCTCGATCACCTGGACCACGGTGTCCTGCACGGTCTGCGCCGAGGCGCCCGGGTAGGTCACGGCGATGGCGATGGCCGGCGGCGCGATGCTCGGGTACTGGTTGATCGGCAACTTGACGATCGACAAGGCCCCGACCAGCATGATCACCAGGGCGATTACCCAGGCAAAGATGGGGCGATCGATAAAGAATCTCGACATGGTTTATTCCCCTTTGGCCCCTGCTGACGCTGCATTGGCCTGGGACGGTTGGGCAGGCTTGACGTTGGTGGCTTCGCTGACCTTGACCTCGACGCCCGGCTTGACGAACTGCAGGCCTTCGGTGATCAGGCGGTCGCCCGGCTTCAGGCCTTCCTCGATCAGCCAGTCGCTGCCAACGGTACGGCTGGCCTTGAGCTGGCGCAGTTCGACCTTGTTGTCCTTGTCCACGATCAACGCGGTGGGCTGGCCCTTGAGGTCACGGGTCACGCCTTGTTGCGGGGCGAGGATCGCGTTGGCGTTCACGCCGGCGGCCAGGCGTGCATGCACGAACATCCCTGGCAGCAGGTTGTGCTCGGGGTTGGGGAACACGGCGCGCAGGGTTACCGAGCCGGTGGTCTGGTCGACCGAGACTTCGGAGAACTCCAGGCGGCCTTCGTGGGTGTAGGTGGTGCCGTCTTCCAGGTTCAGCGAGACCTTGGCGGCGTTGGCGCCGGCCTTCTGCAGTTGACCGCTTTCGAGCTCGCGGCGCAGCTTGAGCAGCTCGGCCGAAGACTGGGTGACGTCGACGTAGATCGGGTCCAGCTGCTGGATCACCGCCATGGCATCGGCCTGGCCGTTGTTGACCAGTGCACCTTCGGTGAACATCGAGCGTCCGATACGGCCGCTCAGTGGCGCCAGCACCTTGGTGTAGCGCAGGTCGATCTGTGCGCTGCGCAGCGAGGCTTCAGCCTGCAAACGTTTGGCTTGTGCGTCGTCGTATTCCTGACGGCTCACGGCCTGCTCGGCCACCAGTTGCTTGTAGCGGTCCGACAGCGAGCGGGTCGATTGCAGGTTGGCCTGGGCGCTGGCCAGGGTCGCCTCGTACACCGACGGGTCGATCTGGTACAGCTGCTGGCCTTCCTTGACCTCGCTGCCTTCCTTGAACAGACGCTTGAGAATGATGCCGTTGACCTGTGGACGCACTTCGGCCACGCGGTAGGCGATGGTGCGCCCCGGCAGGTCGGAAGTCAGGGTATAGGCCTGGGATTGAAGGGTCACGACGCCGACCTGAGGAGCTTGCGCCGCAGGCGCCGCTTCTTCCTTTTTACAGCCGCTGAGCAGTGTTGCCAGGGCGACGGCGGAAACCAGAGCGGAAACAGCTGGCTTGAATTGCATGAAGATCCTCGGGTCGAAAGAGCTGAAGACGCTCAAGAGTAATGGAAACGGGATGAAGGGAAAATTAATTCCGGGTGGATAAGTAGGATGCTAAGGAATATACTTACATTCATGCTTGTTTGTAAATACCCGTGGCGCACCTTGTCGAGGTGACCACAGGCTTGATTAAGACACCCGGTAGAGGGCCCGACAGTGGCCATACCGGCTCAGAACCCGGACGCCCGCAGCGCGCGTCCGGCTCCTTGATGAGGTTGTACTGCCATGGTCCGTCGCACCAAAGAGGAAGCTCAGGAAACCCGCCAACAGATACTCGAGGCCGCCGAAAAAGCTTTCCATGCCCGTGGGGTGGCGCGTACCACCCTGGCGGATATCGCCAAGCTGGCCGGGGTGACCCGGGGTGCCATCTACTGGCACTTTCAGGACAAGGGCGAACTGGTGCAGGCCCTGCTCGACAGCTTGCGTGAGCCGATCGAGGCGCTGGCCCAGGCCGGCGAGAGCGAAGACGAGCCGGATCCGCTGGGCTGCATGCGCAAGTTGCTGATTCAACTGATGCAGCAGATGCTGCACGAGCCGCGTACCCGGCGCATCAATGAGATCCTGCATCATAAGTGTGAATTCACCGATGACATGTGTGAGATCCGTCAGCAGCGCCAGGCCACGACCCGCGACTGCTACGAGCGTATAGCGCTGACGTTGACCAATGCAGTCAGGCGTGGGCAATTGCCTGCGGACATGGACCCGCAGCGTGCCGCTATTGCAATATTCGCTTACATCGACGGCATCATTGGCAGCTGGCTGCTGCTGCCGGACAGTTTCGATATTGCCGGGGATGCCGAGCGGTGGGTGGATACCGGGCTGGATATGCTGCGCTTGAGCCCGTCGCTGCGCAATTGAGCATTTGTGAGCATTTGTGAAGGTTGGCATAGGACGTTTCCCTGTCGTGCCCCGTGCCCGGTCAACAAAAAACACCGGCGCTGCTTGGAACGGTAGTCGGTGACCGGGTAGTCTGCCCCCAAGGACCATCAACTTTTCATAGAGCCCTGGCATGAGTGCGCACATCCCGACCCTCAAAGGTGCCGAGCAGCCGCTCAAGGCAATCGCCCTGATGTGCATGGCGGTGCTGTTGTTCGCCAGCCACGATGCCCTGTCCAAATACCTTTCCGGCTTCTATGCCATCGTCATGGTGGTGTGGGCACGCTATGTGGTGCACACCCTGCTGATGCTGGTGGTGTTCGTGCCGCGCAGCGGCTTCTCGGCGGTGGTGCGTACACGCCGCCCCGGCCTGCAACTGGCCAGGGCGCTGTGCCTGATCGGCACCAGCCTGTTCTTCACCACCGGCCTGCGTTACATCCCCCTGGCCGAAGCCACCGCCGTGAACTTCCTCGCGCCCCTGCTGGTAACCGCATTGTCGGTACCGCTGCTGGGTGAGCGGGTCAGCCGCGCCCAGTGGCTGGCGGTGCTGGCCGGGTTTGTCGGCGTGCTGATCGTGGTGCGCCCGGGCGGGGCGCTGTTCACCCCCGCAATCCTGCTACCGTTGTGTTCGGCCTTCTGCTTCGGCTGCTACCAGTTGCTCACGCGCAAGCTCAGCGGCATCGACAGCCCGACCACCAGCAACTTTCTCACCGGCATCTTCAACAGCCTGATCATGACCGCGCTGGTGCCATTCTTCTGGAGCATGCCGACCCTGGGGCATGGCCTGTTCATGATCGGCCTGGGCACCTGCGGGATGCTCGGGCACATGCTGCTGACCCAGGCCTTCCGGCATGCCGCGCCGGCCATGCTGGCGCCCTTCAGCTACGGGCAGATCCTGTTCGCCGGCCTGTACGGCTACCTCATTTTCAATCACACCCCGGACGCCTACGGCGTGGTCGGCATTGCGGTCATTTGCCTGAGCGGCCTGGCGGTGGCCTGGGCGCAGCGGCGCAACTGACTACTGCCGGCCGCGCAGCTCGCGGTTGGGCAATGCCAGCGCCGCCGACAATCCCAGCAGGGAGACGGCGGCGCTACCCAGCAACAGGTTGCGAAAGGTCTGCAGCAACTGCGCCTGCACCGCCGCACTGGCCTGGCCGTCCTTGAGGCTGCCGATCAACGCCTCGCCGGCCAGGCTGAAGCCGCTGCCGTGCAGCAGGCTGAGCAGCAGTGCCGACATGCAGGCCACGCCCATCGCCCCGCCCAGCGAGCGGAACAGGTTGGTGGTGCTGGTCGCCACGCCGATGTCCCGCGGCTCCACTGCGCTCTGGGTTGCCACCAGCGAGGTGGGGAACTGCAGGCCCGAGGCGATCCCGGTCAGCAGCATGAACGCGCCACTGAGCAGCACGCCGTCGATCGGGCTCAGGGCCATGCCGATGATCGCCACCGGCATCAACAGTGCACCGCCCAGAATCTGCGGCTTGTAGCGCCCGGTCAGGCTGGTCAGGCGGCCGCCGCAATAGGCGCCGATCGGCAGGCCCATGGCCAGGGGCAGCAGGTGCAGGGCGGCGCTGTCGGCGCCCGCCCCGGTGATGCTCTGAAAGCGCAGCGGCATCAGCATGGTCAGCGAGATGGCCTGGAAACTGGTGAAGAAGATCGTGCACCAGCACAGCACCGCCACCCGGTTGCCGAACAGCTGCAACGGCAGCAGTGGCTCGACGGCGCGGCGTTCGTGCAGCACGAATACGCCCAGCCCGAACAGGGCTGCCAGCAGCAGGCCGGCAACCGGGCCGGACCCGATGGGCTGGCCCTGGCCGATCAGGGTGATGCCCAGCAGCAGGGCCGTCAGGCCCAAGATCAACAGCACCGCGCCGGGGTAGTCCACCTGCGCCTTGCGTTGCGGCGTGGCCAGCCCGCGCAGGGTACGCTCGGTGACCCACCAGGCGGTCAGCCCCAGCGGCAGGTTCAGCCAGAACACCCAGCGCCACGACAGGTACTCGGTCAGCAGCCCGCCCAGCACCGGGCCGGCGACGCTGGCCAGGGCATACATGCTGCTGAAATAACCCTGGTAGCGACCGCGCTCGCGGGGCGGCACGAAGTCGCCGATGATCGCCTGGCTGACCGACACCATGCCGCCCGCGCCGATGCCCTGCAGCACCCGCGCCAGCACCAACTGCTCCATGTTCTGTGCCAGCGCGCAGAACAGCGAGGCCAGGGTGAAAAGCCCGGTACCGGTCAGGATCATGCGCCGCCGGCCGTACAGGTCGCCGAGCTTGCCGTAGATCGGCACCGCCACGGTCATGGCCACCATGTAACCGGAAATCACCCAGGCCAGCAGGGTCACGTCGTTGAATTGCGCGGAGATCGCCGGCATCGAGACCGCGACGATGGTCTGGTCCAGCGCGCCGAGGAAGATCGCCAGCATCAGCGCGACGAGCACGCTGCGCAGGGCGGGTTGCGGAGTGTTCAATTGCGTCACGAGGTAGCTCTGGGCAAGTGGGACCGGGTGCTGCCCAGTGTACTCGATAGCCTGCTAAGCGTCTTCGATGGGCTCGTAGGGCAGGCCCACGTAGTTTTCTGCCAGGGTCCTGCGCCCGGCCTCGGAGCCCACGAAGTAGTCCAGCTCGGTGTGCTGGATACGCTGGCTGAAGGCGTCGCTGTCGGGGAAGCGGTGCAGCATCGAGGTCATCCACCACGAAAAGCGTTCGGCCTTCCAGATGCGCCGCAGGCAGATCGCCGAGTAGCGTTCCAGCAGGTCGGTGCGGCCTTCGGCGTAGACCTTGCGCAGGATGTTGTACAGCGTGCTGACGTCGCTGGCGGCCAGGTTCAGGCCCTTGGCCCCGGTGGGCGGCACGATGTGCGCGGCGTCGCCGACCAGGAACAGGCGCCCGTACTGCATCGGCTCCACCACGAAGCTGCGCAGCGGGGCGATGCTTTTCTCGATCGACGGGCCGGTGACCAGGCGCTCGGCCAACTCGTCGGGCAGGCGCGACTTGAGTTCCTCCCAGAAGCGCTCATCCGACCAGTCCTCGACCTTCTCTTCGGCCGGCACCTGCACGTAATAGCGGGTGCGGGTGGGCGAGCGCATGCTGCACAGGGCGAAGCCGCGTTCGTGGCGCGCGTACACCAGCTCGTCGCTGACCGGCGGGGTGTCGGCCAGGATGCCCAGCCAGCCGAACGGGTAGACCCGCTCGAACACCTGCAGCGCCTCGCTTGGAATCGACTGGCGTGCCACCCCGTGATAACCGTCGCAGCCGGCAATGTAGTCGCAGTCCAGGCGATGCTGCTGGCCGTCCTTTTCATAGGTGACGTAGGGCTGCCCAGTCTTCATGTCGTGCGGGCGCACGTTCTCGGCGTGGTAGACCGTGGTCGCACCGCTGTCGGCGCGCGCGGCCATCAGGTCGCGGGTGACTTCGGTCTGGCCGTAGATCATCACGCCCTGGCCGCCGGTCAGGCCCTTGAGGTCGATGTGCTCGCGGCGCCCGTCGAAGGCCAGCTCGAAGCCTGCATGGGGCAGCCCTTCGGCGTCCATGCGCTGACCGACCCCGGCTTCGCGCAGCAGCTCGACCATGCCCTGTTCGAGCACGCCGGCGCGGATACGCCCCAGTACATAGTCGGGGCCCTGGCGTTCGAGGATGACGTTGGAGATGCCGGCGTTGTGCAGCAACTGGCCGAGCAGCAGGCCGGACGGGCCCGCACCGATGATCGCGACTTGGGTTTTCATGGTTGTTGGACTTTTTATGATTGGAGTACCTGCATTTTTCGCTTGCCGGCTGGCCTTCTGAAGGGACAAACCGAGCACAAAGCGGTACTTTTCGCTAATGGGTGCGTTTATCGGACAGTGGTCGGGAAGCGAGGGTGTGATGAGCAGGGTGTCGATTCCGGTATTCAAGCTGTACGGCGAGACGCTGGGCTGGCCGACGCCCGACCTGCTGCACAGCGAGTCGATCCCGGCGCGCAGCCGCCTGCACCAGTGGGAGATCGAGCCGCACCGGCATGCCGACCTGTGGCAGCTGCTGTTTCTGTACAGGGGCCAGGCCGAGATCGAGCTGGAGGGGCAGGTGTGTCGCCTGGAGCAGGCGGCGATCCAGGTGGTGCCGGCGCTGTGCGTGCACGGCTTTCGCTTTTCCGAAGACGTCGACGGTTATGTGGTGACCCTGGCGGCGCCGCTGGTGGAGGTGCTGCAGCGGCAACTGACGGGCGTGCCAGCCGCCCTGCAGCGCGGCGCCAGTTACCTGGCCGGTGCCGACGCCGATTACCTCAACAGCCTGTTCAGCACCCTGCAGGCCGAGTACCAGCAGGACCTGCCCGGGCGCGAGTTGCAGCTGCATTCGCTGATCAACCTGATGGTGGTGTGGATCAGCCGCCAACAGTTGCGCCGCAGTGCCGGTGCCCAGGTGCCGGAACGTGGGCGCGAGTATCTGCAGCGTTTCAACGGGCTGGTGGAGCAGCAGTTTCGCCAGCAGCCGAGCGTGGAGCAGCTGGCGCATCAGGTGGGGGTGTCGGTGGCAACGCTCAATACCTTGTGCCGGGCATTGGCCGGGCAGTCGGCGCTGCAGATCGTGCACCAGCGCATCGTGCTGGAAGCCAAGCGCGACCTGATCTACACCAGCCTCACGATCAACCAGTTGGCTGACAGCCTGGGATTTGCCGACCCGGCATACTTCTCGCGCTTCTTCCGGCGCATGACCGGCCTTTCGCCCCGCGACTTTCGTCGTCGTGAACCTTCGCTGGCTACCTGACCACGCTCAGTGTGCCGGCATGGGGCAGGCAGTGGGCGGAGCTGCAGCTGGACGCCGCATAGGGTTGCTGGCGCAGCAGCTCGACCCGATACGCCGCTGCCCCGTACACCCCGAGCACGGCAGTGATGGCCAACAGGGCAGCGCACTTTCTGGATTTCAGGGTCATGGCACCAACCTCCTGTATCCCGCACACAGATGCTTCTACAAGCATAGGCCAGCATTGCGCCAGGTGCCTGCCGGTCAGTCCAGGCCGTGGTCCCAGTGGGGCGGGTCGGTGAAGCGTGCCGCCAGAAAGTCGAGCATGCTGCGCAGGGTTGCGGGCATGTGCTTGCGCGAGGTGTACACCGCGTTCAGGCCCAGTTCGCGGGGCCTGGCCTCGGGCAGCAGGCGTACCAGCGTGCCGCTGCGCAGGGCTTGCCACACCAGGTAGGTGGGCAGCATGGCGATACCGGTGCCGGCCAGGGTGGCGCGCTCCAGGGTCAGGGCCTCGTTGGCGCTGATATTGCCTTGCACCGGCACCGACACCTGTTCGCCGTCGACCTCGAAATGCCAGAGGCTGTGGCCGAAGTACGAATGGGTCAGGCAGTTGTGCTGGCTCAGGTCCTGCACCTGGCGCGGTACGGGGTGCTCGCGCAGGTAGGCTGGCGAGGCGCACACCACCGAGCGGCACACACTCAGGCGGCGGGCGATGAGGTTTGGGTCCAGGTCGTTGCTGACGCGGATGGCCAGGTCGATGCGTTCGTCCACCAGGTTGACCGTGCGGTCGAGCATCTGCAGGTCGACCTTCACCAGCGGGTAGCGCTTGACGTAGTCCGCTACCGCTTCCACCAGTTGCGCATGCCCGAACGAGGTACTGACGCTGATGCGCAGTTCACCCCGCGGCGCGTCATCCGGGGCGCCCACTGCAGCGTGCAGGTCGCCCACCAGTTCCAGCATCTGCCGGCAGCGCGGCAGGGTTTCCAGGCCGGCGGCAGTCAGGCTCAGCTTGCGCGTGGTGCGCTGCATCAGGCGCGCGCCCACCCAGTCTTCAAGTTCGGCCAGGTAACGCGAAACCACAGGGCGCGACAGGTCCAGGTGGTCGGCGGCGGCCGACTGGCTGCCCAGGTCGACTACGCTGACGAACACCTTCATTGCGGTGAGACGGTCCATGATCTGCCCGATTTCAGAAACAAACTATGTTGGAGCATCGCATTTTTTGTGATGGTTTGTGCAACTAAGCTGTGCCTCATCGATGACTTGAACAGGTATTGCTTGATGGCTGCTTTCTTTTCCCTGCGTCGCCTGCTGCTGGCGTGTGCCGCTTTCGGTGCGATCACCCAGGCCGTTGCCGGCGACGCACCGCTGAAACTGGACGTGTACAACCCCGGCAGCGAGGCGCTGTTTCCGGTCAGCTCGGTGATCGTCAGTGGCCAGCACGAGGCGATTCTGGTGGATGCACAGTTCGGCAAGGGCCAGGCCGAGCAGGTGCTGAAGAAGCTTCGCGATAGCGGCAAGCAACTCACCACCATCTACATCAGCCATGGCGACCCGGACTATTACTTCGGCCTCGACACCCTGACCCGTGCCTACCCCAAGGCCAAGGTGCTGGCGTCGCAGGCGACGGTCGCGCACATCAAGCAGACCATGGCTGCCAAGCTTGCCTACTGGGGCCCGCAGATGGGGGCCGACAAGCCCGCCCGGCTCGTCGTGCCTGACGTGCTGCCCGGCAACGTGCTCACCCTTGAAGGGCAGCGTCTTGAAGTGATCGGCCTGGACGGCCCGCAGCCCGACCGCAGCTTTGTATGGGTCCCGTCGATCAAGGCGGTGGTCGGCGGGGTAGTGGTGGCCGAGAACCTGCACGTGTGGATGGCCGACACACAGTCGGCGCAGTCGCACAAGGACTGGCTCGCGACCCTGGCGCGCATCGAGCAGCTGGCGCCGCAGACGGTGGTACCGGGGCATTACCTGGGGCAGAGCAAGGGGTCGCTCGAGGCGGTGCGCTTCACCGCCGATTACATCCGCGCCTTCGATGCCGAAACCGCCAGGGCGGCCAACTCGGCCGAGCTGATCGCTGCAATGAAAAAACGTTACCCCGGCCTGGGCGAGGAGAGCTCGCTGGAGCTCGGCGCCAAGGTCGCCAAGGGCGAAATGAAGTGGTAAGTGTCGTTCAATCCTGATCGGAGGTTTCCATGAGCAAGATCGCAATCATCGGTGCTACCGGACGTGCCGGCAGCCAGTTGCTGGAAGAGGCCCTGCGCCGTGGCCACAGCGTCACCGCCATAGCCCGTGACCCGTCGCGCCTGCAGGGGCGCGAAGGGGTGAGCACGGTAGCCCTGGACGTGACCCGGGGCGAGGGGCTGGAGCAGGCCGTTGCCGGGCATGACGTGGTGCTCAGCGCCGCGCACTTTGCCACGGTGCCGGCGCAGGCGATCATCGGGCCGGTCAAAAAGGCCGGGGTCAAGCGCCTGCTGGTGGTGGGCGGGGCGGGCAGCCTGCTGCTGCCGTCAGGGGAGCGCGTGATCGACGCGCCGGACTTCCCCGAGGCCTACAAGGCCGAGGCGAGCGCAGGTGGCGATTTTCTGCAGGCCTTGCGTCAGGAGCAGCAACTGGACTGGACCTTCCTGTCGCCGTCGGCGGAGTTCGTCGAAGGCGAGCGCACCGGTAGCTACAGGGTGGGCAAGGATCACCTGCTGGTCGACGCGAAGGGCAGGAGCTGGATCACCTTTGCCGACTATGCGATTGCGTTGCTCGATGAGGTAGAGAAGCCAGCGCATTCGCGTCAGCGCTTTACTGTGGGGTACTAGGGGCTGTATGAAAAGTCTTGAGACGAAGGTCAGGCAAGGCGAAAACAGCCGAGGAAGCGGAGTTTACGGGTTGTAAATGAGCATTCCGAGGCTGTTTTCAACGCAGCATCACCGAGTATCAAGGCTTTTCGTACAGAGCCTAGAAAGCATTCGCCGGCAAGGCCGGCTCCTACAGGTATAGGAGCCGGCCTTGCCGGCGAATGCATCAACGCGGTGCCCCTGCCTGCCCGCCCAACCACTCCAGCAAGGCCATCAACCCCGGCGCCGCCGCCTGCGCGGGCCGCACCAGGTAATAGCCCTTGCCGGTCTTGACCCGCAGGTCGAACGGCATCACCAGCCGTCCGCTGGCCAGGTCATCGCCGATCAACGCCCAATCCCCTATCGCCACCCCGGTGCCCTGGGACGCCATCGACATGGCCATGTCCAACGTTTCGAAATGCTGGCGCCGGCCTTGCCTGGGCAGTTGCACGCCGGCTGCGCCAAGCCAGGTCGCCCAGTCCTTCTCGTCCCGCGCCGGGTGCAGCAGCATGTGCTGCTGCAGATCATCCAGCGTGCACAACGGCAACTGCGGCGCGCACACCGGTGTCAGTTGTTCATCGAACAGCTTCAGTACCTGCAGGGCCGGATCAGGCTCGGCGCCATACACCACCGCCGCATCGAACGCTTCCCGGCGAAAATCCACCCCGTGCTGCACCGTGGTGGTCAGCTCCACCGGTACTTCGGGGTGCAGCGCCTGCCATTCCATCAGGCGCGGCAGCAACCAGCGCATCACGCAGGTCGGCGCCTTCAGTTGCAGGGTGGTGCGCTGCGCGCCCACCTGCTGCACGCCTTCCTCGATCAGCCCGAATACCTGCTGCACCCGCGGCAGCCAGTCCTGGCCCTCGCGGGTCAGGCTCAGGCCGCGTGCCTGGCGCACGAACAGCGCGTAGCCCAGGTGTGCTTCCAGGCCGGCGATCTGGCGGCTCACCGCGCCCTGGGTCAGGTGCAGTTGCTGCGCCGCACGGGTGAAGTTGCAGCATTGCGCAGTGATCAGGAAGGTGTGCAGGGCAGGCAAGGGAGGCAGGCGTTTCATCGGGGTAAGCCATGATCTGTAGACATAGCTAGTATGAGGATTTTTGCATTGTGCTGGTAGCGCCTGGCGGGTCCAATCAGACCTTGTTCCAGAATGATTCCAGGCAGACCACCATGGCGACTTGCGGCGAAGTATTGGTAAAACTCCTCGAAAACTATGGCGTCGACCATGTTTTCGGCATTCCCGGCGTGCACACGGTCGAGCTGTACCGCGGCCTTGCCGGCTCGACCATCCGTCATATCACCCCGCGCCACGAGCAAGGCGCAGGCTTCATGGCTGACGGCTTTGCCCGTACCCGTGGCAAGCCTGGGGTGTGCTTCATCATCACCGGCCCGGGCATGACCAACATCACCACCGCCATGGGCCAGGCCTATGCCGACTCGATCCCGATGCTGGTGATCTCCAGCGTGCAGTCGCGCAATGCCCTGGGCGGCGGTCGCGGCAAGCTGCACGAGCTGCCCAACCAGGGCGCGCTGGTCAGCGGTGTGGCGGCGTTCTCGCACACACTGATGAGCGCCGATGACCTGCCGGCCGTGCTGGCCCGCGCCTTTGCGGTATTCGAGGGCGCGCGCCCGCGCCCGGTGCATATCGAGATCCCGCTGGACGTGCTGGTCGAAGACGCCGATCACCTGCTTGGCTGCGAGCCGGTACACATCGCCCGCGCCGGTGCCGCGCCAGGGCCGGTGGCGAGCATGGCGGCGCTGCTGGCCGCTGCCCGCCGCCCGTTGATCCTGGCCGGTGGCGGTGCCATCGACGCAGGCCCCGCACTCGCCCGGTTGGCCGAGCACCTGCAGGCGCCCGTTGCACTCACCATCAATGCCAAGGGCGTGCTGGCCTCCGGGCACCCGCTGCTGATCGGCTCCACCCAGTCGCTGGTGGCGACCCGTGCACTGGTGCGCGAGGCCGACGTGGTGCTGGCGATCGGCACCGAGCTGGCCGAAACCGACTATGACGTCACCTTCAAGGGCGGCTTCGAGATCCCCGGCGCCCTGCTGCGCATCGACATCGACCCGGACCAGTGCGTGCGCAACTGCCCGCCCAGGGTGGCACTGGTAGCCGATGCAGAGCAGGCGGCGCAGGCCCTGTTGCTGGCCCTGGCCGAGCAGCCGGCGCCACCGCGCGAAGGCGAGTGGGGCGCGGCGCGGGCAGCGCGCCTGCGCGATACCCTGGCCAGCGAATGGGATGCGGCCACGCGGGCGCAGACGCTGTTCCTCGACAGCGTGCTGCAGACGTTGCCCGATGCCGTGCTGGTCGGTGATTCGACCCAGCCGGTGTACACCGGCAACCTGACCCTGGACCTCGACCAGCCGCGCCGCTGGTTCAACGCCTCGACCGGCTACGGCACCCTCGGCTACGCCTTGCCGGCGGCCATGGGCGCGTGGCTGGGCAGTGCGGAGCAGGCGGATCGACGCTTGCCTGCGGTGTGCCTGATCGGCGACGGCGGCTTGCAGTTCACCCTGCCGGAGCTGGCCAGTGCGGTGGAGGCTCAGGTGCCGCTGATCGTGTTGCTGTGGAACAACCAGGGGTACGAGGAGATCAAGAAGTACATGCTCAACCGCGCCATCGAACCGGTGGGCGTGGATATCCACACCCCCGATTTCATTGGCGTGGCCAAGGCCCTCGGTTGCGCCGCCGAAGCGGCGAGCGGGGTGGCGCAACTGCGCGAGGCGTTGTTGCGTGCCCGCCAACGCAGTGGCCCGAGCCTGATCGAGGTCGACCAGGCAGCGTGGATGCAGGCGGTGCAACCATGCTGAACCTGCCCGGTATCTACATCGAGGGCGCGTGGCATCACGGCGCGCAGCCGCTCACGGTCATCAATCCGAGCACCGGGCAGTCCCTGGCCGAGGTGGCCGGGGGCGATGGCGATGCAGTGGCCTGTGCCGCCACGGCGGCGCAGGCCGCTTTTGCCGGCTGGTCGCGCACCACCGGGGCGCACCGTGGCGAGCTGCTGCACAGGATCGCGCGGGGTGTGGAGGCCCGCCGCGAGCGGCTGATCGATCTGCAATCGCGCAACAACGGCAAGCCCCTGGCCGAGTCGGCGATGGACGTCGACGATGTGGTGGCGACGTTCGAGTACTACGCGGGCCTGGCGCAGGCGCTTGACAGGCAGCAGGACCAGCCGCTGGCCTTGCCCAGCGAGGATTTCAGCGCCCGCCTGCGTCGCGAGCCGTGCGGTGTGGTCGGCCTGATCGTGCCGTGGAACTTCCCGATGGTGACCACCGCCTGGAAGCTGGCCCCGGCGTTGGCGGCAGGGTGCTGCGTGGTGCTCAAGCCGTCGGAGGTCACGCCCCTGGCCGAGCTGGAACTGGCCCGGATCATCGCCGAATGCGGCCTGCCGGATGGGGTGTTCAATCTGGTGTGCGGCACCGGGCTGGCGGTGGGGGCGCCGCTGACGAGCGACCCGCGTATCGCCAAGGTGTCGTTCACCGGCAGCAATGCGGTCGGCGTGCAGGTGATGCAGCGCGCGGCCGAGACGGTCAAGGGGGTGAGCCTGGAGCTGGGCGGCAAGTCGTCATTGCTGGTGCTGGAGTCGGCCGAGCTGGAGCTTGCGCTCGAGCTGGCCTGCGCCGGCGGCTTCTTCAATGCCGGGCAGATGTGCTCGGCCACCAGCCGCGTGCTGGTGGCCGATGCGCTGTACGACGCCTTTGTCGACGGGGTGAAGGCACGGGCTGCGGCGATCCGGGTGGGTGACCCATTTGCCGGCGACAGCGACATGGGGCCGCTGGTCAACCAGGCCCAGTACCAGCGCGTGCTGGGGCACATCGAGCGTGGCGTGCACAGCGGCGCGCGCTTGCTGTGCGGTGGCAAGCCGCTCGAACACGCTGCTGGGTACTTCATCGAGCCCACGGTGTTTGCCGAGGTACCGCTGGACAGTGCGCTGTGGCGCGAGGAAATCTTCGGCCCGGTGCTGTGCGTGCGTCGGGTGGCCAGCGAAGCCGAAGCGGTGGCGTTGGCCAACGACAGCGAGTTCGGGCTGGTGGCCAGCGTGGTAGGTGCAGACCCGGCGGCCGCCGAACGGGTGGCCGACCAACTGCAGGCCGGGCTGGTGTGGATCAACGCACCGCAGGTGATCTTCCCGCAGGCAGCGTGGGGTGGCTACAAGCAGAGCAGCCTGGGGCGCGAGCTGGGGCCCTGGGGGCTGGCGGCTTTTCAGGAGGTCAAGCATGTGGTGAGGGCGGTGTAGCGTTCTTCGCCGGCAAGGCCGGATCCTACAGGCGACCGCGTACTGCCTGTAGGAGCCGGCCTTGCCGGCGAAAGCGATCTAGAGCGCGCTACGCAACCTTGCCATGTCCCGCAGCGGTGGCGCGCCATACAGCCGGCTGTACTCGCGGCTGAACTGCGACGGGCTCTCATAGCCCACCCGATACCCCGCCACCGACGCCTCCAACCCATCGTTGAGCATCAGCCGCCGCGCTTCCTGCAAGCGCAGTTGCTTCTGATACTGCAACGGGCTCATCGAGGTCACCGCCTTGAACCGGTGGTGCAGGGTCGAGGCACTCAGGTTTACCTCCCGTGCCAGGTCGTCGATGCGCAGCGGGCGCTGAAAATGATCATTGAGCCACTGGATGGCCTGGCACACGCGGTGGGTCTGGGTGTTGGCCATGGCGATCTCGTACAGCCGCGCACCCTGCTGCCCACGCAGCAGCCGATAGAGAATCTCGCGACGGATCAGCGGCGCCAGCACGGCAATGTCCTTGGGCGTATCCAGCAGGCGGATCAGACGCAGCAATGCATCGAGCATCTGGGTGTCCAGGCGTTCGATGAACACCCCCCGCGACGACGGCTGCGACGGCACGCCCATCGGCCCGGCCTCGGCGATCAGGCTGTTGATCTCGGCCGGGTCGATGTCCAGGCGAATGCCCAGGCTGGGGTTCTGCGGGCTGGCCTCCAGCAGTGCACCGCTGATCGGCATCGCCACCGACACCACCATGTAGTGCAGCGGGTCGTACACATAGGTCTCGTCGCCCAGGCAGATCTCCTTGCGGCCCTGGGCCAGGATGCACAGCGCCGGCTGCGCCAGGGTCGGCATCGAGCGGGTGCTCTGCTCGTAGCGGCTCAGGTGCAGGTCGGCGATGGCCGAAGGCACCGTGCCGCTGGGGCAGTGGCGAACGACCAGCCCGGCCAGTTCCTGGCGCAGAAGCTCCAGGGCCGGGTCCAGCAACGGTGGGGTGGGGTCTGGGGCTGACATGTGCGGGTTCCTCTGCCGATGGGCGCAGCATAGGTTCGCGCACGCCGGGGCGCTAGCCGAATGCTGCGCGGTTCTTGCCTGATCCTGCGACGGGTGCAGAATCAGGCAAGCCGTCGACAGGAATCGCCTAACGCCGCGCGTGGCCTGGGCCGTAGCCTTGGCAGCCTGGGTTTTCTTCCCTGGCCGCTTCAAGGAGCACCGCACATGACGTCATCACAACCGGTCAGCCATCTTTCCTTCGTGCGCGCCAGCGTCGGCCGTTCGGCCGAGCTGGGCGTGCGCCTGCAGCAACTGCTCGAACCGTCGCGGCAAACCCCGGGGTGTCTGCATTTCAGCGTGCAGCGTTCCACCTGCGATGCCGACCTGTGGTTGCTCAACGGAGTGTGGGCCGATACTTCGGCGCTGCACGACTACTTTGCCTCGCCCAGCCTGCAGCTGTTTGGTGAACTGGTGCAGGCGCGGGTGGTGCACAGCCTCGACCTGCAGACGTTCACCGAGCAGCCGGCGAGTTAGAATGGCGCCTTTCCGGCAACCGATGTGGATGTGAGAGGCAATGGCACGTAAAGAATTCGACGTATTCGAGGCTGTTTCGGCGGTGGTGCCGGGCGAGGGTGGCTACAGCGCCGCGATCGCGGTCAAGGCCCTGGGCGCTGGCGGCGCACCGCGTTTTCACAAGGTGCTGCCAGGGCAGGTATTCAAGACCGCACTGGAGGCCGATGACGCTGCAGTGGTCGAACTGCAGCGCCTGAACGGCGTCAGTGACGACGCCGAACTGATCTGGTGATCAGGCCTGCGGGCGGGCCATCTTGAACAGGTTGCCCAGCTCGAAGTAATCCGCCGGGCCGCCGCCGCGCAGAATCGGCTCGGCGGCCGCGGTGTCGTAGATCCCTTCCTTGAGCAGGTGCTCGGCAATGTGCACCGCTACCACTTCGCCCAGAATCAGCCAGCTTGGCACCAGCGCCTGGTCGGCACGTTGCAGTTGCACGATCTGGGTCACCTTGCATTCGAACGACACCGGGCTTTCCTGCACCCGGGGTACCGCAATCACCCTGGAGGCTGCCGGGGTCAGCTGGCTCAGGGCGAACTCGTCGACCTCTGGCGCCACGGCGGCGCAGCTCTGGTTCATGGCCTCGGCCAGCGGGCGTGTGGCCAGGTTCCAGGCGAACTCGCCGGTCTGTTCGATGTTGTTCAGGCTGTCTTTACGCCCGACGCTGCAGAACCCGATGATCGGCGGAATGTAGTTGAAGGCGTTGAAAAAACTGTAGGGCGCAAGGTTCAGGCGGCCGTCGCGGGCCTGGGAGGAGATCCAGCCGATCGGGCGCGGGCCGACGATGGCGTTGAACGGGTCGTGGGGCAGGCCGTGGCCTTTTGCGGGTTCGTAGTAGTACATCATCGGGCCTTGTGGGCGGAGGGTGCGCCTAGTGTGCCAACAGTTGCCGGCCCTGAAAATGACTAAGCCCGGCCGAAGCCGGGCTGTGGCGCTGCATCGGCTGTCAGCTGATGCGGTGGGCCTGGGTGCGGTCGAAGCTATCTTCGACGAAGCGATGCGCGTTGGTGTGATCGAAACCGTCTTCTGCCACGGTGGCGGGCTGAGCGTGTTCCACGGCGAAGTTGTGCGCGTTGGTGCGGTCGAAGCCGTCTTCGGCGAAAGCGTTGGCGGCCAGGACAGAGAAGGTGAGGGCCAGCATCAGTTTGGTTTTCATGGGGGTTGCTCCGGTGGTGAGGGGTTGTCTGTTGCTATGGGTTTGATTTTACGCCCGTTAATTTGATTAAAAAGCGCAAAATATTGCCTATATGAATCTATTAAATCGATACATCAGAAAGAGGTTGGCCTCTGCTGGCAAGCCAGTGCCCACAGTGTTTTGCGAGCGCCGAAGCATTCTGTGGGAGCTGGCTTGACAGCGAAGAGGACGACTCGGTTCTGAGTGAACCCAGCATCGCGCACCCGCATTAATGCCGAATTAAGCCCACAAAAAAGGGGCCTCCATCGCTGGAGGCCCCTTGTCTACTGCAGCAAACCGATCAGTCGGTCTCGATCCGAGAGTTGTTGCGGGTGTCCTTCATGAACACGTACACCAGCAGCGAGACGGCAATGCACGCCGTGACGTACCAGTAGTAGCCGGTCTCCATATTGATGCTCTTGAACCACAGTGCCACGTACTCGGCCGTGCCACCGAAGATCGACACGGTCAGCGCATACGGCAGGCCCACGCCCAGCGCACGGATCTCGGTGGGGAACAGCTCTGCCTTGACCACCGCGTTGATCGAGGTGTAGCCGCTGACGATGATCAGTGCTGCCATGATCAGGAAGAACGCACCCCACCAGGTCTCGATGGTGTGCAGCGTGGTCAGGATTGGCACGGTGAAAAGGGTGCCCAACACACCGAAGGCGATCAGGATCGGGCGACGGCCGATCTTGTCCGACAGGCCGCCGATCACCGGCTGCAGGCACATGAACAGGAACAGGGTGGCCGCCGAGATCATGGTCGAGTCACTGATGCTCATGCCCACCGTGTTCACCAGGTACTTCTGCATGTAGGTGGTGTAGGTGTAGAACGCCAGGGTGCCGCCCATGGTCAGGCCGACCACGGTCGCCAGTTCCTTGGGGTGGCGCAGCAGGGTGCGCATCGAGCTTTCCTTGGCCTTTTCCTTCTTGGTGAACGAGGCCGTCTCTTCCATGCCGCGACGCAGGTACAACGCCACCACCGCGCACAGCGCGCCGATCACGAAGGGTACGCGCCAGCCCCACGAGTACAGCTGCTCGGTGGTCAGGGTCTGCTGCAGGATGATCAGCACCGCCAGCGCGATGAGCTGGCCGGAGATCAGCGTGACGTACTGGAAGCTGGAGAAGAAACCGCGACGCTCCTTGGTTGCCATCTCGCTGAGGTAGGTGGCCGAGGTGCCGTATTCACCCCCCACCGACAGGCCCTGCATCAGGCGTGCGATCACCAGCAGCACCGGCGCGGCGACGCCGATGGTTTCGTAGCTGGGTGTCAGGGCGATGACCAGGGAGCCGGCGCACATCAGTAGTACCGAGGCCATCAGCGCGGCCTTGCGGCCCTTGCGGTCGGCATAGATACCCATCAGCCAGCCACCGATCGGGCGCATCAGGAAGCCCACGGCGAAGATCGCGGCGGTGTTGAGCAGTTGGGTGGTGGTGTTGCCGGCCGGGAAGAAGGCCTTGGCGAAGTACAGCGAGAACGCCGCGTAGACGTACCAGTCGTACCATTCGACCATGTTGCCGATGGAGCCGGAGAAAATCGACTTGAGGCGGCTGGAGGTGGTTTTTTCAGCGGGTGCGGCCGCTGCCCCAGCAGGCAGAGAGGTGGAGTTATCCATTGAAGCAACCTTCTAGTTGTTTTTGTGGTGCGCGTGTAAACGCGGCCTGACAGAGCCATAGCAGGACCCGTGCCAGCCAGTGAAGGCCCGGTTTAGAAGGGTTTGGCAGGTTGAATGAGCGGAAATCCGCTCATTGGCGGCGCAGCGATAGGCAAGAATCCGCCTATGAGCCGGGGCGTTCGAGGAAGTCTTCGCGCACCAGTGCGTGGCGTTGCATCTTCTCGTTCAGGGTGCGTCGGGGCAGTTGCAGCTCCTCGAGCACCGCCTTGATGTCGCCCTGATGACGGCTGAGGGCGGCGCGCAGGCACTGGGCCTCGAAGGCTTCCTGCTGGGCAGCCAGCGATTGCCCGGTATGCGCCACTGCCGCCGATTGCGCATCGTCCAGCCCCAGGGCGTGGCGCTCGGCGGCGTTGGCCAGTTCGCGCACGTTGCCCGGCCAGTCGTGGCTGAGTAGCCGGCCCAGTTGTGCGCCACTGGGGTCGGCGGCGCTGCGGCCCAGGCGCTCGGCGGCGGCGCGGGCAAAATGGGCAAACAGCAGGGGGATGTCTTCGCGCCGCTCGCGCAACGGCGCCAGGCGCAGTTCGGCCACGTTCAGACGGTACGCCAGGTCTTCGCGAAAGCGCCCGGCGCGGGCTTCGAGCAGCAGGTCGGGCTTGGTGGCGGCAATGATGCGCAGGTCCACGCTGATGCTCTGGTTGGCGCCCAGGCGCTCGAGCTTGTGCTCCTGGATCACCCGCAGCAGCTTGGCCTGCTGGGCCAGCGGCATGCTCTCGATCTCGTCGAGGAACAGCGTGCCACCGTTGGCATATTCGAGCTTGCCGATGCGCTTGCCCTGGGCGCCGGTGAAGGCGCCGCTCTCGTGTCCGAACAGCTCGGCCTCGAACAATTGCTCAGGGATCGCCGCACAGTTGAGCGCCACGAACGGCTTGTCGGCCCGCGGGCCGAAATCATGCAGGCACCGCGCGACGCGCTCCTTGCCGCTACCGGTTTCGCCGCGTATCAGCACATTGACCGGCAGCCCGGCCAGGTCCAGCACCTGGCGACGCAGTTGCTGCAGGCCAGGCGACATGCCCAGCAGGGTGTTTTCCAGGCGCACCTTGAGGTCGGCCTGTTCATGCAGTCGGCGGTTCTCCAGCACCAGCTGGCGTTTCTCCAGGGCGCGGCGCAGGCTGCCGAGCAGGCTGTCGGGGCTGAAGGGCTTTTCCAGAAAATCGTAGGCGCCATTGCGCATGGCTTCGACCGCCATCGGCACGTCGCCATGCCCGGTAAGCAGAATCACCGGCAGGTCGGCATCACGCCCCTGCAGTTGCTCCAGCAGTTGCAGGCCGCCCATGCCGGGCATGCGCACATCGCTCAGGATCACCCCGGGAAAATGCTCGGGCAGCTGTGCCAGACACGCCTCGGCACGTTCGAACAGCTGCACCTCGAAGCCGGCCAGGCTCAGCCACTGCTGCACCGCGGTACGGATGCTGGCCTCGTCGTCGACGACAATCACCGCATTCAGCATGCAGGCTCCGGGTCGCAGGGCAGGGTCAGGCTGAAACGCGCACCGCCGGGCTGGTTGTCGACCTGCAGGCGTCCGCCGGCTTCATGGATGATGCCGTAGGAAATCGCCAGCCCAAGGCCCAGCCCTTCGCCCACCGGCTTGGTGGTGAAGAATGGGTCGAACACGCAGCCCAGGTGCTCCTGCTTGATGCCGCCGCCGCTGTCGAGCACGCTCAGGTGCCAGTGGTCATGCTGCTTTTCGATACGGATCTCCAGGTGTTTCCAGGTTTTGTCGGCCATGGCGTCCAGGGCGTTGCGCAACAGGTTGATCAGCACCTGTTCCAGGCGGATGGCGTCGCCGCGTACCCAGGCCGGACGCGCCAGGTACAGCGCGGTGCTGACGCCCTCGGCGCGGATGCGCGGGTCGAGCAACTGTAGCGCCTGGTCGACCACGGTGGCCAGGTCCAGACGTTCGCGCAGGCCGCTGGGGCTGTTGCGGGCAAAGGTTTTCAGGTGTCCGGTAAGGGCCGCCATGCGCGTGAGCATCTGGTCCAGCGGCTGCAGGGCCTGGCGTGCTTCGTCCAGGCGCTCGCTGTCGAGCAGCAGGCGCAGGGTGGCCAGTTGCATGCGCTGGGTGGTCAGCGGCTGGTTGAGCTCGTGGGCCAGCGCGGCGGACATCTGCCCCAGCGCCGCCAGCTTGGTCGACTGCACCAGGCCCTCCTGAGCCATGCGCAGTTCATGGGTGCGTTCCTCCACCAGGCGCTTGAGCTCGTCGCGGCTGCGCTGGCGCAGGCGGGCCAGGCGCAGGCGCTGGCTGATGAACAGCACCGCGAACACCAGGGTCAGCCAGACGGCGGCGGCCGTCAGCCCGGCGTTGCGCTCGTCATCCCCGGTGCGCGGTGTGCGCAGCAGGTGCAGGGTCCAGCCCTCGGCTTCCAGCGGCAGGCTTTCCCACAGGTAGTCGGTGTCGCCTTCGGGGCGCTGAACGCGCACCAGGTGGCTGTTGTCGTCAAAGCGGGTCAGCACCTGGCGCTGCAGGGGCAAGAGCGACTTCTTGTCGTACTGGCGGGTGGCGTCCAGCTCATTGAAATCGGCCGCCGATAGCGGGTTCAGCTCGCGGTAGCGCCAGCCATCCTGGTTGGCCAGGAAGATGATCCCTCGGGCGTCGCTGACCAGCAGCACGTCGCTGCCCTGGCGCCATTCGCGCTCAAGCTCGGGAAACTCCAGCTTGACCACCATGGCCCCGAGAAACCGCCCCTGGTCGCCCAGCACCGCGCTGGACAGAAAGTAGCCGGGAATGCCGCTGGTCACCCCCACTGCATAGAAGCGCCCGCTGCCCTGGGTGCGGGTCTGCTTGAAGTACGGTCGAAAGCCGTAGTTCTGCCCCACGTAGGTGGTAGGCAGGCGCCAGTTGCTGGCCGCCACGGCCAGGCCGGTGTGGTCGAGCAGTTCGAGGGTGGACGACCTGGCGGCGCCGTTGATGCGTTCGAGCTTGCGGTTCAACGCGTCCTGGGTCGCTTCGCCCACCGGGCCACCGAGGGCTGCGATGAGTTCGGAGTCCAGCGCCAGCACAGCGGGCAGGGCGCGGTAGCGTTCGATCAGGGTGTGCAGCGAGTTGGCGTACAGCGCCAGTTGCTGGCTGGCCCGCTGGGTATCGTCGAGCATGGCCTGACGCTTGGCCTGATTCATCGCCCAGCCAGCGGCCAGCAGGGTGCCGGCGGTGATCAGCAGCAGAATCAGGCCCAGTCGCACGGCGCGGTAAGTGAACGGCATGGCAAGCAGTACCCTGGCAGGGGGGAAGGCTGCCAGGCACTTCCCCGTGAACGTCACAGCGACTTACAGCAGCTCGAAGCGTTGCTGTTGCACGGTTTCGGAGTCCAGGCCGACCTGGACGTTGAACTCGCCAGGTTCGGCAACCCACTGCAACTGGCTGTTGTAGAACTTCAGGTCGTCCGGCTGCACGGTGAAGTGCAGGGTGCGCTCCTCGCCGGCCTTGAGCATGAGCTTCTGGAAGTTCTTCAGTTCCTTGACCGGGCGGCTCATCGAGGCGGCCACATCCTGCAGGTACAGTTGCACCACGGTTTCGCCGTCACGCTGGCCGGTGTTCTTCACGCGCACGCTGACCTCCAGGCTCTGGCCCTGTTTCAGTGTGGTGCTCGACAGGCTCGGCGCCGACACACTGAAGGTGCTGTAGCTCAGGCCGTAGCCGAAGGGGTACAGCGGGCCGTTGGGCTCCTCGAAGTACTGCGAGGTGTAGTTGCCGGGCTTGCCGGGGGTGAACGGGCGGCCGATGCGCAGGTGGTTGTAGTACATCGGGATCTGCCCCACCGAGCGCGGGAAGGTGATGGCCAGCTTGCCCGAGGGGTTGTAGTCGCCCAGCAGCACGTCGGCGATGGCGTTGCCGCCCTCGGTGCCGCTGAACCAGGTTTCCAGGATGGCGTCGGCCTGCTCGCGCTCCCACGCCAGCGACAGCGGGCGACCGTTCATCAGCACCAGCACCAGCGGTTTGCCGGTGGCCTTGAGGGCCTTGATCAGCTCGCGCTGCACCGCCGGGATCTCCAGGGTGGTGCGGCTGGACGATTCGTGGGACATGCCCCGCGATTCGCCGACCACGGCCACCACCACGTCCGACTGCCTGGCGGCCTTGACCGCTTCGTCGATCAGCACGGCAGCCGGGCGCGGGTCATCGACGATTTCCGGGGCGTCGAAGTTGAGGAAGTTGAGGTAGTCGAGCACGGCCTTGTCGCCGGTCACGTTCGAGCCTTTGGCGTAGAGCACCCTGGCCTTGTCGCCCAGGGCACGGCGCAGGCCCTCGCGCACGGTCACCGACTGGTGCGGGCGACCGGCGGCGGCCCAGCTGCCCATCATGTCGATCGGGGCATCGGCCAGCGGGCCGACCAGGGCGATGGTGCCGGACTTTTTCAGCGGCAGGGTCTGCTGGCGGTTCTCCAGCAGCACCAGGCTGCGACGCGCCACGTCCCGTGCGATGTCGCGGTGCAGGCGGCTGTCGGCATAGGTGTCGGCCGGGTCGTCCTTGGCCTGGCCGATGCGCCGGTACGGGTCGGCGAACAGGCCCATGTCGTACTTGGCGCCGAGAATCTCGCGCACCGCGTTGTCCAGCTCGGCCGGGCTGACCGCGCCGGACTTGAGCAGCCCCGGCAGTTCCTGGCCATACAGCGTGTCGTTCATGCTCATGTCGATGCCGGCCTTGATCGCCAGCTGCGCCGCCTGCTTGCCATCGGCGGCCACGCCGTGGCGCACCAGCTCGGTGATCGCCCCATGGTCGCTGACGGTCACGCCCTTGAAGCCCCAGTCGCGGCGCAGCAGGTCGTTCATCAGCCAGGTGTTGGAGGTGGCGGGCACACCGTTGATCGAGTTCAGCGCCACCATCACGCCGCCGGCACCGGCATCGATGGCGGCGCGGTAGGGCGGCAGGTACTCGTTGTACATGCGCGTGGGGCTCATATCGACCGTGTTGTAGTCGCGCCCGCCTTCCACCGCGCCGTACAGGGCAAAGTGCTTGACGCTGGCCATGATGCTGTCGGCGTTGGCCGGGCTGCGGCCCTGGAACGATTCGACCATCACCCTGGAGATACGCGACACCAGGTAGGTGTCTTCGCCAAAGCCTTCGCTGGTACGGCCCCAGCGCGGGTCGCGGGCAATGTCGACCATGGGCGCGAAGGTCATGTCGATGCCGTCGGCGGCCGCTTCCAGGGCCGAGGTACGGCCGACCTGGGCGATGGCCTGCATGTCCCAGCTGGCGGCCAGGCCCAGGCTGATCGGGAAGATGGTGCGGTGGCCGTGGATCACGTCATAGGCGAAGAACATCGGGATCTTCAGGCGCCCGCGCATGGCGGCGTCCTGCATGGGCCGGTTCTCGTCACGGGTGATCGAGTTGAAGGTACCGCCGATGCGCCCGGCGGCGATTTCCTCGCGGATTTTCTCGCGCGGCATTTCCGGGCCGATGCTGATCAGGCGCAACTGGCCGATCTTTTCCTCGACGCTCATCTGCTTGAGCAGGTTGGCGATGAACGCCTGTTTGTCTTGCAATGGCGCGGCGGCAGGCGAGTCAGCGAAGGCCGACTGGCTGGCCAGGCTGACGAGCAGGCCCAGCAAACACAGCTTGTTCATGAATTCTGTTCTCAAGGCTGCGGCAGTCGTCACGGTGCAGACTGGCAAGCCGAAGTTGGGGAAGCGGCTATTGTTGTAGTTTGCTGGGGCATCTTTTAGCCGATTGGGCCATCACGATCCAGCGGCGGCGTCGGATTATGCCTCAAGTCCGGCGCATTTCGAGCACTCACGGAGCGTAGCGACAATGCAGGTATCGAACAGAGCACGGTTGTGGCTGGTGCTGGCACTGGCCAGCCTGCTGGCCGGTTGCGGCATCAACAACATTCCCCAATACGACGAACAGGTCAAGGCGGCCTGGGCCCAGGTGCAGAACCAGTACCAGCGCCGTGCCGACCTGATTCCCAACCTGGTCGAAACGGTCAAAGGCTACGCCAGGCAGGAGCAGGCCACCTTGACCGCGGTCATCGAAGCGCGGGCCAAGGCCACCTCGATCAAGGTCGATGCCAGCACCCTGGACGATCCTGAAAAACTGCGCCAGTTCCAGGCCGCACAGGCCCAGCTGGGCGGTGCGCTGGGGCGCCTGATGGTGGTCTCGGAGCGTTACCCGGACCTGAAGTCGAACCAGAACTTCCTGGCCCTGCAGTCCCAGCTCGAGGGTACGGAAAACCGTATCGCGGTGGCGCGCAAGGACTTCATCGCCGCCGTGCAGCGCTACAACACCGAGATCCGTACCTTCCCCGGGCGCCTGTGGCACAGCGTGATGTACAGCGACATGCCGCTGCGCGAGAACTTCGAGGCCACCAGCGCCGATGCCGGCAAAGCGCCTGAAGTGAAATTCTGATGCGTGTGCTCAAGGCGGCGCTGCTGCTGGTGCTGCTGGCGGCGAGCGGCTGGCTGTGGGCCGCGCCCCAGTTCCCGGCGCTCAGTGCACGGGTGGTGGACCAGGCCGAGCTGCTCGACGGCGCCACCCGCAGCCAGCTTGAGCAGATGCTCAAGGCCCACGAGCAGGCCACCGGCGAGCAGGTCGTGGTGGTGACCCTGGCCAGCCTGCAGGGGCAGGCCATCGAGGACTATGGCTACCAGCTGGGGCGCCACTGGGGCATCGGCCAGCAAGGCAAGGACAACGGTGCGCTGTTGATCGTCGCCCCCCAGGAGCGCAAGCTGCGCATCGAAGTCGGCTATGGCCTGGAGGGCCGCCTGACCGATGCCCAGGCCTCGGTCATCATCAACAGCGTGATCACCCCGGCGTTTCGCCGTGGCGACTTCAGCCAGGGCATCGTGCTTGGCACGGCGGCCATCCTTCAGGTGCTGGGCGGCGCACCGCTGGACGAGCCGGCGCGACCTCTGGCAGACGAGGCGCAGCAGCAAGGTGCGCCGGTCTGGGCGGTGGGCCTGTTCATCCTGATGATCATCATCGTGTTCGCCCTGCAGGGCCTTGGCGGGGGTGGCCGCGG
>NZ_JAFKEC010000039.1 GCF_017848315.1 Pseudomonas palmensis
GTGTAGAGGCGGGCTGCTTTGCAGCCCATCGCGGGTCAAGCCCGCTCCCACAAGGTTCTCCACCGGCCCCTGTAGGAGCGGGCTTGACCCGCGAAAGGGCCCTCAGGACCAGCGCAGTTGCTGCGCCGGTACCGGTCGACCGTACCAGTAGCCCTGGCCCATGTCGCACTGCTGCTCCAGCAGGAAGCGCGCCTGCTCGGCCTCTTCGATGCCCTCGGCCTGGATCTGCATGCCCATGCTGCGCGCCAGGGCGATGATCACCCGC
The DNA here is from genome assembly GCF_017848315.1 of Pseudomonas palmensis. Classification (GTDB taxonomy): domain Bacteria; phylum Pseudomonadota; class Gammaproteobacteria; order Pseudomonadales; family Pseudomonadaceae; genus Aquipseudomonas; species Aquipseudomonas palmensis. The sequence continues at coordinate 266 of NZ_JAFKEC010000039.1, forward strand.
ACGATGGCGACGTCATCATCGTCATGGGGCAGGCCCGCCACGAAGCCCTGGTCGATCTTGAGCTTCTGCACCGGCAGGCGCTTGAGCCGCAGCAGCGAGGAGTAACCGGTACCGAAATCGTCGATGGCCAGTTGCAGGCCCAGCTCGCGCAGGCGGTGCAACTGCTCCAGCGCCACCTCGGGGTCTTCCATCACCGCGCTTTCGGTCACCTCGACCTCCAGCCGCGCCGGGTCCAACCCGGTGTCGTGCAGCACCTGGGCCACCAGTTGGTACAGGCTGCGCTTGCCGAACAGGCGGCTGGACACGTTGACCGCGACAAACCTCAGGGCCTTGCCCTCGGCCTGCCACTGCACCATCTGCTGGCAGGCCTGGCGCATCACCCAGGTGTCGATCTCGGCAATCAGCCCGGTGCGTTCGGCAATCGGGATGAACTCGCCCGGCGGCACCAGCCCGCGCTCGGGGTGCTGCCAGCGCACCAGTGCCTCGACGCCGATCATGGCACCGGTGAGCAGGTCGTGCACCGGCTGGTAGTACACCCGCAGCTCCTGCTGCTCCAGGGCCCGGCGCAACTCGCCGGCCGTCTCGACCCGCTGCTGGGCATGGGCGGTCAGCTCCTCGGTGTACAGGGCGTACCCCGAGCGGCCATTGCCCTTGGCCTTGAACAGCGCCGAGTCGGCGTTGCGCAGCAATTGCTCGGCGCTCAGCGCATCGCTGGGGAACAGGCTGATGCCGATGCTGACGCTGGTGAACAGGCGATGGTGGTCGAGCTCGAACGGCTCCTTGAGGCAATCGATGATGCCTTGCGCCAGGGCAGCGGCCTGGCCGACCTGGGCGCAGTTCTCGGACAGCACGGCAAACTCGTCGCCGCCCAGCCGCGCCAGGGTCATGCCAGTGCCCAGCTGGGCCAGCAGGCGTTCGCTCACGGCCTTGAGCAACTGGTCGCCGGTGTTGTGGCCGAGGCTGTCGTTGATGCTCTGGAAGTGGTCCAGGTCCAGCAGCAACAGGGCACAGCCGCGCTTGTTGGCCTGGGCCGCAGCCAGGGTCTGCTTGACCCGGTCGTTGAACAGCAGGCGGTTGGGCAGGTCGGTGAGCGGGTCGTGGTGCACCAGGTGCGCCAGCTCGCGCTCGGTGTGCTTGATCGCGCTGATGTCGCTGAACACCGCCACGTAGTGGGTCAGCTGACCGCTGTCGTCGTGAATGGCGCAGATGGTCTGCCACTGCGGGTAGATCTCGCCGTTCTTGCGCCGGTTCCAGATTTCGCCGCTCCATTCGCCCTTCTCGGCCAGGGTGGCGAATATCTGCTGGTAGAACGCGGTGTCGTGGCGGCCCGACTTGAACTTGCTCGGGCGCTGGCCCAGCACCTCGTCCTTCTGGTAGCCGGTGATCTGCATGAACGCCCGGTTGACGTGCACGATCAGGCCGTCGCGGTCGCTCACCAGCACCCCTTCGAGGGTGCTGTCGAACACCGCCGCGGCCATGCGCAGGCGCTCGCGGTCCTCGCGGCGCAGGCGCGCGCCCACGCCGATGAAATTGAGCAGGCGCCAGCGCGACACGAAGATCAGCGCAGCGCTGCAGCCCATCCACGCGTAGGCGTTGATCAGCTCCCAGCGTGCCAACTGGGCGGGATCATCGAAAAGATTGCTCAGTATTTGATCAGACAGCACCAACCACATGACCGACAGCACCAGATACAGCGCGGACATACGCAGGGCGTCTCGAACGGATACAGACATAGAGTCGCTGGAACCCAGGGCAAAATGATGGCCATTATAGGGGTAGAAATATCCCGTGACCTCCTATCTAAAACGCCGACTGGTTTTATTTAGTAGGGTAGGGATAATACTTTGCGCTGTTTCTTTCGCTTTACGAGGGCCCACCCGCCTATGTGGTACAACGGTTTTCTCGACCTGTCAGCCTGGCAACTGCTGGCCGTCACCCTGCTGATGACCCACGTGACGATCGTCGCGGTCACGGTTTATCTGCACCGCTATTCCGCGCACCGCTCCCTGGAGCTCAATGCCGGGCTCAAGCACTTCTTCCGCTTCTGGCTGTGGCTGACCACGGCGCAGAACACCCGCGAATGGACCGCCATCCACCGCAAGCACCACGCCAAGTGCGAAACCGTCGACGACCCGCACAGCCCGGTCATCAAGGGCCTGTCCACGGTGCTGCGCAAGGGTGCCGAGCTGTACCGCGAAGAGGCGCAGAACCCCGAGACCCTGCGCATCTACGGCAAGAACTGCCCCGAGGACTGGATCGAACGCAACCTGTACTCGCGCTACAAGCTGGGCGGCATCGCGCTGATGGCGCTGATCGACGTGCTGCTGTTCGGCACCATCGGCATCACCATCTGGGCAGTGCAGATGATGTGGATTCCGTTCTGGGCCGCCGGCGTGGTCAACGGCCTGGGCCACGCGGTGGGCTACCGCAACTTCGAATGCCGCGATGCCGCCACCAACCTGGTGCCGTGGGGCATCATCATCGGCGGCGAAGAGCTGCACAACAACCACCACACCTACCCCAACTCGGCCAAGCTTTCGGTCAGGCGCTGGGAGTTCGACATGGGCTGGGCGTGGATCAAGCTGTTCACCTGGCTGCGCCTGGCCAAGGTGCAGCGCGTGGCACCCATCGCGCACCGCGTCGAGGGCAAGGGCCAGCTAGACATGGACACCGCCATGGCGATCCTCAACAACCGCTTCCAGATCATGGCACAGTACCGCAAGCTGGTGATCGCGCCGCTGGTCAAACAGGAGCTGATGCGCGTGGACGACTCGGTGCGCCACCAGTTCCGCCGCGCCAAGCGCCTGCTTTCGCGTGAGCCGAGCCTGCTCGAAGACCGCCACCACCAGCGCATCGAGTCGATGCTGGCGCACAGCCAGGCACTCAAGACCATCTACGAGAAGCGCCTGGCCCTGCAGCAGATCTGGGCACGCACCAGCGCCAACGGCCACGACATGCTGGCCGCGATGAAGGACTGGGTGCACGAGGCCGAGGCCAGCGGTATCCAGTCGCTGCGCGACTTCGCCGCACAGCTCAAGACCTACTCGCTGCGCCCTGCCCTGGCCTGACGCCGTTGATCGGTGCGCCCCGTCCTGGGGCGCGCCTGAGGAACTCTCCCTTCGATTTTCACTCTGACTGGCATATCGCCCGCGTGGCGGGCCGTGTCAGGCCGCACGCCCTTCGCCTTTCGATTCCGCTTTTCGAGACGCTTCGTGCACATGGTCAACAAGAACCCGCCGTCCCCGTCGTTCAGCCCACCGTCGCATCCCGCGCACACCTTGCTGGCCCTGCTGCATGCCCAGGGTGAAGTCGCGCGCCTGAGCGAGCGCGAGCAGCTGTTCAGCTCGCTGCTGGACAGTGTCAACGCGGTGCTTTGGGCCATGGATTGGGAAACCCGGCGCGTGCTGTACGTGAGCCCGGCCTACGAGCGGATTTTCGGGCGCTCGGCCGGTCTGCTGCTGGCCGATCACAACGAGTGGCGCGACAGCATCTACCCCGACGACCTGGAGTACGCCGAACGCAGCCTGGCCGAGGTGCTGGTCAAGGGCGCGGTGGAAGACCGCGAGTACCGCATCATCGCCGCCGACGGGCAGGTGCGCTGGCTCAGCGACAAGTGCTTCATCAACCAGCAGGCCGACAGCGCACAGGGCGTGATCGTGGTCGGCATGGCCGAGGACATCACCGAAAAGAAGCAGCTCGAAGGCGAGTTGCAGCGCCTGGCCACCACCGACGTGCTGACCCAGAGCAGCAACCGCCGGCACTTTTTCGAATGCGCGCACCACACCTTCGAAAAGGCACGCCAGGAGCAGGCGCCGATGGCGTTCCTGCTGCTGGACATCGATGACTTCAAGCAGGTCAACGACACCTACGGGCACCAGACGGGTGATCAGGTGCTGCAACGCATCGCCGACAGCGGCAAGGCGGTGCTGCGCCGTGGCGACCTGTTCGGGCGCATTGGCGGCGAAGAGTTCGCGGCGGTGTTTCCCGGGTGCACGCCGGAGCTGGCGCTGCAGGTGGCGCAGCGTCTGCAGCGCGAGATCCAGCGCCTTAGCTTCAGCCAGGACGAACAAGTGTTCGGGGTGACGGTGAGCCAGGGGCTGACCGGCATCGATGAGGAGGATGAAGTGCTCGACAGCCTGTTCGCACGGGCGGATGCGGCGATGTATCAGGCCAAGCGGCAGGGCAAGAACCAGATTGTCAGGGGCTGAAACGTCCGGCGCCTGAGCCGGCCCCATCGCGGGCCAAGCCCGCTTCCACAGGTTTACCAGGGCCCTGTGGGAGCGGGCTTGACCCGCGATTGCGGTCTCAGGCCTTGCGCAGCAGCTCCAGCTGCGCCAACCCCACCCTCAGCAGGCGCGCCGTCTTGCTCTCGGCCAACTGCTCCAGGCCCTGCTCGGCCGGCAGCCGCGCCAGCTGCCCGGCCAGGTTCAAGATCAGGTTCTCCCGCGAGTACACCCCGCCCCCCAACTGATACACCGAGGCAATCAGTTCGCGCAGCTCCAGCGGCAAGCGCCAGCGGGTACGCAGCGCCGAGCCGTACGCAGCGCCATACTCGTTCAACGACAACTGCACCGCGTCCTCGTCCAGCTCGCCCCCGGCCAGGCTCCACTCCTGCAGGCAGCGCAGCAACGCCAGGTCGCCCAGGCAATGCAGCAAGCCGGCACAGTAGCAACGCTCCTGGTCCAGCTCCATCGACCGCGCCAGGCTGGCGGCATACTCGGCCGTGTGCAGCGACAGGCCCCAGAAATGCTCGGCATGGCGTGACAGCAACGGGTCGCTGAGCCTGGCGCTGCGCTTGAGTGCCAGGCCCATTATCAGGTTCATGCTCTGGGTGGTGCCCAGCTTGTTCAACGCCTGCAGCAGGGTCTGCACCGCACCGTCACGATGCAGCGCCGCGCTGTTGGCCGCAGCGATCAGCACCGCGGTGATCTGCGGGTCGTTGCGGATCTCTTCTTCCAGTGCCTTGAGGTTGAGCCCCTCGGGGTTGAGCGCGTGCTTGATCGCCTGCTTCACATCAGCCAGCAACGGCCCGCCATCGGCGGTGCTGCGGTGGTCTTCGAGAAACCGCGACAAGGTGATGCCCGGGCGCAATGCCGGCACCGGGCAGGCCACCGCCTCGCCGGCACCAAGCAGTTGCTCCTCCAGGCGCTGGCGCAGCAGCTCGGCATTGAGCGGCTTGCTCAGGTACGCCGTGGGCGCCAGCGGCAGCGCCTCGCGCACGCTGGCCACATCGCTGCGGCTGCTGATCAGGATGAACGGCAAGCTGCGGCGCTTGGCGCGCACGCTGCGCAGCAGGTCCAGGCCGTCGATGCCGGGCAGCTCGCGGGCGGCGATGATCAGATCGGGTTGGCTGGCCAGCGCGGACAGCGCCTCGTGGCCATTGGCACAGACGTGCAGGCGGGCATCGCAGCGCACGCTGAGCAGCATGTCCTTGAGCATGTCACGCACCCACGGGTCGCCTTCGGCAATCAGCACACAGGGTGCGGTGGGTGGGTTTGAAACGGTCATCGGGCTTCTCCTGACATCTCGATGCACGCCATCCAGGGCGTCTTCCAAGGTAGCTCCTGTGCAAACCTTAGCGCCCTTGTCGGGCTTTGGGCGAAAAAAAACCCGCCGAGGCGGGTTTTTTCCTATCGCGTCACACTTACGCCAGTTCGGCGAAGCACTCTTCGATGATGGCCAGGCCCTTGTCCAGCTGCTCGTCAGGCGAAGTCAGCGGAACCAGGATGCGCAGCACGTTGCCGTAGGTACCGCACGACAGCAGGATCAGGCCCTTGTCACGCGCCTTGGCCACGACGGCTGCAACGGCAGTCGGGTTAGGGGTGTGGGAACCGGCCTTGTCGAACACCTCGACCGCGATCATCGAGCCCAGGGCACGCACGTCACCGATGATCGGGTGCTTGTCCTGGATCTTGCGCAGGCCAGTGACCAGACGCTCGCCGACTGCCTTGCTGCGGTCCAGCAGTTTTTCTTCTTCGAACACTTCCATCACGGCCAGGGCCGCGGCGCAGGCGATCGGGCTACCGGCGTAGGTGCCGCCCAGGCCGCCTGGAGCGATGGCGTCCATGTACTCGGCCTTGCCGCACACACCGGCCAGCGGGAAGCCGCCAGCGATGGATTTGGCGAAGGTGGTCAGGTCAGGCGCGACGCCCATCTGTTCCATGGCGAAGAAGGTACCGGTACGGCCAGCGCCGGTCTGTACTTCGTCGGCGATCAGCAGGATGCCGTGCTGGTCGCACAGGGCGCGCAGACGCTTCATGAACTCTTTAGGCGCGACGTAGAAACCGCCTTCGCCCTGGACCGGCTCCAGGATGATCGCAGCGATATCCTTGGCTTCGGCGTCGTTCTTGAAGATGCGCTCGATCGAAGCGATCGAGTCGTCGATGCTCACACCGTGCAGTTCGTTCGGGTAGATGGCGCGGAAGATGCCGCCTGGCATCAGGCCCATGCCGGCCGAGTACGGTACGACCTTGCCGGTCAGGCCCAGGGTCATCATGGTGCGACCGTGGTAGGCGCCGGTGAAGGCGATCACGCCGGCACGGCCGGTGGCGGCACGGGCGATCTTGATGGCGTTTTCAACGGCTTCGGAACCGGTGGTGACCAGCAGGGTTTTCTTGGCGAAATCACCCGGGATCAGCGCGTTGATCTTTTCGCACACTTCGACATACGGCTCGTAGGCCAGTACCTGGAAGCAGGTGTGGGTCAGCTTGTGCAGTTGAGCTTCAACGGCAGCGATGATTTTCGGATGCACGTGACCGGTGTTGAGTACCGCGATACCGCCGGCGAAGTCGATGAACTCGCGGCCTTCGACGTCAGTCACGGTGGCGTTCTTGGCCGACTCGGCGAAGATCGGGTGGATCTGGCCGACGCCACGTGGGACGGCGGCTACACGGCGTTGCATCAGGGATTCGTTGGTCTTGCTCATAATGTCCTCATTTCGCCACACGCAGGTGGCGCGATTCGATCGGGGCGGCCGGTATTCGACTGCAGCAGCATGCGTTGATCGACTGCTGCAGGGGCCCAGGCGGCCGGATGTCACGGTGTAAAAAAGGCCAGCGGGACGGCGCTCTCGCGCCCCGCTGGCAGAGGTAAAGCCTTACGCTGCGATCAGACGCTGATGCACAGGTATTTGATTTCGAGGTAGTCCTCGATGCCGTACTTGGAGCCTTCGCGGCCCAGGCCCGAGGCCTTGATACCACCGAACGGCGCGACCTCGTTGGAGATCAGGCCGGTGTTGATGCCGACCATGCCGTATTCCAGGGCTTCGGCGACACGGAACACACGGCTCATGTCACGGGCATAGAAGTACGAGGCCAGGCCGAATTCGGTGTCGTTGGACATGGCGATGACTTCGGCCTCGTCCTTGAAGCGGAACAGCGGAGCCAGTGGGCCGAAGGTTTCTTCCTTGGCCACGGCGGCGCTTTTCGGCACGTCGACGAGGATGGTCGGCTCGAAGAAGTTGCCTTCGATCAGCTTGCCGCCGCTCAGTACCTTGGCGCCCTTGCTCACCGCGTCAGCGATGTGCTCCTGCACCTTGGCCACGGCCTTGCCGTCGATCAGCGGGCCGGTGGTGGTGCCGTCTTCCAGGCCGTTGCCGATCTTGAGCTTGGCGACTGCCGCCTTGAGCTTCTCGGCGAACACGTCGTAGACGCCGTCCTGCACGTAGATACGGTTGGCGCAGACGCAGGTCTGGCCGTTGTTGCGGTACTTGGAGATGATCGCGCCCTCGACGGCCTTGTCCAGGTCGGCGTCGTCGAACACGATGAACGGAGCGTTGCCGCCCAGCTCCAAGGAAACCTTCTTGATGTCCTTGGCGCATTCGGCCATCAGCTGGCGACCGATTTCGGTCGAGCCGGTGAAGGACAGCTTGCGCACGATCGGGTTGCCGGTCAGTTCGCTGCCGATGTCGCCGGCGCTGCCGGTGACCACGCTCAGCACGCCAGCCGGGATGCCGGCACGGGTGGCCAGCTCGACCAGGGCCAGGGCCGAGTACGGGGTCTGCGAAGCGGGCTTGAGCACCATGGTGCAGCCAGCGGCCAGGGCCGGGCCGGCCTTGCGGGTGATCATCGCAGCCGGGAAGTTCCACGGGGTGATTGCCGCGGTAACGCCGATCGGCTGCTTGATCACGATCAGGCGCTTGTCGGGCTGGTGGCCCGGGATGGTGTCGCCATAGACACGCTTGGCTTCTTCGGCGAACCACTCGATGAACGAGGCGGCATAGGCGATTTCGCCCTTGGCTTCGGCCAATGGCTTGCCCTGCTCGGAGGTCATCAGGCGGGCCAGGTCGTCCTGGTGCTCGATCATCAGTTCGAACCAGCGGCGCAGCTTGCCAGCACGCTCCTTGGCGGTCAGTGCGCGCCAGGCCGGCAGAGCCTTGTCGGCGGCCTCGATGGCGCGACGGGTTTCGGCGGCGCCCATTTTAGGCACGGTGCCGAGCACTTCACCGGTGGCCGGGTTGGTCACCTGGATCGTCTGACCGTTGTCCGCGTCCAGCCACTCTCCGTTGACGAAGGCTTGCTGGCGGAACAACTGGGCGTCTTTGAGCTGCATGTCGGGCTTCCTTAACTGCACCGTGCGAACACAGGGCGAATTATTGATTTGTAGAAAAAGGAGAGCGTTTGAAATCTCAAACGAATCCTAGGATCAACGGGAACAAAGGACAATAGGGTGTTCGAAAAAAAGAACAAAAAGCCTAGCAGACCCTGAAATTTCAGATCAACGTCACTTTTGCGCCAGCGAGTGTTCGGAATCGAATACAACATTACTGGCGATGGACGCCAAGGGTGCAGATGGGTATCATGGCGCCCGCGTTGCACTCGTAGCTCAGCTGGATAGAGTACTGCCCTCCGAAGGCAGGGGTCGTGGGTTCGAATCCCGCCGAGTGCGCCATCTACGACAAAAGGCCCAGGTGAAAACCCGGGCCTTTTTTCATGGGCGCGCAAAAGGGGCAGGCCGGGCTCAGACCGTGCGCTCGCCCTCTATCAGCTGCCCCTGGCTGTTGCCATGCAATGCCGAGTACCTGGCCAACTGCCCCAGCCGCCGATCCAGCTCCTGCAGCAGGCGGTTGCGCCGGGTGGTCACTTCGTTGCCGTTGAACAGCCCGGGCTCGACGGTATACAGGTTGAATATCTGGTTGATCGCGGCCGGCCCGGCGATCACATGGTTTTCCTGCGAGCTGTGGTTGTACAGCGCCACCATCTGCCCGGTCTGGGTGTCGGCAGGGCGGGCGAACAGCATGCTCACTGTCTGCCCGGTGCGGATGCGCACGGCACTGTCGGCGAACTGGAAACACGCTTCCCTGCCATCGCGCAGCTTCACCCAGAACTCATGCTCCTGGATGTTGTGGCTGCTCACGTGCATCGACGACGAACTGCCGCCGATGGAGCCGTAGCCGTCGATCATGTAGCCGCCGCCGGAATGGTGCGAGTGGCTGACGCTGAGGTGGGTCTGGTTGCGCTTCTGGGTGTCGAGAATCTCGCCGGTGACCACGAAGAAATGCAACTGCCGATCGTAGTGGTTGAACGGCTCGTCGATGAAATTGGGGTCGTCGGGCGACAGGCTGATGTCATACATGGTGCGCACCATTTCCTCGCACGCGGCCTTGTCGTGCCTGGCGCGCTCCTTGAGCTCGGCGCGGCGCACCTTGGCGTCGTCGATGGCCTTGAGCGCCTGGGCCTTGAGGATCGGGGTTTTCTCCTGGGCGTAGGCAGCGGCCTTTTCGCTGGCCTCCTTGAGCACCGGCGCGGCCTTCTGCCCGGCCTCCACGGCCAGTTCCCTGGCCTTGGTCAGCGCCTGGGCCGCCTTGGCGGCAAGCTCGGGGTTGGCGTCGACGGCTTTCTTTTTCAGGTCATCCCAGAGACTCATTCTCTATCCTCTCAACGCTTGATCGATCAACCGCACAGGTGCGGGGCGCTGGAGAGTCTACAGGCAGTGCCGGAGGTTTTGGCAGGCGGTGCGGGCCTGTTCGCCGTCGATGCCGGCTCTGCTGATACCTGTCAACCGGCCACCAGCAGCCGGTCCTGCAGCACCACGCTCATGCCCCCCAGCCGCCACAGCTCGAAATAACGCGCAAAATCCACCTCCAGCGCCAGCAGCGGCGCCGCGATGTACCACGCCAGGTAATAGTCAGCGGCAATCCCGTACAACGCTTCGAGCAGCGCGTACATCGGCAGTTGGCTGTCACGCACGTCCTCGATGACCGTGTCGGCGAAATGCTCGAACACCCAGGCATTCGGCGCATCGCTCTGCAACGCCTTCAACGCCACCTCGCGGCTTACCACCTCGACCACAGGCTGCCAGTGGGCCTGCTCCGGCCACGGCCCCTGGGTGGACAGGCAGTACCGTGCCTGTTCGTTCCACCAGGCCAGCGCCGCGGCCTTGAGCCGGCCTTCATCGCAGCCGCGCTGCGGCAACAGGTACAGGCTGCTGTCCAGCGAACCTGCCGCCAGCACCTGCTGCGCCCGCGCCTGCAAGGCATCGGCCTGGGCAAAGCCGGCAAAGATCTGCGCCAGCTCCGCGTCGCTGCCATGCTCCTTGAACAAGCCGAGAAAATGCGAGCTGTCGAGCACGACGCGACCTTCGCGGCACGCTATCCAGTCATCGAGCAGGGTCATGCGCTCAGCGACCGAACTGGCGAAGAATCGTCAGGTGCACATCCAGCTGCAGCTTGCGCAGGTTGCCCAGCACCGCCTTGCCGCCCATCACCAGCGCGGGCTCGAAGCCGTACAGCTCCTGCTCGCCCAGCGGGCCCAGGGCCTGCAGCGCACGCTCGAACAGGAACTCGCCATCGGCGTCCTCCATGTCGAAGTCCTCGCGCTCGACCATCGACAGGAACGACTGCAGCTCCAGGTCCGGGTTGCTGCAGGGCACGTTCTTTTCGCTGCTCATGGCGTACACGCGGTTGTACGCACACAGCACGATCAGCTTGCGGCCATAGGTCTCGCCCCATGCATAGAGGTCGCCAAAGGCCGTGCGGCCGATCACATGGTAGGTGTCCAGCTTCTCGAACTCGGTGCCTTGCAGCCACATGTCCAGCAGGTGCTGGTAGTCGTGCGGGTTGACCAGCCAGAACAGGCCGTCGGCATAGCTGCCCCACCCCTGCTCCTGCCAGTACTCCAGCAGTTTGTCCGGCAGGCGGCCACGGTACTGCGCGATGCTTTCGGCCGGCACGGGCCGCTGATGGGCAGGTTCGCCCATGGCCTCGATAAACATCTCGAGAAATGCGTCCTTCATCACTGACTGGCTCCCCTGGCTAGCTCTAACCTGATGTTCAATTTGGCACTGCCGTTGCCCGCCTCCACCGCCTTGCGCACGGTCTCGTCCAACAGCGGCAGCCGGCTCGACCAGCTGGCGCCGATCGACGAGTTGACGTTCGAATTGCCCATTCTAACAGGGTCGGGTTTTACCCACCCGCCAGCCACCATGTCGGGCTCGTGCAGTGCGGCCAGGTTCGACTTGATTTCCTTGGCCCGTGCCTTGGCCATCTGCGCCGCAACCTTGGGGTCGACACCGTTGTTGACCAGGCCCTTCTGGATGTTCTCCGCCACGCTGCGCTCGAATTCGCGGCCGAACTTGCGCTGCAGCGCCACCGCGTCGGGGTTGCGCCCGGTGCTGTCGAACGCCTCGCGGGCGAACTTGAACTCGTCGGCGGTCATGTTGTTGATGGCGTCCTGCTGGGCCTGCAACTGCTTGTTGTATTCCTTGAGGTACGCCTGCTGCTCGGTGGGCGTCATCTCCTTGTAGCGCGGGTTGTCATAGGGGTTGAACTGCTTCACGGGCAGTTCGTCCAGGCGCTCGACGGTGGCCACGGTGCCCGCACCCGCCGCCGGCTTGCCGGCAGGGGGCAGCTCGACCTTGGCCACCGGCGCTTCCTTGACCAGCACTTCGGCCTTGGCGGCCATTTTTTCCAGACCCGCCCGGCCCATCTTGATGCCGGTCTTGGCCAGCGTCACGCCGGCCTTGGCCGCGCCGCCCACGCCGGTGGCAATGCTGCCGGCCTGCCACACGATCTCGCCCAGGTCACGCCCCAGTTGCATGGCGTGCTCGTCACCGCCCACCTCCAGCGCCAGGGTCACGCGGTCGATCTTGGCGTTGAGTTCATCCACCACATCGGCGCCCAGCTTGTCGCGCGCCTCCTGGTTGGAAATCAGTTCCTTGATGCCCTTGAGGCCATCGATAGGGTGCGCGATGAACTGCGCCAGCCCCTCGATATCGTTGATGCCGGCCTCGACCAGGCCACGCCCCACGCCAACCTGGGTCAGCAGGTCCTGCTTCTTGCTGATGAAGCCCCACTTGGCAATGACCTTGAGCTCGTCCGCCAGGCCCTCGGCTTCCTTGAGCTCCTTCTTGGCCTGCACCAGTTGCTGGGTGGCCAGCCAGTTGTTGTCGGTGGCGGCGCCAGCGGCGGTGTTGGCGGTGGCGGCATCCAGGCCGGTGCTGGCGGCCAGCCCGGTGACCAGGCTGGTGATCAGGTTGCGCTTGGCTTCACGTTGCGCCTCGGACTCGTTGGGGCTGGCTTCGGAGAACAACCCGGTGAGCACGCTCGATGCCGCCGCCCCGGCCGCACCGCTGCCACAACTCTGGCTGCTGGCCGCCGCGCCCGCGCAGGCGAGGATGCCGTGCAGCGCCGCGTGTACCGGCGAGCCTTCGATAAGGCTGCCGTTGGCCACCAGCTCGCCGATATAGCCCGCGCCCTGCTGCTGCACGTAGTTGACCACCAGGCCCTGCATGAACGCCGTGTTGCCGGCGCTGATGTTGCCGCTGGCCGCGCCCACCAGCGCGGTGGTGATCTGCCGGTAGGTGCCGCCGGCGCCCCAGTTTTCGGCAATGCCGTCGGCCTGATGGCGCAGGTCACTGGCCGCCAGCAGCAAGGCAGTACGCTCGCCGTCGCCCAGTTCCGGGTTGGCGGCCTTGGCTTCGGCCTCCTTGGCCTGGTTACGCTTGGCGTCGACTTCCTTGGCCTTGTTGTTGAGCAGGGTGCCCGCCTCGTTGGCGAACGCGCCGACGATCTCGAACCCGGCGCGAATCTGCTCCTCGTTGAAGATCGGCTTCAGCGCATTGCTGCCATCGCGGTCGCTGGACACGTCGCGGTTGAGGCTGGCTATGGCCTCGTCCACGCTCTTGCCGGTGCGTTTGTGCTGCTCGGCCGCATCGGTGATGACGATACTGCCACCACTGATACCGCTGCGGGTCACGCTGCTGGCGCTATCGCTGGCACTGATGGCGATCGGCATGCTCACACCGATGTCGTTCTCGTTTTTCGCAAGGTCGGTGCCAGGGGTTTGCGTGGCGCCGCTGGTGGCGTTGCCCTGCTGGTCCTTGCCGACCTCGCGGTAACCGCCGCCTAGGCTCAGGCTGCTGCCCTTGTACTCGGCCTCGTTCTTGATGTCGCGGCTGGTCAGGCTGGCGGTGACCAGGCGGTTGCTGCCGTCCTGCACGGCCTTGTCGCTGCTGGCGATCACTGCGCCCACCAGGTCGGTGTTGCCGGCCACGTAGATATCGAAGCCGCCGTCGCCGGCCTTGATCCCCGACTGCTCGGTGACGCTGGCGTACCTGGAGTCGATGTCGGTGGCGCCGAAGCTGCCGCTGGCACCACTGACCGAGCTCATGCCATAGCAGAACGGCGGAATGCACAGGCTGATACCCACGCCCAGGCTCTTCTCGTCCACGGTGTAGGTGCTGGTGTCCTGCAGGCTCTCGATGTTGAGGTTGCCGCCCACGTCCATCACCACCTGCTTGCCGCTGACCACCGCGCCCTTGAGGTTGGTGTCGCCGCCCGAAACCATGACCAGCTGGTTGCCGGCATCGATATGGGTGTTGGTATGGGTGAGGTCCTCGCCATCGGCTTCGCCGCGATTGCCCGACACCCCGAGGTCGAGGGTGAAGCCGTTGCGCGTGCCGCCCAGCGACAGGCCGATACCGACGCTGGCACTGCTGCCGGTGCTGTCGGTCTGCTGGGTGCTGGTGTTGGTGGCGGCCAGCAGGTTGATGTCGCCGTCGGCCAGCAGGCTGGCATTGTTGCCGGCCTTGATCTGGCTGCCGCGCACGGTGAGGGTGCTGTCCTCGTCGGCGCCGGTGGCGATCAGGCGCACGTCGTTGCCGGCGACGATGGTCGAGCCGGCAGCGGTATCGCTGTGCTGCTCGGTGGTGCTCTGGTTCTTCTTGGTGCCCAGCGACAGGCTCAGGTTGATCCCGCCCGCCGAACCCGGATCGGTGGCCACCGCGGTGGCCGCGTTGTTGGCCGCCAGTGCCGCGGTGGCCGCGGCCAGCGCCTTCATGCGCCCGTCTTCGGTCTTGTCCGAGGCCTGCTTCATCTGCTGGGTGGTCTGGATGGCGCTGATCACCGGGTTGGTCAGGGTCAGCGACACGCCGGTCTGCTTGAACAGGGTCTGGCGCTCACGCTCGCTGGTGTTGCGCGCCTCGACGATGGCGATCTTCTCGGCACGGATATCCACGTCGCCCTTGGGCGCCATGACCTGGCTGCCGACCTGGCGATAGCTTTTGCCGGCCTCGATCAGCACGTCGCCTTCGGTGGAGCCGACGGTGCTGGCCACCGCGGTGGTGCTGGTGGTCATGTCCTTGACCCGCTGCTCCTGGGTGCCGACGGTCACGGCGATGCCACCACCGCTGAACAGGCCGCTGGTCTTCTCGGTCTTGTCGTGGCGCTCGCTGCGGCTGTCGCTGGCCGCCGCGATGTTGACGTCGTTGCCTGCCACCAGGATGGTCTGCTGGCTGGACACCACGTTGGCGCCCTGCAGGTTGATGTCGCGCCCGCCCTGCACGTAGGTGTGCTCGCCGCTTAGGGTCGAGCCCTGGGCGGTGGTTTCGCTGAGCGTGTCACGGGTGGTTCTGGTGGTCTTGGAGAACATGCCGTTGCCGCCAGTGACCTTGTGCGCCTCGTCGGCGAACTGGTAGTTCTGCCCGGCCATCAGGTTCACGTCGCGGCCGGCGTCGGCCATCACCATGCCCTGCTCGCTGCTGGCCTGGCTGGCGCGCAGGTTGATGTCCTGACCGGCCTTGAGGCTGACGTCGCCGGTGCCCTGCACATTGCTGCCCACCTCGGTCCGGCTGGCGTCCTTGCGCCAGTTGCTGCTGTTCCAGGTGATCGACTGCTGGTGCGACTCGGTGACAGTGGTCAGGTTCAGGTTGTTGCCGGCCACCAGTTGCGTGCTGCCGTTGGCACCGGCGTTGACCACCTGGGCACCGGCCAGGTTGATGTCGTTGCCGGCCGAGGCCGTGAGCGTGCCGCCGGCGCCGCTGACGAACAGCCCGGCCACCCGCGACAGGTTGCTGCGCGTGCCCTGCTCGCTGCTGCTGTCATGGGTGCTGGAGATGACATTGAGGTCGTTGCCGGCGCTGATCGCCAGGCTGTCCACGGCGCCGATCAGGCCGCCGAGGTTGTCGAGGTTCTCGCGTGCCTGCACCGACACCTTGTCGGCCTGGATACGCCCGCCGAGGTTCTCCACGTTCTGCGCGGTCAGCGCCAGGATGCTGCGTCCGCCGAGGCTGCCGCTGTTGCTCAGGGTGTCGTTCACGTCGAGCTTGAGCTGCTGGCCGGCCATCAACGCACCCGCGCCGTTGAGGTCGCCCTGCTGCACCCGCACGTACACCTGCGGCACCAGCACCCTGCGGGTTTCGCCGCCGGCCACGGTCACCTGTTTTTCCACCAGCCACACGATGTCGCTGGTCAGCTGGGCCATCTGCTCGGCGCTCAGCGCCACACCCGGCACCAGTTGCCAGGTGTTGGCCACGGTAACCGCGTTGTCGAGCAGCGCGCGGTACTGTTCCTCGTCGTTGGCATAGCCGTCGATGAAGCGCCGGCCAGTGAGCTGGGCGACCTGTTCGCGAATCAGCTTCTGTTCGTAGAAGCCGTCGCCCAGGCGTTGCAGGGTTTGCCCCGGGTCCAGGTGCAGCTGTTGCAGCATGTAGTCGGACGACAGCCAGTTGCGGTAGCCGGCAAAGCGCGGGTCGGTCTCCACCAGATAATTGCGCACCGCCTGCGGGTTGCTGTCGAACAGGCTGTTGCTCGGCAGGGTCAGCACCGGGCCGCCGGTGCGGATCTGCTCGCCGACGCCTTCGGCATCGAGCCCGGCCTGCGCCGCCACCTCGATGATCGGCGCCACCTGGTAGGCATTGGCGGCGGCGCTGTCCACCGCGCCGGCGCCGGCGGCCTGCTGGTCGCTCAGCTGGCTGGCATGGCCGCCGAGCTGGGTGCCGCTGCCGGTGATGGCGGCCAGCTCCTGCCATACGGTGGGCTGCAGCGAGATTTCCTGGATCAGCGGCGCGGGCACATAACCGGCCACGCGGGCGCCCTGGCGGTCGCGGCCCTTGCGCTGGATACGGTAGAAGTTGGTCACCGTGCCGCTGTCGGTGGTGACCTGCTGGCCCTTGAACTCGGTGTTCACCAGGCTGCCGATGGCGCCCTGCAGCAGGCCGCCGGCGATGATCCGGCTCTTGTCGTTGAGCACTTCGCCGGCGTTGATGACCAGGTTGCCGCCGGCCAGGATCTGCCCCGGCGCCGAGGTGGCGATCTGGGTTTCGCGCACCACGCGGGTCACGTCGTAGCGGTTCCAGTTGTCCTTCTGGCCCTCGGGGGTGATCAGGTACTGCACTTCGTTGTGGCGGAACGTGACCTGGTCGGCCTGGTAGCGGTTGGGCGAGCCGGCCAGCTGGAATTCCTGGAAGCTCTGGCGGCTGATTTCCACGTCGCGGGTGCTGAAGTGGTTGTTGAGGTTGCGCAGGGTCTGCACGTCCAGCGCCATGTGCCCCAGCGACTCGATGGTGGCACTGGCGTTGGTCAGCAGCGCGGCGCGGCCGCTGGCGTGGTCGGCGTCATCCAGCGTGGCGCCGATGGCCATGTCGCCGGCACTGAAGATCAGCGCCGCTTCGCTGTTGTCGATCTGCGTGGCGCCGATGTCCAGGCGCGCACGGGCGGCGATGGCACCGGAGCGGTCGCCCTCGTTGGCGTTGACCAGGGTGCCGGCAGCGATGCCCAGCTGGTCGCCGTAGATGCGACCGGTGCCCAGGTTGTACAGCACGCCGGTTTGCAGGCGTACCTTCTGGCCGTCGATCAGGCCACGGTTGGTCAGGCTCTGGTGGGCAGTGATGCGCACCTGGTCGGCACTGATTTCACCCTCGGCGCGGTTGTCCAGGGTACTGGCGTCGAGCAGCATGGAGCGGCCGGCCAGCAGCTTGCCGCTGTTGTTCAGCGCACCGCCGGTCTGCACGTCGAGGGTGCCGTTGGCCTGCAGCAGGCCACTGAGCTCAAGGCCTGCGAGCAGGCGCAGGGTCAGGTCGCCCAGGCTCACGGCCTGACCGTTGCCACTGTAGTAGGCGGCGTTCAGGCTCAGCGACTGGCCGGCCAGCAGGCGCCCGTCGAGGTTGCTGATGCTCTGGCGGCGCGCAGCGGGGTCACGGTCGGTAATGTTCAGGTGCTGGCTGGAGCTGATCAGCCCGCCCGCGTTGTCCAGCAGTTGGCTGACGCCGATGTCCAGCGTGGTGTCGGCGCGAATCACACCGGCCTGGTTGCCCAGCACGTCGGACTCAAGGCGCAGGGCGTGCCCTTGCAGGCCCTGGTTGTCGGCCTGGGTGGCGTTGTTGGCGAGGGTGCCGGTCGACACATGCAGCAAACCGGCGGAGCGGATCAGGCCGCCCTGGTTGTCCACCCGTTCGGCCGAGGCCACGTCGATGGCGCCCAGCGCCTGGATCTGCCCGGCCTGGTTGTTCAGCCGCAGGCCCTGCACCTGCACACTGTCGGCGCCGACGATGCGCCCGCCGGCGTTGGTCACGTCGGCGGCCAGCAGTTGCATCGCGCCCTTGGCCGAGACGTAACCGCCGGCGTTGCTCAGGTGCGCGCTGTGAATCTCCAGCGCACCCTGGCTGATGATGCCCTTGCCGCTGCCATCGTCGAGGTTGACCAGTGCCTGTTCGCCGGTATCGATGTACAGCCTGCCCTGGGACTGGATCAGCCCGCCGGCGTTTTCCAGGCGCCCGCTGCGCAGGTCCAGGGTGCTGCGCGCATCCAGGGTGCCCTGGGCGTTCTGCAGCAGTTGGCCATTGCTGTTCAGGTTGAGTGCCAGGCCGCTGATCACGCCGCCACTGTTGTCGATACCCTGAGCGTTCACCACGATGTCGCCCGCCGCTTCCAGGCGCCCGCCCACGTTGCCCAGCTGGCTGTCGCGGGCAGTCAGCAGCAGGGCGCCCTGTACCGAGCCGACCGTACCGCCGCTGTTGTTCAGGTGCGCCGCAGTCAGCGTCATCTGGCGGATCGCGGCGAAGGTGCCGGCGGTGTTGAACAGCTCGCCAGCGCCCGCAAACAGTGTGCCGCCGGCGCTCACGGTGCCGCTGCGGTTGTCCAGCGTGCCGGCGTTGAACACGCCGTTGCCGCTGGCCGCAAGGGTGCCGCCGGTGTTGTCGAGCAGGCCCTGGGTGGTGACCGCAAGGCTGCCGCCCTGGGTGGCCAGGACCTTGCCGCCGCGGTTGGACAGGGTGTCGGCCTCGATCGATACGTCCTTGCCCTGAGCCACGCCGGCGTCGAGCTGAACCTGGCCGGCCTTGAGCTGCAGGGTGCCGGTGCTGACCAGCGTGCCCTGCGCGCTGTCGAGCGTCGTGGCAGACAACTGCAGGGTGCCGGCGCCGGCATGCTCGACGCGGCCCTGGGTGTTGACCACGGTGGCGGCGCTGAGCGTGGCATGGGTCGCGTTGCTGGCGATGCGGCCACTGCGGTTGTCGAGGGTGCCGTCGACCTTGATCGAGGTGCTGCCCTTGCCGCTCTGGGTCAGCTCGCCGCCCACGTTCGACAGCTCGCCGGCGCGTACTTGCAGGTTGCCCGCCACCACCTTGGCGGCGTCGCTGCGCAGGGTCTGGCGGGCGGTGGCACTGAGGGTCTTGCTGGCATCGACGCTGGCGTTGGCGAGGTTGATGTCGCCGCCGGTGAGGGTGATGTTGCCGGCCACGTTACGGCTGGCGCTCAGGTCGACGTCGCCTGCACTGACCTGCAGGTCGCCGCCGGCCAGGTGTTCGCCGTGGGCCTGCACGCGCTGCGCGGTGAGGGTCAGGTTGCCGGCCTTGCCCAGCTTGCCGCTCTCGTCCAGCCCGGCAGCCAGTGCCGAGCCCTTGCTGCTGGTGATGGTCGACTGCGCGCCGGTCGCCTTGAGTTCGACATTGGCCTGGCTGGCCAGGGTGCCGCTGTTGTTCAGGTCGCCGGCGCTGCTCAGCTGCAGGTCGCCCTTGGCATAGACCGTGCCGCTGTTGTCGACACCGCCCTTGGCGGCGACGCGGGTGGCGCCGGCACTGCTGAGGGTGCCGCTATTGAGCAGCTTGCCGTCGGCGCTGATCACCACTTCGCCGGCGCCGGCACCGATCGTGCCGGCGTTGCGCACGCCCACACCGCCCTCGGTGCCCACCAGCATGATCTTGCCGGCGTACATGCCGCCGAGCTTGGCCACGTCGATGGCGACTGCGGGGGCCTCCTCGTCGCTGCCTGCCAGCCGGGTTGCGCGGGTGTTATCGGCGTTGACCTGGTTGCGCCCGGCGGTGACTTTCAGGTCCTTGGCCCAGATGCCGGCGTTGACCTGCACGCTCTGCGCGATCAGGTCGGTGTAGTCGGCGTCGGCGCTGTCCAGGCCCTTGCCCTGGATGCTGAGGGTACCGCCCTTGACCTGGTAGCCGGTGATGCGGCCGTTCTCAAGCTGCGCCTGGCCGGTGGTCAGGGTGGCACGGTTGGCGTTGATGAAGCCGCAGCCGTCGCAGGTGACGCCGGCCGGGTTGGCGATCACCACCTGGGCGCGTTGACCGGCCACCTCCACATAGCCGCGCAACTGGCTGGGGTTGCTGGCGTTGACCTCGTTGAGGATCACCCGCGCACTGCCCTTGCTCAGGTTGCCGTTGCCCTGGATCCAGCCACCCAGCTGGGTCTGGCTGGCCTTGACGCCGTTGTTGAGGATGACCCCGCGCTTGTCCACGTCGAACTGGCTGTAGGTATTGCGCGACACGCCGGCGGCGCTGGGGGCGGTGATGTTCACCTGCGGCGTGCCGTTGGCACTCTGGCCCACGTTCGGGCGCTGGGCTGCTGGCGCACGTCCATCGGCAACCACCCCGGCGGCCCAGGAAGGTGCAGCGTCCAGCGCCACCAGGCCGAGGGCGAGCATCATTGCGAAACGCAGGCGGCCCAGTTCGGCCAGTGTGCCGGCCGAGCCGGCCACGGGCCCGGTGGTGGTGCCCGGCGCCTTGCCCTGGCTGGCGACGTTCTCGGCGACCACCATCAGCAGCCCGCGAGCCTTGTTGAAAACGATACGGTAGAGATGCTTGTTCATTGCAATTCCATTTGCGGTGCCAGACCGCCAGAAGTCAGGGTTACGCTGTGAGTTCCAGCGGGTGAGCGGCAAACCAGGCCTTGGCCTGTTCGGGAATCACGCCGATCCCCAGGTGCGTCTTGACCCGCAGGCCGCGCACTTCGCCCTGGTGGTCGAGGGCGCGCATGCAGCTGTTGGGGAACAGCTGGCGCTGCACCAGGCGCGCCAGCGTTGCCGCATGCCCGAACGGGGCGACGAAGTCGTTTATCCACAGGCGTTCGCCGCTGTTCCAGTCGGCATCGGCCATCTCGACAGGCGAGCGCTCGATGTAGCGCTGCTCGGCGGCGCCGTCGAGGTTGAGCCAGGACAGGTAGAACACCGGCTTGCCGGCCTCGCTGCCGAGCACGAACTGGCGGTGCTTGAGCGCCGGCAGCAACAGGGTGGCCAGGCTGTGCAGCGGTGCGTCGCGGTGAGCTGTGGAGTGCATCCACAGCCAGGTGGCCGAGCCCAGCACGGTGGCCTCGTTCCAGGGCTCGTCGAAGAGCCCGGGGGCGATGATGTCGAAGCGATCGATACGCATGGCGGGCCTCAGAACGACAAAGAGACAGTGAAGGCACTGGTGATGTTGGCCGTTTCGAAACCGTCGGGCTTCTTCAGCGGCGTACCCCAGGACCAGTCATACGACAGCGCCTTGTAGCCGCCGCGCACCCCTACCACGGCACCGGCCAGGCGCTTGCCCACCAGGTACTCGCTGGAGTGGCCACTGACTTCGCCGTAGTCGACGCCGGTGTACAGCTCCTGGCCGGTATCGCCCAGGGCCAGGCCGATCTCGTTGCGCAGGGTCCAGCCGCGTTCGGCCGAGAGGATGTTCTCGCCGTCGAAGCCGCGCACGGTGTAGCGCCCGCCGATGGAGAAGCGGTCCTGCGGCACCAGCGCCGAGCGGTTCCACTGCGCGCGCCAGCCACCGATGTAGCGCATACGCTGGTTGTAGGCGATGAAGGGCACCTGCAGCTGGGCATCGGCACTGATGATCTTGGAGCGCGAGGTGCCTTCGCCGGTGAGTTCTTCTGGCGCCTGCAGTGCGCCGTGGGCACCGGTGCCGCGGCGGTAGCCCGCGCTCAGGTCGAGGGTGGAGGCGCCGATGAATTCGCGGTGGCTCAGGCCGGCTTCCCAGCCGGCCATGCGCCGGCGCTGCAGCTGGATTTCAGTGTCGTCGATGAAGTTTTCCGAGGTACGCGTCCACAGGCTGCCCCAGGCCGTGGTCTTGCGCACCGCATCGCGGTACAGCAGGCGCGACAGGCGCAGCTCGTTGTTGCGGGTTTCGCCGCGGTACTGGTAGGTCTCGTTCTCGCCGGCCACCTGCTGGTGGTAGTCGTACTCGCTGGTGGTGAAGCCCAGCAGCCAGTAGCCGAACGGCAGCGAGTAGTGCAGCGTGTTGCCCTTGGAGCCGCGATTGCCCGACTCGCCGCCGCCCAGGTCGTGGGTGGCGCTGGCGTAGAACAGGTCGTTGAGCGAGAGGATGTTGTCCAGCGACAACGCCAGGTTGCCCTGGTACTTGCCGGTGGTCTTGCTGCCGGAGTTATCCACAGACAGGCTGAGCCGCGCCGGGAAGGCCTGGCGCCAGGCGATCACGATGTCGCTCTCGCCGGGGCCGGCGTCGCGGGCCTGGGCCGGGGCGATCTGGATGTCGGCTTCGGCGGTGGGTACGCGCTTGAAGTTCTCCAGGGCCTGTTCGATGTCGCGCAGGTTGAGCAGGTCGCCCGAGTGCGCCGGCAGCGCGTTCCAGGCATTGGCGCGCGAGCTGGTGCCTTCGGCGAAGCGGATGTCGCGGATACGCCCGGGAATCAGGGTCAGGGTCAGTTCGCCGCTGTTGAGGTCCTGGGCCTGGGCCAGCACGCGGGTGGTGACGTAGCCTTTTTCGATGATCGCGTTCTGGATGCGCTTCATGGTCAGGTTGATGCCGGCGCTGCCCAGGCAGCGCCCGGTGGCCGGGTCATTCTTGGGGTTGGCGGCGCGCAGCGCCCACTGGAAGCGCTCGGCCGCATCACCCACCAGGCGCAGTTGGCGGATGGGGAAGCACGGGGTTTCGTTGGCGGGCAGGCGGCCGTCGCCTTCATCGGCCAGCGGTGCTTCGAGGCGCACGTCGGGGCGTGCTTCGAGCTGCTCGCGCTGCACCCGCTCGCGGTCGCGCTGGCGCAGCAGCTCGGCATTCGGGTCGGCGGCGTGTGCGGCGGTGCCGGCACCGGCGGCCCAGGCAGCGAGGGCCAGCAGCAGTGCAGCGGGAGTGGGGCGCGAGGTGCTGACGAAGCAGTGGGCAACACGTGTCGTCAACGCCCGGCAATGGGCGATCGGCAGCATGGCACATCCTTGTGGGCCGGAATTCTAGGGGGAGTGTTATCGGGGGGCGGAGCGTTGTGCGCGGCTGAATGTTCAAGCCTGCTGTGAGGGACGGTGATTTGTCCTACAACCTCTTCCGCACCGCTCTGACGGGGATATCGCGAGAAAGTTGCAACGGGGTGTGGGAAACGTGATGGGGTTCAAGGTTTTGCAGGGGATGGCAACAGATGCGACCTCACAAGGTGCCAGCCGCGCGGCGCTTCGCCGGCAAGGCCGGCTCCTGCATCGATTGCAACGCGCCATGGCCTGCAGGATCGGCGTTGCCAGCCTTGTTCGCTCGGTGTCAGGTCTTCAGAAGCTCGCGCGGATGCCCGCGTACAAGGTCCGACCTGGGCCCGGCTCGTAGTAACGGGCGCCTGTGTCGTTGATGCGCAGGTTGTCGTAGTAACGCCGGTCAGTCAGGTTATCCACACCCACGTACGGTTCCAGCTCCTGGCCCTGAAGCTTGAGTACCGTGCCCACGCGCAGGTTGAACAAGGCATTGCCCGCCACCCGCGCCTCATTGGCGTTGTCCGCATACTGCGGGCCATAGGCGTTCATGTTGACCCGTGCATAGAACGCATCCGACTCGTAGCCCACCTCGGTGAACAAGGTCTGCCGGGGAATGCCCGGCAGACGGTTGTCGTCATAGCCCTCGAAACGGGTGTAGTGGTAGTCGTTGTAGCTGTAGGCCATCGACAGGCGCCAGTTATCCACAGGGCGGTATTCGCCACTCAACTCGAAGCCGTCACGCCGCGATTTGCCGGCGTTGCTGTAGGTGTTGCCGCGGTCGGTGCTCTGCGCCACCAGTTCGTCCTTGAGCAGGATGCTGTACACCACCGCCTCCAGGCGCAGGTCGTCCCACTCGCCCTTCACACCCAGCTCGCGGGTCAGCGCCCGCGCCGGTTGCAGCCCGGTGTTGAAGCCGCCTGCGGTCGGGTTGCTCAGTTCGTTGAGGGTGGGGGTCTCGAACGAGGTGGCCACCCGCGCATACGCCATGGTGTGCTCGGTAAGGCGGTAGCTCAGGCCGGCACTGTAGTTGAAGTCTTCGAAACGCTGCGCATCGGAGGCGTCGCCGTCGCTCGGGAAGCGGTCGTCGACCGACTGGCGCGTGGCGTCATAGCGTCCGCCCAGGGTCAGTTGCAGACGCTCGGTGAGGTCGATGCTGTCCTGCACGTACAGCCCATAGCCACCGGCCTTTTCGCGTTGGCGCAGGGTGAGGTTGCCGGTGTGACCACCGACTTCGTTGTTGTGCCGCTCGCGGTCGTCGCGCTGCTGCTCGATGTCGATGCCGGTGGTGAGCTGATGACCCAGGCCGAACCAGTTGGCCAGGTGCGTGTACTGCCCGCCGACACCGGCAAACAGGCGTTCGTAGGTGGTCTGCCCGCCCGCGCGCAGCGGCAGCCGGTTGCCGAAGTCACGCCGGCCCAGCCAGGTACGCAGCTGGTAGCTGTCGGTGTCGCTCAGCTGGCTGGTCCAGTTGACCGCCAGGCGTTGCTGGTTCATCTGTTCGTCGGAGTCGAACAGCAGGCTCTGCGGGCGCGCCTGGCTGCGCTTGTCGCGCACCTGCGCGAGGGTCAGGGCGCCAGGGTCTTCGGAGCGGTTGTCGAGGGCCTGGAAGGTTACCCCCAGCACGCCGGCATCGGCCTGCCAGCGCAGCTTGCCGGTGAGATTGCGCGCTTCGGAGGCGGCGTGATCGCGGTAGCCGTCCATGTTGGTGACGTTGAGCGCCAGCAACCCGCCAAGGTTGCCGGAGGTGCCACTGGTTTCGGCACGCACGCGGCGATAGCCGTCGGCACCGCCACCCACGTCCACGAGGGTGCGCGGCTCCAGCGAGGGCTCGCGGGTGGTGATCGCCAGTACGCCGCCGGCACCGTTGCCGTACAGGGTGGAAGCCGAGCCGCGGATCACTTCGATGTTTTCCACCAGGCTCAAGTCGACACCGTCCATCTCGGTCTGGCCATCGGGCATGGTCAACGGCACGCCGTCGACCAGTACGCGGATGCCGCGCATGCCGAAGCTGGAGCGGGCACCAAAGCCGCGAATCGACAGGCGCATGCCCTGGGCCATGTTGTAGCGGCTTTGCGGCACCGCACCGGGCACCGCCATCAGCAGGCTGTCGAGGGTCAGCATCTGTTCGCCGGGCTTGTCGGCGACGCTCACCGAGCTGACGGCGGCCGGGGTCTGCAACCATTCGGAGGTCACGCGGGTGGAGGTAACTTCCAGCGGCGCCAGGTCGACACTGTCGGCGCTCGCGGAGCCCGCGCCAAGCAACAGGAAGGTGAGGACGGTGGGCCGCCTTGGCAACATGGTGACTCCTTGAAGGTGGCCGCCGGCTACACACTGTGCCGACGTTTTTGGGGGTTCGTTATAACGCAGATGCCGGGTCGGCAAAACTGTCCAATAGTACCGCCAGCTCCGACCATAGCTGCGGGTCGTCGCTGCAGGCGACGTTGAAGCGCATGCACTGCAACAGGCCGGGCTCGGGGCCGAACAGGCTGCCCGGCCCCAGCAGCACATCCCGCGCCAGGCCTGCACGGGCCAGGGCCTGGGCGTCGCAACCGGGGGGCAGCCGCACCCAGATGAACAGGCCGCCGGCATACCCCTGCAGCGGCTCGCAGCCCAGCGCCCGCAGGCGCTGCTCGACGCGCCCGGCCGCCTCCTGCAGGCGCAGTTGCAGGCGCTTGCGGTGCTTGTCGTAACTGCCATCGGTGAGCAGCTGGTCGACCACCTGCTCCAGCAGTTCGGAGGTAATGCCGCCGCTCATCAGCTTCATGTGGGTGAGGCTGGCGGCCAGTTGCGGCGCGGCCACCACATAGCTGACCCGGGCGTTGGCACTGAGGGTCTTGGAGAACCCGGACAGGTACGTCACCTGCTCCAGGCCCGCCAGCGCCGCCAGGCGGGCCGGCGCCTGCGGGTGCAGGTCGGCGTAGAGGTCATCCTCGATGACATGGCAGTCGTACTGACGCGCCAGCTGCAACAGCGCGAACGCCTGGCCCGCAGTGAACGAGTGCCCGGTGGGGTTGTGCAGCACGCTGGTGGTCAGGTACAGCCTGGGCCGGTGCTGCGCCAGCAGCTGTTCGAAACGCGCCAGGTCGAGGCCCTCGGCGGTGCGCTGCACGGTGACGATGCGCGCGCCGTGCAGGGCCAGGTTGGCGTGGAAGTTGAAATAGCACGGGCTGTCGAGCACCACGCAATCGCCCGGGCGCAGCATCACCCGCAGCAGCATGTCCAGCGCCTGCACGGTGTTGCTGGTGGTGACGATCTGCTCCAGCGGCGCGGCGATGCCCTGGCCGAGCAGGCGCGTCTGCAGGGTCTGGCGCAGCGCCAGGTAACCGGCCGGCGTACCGTAGCCGCCAATGCGCAGGCGCGTGGAGCGGGCCACGGCGCGCAATGCCTGGCGCAGGTTGCCGGGCTCCAGCCAGTCGGGCGGCAGGTGCCCGCTGCCGGGGCGCAGGCTGTTGTCATCGGCCAGCAGTGAGCGGCGCAGCACGCTGGCCAGGTCCTGCGGCAGCCAGTCGGTGTCGCCCCCCGGCACCCTCGGCGCGTGACGGCTGGCGACAAAGTGCCCGCGGCCCTGGCTGGAGGTGATCAGGTTGCGGGCACGCAGGCGGTCCAGCGCTTCGATCACGGTGAACTTGCTCACGCCCAGTTGCGCGGTCAGTTCGCGCACCGGCGGCAGGCGACTGCCCGCCGGCAGCTCGCCGGCCTCGATGGCACGCGCCCAGGCTTCGGCGATCTGCTGGACCTTGGGTGTTCCGGGGCAGAACTCGATGACGGGCAGCATGCAGGTCTCCACAGGTTTACCGGTAATCCTACCAGTAAAGTCGGGCGCGATTGCCCGCTGCTTGGCCTGCCCGCAGCGTGGCCCGCGCTCTAGACTGCGGCCTTTGCACTGTGAGCACTGCCCCATGAGCCTCGGCCTGACGCCCTCCTCTTTCGGTTACTTCGTGGTGTTCTGCGCCAGCATGACCTTCAGCCCCGGGCCGATGACCCTGCTGTTGCTGAGCCTGGGCCTCAAGGCCGGCCTGCGCCAGTCGCTGCCGGCGCAACTGGGCGCCAGCGTGGCCTACCTGCTGTCGATTCTGGTGTTTGCACTGGGCTTTTCGGCGCTGATCCAGGGCTACCCGCTGGTGCGCCAGCTGATCCAGGCCCTGGGGGTCGCGTATGTGCTGTACCTGGCCTGGCGGCAGTGGACCAGTACCGGGCTGGCGCTGGGCGATAGCGGCGGGCCGGCGCTGGAGGGTTTCCGGGCGCTGTTCGCCAGGGGCCTGCTGACCGGGCTGTCCAACCCCAAGAGCATCCTGATGTTCAGCGCGGTGTTCCCGCAGTTTGCCAGCCACACCCGCGACATCGCCGTGCTCGGCCTGACCTTCCTGCTGCTGCAGTTTGCCAGCGGCTGCCTGTACTGCTATTTCGGCCAGCGCATCCGTCATGTGCTGCAGCAGCCGGCGCGTCGGCGCCTGCTGCAACGGGCCACGGCGGTGCTGCTGACAGGCGTGGCGTTGATGCTGATGCGCGGTTTCGACGGAGCATGACGTTTTTCAATCGGCCCCATGGCGTTTTCAACCTTGCCGAGTGGGCATCCGTGCACGATTCTTAGGGGATAGGCATCGCCGCTTATCCACCGCCGAGGCTGCACATGAAAACCGTGAAAGAGCTGCTCAATACCAAAGAAGAAAAACACCATGCGGTACACACCATCAGGTCGCACCAGACGGTGCTCGAGGCGCTGATGGTGATGGGCGAGAAGAACGTCGGCGCCTTGCCGGTGGTCGATGACGGCCAGGTGGTCGGGATCATCAGCGAGCGTGACTACGCCCGCAAGATGGTGCTCAAGGGGCGTTCGTCGGTGGGCACGCCGGTACGCGACATCATGAGCGCACCGGTGGTCACGGTAGACCCGCACCAGAGCGTGGAGGTGTGCATGAACCTGATGACCAACAGCCATCTGCGCCATCTGCCGGTGGTGGAGAACGGCCAACTGATCGGTCTGCTGTCGATTGGCGACCTGGTCAAGGCGGCGATTGCCGAACAGGCCAACCTGATCCTGCAACTGGAGCAGTACATCCGCGGCGAATGAACCTCAGCGGTATTCGCCCTCCAGCTCGTCGAGCTGGTGGTCGAAGCTGCGCAGGCGCGCCGACCAGGTGTACACCAGCACTTCGAGATCGCGGTTGAGCACGGCGCTGCCGCGCCCGGCACTCTGCTGCGAGTCGCACAGGTCGAGCTGGTAGCGTTCGCGGGCCATGGCCGTGGCCACGCTGGAAAGTTCGCGGGCGTTGTTCAGCCAGTAGCGGTGGCGCCCGCGGGTCTGCTGGTCGAGCTGCTGGCACTGGCGCTTGAGGGCTTCGAGGCTCTGTTCGAGCGGGGTGCCTTCAAGCTCGCCCATCACTTCCTGAAAAGTGCGCCCCGGCTGCCAGTAGCTGCCCCAGAAGTAGCGGTCGAATACGGTTTCGACCCGGCGCAGGGCAACCTTGGTGTTCCAGATGGCCACCAGGGTGCGGCCCTGCTCTAGCTGGCGCTTGCGCACCTTGAGCTGCTGCCAGCTGCTCCAGGCCAGGGCCGTGAGGGCCAGCGCCGCAATCACGGCGGCGGCCGCGTACATGAAGTGCATGGCCTCCACCAGCTGGTAGAGCTGGCGAACGCCGTAGAAATAGCCGGTGCTCAGCAGGCCCAGGGCGGTCACGGCCGCCCAGAAGCCGGGTGCGTAGGGATCTTTCATTGGCGCCATCCCCTTATTGTTTTTCTGAGCATAGCAACGCCAACTGCAGGTACAGGTGCCGCTCAGCGCTTATTTGCGGGGATTGCGCAGCGCCTCGTTGAGCTGGTCGAACTGAACGGCCCAGTCGGCATCCTCCAGAATCGCCTCCTTGAGGAATTCGCGCTGTGCCGGCGTCCAGAACGGCGCATCCACCAGCTTGATGTCGCCCTTGAGCGGCGAGTGGCTGGTGATGAACTGGTCGATGCCTTTGGGATCATCGGGCAGGCCAAGCTGCTTGAACAGGGCGCTAAAGCTGTGGGTAGGTGCTTCCATGGGTCACTCCTTCTGGACGTCAGGCCGGGTTGAATGGGGTAGACAGCGCACAGGTCGTTCGAGGTCAGTCGGGTTGGCGTTTAATTTCACCGCCGGTCCCGACCGCTGGAGTTTAGTCGCTGCAGTTGCGGTACATGCAGACGTTCCGATGCCGATGGCGTCGCTCAAGGGTGGGTGGGGGCCGCTTTGCGGCCCAATCGCGGGTCAAGCCCGCTCCCACAAGGATCACCGCTGCCCATGTGGGAGCGGGCCAGAATGGCCTTGCAAGATAGCGGTTGCTACCAGCCGCCGCCCAGCGCCAGGAACAAGCCGATCTGCCCCATCGCGACCTGGGTATTGGCCGCCGCCAGCTGCGCACGCATGTCGGTGTAGGTGCGCGTGGCCTGCAGGTCGGCCAGGAACGATTCACGCCCGGCCTTGAAGAACCGGTGGGTCTGGTCGGCCGCCAGTTGCGCCGAGCGCTCGGCCTCGGCCAGCGCGTCGCGCCGGTCAAGCAGCGCGCTGTACTGCGCCAGGCTGGTCTGGGTCTCGCGGATGGCGTTGAGCACCACCCCGTCGAAATGCGCCAGCGCCGCCTGGGTCGAGGCCTCGGCCTGGCGAATGCGTGCCCGCGAACCATTGGTGGGCACGGTCCAGGTCAGCAGCGGACCAAAGCCCCAGCGGTTGGTCGCCGGCTTGCCCAGGTTCTCGAGGATGCCGATGGTGCCCACCTGCGCGCCGATGCTGATGTCCGGGTACAGTTGCCCGGTGGCCACGCCGATGCCGGCAGTGGCCGCCGCCAGGCTGCGTTCGGCCTGGCGGATGTCGGGGCGGCGCTTGAGCAGCGCGGCGCCATCGCCCACCGGCACACGTTGCGCGATGTGCGGCAGCTCGGCGCAGTGCGCGGTACCCGCCGGCAGTTGCTCGACCGGCTTGGCCAGCAGCATCGACAAGGTGTACAGGCCCGCCTCGCGCATGGCCTGGTAACGCGGCAGTTCGGCGCGCAGCGACTTGAACTGGGTCTCGGTGCGCGTCACCTGGGTTTCGTCACCGCGCCCGGCATCGCGCAGGCGCTGGGTGAGGGTCACGCTCTGCTCCTGCAGGTCCAGCGAGGCCCGTGCGATGTGGTATTCCTCGTTGGCCGCGCACACCTGGGTGTAGGCCCGCACCACATCCGCCACCAGGGTGATGCGGGCGGTGTCGGCGGCAGCCTGGGTGGCGTCGGCGTGGGCCTGGGCGGCCTCGACGCCGCGCTTGAGCGTGCCCCACAGGTCGAACTGGTACGAGGCGCTGAGGATCGCCTCGCCGATGTTGGCCACCGGCACCTTGTCGGGTTGCAGAAAGGCTTCGCCGGACTCCTGCAGGCGCTGCGCACCCAGCTTGACCCCGCCATTGAACCCGCCCTGGGCCTCGGCCTCCTCGACCTGTGCCCGCGCCCGCGCGATGTTCGCCGCGGCCACGCGCAGTTCGGTGTTGGCGGCCAGCGCCTGGTTGACCAGCGCGTCGAGGCGCGGGTCCTGGTAGAGGTGCCACCAGTTGGCGGGCACCGGTGCCGAGACCACGCTGTCGGCGTCGCTGCGCAGCGCGCCCTGCAGGTCGCCGCGATTGACCGCCGCCTCCTTGGGCACGCTGTAGTCGGGCCCGACCATCTGGCAGGCCGACAGCAGCAACCCTGCGCCCAGCAGCGCAAAGCGTTTCATCGGGCGGCATCCTCGATGATCGACACCGTGGCAGTACGCCCGGCGATCATGCGAAAGTTTTCCGGCACCTCGTCGAATGCGATGCGCACCGGTATGCGCTGTGCCAGGCGCACCCAGCTGAAGGCCGGGTTGACGTTGGGCAGCAGGTTGGCGCCACTGCTGCGGTCACGGTCCTCGATGCCTGCGGCGATGCTCTGCACGCGACCGCGCAGGCGCGCGTCGTCGCCCATCACGCGGATATCCACGGCCTGGCCGATATGGATGCCGCCCAGCTTGGTCTCTTCGAAATAGCCATCGACGTGGTAGGAGTTGCTGTCGACCACCGACAGCACCGGGCGCCCGGCGCTGACGAACTCGTGGGCGCGCGGGGCGCGGTCGTTGAGGTAGCCGTCGACCGGGCTGCGTACCACCGAACGGTCGAGGTTCAGCTGCGCCGCGTCCACCGCCACCTGCGCCTCGGCCAGGGCCGATTGCGCGCGGGCCTGGCGCGACTGGCTTTCTTCGAGCTGCTCCTGCGCCACCAGGTTGCCCAGGCCACGGTTGCGGCGCGCCTCGCGCTGCGCCTGGGCCAGGGTTTCACGGCGTTCGGCCAGGGTCGCCTGGGCCTGGCGCAGGGCCAGGTGAAAGCGGTCCTGGTCGATGCTGAACAGCACGTCGCCGCGCTTGACCACCTGGTTGTCGCGTACCGACACCTGCTGGATCAGCCCGGACACATCGGGGGCGATCTGGATCACGTCGGCGCGGATGTGGCCGTCGCGGGTCCAGGGGGCGAACATGTAGTACAGCACCATCTGCCACACCAGCACGGTTGCCAGCGATACCACCAGCAGGGTCAGGACCACGCGGCCCAGGGTCAGTAAAGGTTTTTTCATGGCAGCATCAGGCTTCGGCAAAAGTGGTCGACCGTGCCCAGCAGCACGGCGTAGAGAGCAACGTTGAACAGCGCCCGGTGCCAGACCAGGCGGTAGAAGTGCAGGCGCGTGAGTACCGCGTGCACCCCCAGGAACAGCACATAGGTGAAGACCATCATCACCAGCAGCGTGGGCAGAAATACCCCGCTGATATCCAGTTCACCGATCACAGGGGGGCTCCATCGATGCCGTAGGGCAGTTGCGGTTGATCGTCGGACGGTTCCAGCACCACCTCCACCCCCGGCAGCAGCGCCAGGCGCAGGCCGCTCAGGGCATGCAGCAGGTGCACGCGGGTTTCCCCGCAGTCGGCCATGGCCTCAAGGTTCAGGGCATGCCGCGCACGCTCCATGCTGCGCAGCAGGTCGGCCGGCGCATGCAGGCGGCGGCGGGCCTTGAGGCACGCCTGAAAGTGCGCACCCACCTCAGCGATCACCTGCGCCAGCGCCGCCTGTGCCGGCGGCGTGGCCCGTGGCATGTAGGCCAGCAGGTCGAGCAGGTTGAGCCCCACGCGCAGGTCGCGCAGCGCGCTGTTGGTGTCCTGGCCGGTCTGGGTCAGGCGCGGCAGGTGCTGCATCAGGCGGTCGAGCATCTGCACGCCGAGGCGCCGGTGTTCGGCCAGGCTGGCCGGGCGGGTCATGCCGACGATGTCGTGCCAGCTGAAGCGGGTCAGGCGCTTGGCCGCCAGCTCCACGCCGAACGGGCGCACCACCAGGGTCCAGATGAAGGCGAACAGCAACCCCACCGGGCCGGCCAGGTTGGCGTTGGCAAAGGTCAGGAAGTCCGCGTCGTAGGCGCCCTGGATGCTGATGAACGAGGCGGTGTTGACGATGGTGAGCAAGGTGCCCAGGTAGAAGCGCGGCTGCACGGTGAGGGTGCCGACGCAGATGAACGGCACGGCGAACGCCAGTACCAGCATCGGGAAGTCATGCAGGTTGGGCAGCACCAGGAACAGGTAGAGGCTGGCGAACACCACCGACAGGGTGGTCCAGAAGAAGAACCGGTAGATCTGCGGCGCGGGATCGTCCATGGCCGCGAAGAAACTGCACGCCACCGCCGCGAGGATCACGGCGCTGGCGCCGTCGGGCCAGCCGAGCAGTATCCACAGCGCGGTGGCGGCGAGGATCGCGGTGAAGGTGGAGAACACCGAGTAGAGCATCAGCCCACGGTCGAAGAACGGCGTCAGGCGGCCCAGGCGCCAGTGCCGGTACACCGCGCGCCAGGGCGACAGGTCTTCGTCGCGGATGGCGTGCTGCAGGCTGCAGCAGTCCTGCCACAGGTCGATCCATTCGCCTAGCCGGTAGAGGGCATTGGACAGCAGCAGGCCGGGGCGCTCGTCGAGGGCGGCGACACTCGGTTGCAGGCGTTCGAGCTGCTCGCGCAGGGCCGTCCAGCGCGCCACCGAGGCGTCTTCGGCGCTGGCCTGCAACCAGCTGCGGGCCTGCTCCAGCAAGCCTTGCAGTTGCGCCGCCTGGGCCGGGGCGCGGCCTTCGAGGGCCAGCAGCGCGTCGTCGAGGGCGTCGATCACCGGGAACAGGTGGATCATGCGCCCGCGCAGCTCGCGGGCATTCTTGACCGTCTGCGGCCGCGCGCCCTCGTGGGACAGCTGGCCGATCATCATCTCCAGCGAGTTGAAGGTGGTGACCATCGAGGCGCGCAGCCCGCCCACGGTTTCGGGCGTGGCCTGGCGGGCAAGAAAGGTGTCGCAGTAGCGGATCGCCTCGGCGAACCAGTTGCCGGTGGCGCCGACCACCACCGGGGTGAGCCGGCGCGGCCAGAAGATCGCCCCGACCACCGCCGCGCAGACGATGCCCAGGCAGATTTCCTGGGCCCGCGAGGAGGCGATGTCGAATACCGCCAGCGGGTTGTCCACCACCGGCAGGGCGATCATCGGCAGGGTGTAGCCGGCCAGCATCAGCGCGTAGCTGTTGGCGGTGCGCAGGTGCAGCGAGAGAAACAGCAGGGTGCCGGTCCACAGGGCGATGGCGCAGGTGAGCAGCAACGGGGTCTGTACCAGCAGCGGCACCAGGAACACCGCCCCCGCCGCGCCCAGCAGTGTACCCAGGGCGCGGTACAGGGCCTTGGAGCTGGTGGGCCCGACGAACGGGCTGGAGACGATGTAGACCGTGGCCATCGCCCAGTAGGGGCGCGGCAGTTGCATGAGCAGGGCGATGTACAGGGCGATCATCGACGCGGCGAAGGTGCGCACGCCGTAGAACCAGTCCCGCGCCGGCGGCATGGAGCTGAAGAAGTCCTTCATGAAGGCACGCCCGGCGAGCGCTGCGCGGCGTCTTCGAAGGCGCGCACCACACGCAGCGCCGCTTCGAGGTCGGCGGGCGGGATGTCGTGCAGCACCTGGCGGCGCAGGCGCACCAGCTCGGCCTCGATCGCCTCGGCCAGCTCGCGCCCGCGCGGGGTCAGGCTCAGGGCCTTGGCGCGGCGGTCACCGGGGGCTTCGCTGCGGCATACGAAACCGGCGCTGCACAGCTGGTCGAGCAGGCGTACCAGCGACGGGCTTTCAAGCCCTGCGGCCTGGGCCACCGCCACCTGGTGCACGCCGTCGCCCAGGCGCACGATCATCAGCAGTGGTACCGCGCAGGCTTCGGAGATGCCGTAGCCGACCAGCGTGGCCTGGCAGATGCGCCGCCAGTGACGGCTGGCCGCGACCATGCCGCTGCTGATGTTCAGTTGCAGTGCATCAAGATTCATGGGCAAGGTGTCGAGATTCATAGTTTGCTAACTATCAATGTTCTTCGATCAACGCCCCGGGCGTCAATAGCGGCAATGCGGCATCCGTCGGCCGAGGTCAGCGCCGGTACTGGTCTTCGTGTTTCAGGGTCAGCGCCCGCGGGCTGCCCAGGCTGATCGCCCGGTCGCGCCAGAACAGATAGCGCATGGGGTTGCCGGCCACGCTGAAATGCATGGCCAGTTCCTCGGCCGCCGGCATCACCCCCGCTGCGGCCGCCAGCTCCAGCCAGTACACGGCGAGCCTGGCATCGGCCCGCACCTGCTGGCCATGCAGGAGGCGGTAGCCGATCTCGAACCGGCAGCGCCCATCGCCGCGCTGGGCGCCCTGCATGAACCAGTCGTAGGCGCGCTGCGGATCGACCTGCCAGGTTTGCAGGTGGGTATCGCAGATCTCTTCTTCGTAGAGGTCGCCCAGCGCCGCGGCGGCTTCGTCCAGGCCGCGCTCGAAGGCCTGCCGGTAGCACTCGGCGGCGCTGGCGTAGGCGATGGTCACGCCCTTGCCGAAATAGTGCTGCTGGCCCAGGTTGTACCAGGCCACCGCACTGCCCTGCAGCGCCGCCATGCGCAGCAGGCGCCCGGCCAGGGCCGGTTCGGCACGCCAGTACTTGCCGTTGAGCCATACCCAGCCGAGGTCGTTGAGAGCCACCACGCTGCCATCCAGGGCCTGCTGGCGCAGGTCGGCATACACCGCCTGCAGGTCGACGGCTTCGTCCAGGCGGTTGACCAGGCAGAAGCCCCTGCCGAGCACCGCACGCTGGGCCGGCATGCCGATGCCGGCCGTGTGGCGCTGGGTCTGCCCGCCCGGATCGGGGGCGATCACCCTGGGCAACAGCCGCGCGAGCAGTGGGTAGATGGTGCTGGCAGCAGACAACGGTTCATCCCTGACTGACCGGTGGGTGGCCCATGCCACCCTGTGAGGCAAGCCTAGACAAGGACGCGCACTTTTGTCGCCCCGATGCGCTCAGCGCTGCATGCCCCAGCGCCGTACTGTGACGCGCTCGAGGGTATTGAACACCAGGCTCTCGACCAGCAGGCCGATGAGGATCACCACGGCCAGGCCGGCGAACACCTTGTCGGTGTACAGCTCGTTGCGGTTCTGGAAGATGTACCAGCCCAGCCCGCCCTTGCCGCTGGTGGCACCGAACACCAGTTCGGCGGCGATCAGGGTGCGCCAGGCGAACGCCCAGCCGATCTTGAGCCCCGACAGGATCGACGGCAGCGCCGCCGGAATCAGGATGTGCACCACCAGACGCAAGCCGCGCAGCCCGTAGTTGCGCCCGGCCATGCGCAGGGTTTCGGACACACCCATGAAGCCGGCATAGGTGTTGAGCGCCAGCGCCCACAGCACCGAGTGCACCAGCACGAAGATCAGGCTGTTGTCGCCCAGACCGAACCACAGCAGCGCCAGCGGCAGCAGGGCAATGGCCGGCAGCGGGTTGAACATCGAGGTCAGGCTGCTGAGCAGGTCGCGGCCGATCTGGGTCGACACGGCCAGGCTGGTGAGCCCGAAGGCCAGCACGATGCCCAGCAGGTAGCCCTTGAGCAGCACCACCAGCGACACCCCGACCTTGGCCGGCAGTTCGCCGCTGAGCAGGCCGTCGTACAGCGCCGCGGCGGTTTGCAGGAAGCTGGGCAGCAACAGGTCGTTGCCCTGATAGCGCGCCACGGCTTCCCAGGCCAGCGCCAGCAGGATCAGGATCAGGCTCTTGCGCAGCCAGCCCTGTTGCCACAGGCGCTGGCCCAGGGGCAGCTCGCGTTCCAGCGGTACGCTGAGCAGGGGTTCAAGGGTGACTTCGTACTCCTGACGCGGAGCCGGTGCAGAGGTGGTCATCGGTGGGGCTCCCGGTCAGTAGGCGATGCGGATGTCGGTGAAATCCAGGGCGGCGTCCTGCTCGGCGGCGGCATCATCGTCGAACAGCAGACGATGGATGCGCCGCGCGCTGGCCTGGAAGTCGGCAGCGCCCAGGCTGTGCAGGTCGTACTGGTGGCTGTGGATCTCGGCGCGCACGCGCCCCGGGTGCGGCGACAGCAGCAGGATGCGGTTGCCCACCACCAGCGCCTCCTCGATGGAGTGGGTGACGAACAGCAGGGTGAAGCGCACCTCCTCCCACAACAGCAGCAGTTCTTCCTGCATCTTGCGCCGGGTCAACGCGTCGAGGGCGGCAAAGGGTTCGTCCATGAGCAGGATCTTGGGCTGCATGGCCAGCGCCCTGGCGATGGCCACGCGCGCCTTCATGCCGCCGGAGAGGGTGTGCGGGTACGCATCGGCAAATGCCGCCAGGCCGACCTTGTCCAGGTAATGCAGGGCGCGCTGTTCGGCCTCGGCGCGCTTGAGCGTGCCGGAGGCCAGCAGCGGGAACATCACGTTCTGCCTGACGGTTTTCCACGGCGGCAGCTGGTCGAACTCCTGGAACACCACGATGCGGTCCGGGCCCGGCCCGTGCACCGGCTGGCCCTGCAGGCGGATCGCGCCCTCACGGGGCTCGATGAAGCCGGCCACGGCCTTGAGCAAGGTCGACTTGCCGCAACCTGAGGGGCCGAGCAGGACGAAACGGTCGGCCTTGTCCACTTCGAAGCTGACCTGGTGGGTGGCCCGCACCACGCGCTGGGCGGTGCGGTATTCGAGGCTGAGGTTGTCCACCTGCAGCAGCGCCGGTGCGCTCACGGGGCTCAGGTTGCTGGCCGTGTGGCCTGGCAAGCGGGCGGTCATGCGCTCAGCTCCCCTGCAGTGGCTTGGCGTCCTGGAAGAAGTAGTCCTTCCACGATTCGGGTTTGTGCTTGATCGCGCCGATGCGGTACATGAAGTCGGCCAGCTTGTAGGTGTTCTTCGGCGTGACGCTGAATTCGTATTGCGGGTTGTCGATGATCTTGAGCAATGCCTCGCGGTCGATCTTGGCCTTGGTCACGCGAATGTAGGTATCGGCCGCCGCGCCCTTGTCGTGCTGGGCGAAGTCGGCCGCCTCGGCCAGGGCGTCGACGAAGGCCTGGTAGGTTTTGGGGTTGTCGTTGCGGAATTTTTCGGTGGCGAACAGCACGGTGGGCGAGTTGGGGCCGAGCAGGTCGTAGGTGTCGAGCACCACGTGCACATTCTTGTTGGCCAGCGCCTGGTCCTGGAACGGCGGGTTGGAGAAGTGCGCATTGAGCTCGGTGCCGCCGGCCAGCAGCGCGGCGGTGGCGTCGGGGTGCGGGACCGCCAGGGTGTACTTGTCCAGGCGCGCGTAGTCCTTGTCGCCCCACTGCTGGGCGGCGGCGTACTGCAGGAAGCGCGACTGCACCGAGACGCCAACCGCCGGCAGGGCGATGCGGTCCTTTTCGGTGAAGTCGGCGATGGTCTTGACGTTGGGGTTGCTGCTGACCAGGTAGTACGGGAAGTTGCCCAGCGAGGCCACGGCCTTGACGTTCTGGCGGCCGTAGGTGCGGTCCCAGATGGTCAGCAGCGGGCCGACGCCGGCACCGGCGATGTCCACCGAGCCGGACAGCAGCGCGTCGTTGATCGCGGCGCCGCCCGAGAGCTGGGTCCAGTCGACCTTGATGTCGATGCCCTGGGCCTTGCCGTGCTTCTCGATCAGGTGCTGGTCGCGCACCACGTTGAGCAGCAGGTAGACGATGCCGAACTGTTCGGCGATGCGGATTTCACCTTCGGCCTGGGCCGTGGCGGGGGCGACGAGGCTGCCGGCGAGCAGGCTGACGCCCAGGCCGATGCTGGCCGCCAGGCGGCTGATTGAGTTGCGCATGCGGTACTCCTGAAGACGGGTCAGAAAGGGGCGTCGCCCTGGATGGTGGTGCGGTACAGCTTGCGGCGCAGGTGCGCGGGGCAGCCGGCGGCCAGGTGGATCAGCGAGCGGTTGTCCCAGAACACCAGGTCGTGGGGTTGCCACTGGTGGCGGTAGATGTTGTGTTCGAGCACGCTGTGGGCGTACAGCTCGGCCAGGATCTGGCGGCTTTCGTCCTCGGGCAGGCCGACGATGCGGGTGGTGAAGCCCTCGCTGACGAACAGCGCCTTGCGCCCGTTTTCCGGGTGGGTACGCACCACCGGGTGGATCACTTCCTGCACCTGGGCCAGTTGCTCGGCGGTGAGCGTGGGGCGCCAGTTGCCTTCGAACTTGGTTTCGCTGTAGCGCGCGGTGTAGGAGTGCGCGGCGCTGCGGCCTTCGACGGCGGCGCGCAGGTGGGCGGGCAACTGGTCCCAGGCCTTGTGCATGTCGGCGAACAGGGTATCGCCGCCCTCGCTGGGCAGCTCCTGGGCATGCAGCATCGAGCCCAGGCTGGGCAGTTCCTTGTAGGAGAGGTCCGAGTGCCAGAACTTGCCGGCATCGCCCAGGCCGATGTTCTGGCCGTTCTCGATGATGTTGGAGACGATCAGGATCTCGGGGTGGCCGCCGAGCAGGAACTGCTTGAGCACGTGGATCTGCAACACGCCGAAACGGCGGCTGAAGTCGATCTGCTGCTGGGGGGTGATGCGCTGGTCGCGGAACACCACCACATGGTGGTCCAGGTGCGCGCGGTGGATGCGCGCAAAATCGCCAGCGTTGACCGGACGGCTCAGGTCCAGGCCGATGATCTCGGCGCCCACGGCACCGGCAAACGGACGAATCTCGAAGGCTTGGGGTTGGGCGCTGTCGGTGTACGACAAGGCGCCAGGGGCCGCTGACATATCTTTTCACTCCCACGTGTCGGGTCGGTAACTGCGCGTGGAAATAAATATAAATGCATAAGAAAAATAATTTAAATACCTTTAGAGAATAAGCATAGAGAGGGTTGTCCGCCTCGCGTGGCCTATGCTGCTGAGGCCATCAAGCAGATGTCATCAGGGGGAAAAGCCATGTTCTATGTGCAACGCGACACCCGTGGGCAGATCGTGCGGTTGGAGTCGACGCCCTTTGCCGAGGAGAACGAAGCGCTGCCCAACGATTCGCCGGAGGCCCAGGCCTGGTTTGCCAAGAAGCTGCAGCAGAGCGACCTGGACATGATCCGGGTGCTGGAGGACTTGATCGAGGTACTGACCAGCAAGGGCGTGATCAGCATCACCGACCTGCCGGCGAGCGCACAGGCCAAGCTGCTCAGCCGTTCGAGCGCGCGCCAGACCATGGGGGTTTGAACAAGCTGATCGATGAGGAGCGGCCGTTGATCTAGCAGCTTCGCCCGCCAGGCCGGCGCCTGCGGGGTCACCGTCGCCTGCAGGCGCCGGCGTGGCCGGCGAAGAAGCCACTACGGCGCCCAGGGCCGGGGCTCGCCGATCAAACGCCCCTGCACCCCGAAAATCCCCATGTCGCGCAGCACCTCCAGTTCGCCTTCGGTTTCCACCCGCTCGGCAATCAATGGCAGGTCGATGCTGTGCGCTGCGCGCTGGATCGCCTCGATGAACAGGCGCTTGTGCGGCTCCTGATCGATGGCGCGGATGAAGCTGCCGTCGACCTTGAGGTACGCCAGGCCCAGGTGCGCCAGGTTGCCGATCATGCTGAAGCGCCCGCCAAAGTGCTGCAGGCTCAGCTTGAAGCCCAACGCGCCCAGTTGCCGTGCCAGCTGCTCGAGCGCGGCCTGGTCGGGCAACTGCTCTTCGCCGATCTCCAGGGTCAGGCGCGGGCCCAGCACCGCGTGACGCCCCAGCAGCTCGTACACCGCCTGCAACGCCTGGGGGGCGGCCAGGGTGGCCGCCGACAGGTTCAGCGCCAGCGCCTGGTCATGGCGCTGCAGGTGGGCCAGCACCTGTTCGAGCATCAGCAGGTCATGCCGGATCGACCAGCCGAAACGCTCGAGCCAGGGCAGGAAGCGCCCGGCGGGGAGGGTTTGCCCATGCCCGTCGGGCAGGCGCGACAGCACCTTGTACTGCAATACGCGGCCCAGCTCGTGCGTCGCCACCACCGGCTGGAAGAACAGCTCGAAGCGGCGCTGGTCGAGGGCGTGTTGCAGCAGGGCATGCCAGTCGTGGTCCAGCAGCGCCGGGGCGTGCGCGGGCAGGCAGACCCACGTCGGCAGCTGCTGGCTCTGCGCCTGGGCCAGGGCTTCGTCGCAGCGCTCGAGCAGGGCCTGCGGGGCGTCGCCCGGGCTGTAGGGGGCCAGGCCGATCCAGGCCACCGGGTTACGGTCGGAAGCGCCGGTGTCGTACAGGCTGTGCAGGGTCTGCTCCAGTTCCTGGGCCAGGTGCACGGCCTCGTCATGCACCAGCCCCGGTGCCAGCACGGCGAACTCGCCGCCACGGCTACGGGCGATCAGATCGAGGGTTTTGGGATAGTGCGCGCACACCCGCTGCACCTGCTGCGCAAGAGCCTGCAGCAGGGCATCGGTGCGCTGGCCGCCCAGGCGCAGGTTGAGCCCGGCCAGGTCCTGCACGTGCACCAGCATCAGGTAGCCGGGGCTTTCGTCCTGGGCGCTGAGCCGGGCAGACAGCTGCATCTCGAAGAAGCGCCGGTTGCCCAGGCCGGTCAGGCTGTCCTGCCAGGCCTCGGCGCGCAGGGCTTCACTGCGCTGGGCCTCCTCGAGAAACAGCGCCTTGAGTTTCTCGACCATCTGGTTCATGGCCTGCACCACCCGGCGCAGCTCCGGGGTGCGCGGCAGGCGCGGCGCACTGAGGAACTCGCGACGCGCAATGGCCTGGGACTGCGCCACCAGGTAGTCCAGCGGTCGCAGCTGACGGCGCAGCAGCAGCGCCCCCAGCAGTGCACTGACCACCCCGCAGGCCAGCAGCCAGGCCAGGCTGCCGAGCGCGCTGCGCCACAGCTTGGCCAGGGCGAACATCGGGTGGCTGACCACCTCGACCCGCGCCGCCTGCTGCCAGCCGCGGCTGACGATGGCATCGCCGCCGGCCGGCTCCAGGTTGATCAGGCGGATGAACCAGGCCGGCACACCGCTGCTGTCCGGCTCGGCGTGACGCTCCACCAGCAGGGCATTGGGGCCCAGGTCGATCACGCGGATGCTGGCGTAGTAGCCGCTGTCGAAGATGGAGCTGACCATCAGCTCGACCATTGCCGGGTCGTCGATGTTCGGCGTGAGCGACAGCGCCAGCGCGGTGGCGGCGTCCTGCGCATGCGCGCGCAGCTGATTGACGTACTGGCTGCGCGAGCTTTCCAGGCCGACCATGAAGCTGCCGCTGAAGGCGACCACCAGAAACAGGCAGATGGCGAGCAACAATTGCTTGAACAGTGACATCCGCAATCCTCAGTAAGCCGGCTCGGTGGGAAACCCCTCGGCCTGCATCTTCTTCAACAGATCCTGCCAGCGCGACAGGCGCTTGCTGTCGCCGACCTTGCGATTGCCACCCGCCCCGGTCAGCCACAGGCCCTCGCCATTGAAGGCATACACCGGCAGCAGGTCGGTGCGCTGGCTGGCCGGCTCGATGGTGTCGATCAGGCTGTCGAGCACCAGCGGCATCGCCTCTGGAGTGGAATAGTAGGTCAGGACCATGTGCGCGCGATTCTGGCGCAGCGCCTTGACGTAGGTAATGCGCAGTTTCTCGCTGGGGATACCCAGGCGGCGCAGGCTGAAATACTTGGCGATGGCGTAGTCTTCGCAGTCGCCGGCGCCCTTGATCAGTGACTGGATCGGGGTGGACCAGTAGTCGGCCTGCTGCCACAGTTCGGGGTCTTCGACGTAGCGCAACTGGCGATTGAAGAACTGGTTGACCACCTGCAGGCGCTCGGCTTCGCTGCCCTGGCGCTGGGTGGCAAGCAACTGCTGCCAGGCATCGATACGCTGCTGGCCGGCACCAAGGGGGCCGTACAGGGCCTGGGCCTTGCGGCTGATCTGGGAAAAGTCCCAGTCCGCGCGCAGGTTGCCCAGCAATACGCAGCCGAGCAACAGCGCCAGGCCAGCCCGGCGCGGGGTCAGAGGCAAAGCCCAACGTATCGCCAAGGCCGGCGGTCCATGCAGATCGTGGAATCGCGATGGTGCAGGCTGGGCGGGCAAAAGACAATGGCGCACGGCGGCAAGCTTCCAAAGCGCTGCGACTTCATTCAGGATAGCCGCCGCGAACGCCCGCAGGCCCGCGCCGGCCTGAATTTGACAGGCGCAACCGTCATCACTAGGGTCATTGGATCCAATCTTTGCTAGCAGGGCAGTCAGCGTGGCCGAAAAAATCAAACTCCTGAGCATTCTGGGTGACGAGCAGGTGCCTGCTCACCTGGCGCGCAGCGTGATCGAAGAGCGCCTGCGCAGCGCCATCCTCGACGGGCGCCTGGCACCCGGCATGGCGTTGCGCCAACAGGAGCTGGCGACGCTGTTCGGGGTCAGCCGCATGCCGGTGCGCGAGGCCCTGCGTCAGCTGGAGGCGCAGTCGCTGCTGCAGGTGGTTGCGCACAAGGGCGCGGTGGTGGCCCCGCTGATCAGCGAAGATGCGATGGACTCCTACGGGCTGCGGGTGATCCTGGAGAGCGAGGCGCTGCGCCAGTCGATCCCGCTGCTGGACGCCGAGGACATCGCCCTGGCCCGGGGCTACATCGAGCAACTGCAGAACGAGACCCGGCACGCCGAAATGGGCCAGCTCAACCGCCTGTTGCACATGGCCCTGTACCGCAAGGCGCCCAATCAGAAGTTGCTGCGCCTGATCGACAACGAGTTGAGCGAAGAGGCGCGCTTCCTGCGGTTTCATCTGTCGTCGATGGGGCTGGGCAAGCTGACCCAGGACGATCACATCGCGCTGGTGGACGCAGCCCAGGCCGGCCAGGTGGACGAAGCTGTACAGCTTCTGACCCAGCACCTGGACAAGGGCATGCAGGCCATCAGGCAGTACCTGGCCAGCCAGCCGCAGGGCTGAACGCGCCGCCGGGTCGGTCAGTGGTTGCAAATTGCGCAAGGCCCCATAACAATGAGACTAATTATCATTTATGACCTTGGTTGCAGCGCGCCTTCATGTCCTCCCACGACTCTGTGCACAGGCTCTATCAGCAACACCACAGCTGGCTGAACACCTGGCTGCGCTGCCGCCTGGGCAATGCGGCCGATGCCGCGGACCTGGCCCAGGACACCTTCGTGCGCCTGCTGCAGCGGCGCGAACAACTGGAGCTGAATGCACCACGCGCATTCCTGCGTACCATCGCACGGGGGCTGGTGATCGATCACTGGCGCCGCGAAGAGCTGCAGCGTGCCTACCTCGAAGCCCTGGCGCAGCTGCCCGAGGCCGAGGTGCCATCAGCGGAAACCCGCGAGCTGCTGCTGGAACTGCTGGAACGCATTGCGTGCCTGCTCGACGGCCTCAGGCCCAAGGTGCGCACCGCGTTCCTGCTGGCCCAGTGCGAAGGGTTGAGCCACAAGCAGATCGCCGAGCAGATGGGTATCTCGCTGCGCTCGGTGGAGCGGTATGTGGCCGACGCCCTCTATCACTGCTACCTGCTGCGCTATGAACCCTAGCCCGCGCGTGGTCAAGCAGGCCATTCACTGGATGCTGCGGGTGCGCGAGAACGGCGCCAGCCCGCAGTTGCAGGCCCAGTGCGAGCAGTGGCGCAGCGCCAGCCACGAGCACGAACTGGCCTGGCAACGGGTGCACAGCCTGCAGCAGGAAATGAACCTGCGTGCGGTGCCGGGCGCCGGTGTCGTCGCCCTGCAGACCCTGGAGAACAGCCAGCAGCGGCTGCACCGGCGCCAGGCCATGAAGCTGCTGGGCGGCGTGGTGATGCTTGGCTCAGCGGCCTGGGTCAGCAAGGACATTGGCCTGCTCGACCCGTGGACCTCGGATTTCGCCACGGCCACCGGCGAGCGGCGCAGCATCCGCCTGCCCGATGGCAGCCTGCTCGATCTCAATACCCATACCGCCGCGGACCTGGCCTTCGACAGCCGCCAGCGCCTGGTGCGCCTCAAGCACGGGGAGTTGATGCTGACCTGCGCCGAACACCCGCTCGGCCCGGCTGGGCGGCCGTTGCTGGTGCAGAGCCGCGATGCGCTGCTCGAAGGCTTCGATGGGCGCTTCGTGGTGCGTCAGGAGCGCGACTGCACCCGCGTCACGGTCAGCCAGGGCAAGGTGGCGATCCATCACCCCGGCCCCGCCGGGCTGCAATGGGTGGCTGCTGGCGAAGCCTTTCTGGTGAATGCCCAGGGCGCCACGCCCGTGGCGCAGCAGAACATGGACCCCGGTGCCTGGGCCGATGGCCTGATCGTCACGCGCAACATGCGCCTGGGGGACTTCATCGACGAGGTGGCGCGCTACCGCCACGGCTACCTGAGCTGCTCCGACGATATCGCCAACCTGCGCCTGTCCGGGGTGTTCCGCCTGGAAGACACCGACAAGCTGCTGCACCTGCTGCCGCAGACCCTGCCGGTGCATGTCAGCTATCGCACGCGCTGGTGGGTACGCCTGGAACGCCAGGCGTGATGCGCTGATTTTTTTGGCGGGTTTTGTCGGCACGTCCGGCTAGGACAGTAAGCGACTCCCTTCTGCCCTTACCGACCCTACGGATGCTCTTCATGCGCGATACCCTGGCCCAGCCGCGGCTCACTGACAGTAATGAGTTTCAACCTCTCTTAGATTCACGCCTGGGCAAGGCGGTGCGCGCCGCACTGTTCGGTACCGCGCTGGGCCTGGCCAGCGTGCCGATGGTAGTGATGGCCGAACCTGCGGGCAGCGCCAGCCAGCAGTACAACATCCCCGCCGGCTCGCTGGACGAGGTGCTGAACCAGTTCGCACGCCAGGCCGGCATCACGCTGTCGAGCACCC
Organism: Pseudomonas palmensis; assembly: GCF_017848315.1. Taxonomy (GTDB): domain Bacteria; phylum Pseudomonadota; class Gammaproteobacteria; order Pseudomonadales; family Pseudomonadaceae; genus Aquipseudomonas; species Aquipseudomonas palmensis. The sequence continues at coordinate 44,947 of NZ_JAFKEC010000039.1, forward strand.
CGCAGATGACCCAGGGCGCGCAGTCGCCCGGCCTGCAGGGCAGCTACGCCACCGACCAGGCGCTGCGCCAGTTGCTCAATGGCACGGGGCTGGAGGCGGTGAGCCAGGATGGCACCAGTTATGTGCTGCATGCGGCCCCGCAGGACGCCGCACTGGCATTGCCTACCACCGACGTGCGTGGCTTTGCCCTGGGCAACGCGCTGGGCAGCATGGAGGGCTACAACGCCACCCACAGCCAGATCGCGACCAAGACCAGTACCGCGCTGCTGGAGACGTCGCAGTCGGTGTCTGTGGTAACCCGCCAGCAGATGGACGACCAGGGCGCGCAGACGGTCTCGCAGACCATGCGCTACACCCCGGGCGTGCTGACCAACCCGTATGGCGCGACCCACCGCTATGACTATGTGGCCATGCGCGGCTTCAACGATGGCTCGGTGGACAACATCTACATCGACGGCCTGAAGTCGATGGGTGACAGCGGCACCTTCAGCACCATGCAGATCGACCCGTACTTCCTCGAGCGCGTGGATATTCTCAAAGGTCCGTCGTCGGTGCTGTATGGCCGCAGTTCGCCAGGTGGCCTGGTGGCACTGACCACCAAGAAGCCACTGTACGAGACCTTCCGCCAGGTGCAGGCTACCGTCGGCACCCAGGGCCAGCGTGGGGTGGGCTTCGACTTCAGCGGCCCGCTGGACGACGACAAGCGTATCGCCTACCGCCTGACCGGCCTGACGCATCAGTCCGACACCCAGTTCGATCACAACGAAGAAAAGCGCTATGCGCTGGCGCCGACCCTGAGCATCGACTTCACCGAGGACACCTCGCTGACCTTGCAGGCCTACCTGCAGAACGATCCGGAAGGCGGCTACCACGCCGGCGTGCCCGCCGATGGCGCGCTGCACAAACGCAACGGCCAGCGTATCTCGGAACACTTCTTCGAGGGCGAGCCGGGCATCGACAGCTACGAGCGCAATCAGCAATCGTTCGGCTACCAGTTCGAGCATCGCTTCAACGACGTGTTCACCGCACGCCAGAACTTCCGCTACCTGGACTCGACGGTGAAGATGGACCAGGTGTACGCCTGGGGCTACGAGTCGCCCACCAGCAACAAGCTGAACCGCTACTACACCGGTGCCGACGAGAAACTGCACTCCTACATCATCGACAACATGCTGCAGGCCGAGTACTTCACCGGCGCGGCCAAGCACACCACGCTGGTGGGCCTGGACTACCAGCGACGCAAGACCGTGGTGGACTGGAGCAGCGGCGGCCTGGCGTCGATCGATGCGTTCAACCCGCAGTACGGCAATTCGCAGATCACCTATTACGCACCGACCAGCTACACCCGGCGCCTGCAGCAGACCGGCATCTACGCCCAGGACCTGATCGAGCTGGACAAGTGGCGCTTCTCGCTGGGGCTGCGGCAGGACTGGGTGAAGACCTCGGATGAGAATCGTATCGCCGAGCCTACCCGCCCACTGGGCACCAAGATCAGCGATGACCGCACCAAGCTCACCGGCCGCGCGGGCGTGCTGTACCTGTTCGACAACGGTATTGCGCCTTACCTGAGCTATTCGGAGTCGTTTAACCCCAACTCCTACGCCGATGCCGCCGGCAACCCGCTGGCACCGACCGAAGGCACCCAGTGGGAGGCCGGTATCAAGTACCAGCCGCCGGGCACCGACAACCTGTTCACCGCCTCGGTGTTCCGCATCGAGCAGGAGAACCTGGCCACCAAACAGCCGCAGGACGACTTCTACTACCCGGTCGGGCAGGTACGCTCCCAGGGTCTGGAGCTGGAAGCGCACATGCAGTTGAGCGAGAACCTCAAGGTGCTGGGCAGCTACACCTTCACCGACATCGAGTACAGCAAGACGATGCCGAGCACCCTGGCTGGCAGCACACTCGACAACAAGGGCAACTCGCCAACCCAGGCGCCAAAGCACATGGCCTCGCTGTGGGCGGACTACAACTTCCGCCAGGGGGTGCTGGACGGTGTGCGCGTAGGCGGTGGCGTGCGTTACGTGGGCTACAGCTGGGTGGATGCGGAAAACACCATGAAGGTACCGTCGTACACCCTGTTCGATGCGTCGGTGGGCTACGACCTGGGCAAGGTCGGGCTCAAGGGCGTGGATGTGCGGCTCAATGCCAACAACCTCACCAACGAGAGCTACATCGCCTCGTGCGCGAGCCTGAACTACTGCTACATGGGTGAAGAGCGCAATGTCAGCGCCACGGTCAGCTATCAGTTCTGACCACACCCCCGTGAGCCGCAAAGCCAGTGCCTGATTCCAGGCGCTGGCTTTGTCGCATCTGGCGACCTGATCTGGAATCCCTTTATATGCGCCACCTCTACGTATTGCTGCACCGCTATATCGGCCTGGCCACCGCGCTGTTCCTTGCCCTGGCAGGGCTCACCGGGAGCGTGCTGGCGTTCAACCACGAGATCGACGAATGGCTGAACCCTTCGTTCTATGAAGCCCCGGCGCAAGGCCCCCGCCAGGACCCCGGCAACCTGGTGGACAAGGTGCAGGCCGAACACCCGCGCCTGCAGGTGTGGTACATGGAATACCCCGACGAGCCCGGCCATTCGGCGTTGCTGGCGATGGTGCCGCGCAACGACCCGGCCACCGACAAGCCGTATGCCGAGAAGAACACGGTGTTCTACCTCGACCCGGTCAGCGGCCAGACGTTGGGCCAGCGCTACTGGGGCGAGTGCTGTTTCTCGCGGGAGAACTTCATGCCGTTCGTCCTCGAGCTGCACTACAACCTGACCCTGCCGGGCAACTGGGGGCTGTGGCTGATGGGCGTGGTGGCGATCCTGTGGGTGCTCGACTGCTTCATCGCCCTGCTGCTGACCCTGCCCCGTGGTCGTCCGTTCTGGCGCAAATGGAGCACGGCCTGGAAGATCAAGGGCGGGCATGCGTATCGACTGAACATGGATATCCACAGGGCTGGGGGCTTGTGGCTGTGGCTGCTGCTGTTGCCGGTGGCCGTCAGCAGTGTGGCGATGAACCTGCCCAGCCAGGTGTTCAAGCCGGCGGTGTCGCTGTTCTCGCCGGTGGAACCAAGCGTCTATGAGGCCCGTGGCAGGCTGCCCAGAGAAGAACTGGGGCAGACCCAGCTGACATGGCATCAAGCCCATCAGCTGGCGCAGCAGGAGGGCCAGCGGCTGGGGCTGACGGCGCCGATCGGCGAGTTGTACTACAGCTTCGAGTACAACTTCTATGGCGCCGGTTTCGGACAGCACGACACCGATGCCCAGGGCAAGTCGTGGTTGTTCTTCCATGGCACCGACGGGCGCCTGCTGGGGCAGGAGATCGCTGGCCAGGGCACCCTGGGGGAACGCTTCTACCGGCTGCAACTACCCATACATGGCGGCAGGATCCTCGGCACTACAGGCCAGGTGATGATCGCGGTGCTGGGGGTAGTGATTGCGGTGCTGTCGGTGACAGGGGTGTATATCTGGTGGCGCAAGTTGCTGGCGCGGCGCAGTAGCCGGGCTCGGCGCACTGCATAGACTGAAGGTCGGCTCCTGCAGCCCATTGTGTGCAGGGGCCGGCCTGGCCGGTGCAGAGGGTGGCAGGAACAACCCGCTACCCTAGCCCCTGAAAAGACAAAACCCCTGTCTGCAACGCAGACAGGGGTTCTGGAATTGAATCTTGACGATGACCTACTCTCACATGGGGAAACCCCACACTACCATCGGCGATGCATCGTTTCACTGCTGAGTTCGGGATGGGATCAGGTGGTTCCAATGCTCTATGGTCGTCAAGAAATTCTGTGTGCTGGCCCGTACATTGCGACGTGCCGGCGAATTCTTGATGCTTCTACTCTAAAGACAAAACCCCTACCTGCAGATGCAGATAGGGGTTTCGGAATTTAATCTTGACGATGACCTACTCTCACATGGGGAAACCCCACACTACCATCGGCGATGCATCGTTTCACTACTGAGTTCGGGATGGGATCAGGTGGTTCCAATGCTCTATGGTCGTCAAGAAATTCTGTTGCCAGAAGGTCTTGTTCAGACACTCCAGCGAATCGGGTATGTGATGTTCGTGAGGTACAAATCTTCGGCTTACTGTGTCTTCACAACACCGCAATCTGGTCGTTCGACGCAAATTGCTTGGGTGTTATATGGTCAAGCCTCACGGGCAATTAGTATTGGTTAGCTCAACGCCTCACAGCGCT